>DLCH01000039.1 GCA_002480525.1 Gammaproteobacteria bacterium UBA7803 | reverse complement strand
TCGATCCGTTCTTCACCACCAAACCCGTGGGCAAGGGCACCGGCCAGGGTCTGGCGATCGCGACGTCGGTCATCGCCGACAAGCACGGCGGCACGCTGCGTCTCGACGAGACCGTCAGCGAAGGAGCCGCCTTCGTCATCTCGATGCCCGCCTGATGGCTGCCATGAAACAGGTTCTTTTCGTCGACGACGAGACGAAGATTCTGGATGGGCTGAAGCGCCTGCTGCGGCCCATGCGGGATCGCTGGGAGATGCACTTCGAGCCCTGCGCGGCGAGGGCGCTCGAGCGCATTGCGACCGGCCACTTCGACGTCGTGGTGTCCGACATGCGCATGCCGGCCTACACGGGTGTGGACGTGCTCCGTCACACCAAGGAGCACTGCCCGGACGCGGTACGGATCGGCCTGTCCGGCTACGCGGATTCCCAGCTCGCCCTCGAAGCGGCCCAGGTGACCCACCAGTTTCTCGCCAAGCCCTGCGATGCGGAGAAGCTGGTGGCCTCCGTGGACAGCGTGGTGCGCCTGCAGGAACGGCTGGGTGACCAGCGGCTGATCAGCAGCATCGGTGGCCTGACCAGCCTGCCGAGCCTGCCCAACCTGTATCTTCGGGTCACCGAGGAGGCGGCGTCGCCGACGGGTTCGCTGGAGTCGGTCGGGGAGATCATCGCCTCGGACGTGGCGATGACCGCGAAGATCCTCCAGCTCGTGAACTCCGCCTACTTCGGTCTGCGCAGCGACGTCACGTCGCCGGTTCAGGCCACCCGGGTGCTCGGCCTGGACGCCGTACGGGCCATCGTCATCACGGTGGAGCTGTTCAGCGGCGCCCGCGCGGACGCCGTCGTGCCGGACATGCAGGCCCTGTGGCAGCACAGCATCGTGGCGGGTGGTGTGGCGAAGCAGGCGGCGCGGGCGCTGGGGCTCGGCCGCAAGGCCATCGATCAGGCGCTGCTCGCGGGCATGCTGCACGACGTCGGCAAGCTGGTCGAAATCAGCGGAATCCAGGAGGGCTACGCGAGGGTCAAGGCGCTGATGGGCGAGCAGGGCCTCGGGGTGGTCGAGGCCGAAAGGCAGGTGCTGGGCTGCACCCACGCCGACATCGGTGCCTACCTGCTGACCCTCTGGGGATTCACGAGTCCCGTGGTCGAAGCCGTCGCCTACCACCATCACCCCGGCGACTCGCTCGACACGGCGGTGACGCCGCTCACCGCGGTGCACCTCGCGGAGGTGCTGACCCATGGGATGGAGGGCAGCGACATCGCTCTCGATGTGGCTTATCTGGAGCGGGTCGGCGTGTGTGCGGACGAGGACCGCTGGCGGGCCGAACTCCAGGTCAACTGAATGAAGATGTGCAGAGACGTGACATGGAAAACATCCTTCTGGTAGATGACGAGCAGAACGTACTGAATGGTTACCGGCGTTCGCTGCGGGGGCGCTTCGAGGTAGACACGGCCCTGTCGGCGGCGGAGGCCTTCGAGAAGATCGACCGCCATGGCGCCTATCCGGTGGTCATCTCCGACATGCGCATGCCGAACATGAACGGCGTGGAGTTTCTCGCCCGCCTCAAGGAACGACACCCCGACACGGTGCGGGTACTGCTCACCGGCAACTCCGACCAGGCGACCGCCGTGCAGGCCATCAATCGCGGCGACGTGTTCCGGTTTCTCAACAAACCCTGTCCGCCCGACGAGTTGGGAGCCACGGTGGCGACTGCCATCGAACACCATCGCCTGCTCAAGGTAGAGCGGGACCTTCTCGAGAACACCGTCAAGGGCGCCGTGGCGACCCTTGTCGAGCTTCTGTCCCTGGTCCGGCCCGAGGTGCTCGGCCAGACCATGCGGCTGCGCGAGCAGCTCCGACATCTCGACGTGGCGAGCCTGGCCGGCGTCGAACCCTGGACGCTGGAGACGGCGGTGCTGCTCTCGCAGCTCGGTTACACGACGCTTTCGGAGTCGCTGGTCGCCCGAGCCCAGTCGGGGCGGGCAGCGGGTCCCAGGGAGCAGCAGCAGATCGAAGGCGCGGTGGCATTGTCCTTCAAGCTGATCCGCCGGATTCCGCGGCTGGATCAGGTGGCCGAGATCGTCCGCTATCAGGAGAAGAACTTCGACGGCACGGGCTGGCCGAACGACGAGGTCGGCGGGTCCGCCATACCTGCGGGCGCCCGGTGCCTGAAGGTGCTGCTCGACTTCGATCGGCGGCTGAACGACGGAGCGACCCGTGAGCAGGCGCTGGCGGACCTCCAGCGTCACCCGGACCGCTACGACCCCGCGGTGCTGGATGCACTGGCGAAGCGGCTGTGCGCCGGGGAAGACGGCAGTGAGCGGCTCGTGACGGTGCATGCGCTGACCGACCGGATGGTTCTGGTCGACGACGTCGTCACGCAGACCGGGGTGCTGCTGATCCCGAAGGGCATGCGCGCCAGCGACTCGGTACAGGCGCACCTGCAACGCTTCCACGCTTCGGGGCAGATCGAGGAGTTCGTCAAGGTGTTCGAGTCCGAATGATGCACCCGGCGACGATGCCCGGCGGCACGGAACGGCGGTTGAGCACGGGTGTTAAACTGCCGTGCTTTGCAGTTCTGCTCTGATCATGGCCGAATTCGCCGACCAGGCGTACGCCCGTCTGCTGTCTGATATTTTCACCCTCGAGCAGCTCGACGCGCACCCCGACAGCATTTTTGCGCTGGACCCCGGCGGGCGCATCGTGTTCGTGAATGCCGGCTGGGACGCCTTCGCCCGCGACAACGGCGGGCAGCCTGCCGTCGCCGACCGCTGGGGTGTGGGCTCGAACTATCTGGATGCCCTCGCCCCGCCGCTGGCGCCGTTCTATCGCGAGCTGTTCGCCCGGACCCCGCGCTACGGCACGACCCTGAATCCGGCGAGCCACGAGTACGAATGCTCGTCGGCCACGGTGTACCGGCGGTTCGCCATGCTGGTCTACGCCCTGCCCGAAGATCAGGGGCACCTGGTGGTGAATTCCCGGTCGATCGAGCGTCCGCACGGTCCCGAGCGGAAGCCTCGGGCACCGCGCGCCTCGCGCTACGTCGACCGCAACGGCCTGATCCATCAGTGTGCGCACTGCCGGCGGGTCCGGCACATGTCCGATGGCGGCCGCTGGGACTGGGTGCCCGACTGGGTCGAGCACCCGCAGAACAACGCGAGCCACGGGTTGTGTCCGGTGTGCATGGACTATTACAGCCTTGATGCGTCATAGCGGCGGGAGAGCGCCGTTCGTTTCCATGGCGTTCGGCCCGAGTTCGGCTTCGAGTTCCATCCGCGCCGGCAGGTTCGCGAATCGGTCCGGCGTGCGTGACCGGGCCGCCCCCTGCCGGCAGGCGGCAGGGCGCGGCCCGTGTCCGGCTAGGCGCTCAGCAGCGGGAAGTCGATCTCCGTTCCGGCGATGTGGTTGGTGTAGTTGGTCAGGATGTTGGCCACGGTGAGGGCCACGACCTCGACGATCTGCTGATCGTCCAGACCGCCGTCCCGGGCCGCGGCGAGATCGCCGTCGTCGGCCCAGCCCTTCTTGTCGACCACCGCGCGCGCGAACTGCAGCGCCGCGTCGAGCCGCGGGTCGTCGCTGTGTCCCTCCAGGTGGCGGCGGATTTCCTCGTCGCCGACCCGCAGGTTCTTCGCGATGAAGCCGTGCGCCGAGGCGCAGTAGTCGCACGCGTTCGCGCCGGCGACCGCGAGGGCGATGGCTTCGCGCTCGCGGGCGTCGAAGCGGCTGCCGGCGAGCACCTCGGACAGCGTCAGGTAGGCCTGCAGAGCGGCCGGTGAGTTGCCGAGCACGCGCAGCACGTTGGGCACGGCGCCCATCTTCCGTCTGGCTGTCTCGAACAGTTCGGCGGTGGCGCCGGTTGCGGTGGTCGGGTCGATGGCTGGTATGCGGGACATGAGTCCTCCTCGTTGTGGTCTTCGGGGTGGTGTGGCTGGCGCTACGGCTCGACGCGCGCGAACAGGTCGCGCTCGAGCTCGGCGAGCTCCAGCATCATTTCGGGAGCGACCTCCCGGTATCTGCGGAACATGGGGTGCTGGAGCGTTTCGGCCAGGTAGCGCAGCTCGGCCTCGGTGAGGTACTTGGCGTACACCCTGGCCGTCCGCTGCCTGAAGTCGTCGGAGCGATACAGGCGCAGCAGCCGTGCCCGCAGCGCCTCGGCGTCGTCGACATCGCCCCGGAGGGTCATGGTCTCGATCAGTCGCTCGACGTCCGCCTGGTCCGGCGGAACCACGATCGCCATGGCCGCTTCGAGGCGTTCGTCGGCCTGCACGCCGGAGGGCAGGCTGAGGGTCAGCGCCAGCATCACCGCGGCGAAGACGTGCCGCAGCGGGCTGGTATCCGCCGGCATGGCGGGCGGGCATACGCCGGCGGTCGCCACCGGCGGGGTCGGGGACCGCGGGGGTCGATGCCGTTGCGTGAAGTTCATGATGGCTGCTCCTGGTCGTGTCTGGTGTGTGGTTCAGCGGGCGCCGGTGTGGGTCTCGATCAACGATCCGAGCCGGCGTGCCGAGGCGGTGCCGACGATGGACTCGGCGACCTCGCCGTTGCTGAACAGCATCAGGGTCGGGATGCCGCGCACCCCGTAGCGCCTGGCGAGCGACGGGCTGCGGTCGACGTCGACCTTCAGCACGTCGACCTGGCCCCGGTAGCGCTGCGCCAGATCCGCGATCACCGGCGCCATCGCCTGGCAGGGCGCGCACCATTCGGCGTGGAAATCGACGAGCACCGGTCCGTCGGCGTGCAGCACCTCGGCGTCGAAGGATTCGGGGCTGGTCGTTCTGATCTCGGTGGTCATGGGCGTTTCCGTCGCTGAGTGAGCCGTCACTGTAGATCGGTTCGCGTGGACGATATATGCTCGAAAGTCGCCAATAAGTTCGCAAGCGTCTAGTTCGACGGAAGAGGTCCAGTGACCGGCACAGACCAGGACGCCCTCAGCCCCATCCTGTCCCGCCTCAGGCTGACTGCCGCCGTCGCCACGGAGGCCGCCCTGTGTGGCGGCGCCTGGGCGGTGGACACCTCGGGCGGGCATGCCGGGAGCTTTCATCTGATCCAGTCCGGCGACTGCTGGCTGCACCTGGCGGGGGAAGCGCCCCGACGGCTGCAGCCCGGGGATTTCGTGCTGTTCCCCCGCGACGCCGGTCATCTGCTGACGCCCGGGGAAGCGGTGCCCCGGGACGTCACGTTGAACGAGCCGCCGCCGCTCGTGGACGGCGTTCCCGTCACCCGGATGCTGTGCGGCCACATCGACTTCCGCAGCCGGGCGGTCTGGCCCCTGCTGGACAGCCTGCCGGAGGCCCTGGTGATCGACCTGGCCGGGTCGGCGGTGGGTGACGCGCGGAATCTGCTGAATCTGCTGATCGGTGAGGCGTTCGCCGCGCATCCCGGCCGGCGCGCGGTGATCGATCATCTGGTCCACGTCCTGGTGGTGTTCGCGCTGCGTCAGCACATCGAGTCCGGCGCCTGTGTCGGCCTGATGGCGGCGATGGCGGACCCGCGCCTGGGCCGGGCCCTGGGACGCTTCCACGCCGCGCCGGAGGCCCGCTGGTCGGTGGGCGGCCTCGCCCGGGAGGCCGGCATGAGCCGCGCGGCGTTCTCGGCGGCGTTCGGGGAAACCGTCGGCCGGACGCCCATGGCGTACGTGGCCGGATGGCGGATGCAGATGGCCGTGGACCTGCTCACCAGCACGGACATGGCCGTGGCGCAGATCGCCGAGGCCGTCGGCTACGACTCCGAGGCGGCCTTCCGGCATGCGTTCCGCAAGGTCGTCGGCCGTCCGCCCGGGCAGGTGCGGCGGTCGGCCGGACCCCTGGACGGCTAGGCGGTCGCGCCCGTGGACTGGCCGGGGCGCCGTGTCATGGCGCCGCCGGCCCGAAACTCTCGGTGTGTATGCGGTCGGGCGTGGCGCCGCGGCGTACCAGCCCGGCGCTGACGGACGCCATGAAGCCGACCGGGCCGCACAGGTAGAAGTCGGCATCGAGATCCGGCAGCAGCGCCGCGATCAGCTCGGCGTCGACCCGGCCGACCCGGTCGAAGTCGCGGCCCGGGACGTCCTGCGGGCCGGGCCGGCTGTAGGACGTGTGCAGCGTGACCTGCGGGTCCGCCTCCGCCAGGCGCCGCAGCTCGCTGGCGAACGGGTGATGATCGCCGTCCCGGGCGCCGTGCACGAACAGCACCGGCTGACCCGGGCAGCGGCGGCCGAGCATGCTCAGCAGGGGGGTGATGCCGACACCCGCGCTGACCAGCACCACCGGCCGGTCGCCGCACCTCAGAACGAAATCCCCGGCCGGCGGCCGTGCGGCGACCAGGGCGCCTGCCTCCAGGGTGTCGTGCAGCAGCCGCGACGCGAGGCCGTGCGGGTGGCGTTTGACGCTGATCCGGTAGTGGCCGTCGTCGGGTCCGTTGGACAGCGAGTAGCTGCGCCGCACCGGCTCGGACCGGCCGTCGACCGGCAGTTCGATCGGCAGATGCTGGCCGGGCTCGAAGGGGGGCAGATCGCTGCCGTCCGCGGCGACGAACTCGAACGACGTCACGTCGTCGCTCTCGCGGTAGCGCCGCTTCAGCCTGAGCGCGGTGATCGTGTCGGCCCGGCCGCCCCAGCGCAGCGGCAGGACCGCGTCCAGCTCGACGGCGGCTTCGACGACCACGTCGATGGTCCGCCGGGCGCCGGCGCGCCGGGCCGCCGGCGGCGGCTCCCAGTCGATCGTGGCGGTGCCGCTGAGCTGCAGCAGGCTGCCGCGTTCGAAGTCGACGAACAGCAGGCCGATGCGCGGGTCGGCCACCAGGTTGCCGATGGTGTTGAAGTGGTTGTTGCCGGCGTAGTCGGGGAACGTCAGACGCCGGTCGCCGGTCACGCGGACGAACCCGGGCGGGCCGCCGCGATGGGAGGCATCCATGCCCAGCGCCGGATCGCCGTCTTTCTCGCCGCGGTAGCCGCTGGCGACGAACATCGTGTCGGCGGATTCGATCCACGCCCGCAGCCGGGCGTTCAGGTGCTGGTGGCGCGTCGTCCGCACGCCGGCCGGGTCGACGGCCACGGCGCGCCAGCGCCGCTCGGTGATGTACTGGGGACAGTTGCCGAAGGCCTGGTCGACCTCGAAGCGCAGCCCCGCGGCGCCGGACGCCGCGACGGTGCCGTTCACCCGGTTGCGCCGGCGGGTGTCGAGTTCGATCCCGAGCAGGCCGAGCTGGGCGCCGGGCACGATGGCGCCGGCGAGCGCGTCACCTGCCGCGGGTCCGGCGCCGATCAGCAGGCTGCGGTCGTCCGGGGACGTCACGAAGCCGGGCCGGCCGGCCAGCAGGGTCGCCCACGGCCGTCCCGTCCCGTCCCGCGCCGCCGCGACGACGAAGGGGAGCTGGGCGTAGAAGTCCCGGTGCTGCGCCGGCAGGTAGGGGCGGACGACCTGGCGCGCCCAGGGCTCGATGGCCTCGCGCACGCCGAGGCGCTCCTGCACCCGCTGCTCCCCGGCGTGAAACGGCGACCCGCTCATGCGGCAATGAACTCCACGCGGATGTCGCCGGGGATGCGGCACATCATGTGCCGGATGCCGGTCGAGCCGAGCCCTTCCGGGGCGAACTCGATGCGGGTGTCGCTGCGCGCCCGGAGCCGGTCGGCCAGGCCGTCGAGGTCGGCGGTGCGCAGCGCGAGGTGGTGCAGGCCGATGTTGCCGCGGCGGTCGAAGGGCGTCGCCGTCTCGGGGGACTCGGCGCGCCACAGCGTGACCATGAGCGTGCCGTCGCTGACGAAGATCGCCGGGTACTCGGGGTTGCCGCCGACGGTGCGGAAGCCGAGGGCGTCGACGAAGAATGCCGCCGCCGCATCGACGTCGGGAACGGTCAGGCCGACGTGGTGGGCGCCGCTGGTGATGGGTCCGGTGTCGCTCATGGGTCTCTCCTTCAGGGTGGGGTTGAACGTGGTGGAAGAGCCTGAAGGTGTGCACGCGCCGAATAAATATCGCCTATGACACTTTACTAATGCGGTGAACGCATTAATCTCGGCCGGATGGACAGACTGGCGGCCATGCGGACCTTCGTGGAGATCGTCGATCGGGGCAGTCTCACGGCCGCTGCCGAGCGGCTCGACCGGTCCCAGGCCGCGGTGGTCCGGAGCCTGGCGGCCCTGGAGAAGCACCTAGGCGTCGTGCTGCTGCGGCGGACCACCCGGCGCATGTCACTGACCCCCGAAGGCCAGGAGTTCCTGACCCGGTGCCGGGCCATCCTCACCGACGTCGACGAGGCGGAACGCGCGATCACCCGCACCCAGCAGACGCTGGTCGGCGCGCTGCGCATGACCGCGCCGGTGGAGTTCGGCCGAATCCACCTGGCGCCGCTGCTGGCGTCGTTCCTGCAGGCGCATCCCCGGGTGCGGGCCGACCTGCTGCTGCTCGACCGCAATGTCGATCTGGTGAGCGAGGGCGTCGACCTGGCGCTGCGGATCGGCCCGCTCGCCGACTCGTCCATGGTGGCGATCCCGCTCGGTGAAATGCGCCGCGTGACCGTGGCCAGCCCGGACCTGCTGCGTGCTGTCGGTGAGCCCGAACGTCCTGGCGATCTGGCGACGCTGCCCTGCGTGCGCCAGCAGAATCTGCCCGGCCTGGAGACGTCCTGGCTGTTCTCCGACGGGCGCTCGGACGTCTCGGTGCCGGTGGACGGCCCGTTCGGCGTGAATCAGATCGCTGCCGCGACGTCGGCCTGCGTCAGCGGGATGGGATTCGGGCAGTTCCTCTCCTATCAGGTGCGGGAGCATGTCGCCCGCGGGAGCCTGCGGATCGTCCTGGAGGATCACGAGCCCAGGCCCTGGCCGGTCAGTCTGGTCTATCCCGGCGGCCGGGCTGTTCCGTCCCGCCTTCGGGCGCTCATCGACTGGATGCGCGACGGTCTGGCGAAGCAGCGGGCCTGTGACTGACGGCCGCAGCCTGCAGCCTCCGTGGCTGTGCGAGGCGGGTCGGATTGTGTGGTAGCTTTGGCTCCGGGTTTCCGTTGGATGATGTACATGGCCCCACGAGCGTTTTTTGTGTCTCTGACCCTGGTGGCCCTGGCCGGCTGCGCCGGCGAGCCCGCCACCCAGTGCACCAGTGAGCCTCAGTCCACCTGGCAGGATGCGGAGGCGTTTCAGCAGGATCTGATCGAGCAGGGCTACCAGATCAACGAGTTCAAGATCACCGAAGGCAACTGCTACGAGATCTACGGCTTCGATCCCGAGCAGACCAAGGTGGAGATCTACTTCGACCCGGTCGACGGCAGCGTGGTCAAGCGCGAAGAAGGCTGACCATGAATGGACCGGCGTCCGTCGAGATCTGGGACCCGGTCGTGCGCGGATTCCACTGGACGCTGGCCACGGCGGTCCTGGTCGATTACTGGGTGACCGACCCAGGCAGCGACCTGCACAACTGGATCGGCTACCTCGCTGCCGCGGCGGTGGCCGTGCGGATCGTATGGGGGTTCGTCGGCACGAGGCATGCCCGGTTCGCCTCGTTCGCACCCAGCCGCGCCCGGCTGCACGAACATCTGGCGGCGCTGCAGACGCGCACCGTGCCCCTGGACTCCGGGCACAACCCCGTCGGCGCATTGATGATCTATGCCGTGTTCCTGCTCGTGGCGGTCCTGACGGTCACGGGCTGGCTGCACGAAGAGATCGACGCGCTGTTCGGCAACGCGTTCCTGCAGGAGACCCACGAGCTTGCGGCCCACGCGCTGTGGCTCTGCGCGATCGTCCACGTCGCATCCGTGCTGGTGGTGCAGTACGTCGGCAGAATCGAGCTCGTCAGGCCCATGATCACCGGCCGGCGCCGGCCCTGGGGCTGACGGACCATCCCCGTGGCCCGTTCGGGCAGCGCGTGTACCTCTTGCTTTGGTCTGCCGTCCGGCGCAAGCTTCGCGGGCGATCTAACGTTTTGGCCTGCCTTTGATCAGCCTGTCCGGCTGACGGACGAACGAATCAAGTCACCCACTACGACCGGATTGTTCGAACTCGCTCCCGATTTGCGAGCGAAACAACTATGGAGGCCATGACATGGCTACTGGAACCGTCAAATGGTTCAACCCCACCAAGGGGTTCGGGTTCATCCAGCCGGAGTCCGGCGGACAGGACGTGTTCGTCCACATCAGCGCCGTACAGAAAGCCGGTATGGACACGCTGACCGAAGGGCAGCGCATCAGCTACGACGTCGTCGAAGAGCGCGGCAAGAAAGCCGCCGGGAATCTTCAGTCGGCCTGATTCTGCCCGCCCTGCGTCAGCCGTCCGGCTGACGCAGGCGCGGTGACGAAGCTGCTCTCGGCGAGCTGCTTCATCCCCGCGACGTACTGCTCCGTCGACCAGCCGCAGCGCTGGGTGAGGTGCTCCCAGTTCGGCACCAGCAGCAGCGTCCACAGCGCGTCGGTCGCGCTCGCCCGGGTCCAGCCCGGGGCGAGGTCACCGTCGGCGTCCAGCGCATCGATGGCCGCGCGGCAGCCGTCGCGCATGGCATCCATCCGATCCCGCCAGGCTTCGGCCGCGGCCTCGTCCGAGGCTTCGGCGAGCATCAGCGCCTTGCCGACGCCGTAGATGTCGGGAATGTAACGTCCCCAGGTCTCCACGTAGCGGCTCAGCCGTTCGCGGCCGGTCGCCGCGCTCCGGGACGCCGCCAGGCGGCCGTCCACGTCCAGGCGCTCGTCGAGGTGGCGGGCCGCCGCGATCAGCAGTTCCGCGCGGGTGGCGAAGTGCAGGTAGACGGCCTGGCGGGAGATGCCCGTGGCCTTGGCGATGTCGGCCATGCGCACCCCGGCGCCGCCCTGGGATTCCAGCCTGGCGATGGTCGCCTCGAGGATCCGGTGGCGCGTGTCTGAGCTGCGTCTGGACATGGGCGCAAGATTGGCGCAAATGTTGACGCGGTGTCAACCAGCTCCCGACAGACGCCCCGGACCTGGCGCTGCGGGCCCGCGGTGACGCGGCTCAGGTGGCCCGTTCGAGCATCTCGTTGAAGGCCCGCAGGCCCTGCCGCCCGAGCTGCCGTTCCATCTGCTGCTGGGCCTGTTCCCACAGCGGCAGCGCGGCCTCGAGCTTGCGACGGCCACTGGCGGTGAGGGTCAGGGTGCGCACGCGGCGGTAGCCTTCCGGCGAAATCTTCAGCCAGCCCTTCTGCTCGAGGGGGCGGACGTTGCGGGTCAGCGTCGTGCGCTCCATGCCCAGGGACTCCGCCAGATCGGTGATCGACACCTCGCCGTACTCCGCCAGCGCCGTCATGACCGTGAACTGGGTGATGCGCAGCCCCGCCGGGCGGAGCGCGGCGTCGTAGCGCCGGGTGACGTTCCGGGCGGCCTTGCGCACGCGCAGGCAGGCGCAGCTCTCGGCAACTGCTGTCGTGGTGGTCATGGAAGGAATGTATATACACGACCCGGCTCCGGCAAGGCGGCTCGCTGCCATGGTTTGCGGCTCGGGCTATTTCATGTAGTGTATATACACGACATGATGACCGAGGAGCCTTCCATGCCGCTGTGGACCGTCTATCACGCCCCGGGCGCCTACACCGCCGACGACAAGCAGGCCTTTGCCGAGGCGGTGGTTTCCCTCTACCCGATCCTGCCGGCGTTCTACGTCGGCACGGTGTTCCGCGAGGTGCCGGCCGAGTCGTTCTTCATCGGCGGTAAGCCGGTGGACGGATTCGTGCGCATCGCCGTGGACCATATCGCCCGGCAGTTCTCCAGCGACCGGATGCGGCAGCGCTGGCTGGACATGGTCAACGAGGCCCTGGGCCCGTATCTCGAAGGCCGCGGCTTCGACTGGGAACTGCACATCGACGAGACGCCCAGCGAGCTGTGGCTCATCCAGGGCATGCGACCGCCGCGGCCGGACACGGCGGGCGAGAAGCTGTGGCTGGCGGAAGGTCGGCCCGTGCCGTTGCCCGTGGAGTGAGCCTTTGGCGTGAGCGGGTGAGGTAAGCTGGTGGAGCGAGCTGGCGGAAGCCGCCTGGGGAGTGAGCCGTCGGCATGAGCCCGTGCGATGGGCCGGCGGAGGGAACCGCAGACCCGGGCGGAACCCGTCGCAGGACCTGGCGGCAGGCCCCGCCGCCCGGTCGAGCGGCGGGGCGTCGCGGGGACGGGATCAGGCGATCACTTTGTCCAGCCGGGCGCGGATGATCTCCTCCGCCTCGCTGACGATGCGGTCGATCAGCTCCTTCACCGTGGGGATGTCGTCGATCAGCCCCTGCACCATGCCGGCGGACCAGATGCCGCCGTCGGTGTCGCCGTCGGCCATGGCCTTGCGGCCCCGGGCGCCGGCCACCAGATGCTGGACGTCCTCGAAGGTGGCGCCGCCCTTGCGCTCGATGGCCACCACCTCGTCGCTGACCGCGTTCTTCATCACCCGCGCCGTGTTGTGCAGGGTGCGGAAGATCAGGTTGGTCTGACGCTCGTCGTTCTCCACCATCTGGCGCTTGAACGCCTCGTTGATGGGCGCCTCCTTGGTCACGCAGAAGCGGGTGCCCATGTTGATGCCGTCGGCGCCGAGCGCCAGCGCGGCTACGAGGCCCCGGGCGTCGGCGAAGCCGCCGGAAGCCAGCATCGGCACCTTGACCTTGTTGGCCGCCGCCGGAATCAGGATCAGGCCGGGAATGTCGTCTTCACCCGGGTGGCCGGCGCACTCGAAGCCGTCGATGGAGATGGCGTCGACGCCCATGCGCTCCGCGGACAGGGCGTGCCGTACCGCGGTGCACTTGTGGATCACCTTGATGCCGTGCTTCTTGAATTCGTCGACGTGCTCCTGGGGCTTGTAGCCGGCGGTCTCGACGATCTTGATGCCGCCCTGGATGATCGCGTCGCGGTACTCGGCGTAGGGCGGCGGATTGATGGCCGGCAGAATGGTGAGGTTCACGCCGAAGGGCTTGTCGGTCATCTCCCGGGTGCGGGCGATCTCCTTGGCGAGATCCTCCGGGGTCGGCTGGGTCAGTGCGGTGAGGAAGCCGAGCCCGCCGGCGTTGGCCACGGGCGCCACCATCTCGGCATAGCCCACCCATTGCATGCCCCCCTGCACGATCGGGTGCTCGATGCCGAATTCCTCGGTGAAGCGTGTCTTGATGGCCATGGTTGTTCTCCTGTTGTCGTTGTTGCGTAGCTTCGATCGCCGTGACGGGTCCCTCAGGATCGCCGTCCCGGCGGGTGGTTGTCGGGTCGAGTCTGGTACTGCCGGTCTAGCCGCCGCTCCGGATCGGAATGTTCTCGTAGTAGGGAATCATGATCTGGTCAGGCACCGAGGGGTCGCCCACCATGGCGGGAATGGCCGGATTCACCACCTCCGCGTCGACGATCAGGTTGATGCACGTCGGGCGCCGTGAGGCCAGCGCCCGCCGGACCGCGGGGGCGATGTCGTCGTAGCGGTCGACGGTGACGCCGTCCCCGCCGAAAGCGGCCGCCACCTGGTCGTAGCGGGTGTTCGCCAGGCCGACGATGCTGCGCCGGTTCTCGCCGAACACGATGTCCTGGCCGCGCCGGGAGATCGCCCAGCAGGCGTTGTTCAGCACGATCGTCACGATGGGCAGCTCGTGGCGCACCATGGTGTCGAACTCCTGGATGTTGAAGCCCACCGCGCCGTCGCCGCTGAAGATGGCCACCGGCCTGCCCGGGTTGGCGATGGCGCTGCCGATGGCCATGCCCTGGGAGATGCCCAGGCAGCCGAGATAGCCGTTCTGCATGCACAGGCCCGGACCGGCGGAACGCACGGTGACGCTGGCCCAGCCGGAGGACTCGCCGCCGTCGATGACCACCACGGTGCCTTCCTCCAGCGCGTCCATGGCGGCCTTCGTCGCGTGGTAGGGGTGCAGCACGCCGGGGCGGGTCTCCGTCGGCGCGTCCGCGAACAGGGGGTCGAACGGGCGGCGGCCGGCGTTCAGCGTCTGCACCCAGTCCCGCCGGTCCGGCCAGTCGAATGCGCCGCAGGCGTCGGCAAAGGCGGCGAAGGTCTCGTCGCAGTCGGCGACCACGGCCTGATCCACCGGCCGCAGGCGGCCGATCTCGCCGCCGTCGACGTCGATCTGTATCACCCGGGCGTCCGCGGGAATGGTCGAGCCGGAGCGGCCGCCGAGATACATGCCCGCCCGGGCGCCGGCCATCACCACCACGTCCGGCGGCGCCCCGCGGGCCACGGCGCCGCCGATCGACGCCACGCCGCCGACGTACTGGGGATGCGATTCCGGCAGCACGCCCCGGGCCATGGTGCTCGCGGCCACGGGCACGCCGCTGGCTTCGGCGAACCGCCGCAGCGACTCCGAGCAGCGGGAAAACACGGTGCCGCCGCCGGCGATGATCACGGGGCGCTCGGCACCGGCGAGCAGCGTCAGGGCGCGTTCGGTGGCCGAGCGCGACGGCGCCGGCCGGTCGGCGCGCACCGGCCGCGCGTTCACCGGGAACATGACGTCGCGCACCGGCATGAACATGACGTCGATGGGCACGTCGAGCAGCACCGGCCCGGGCCGGCCGGACACGGCGATTCGCGCGGCCTTCTCGATCAGGTCCGGCAGGCGCTCGACGCCGGTGACCCGGTGCGCCCACTTGGTGACCGGCGCGGCCATGGCGATCTGGTCGATGCCGCCCTGCAGCGGGTTGGTCTCCACCTCCCGCAGGGGTGGCGAGCCGACGATGAACACCACCGGCACCGCGTCGACCCAGGCGCTGGTCATCGGCGTGAGGGCGTTGGTGAAGCCGGGGCCGGCGGTGACCACGCAAACGCCGAATCCGGTGTCGGACGAACGGGCGTAGGCGTCGGCGGCGTGGCCCGCGGACGCCTCGTGGCGGAAGTCCGTGAGGCGGATGCCCTCGTCCGGACAGGCCACCAGGAAGGCGTCGAGGTGACCGCCGTGGAGGGCGAACACGTCCTTCACGCCGAGGGTCGCGAGGGTGCGGGCGATCAGCGCTCCGCCGGTGGCCGGTTCTGTCATGATCCTGCTCCTTGGTCGGCCAGGGCGCCGTGCAGCCACTGGTCGAGGGCTTCGTCGATGAGCTGATGCAGATCCCGTTCGGGGTGCCGGAACCAGTAGGTCACCGGCGCCGCCGCCTGCACCAGCGCGAGGGATCCCATCAGGCCGGCCGGCAGCGTGGCCTCGAGCTCGCCGCTGTCCTGACCCCGCTCGACCACGCCGACCACCAGGTGCAGCAGCTCCGGATGCCCGGCGTGCAGCCTGCGCCCGCCCGCCGACTGGATGAAGTCGATGGCCAGCGACGCCGCGCCCGGCACGGTCTGGGTCCAGGTATCGGCGATCTCCTCGCCCACCAGGCGCAGGGCGTCGGCGACGCGCTCCGGCCGGCCGGCCTCCAGCCGCGCCTGCACGCGCTCGGCCAGGCGCCGGTTGAACTCCAGCAGCAGGTCGGCCTTGGTCTGGTAGACCCGGAAGAAGGTGGCGCGGCCGACACCGGCGGCGGCGCAGATTTCCTCGACGGAAATGTCGTCGTAGCTGCGCCGCGCCAGCAGCTCCATGGCGGCGTCGAAGATCCGCGCGCCGTTCTCGAGCCGGCGGCGCGTGCGGCCGTCGACGTTGTCTGCGTCCGTGGTTGCCAGGTCGAGCCTCTCCCACCCGGGGTCGCGTGAACTGAGACCAACGTATCACTAGGCAGAAAGTGAGACAAGCGTTTCACAACCGGCCTGGCCGATGCCGGTGGGCAGCGCCCGCCCGGCGCTGCCGGTCAGCGTGGCGAGCGGCCGTACACCAGCCCCAGGCCCTGGGTGCGGTAGCCCAGCAGCACCAGCAGCTCGTCCGAAGCGTCCGCCACGACGTCGTCGTCCAGAGACAGGAACCAGTTCTCCTGGGTCCGGTAGATCGGCCGGGTGTACCAGCCGAACAGGGCCGCCCGGGGGGCGCCGGAGCGGTTGCAGCCGGTGCGGTGCCACAGCCGGCTCTCGAACACCATGAGCGTGCCGGCAGGGGCGATCACCGGCACGGCCCGTGCCGCCAGGGCCTCGGGGTCGGCGTCGTCGCCGGCCAGATGGCTGCCGGGGACCACCTCGGTGGCGCCGTTGTCGGCGGTGAAGTCGTCGAGCAGCCAGGCGAAGTTCATGCCCTGGGGCTCGGGCGGCCAGGGCTTCGGCACGAAGATCTGATCGGCATGGAGCATGCCGCCGCCGCTGCCGGGCTCGGCGATGTTGGCGGAGATGTTGCCCAGCAGGGCGGGCCAGCCGACGACGGCGCGGAGCAGTTCGAGCACCACCGGGCGCTGCACCAGGTCGCGGAATACGGGAGCGCGGTTGAGGATGTTCCACACCCGGACGTTGCCCTCGCCGTAGTCCAGGCCGAACCGGTCCGCCTCCCGGCCGAGGCGCCGGTCCTCGTCGGCGGCGCCGTAGGTCGCGTCCCTGGCCGCCCGCAGGTCCCCGGCGGAGAGCTGGCCGGGGATCAGCGCGAGGCCGTGCTCGCGGATCTGGTCGAGGGCTTCGGCGGCGTCGTGTGCGGGGGGCGGCAGCATGTCATCCGCCTCCCGGTGGGTTCGGCCGGGACGTCGGATCGCAGACCGGGTGGCCGCGGTCGAAAACGACCCGCCAGGCGCCGGACGGCTCGCGCCGCCAGATGGACTGGAACCGGGCGATGACGTTGCCGCCGGCGTCGAACACCGGGCCGGTGGTCAGCGCCAGGGTCCCGGACGCCAGCACTTCGGCCTGGTCGGGCGCCCAGGAGAAGGGCGCGTCCGGCCCCTCGAAGTATCCGGCCCAGGCGGCGGCGACGGCGGCACGGCCACGCAGCGGAACGGTGCCGTCGAAGAACACCGCCTCGTCGTCGATCATGGCCGTGAAGGCGGCATGATCCCGGTTCGCCAGGGTCGCCGCGAAGGCACGCTCTGCGGCCATGACGGTGGCGCGCAGATCGCTGTGCCCCGGCGCCGCCGGGGGCTCGGCGGCCCCGGCCGAGGCGGCAGCCGCCGGGCCGCCGGCGGCGAGCGTCAGGGCGATCATCGCCGCGCCCAATCGATGTCTGGATGTCACGCCGTCCTCCCTGTGAGCCGCGCCGGCGTCCGGCCGGTGCGGCCCAGTACACCCGCAAAGGGGCGCGCGATCAACAACGCCGGGCGGAGGCGTCAGCGGGTCGGCTGCGCGGCCGCCGCGGGACGCTCCCGGCCGCGGCCGGCGGCCCAGGCGAACACGACGGCGGCAGCCGCCAGGGCTGCATTGACGGCCAGCGGCACGCTGCCCAGGGCGTCCGCCCCGAAACGCAGGGCATAGCCGGCGACCAGCAGCAGCAGAATCGCGGCGGTCAGACCCTGCAGGCGGCGGCCGGCCGCCGTCTCGTCACGGATCGTGACGGCCCAGGCCATGGCCAGCGCGAGCGCGATCCAGAACACGGCGGTGGAGGGGATGCCGAGCAGCACCTGGGCGATGGCGGTGAGGCCGAGAGCCGGCGGCGCGCCCCAGACGAATCCCGCCCACAGATCGTTCAGCCGGTCCCGGCCGCGCCGGCGCGCCAGCCAGACGTTGATGCCGGTGACCGACACCACGGTGAGCGCCAGGCCGAGCACCAGATAGAGCAGCTTCACCCCCAGCCCGCCGAAGTGACCGAAGTGCAGCCGGTAGACCGAGAAGATCGCCTGCCGGCCGGCCTCGCCATCCGAGAACCCGACCTTGCCGAGGTAGTTGCCGGCGGCGTCGAAACGGTACTGCTCCGCCCAGATCAGCCGGCCGGCGTGGCGGGCGCCGACGATCATGTACTGTTCCTCGGGGACGTCCGCGTCCTCGATGGTGACGTAGAACGGCCGCGCCTCGGGCGCGACGCGCCGGGTCTCCTCGATGGCCCGGGCGATGGCCGGCGCGCGCGGCGCCTGGTTCAGCGCCGGCTCGGCGCCGAAGGCGGCCGCGGACAGCGCGTCGGTGTCGCCGTCGAAGTAGGCGCTGGCCAGCACCAGCGACATCAGCGCCGCCAGACCGAAGTAGGCGCCAGTGATGCCGATCATCATATGAAACGGCGCGCCCCAGACGCTGAGCCGGTTGTGGATGTCCGCCTGCTCCAGGTGGCGTGAGCCGCCGAGCCTCAGCAGGAACGCATCCTTGAACAGCCGCGGGTGGGCGAGGAACCCGGAGATGACGAGCCCGCACAGCAGCGCGCCCAGCGCGCTGACCACCACCATGCCGAAGGTGCTCGGCAGGTGCAGGTACAGGTGCAGGTTGATCAGCATGTGGGTCCAGTCGTGACCCACCTCCGGACCGAGGCGGCCGTCCGGGTGGAGGAACCAGCCGCGATTCTCGGAGGAAATGGACGTGCGCGGCATCTCGGGCGTCGGCAGCGACACAAACATGTGGTGGGTCACCGGCTCACCGCCGGCGACGATGTCCCGGTAGGCGGCTTCGACCGCCGCGGGATCGAAATCCGTGGACTCGCGGACGTCGGGCTGCTCCCAGCGCTCGAACTCCGGGTAGAACACGGCCAGGGTGCCGGACAGGCAGACCAGATACATCAGCGCCCCGACCAGGACGCCCACCCAGGAGTGGCTGGCCAGCGACTGCTTCACCAGCGTGGGGCTCAAACCGAGCTTCATGATCCGCTCCCTCCCTCAGACGTGGATGATGACGGCGCCGGCCAGGGCGCCGATCGTCAGGGCCGCGGCGGGACGCAGCGGTCGCGGGTCCGCCACCGACCACCAGGCGGCGGCGCCCCAGAGCACCGGCATCACCGCCAGCACGATCACCATGGCGTTTACCTCGGACACCGGCAGAGCCAGCGACAGGGCCGTCGACACCAGCGCCGAGGCGACGGCGGCGAGGGGCACGACCAGCACGAACAGCAGCGCGTGCTCCGCCAGGCTGCGGCCGTCGGCCACCTTGGGCGCCGTGTCCTGGCGGCCGCGCCGCTCGCGCCGCTGCCGGTCCTGCCAGACGAACAGCCAGGCCACCAGCGAGGTGGCGAGCAGCGCCAGGGTGACGCCGAACTCGGCGCCGGCGCCGGCCACCCAGAACCAGGCGGAGGCGCCCAGCAGGGTCCAGCCCGCGGGCACCGGCAGCCAGGCGCGCGGCAGGCGCCGGCGCCAGGCGCCGTGAAGCAGCGCGACGCCGGCGGTGGCGGCGAGCACGGCGGCGGTCAGGTGCAGCACGGACATCGCTCAGAAATCCACGGTGGCGGACAGGAGCAGGGTCCGGGGCGTGCCGAGGACCAGGTAGTTGGAGCCCGGAAAGCCGCCCACCGAGGCCCAGTAGTCCTCGCCGGTGACGTTTTCGAGCCGGGCCCGCAGGGTGGCGGCGCGGTCGAACAGGCGGGTGGCGTAGCGCACGCCGACGTCCAGCCGGGTCCAGTCGTCCACGCGCACCGTGTTGGCGGCGTCGGCGTACTGCTCGCCGGTGTGGACCAGACGGCCGTCGACGGTCAGGCCGGGCACGGCGGGCAGGTCCCATTCCAGGTTCACGCTCGCCTGCAGCTCCGGTACGCCCACGGCGTCGTTGCCCTGGTTGACGCCGCCCTGGGTCGCGGTGAGCTCGGCGTCGAGCCAGGTGAGCCCGCCCAGCACCCGGAATCCGGCCAGCGGCTCGCCGAAGGCGCTCAGCTCCAGGCCGCGGTTGCGCTGCTCGCCATCGGCGCTGAACACGTTGTTCTCCACCAGGCTGCTCGGCCGGCTCAGGCTGAACAGCGCGGCCGAAGCGCCCAGGCTGCCGCCGTCGAACTTGACGCCGAGCTCGTACTGCTCGGCCTGGTAGGGATCGAAGGTCTCGCCGGCGTTGACGATGGGCACCCCGCCGCTGGCAGCGGGCGCCGTCTCGCCGGGCACCAGCCCCTCGGCGTAGTTGCCGTAGACCGACCACCGTTCGCCGAAGCGCAGCACCGCGCCGGCCACCGGCGTGACCCGGCTCTCGTCGTAGCGGGACAGTTCCGCCCCGCTGTCGTAGTCGTAGGTCCTGGTGTCGATCTCCTGGTAGCGCAGGCCCAGGGTCAGCAGCAGACGGTCGTCGAGCAGCGACACCATGTCGGCCAGCGCCAGGCTGCGGTTGCGGACGTCCTCGGTCTTGCCGGGCGCGGACAGGTCGCCGCCGACGAAGAAGTCCGGCGCCGGCGCGGTGACGTCCTTGGGGTCGTAGAGGTCGCCGGCGAAGCCCGCGAAGCTCGAGAAGGCGTAGGCGTTGTCCGACTCGATGGAGATGGTGGAGGCCGACAGGGTGACCGTGTGGCCGACGGCGCCGGTCCGGAAGTCGCCGCGCAGGCCGGCGTCGGCCGAGAAGATCGTGTCCTCGCGGGCGTTGTCGAACCGGTAGGCGGTGGTCGAGCCGTCGGCGAAGGCGCTGGGGTTGCTCAGCAGGTTGCGCTCCTCGCCGCTGCGGCCGCCCGCGGCGGCCCAGACGGTGACGCTGGGGCTCAGGTCGTACTCGGCGCGCACCACGCCGAACAGCTGCTCCTCGTCCGTGTAGGTCCACGGCTGGGCGAAGTTGGCGTCGGCGTCCGCGGGATCGGGTATCTCGCCGAGGGGTGTGACGCTCGGCCGCGGCGCGTCGATGCGGTGGTCCTGGTACCCGACGTCGGCGGCCAGGCGCAGCCGCTCGCCCTGGTAGTCGGTGCCGAGGGCGGCGGCCGTCAGGGTCCGGTCCTGTCCGTCGACGGCGGTCTCGCCGTCGCGATGCAGCAGATTGACCCGCACGCCCACGGCGTCGGCGGCGCCGAACCGGCGTCCGGCGTCCAGCGCGGCGTGCGGCAGCGCGTCGCTCTCGAAACCGACGGTCAGCCGGGTCAGCGGCTCGGCCGGGGCGCGCTTCGGAACCAGATTGAACGCGCCGCCCACGCCGCTGCCGCCCGGGGCGGCGCCGTTCAGGAAGGAGTTGGCGCCGCGGAACACCTCGACGCGTTCGAGCAGTTCCGCCGCCACGTACTGGCGGGGCAGGATGCCGTACAGGCCGTTGTAGGTCATGTCGTCGGAGAACACCGGAAAGCCGCGGATGACGTAGAGCTCCTGGAAGTTGCCGAAGCCCTTGGCCACCCGCACCACCGGGTCGTTCTGCAGCACGTCGGCGACGCTGCGGGACTGCTGATCCCGCATGAGCTGCTCGGTGTAGGCCGTGGCGGTGAACGGCACGTCCATCATGTCGAGGTTGCCCAGCAGTCCGAAGCGGCCGCCCCGGGCCACCTGGCCGCCCGCGTAGGGGTCGGGGAGCGTCACCTGAGAGCCGTCGGCGGTGACCACGATCTCTTCGATGGGGCCGGCCTGGGCGTTGACGACGGACGACAGCAGGGCGGCGACGGCGGCGGCGCCCAGGTAGCGGGACGGTGGCATGGTTGTGCTCCTCGACAGATTGATCGGACCCGGTGGCGGTCGAACCGCCTGGCCGGCTCGCGGGCGCGGCCGGCGCTCGATTTGATAAACCGAATAATAATGCGAACCATTCTCATTGGCTACAGTAGGGTGGGCGGTGTTGCCGAGCGGTGGATCGCCCTTCGCCGGATCGCCCTTCGCCGGATCGCCCTTCGCCGGATCGCCCTTCGCCGGATTGTTGTGCGCCAGGTTGTCGTGCGCCGGATCGACGCGCCCCGGAACCCGCCGCGGAAGCGTGATCGGGGAACCCGTGACCGATGGGGTTGCGCGGGGCGGCCGTCCCGACTATCGTATGAACACCTGTTCATACGTTGGTTGTTATCATGGCCGAGATCGAACACCTGGAGGCGCCGGAGCGCCGTCTCGCGGAAGAGCGGGTCGCCGAGCTCGCCGACCTGTTCCGCCTGCTGGGCGACGGTACCCGCCTGCGCATCGTCCTGAGCTGTCTCGCCGCGCCCGCCAGCGTCGGCGACATCGCCGCCCGGGTGGGCGCCTCCCCGTCGCTGGTCAGTCACCACCTGCGGCTGCTGCGGGCGGCCCGGCTGGTGCGGGCCGAGCGGCGCGGCCGGCAGATCTTCTATTCGCCCCGGGACCAGCACGTGCAGTGCGTGATCGAGGACATGGTGGCGCACGTCACCGAGCCCCGCGACGAGCTGGAGGGAGACGCCTGATGGCCGGCTGTACGGATTGCGCGGCGGACGCAGGCGACGTCACGGACCGCCGCTTCCGGCGCGTGCTGTGGATCGCGCTGGCCGCCAATTTCGCCATGTTCCTGGTCGAGGCGGTGGCCAGCGCCATCGGCGACTCCATGTCGCTGCAGGCCGACGCGCTGGATTTCTTCAGTGACTCGGCGAATTACGCGATCAGTCTGTTCGTGGTCGGCGGGGCGCTCGCCAGCCGCGCCCGGGCGTCCCTGTTCAAGGGCGCGACCATGGCCGCCTTCGGCCTGTGGGTGCTCGGCAGCGCCGTCTACCGGGCGGTGGCCGGCAGCGATCCCGACGCGGCGGTGATGGGCGGCATCGGCATGCTGGCCCTGGCGGTCAACGTGGCGGTGGCGGCGCTGCTGTTCAGCTTCCGCGACGGCGACAGCAACCGCACCTCCATCTGGCTGTGCAGCCGCAACGACGCCATCGCCAACCTGGCGGTCATCGCCGCGGCGGGCGGGGTCGTCGCCTCGGGCTCACGCTGGCCGGACCTGGCGGTGGCCGCGGGCATCGCCGCGCTGAACCTGAGCGCGGCGCTTCACGTCACCCGTCTCGCCCGGGCTGAGCTGAAGCTGGCCGCCGCCTCCGGCTCCTGCGGGCCCGGGGCATCCGCGGTTGCCGGGAACGCCGGCCCGGAAACCGCCGGCGACGGGTGCTGCGCCGGTCGCCACGCCGCCGGGGCGCACTGACCGGGCCGCCGGGCGCCGATCACGGGTCGGCGAGCGGCGGGAAGGCGGCGGGAGCGCGCCGGTGGCGGGTCGCCTGCTCGTAGGCGTAGGCGATCCGGAAGATCATGGGCTCGGCGTAGGGGCGGGCGAGGATCTGCAGCCCGGCGGGCAGCGCGCCGCCCCGGAATCCCATGGGTACCGTGGCCGCCGGCAGACCGGTGGCCGGGGCGACGAGCTGGGAGTTGTCGCCGCGGTAGTCCGCGACGGCACTGGCCAGCGGCGCGGGAGGATGGGTCCACGTCGGGTGGACGACGGCGTCGACGCCGGCGGCGTCCATGGCCTCGATCACCCCGTCCAGGTACGCCCGGCGCCCCGGGTGGTGCGGAAACGCCGGGCACGGCGGGTTCCAGCGCTCCGGCGGAACGTCCGCCGGATAGCCGCCGAAGAACGCCAGGCGGTCGGCCACGTAGTCGGCGTGCTGGCCGCGCTCGAAGGCCACCATGACGTCGTCGAACGGCGCCCCGTCGCCGAGGCTCTCCAGGTAGCCGCCCAGGTCGTAGCGGAACCGCGGGCAGAAGTTGTCGGCGGCCAGGTGATCGGCCAGCGCCGGTATCACGAAGGGATCCACCAGCGCGGCGCCGCCGCGGCGCAGATCCTCCAGCGCGGCGTCGAACAGCGCGAGGATCTCCGGGTCGGCGTCCTCCGGGCGCGCCAGCGCGCGCAGCACGCCGATCCGCAGCCCGTGGAGCCCGTCGGCCCGCAGCGCGGCGCGATAGCCGGGCGGATGCCGGTCCCGGCCGAGCTCGGTCATCGGGTCCGCGGGATCGTACCCCGCCACCACCTCGAACACCCGGGCGCCGTCGGCCACGGTGCGGGTCAGCGGCCCGGCCACGTCCCTGTCGAGCACCAGCGGAATGACCCCGTCCCGGCTGGTGAGTCCGAGCGTCGAGCGGATGCCGAACAGCGCGAGGTGCGACGCGGGCCCGCGGATGGAGTTGCCGGTGTCGGTGCCGAGGCCCACCGTGCCGAAGCTGGCCGCCACCGCCGAGGCCGTGCCGCCGGACGAGCCCGCCGGAACCCGGTCGAGAGCGTAGGCGTTGGCGGTGATGCCGTAGGAGGAGCTGCGGGTCTGGCGCGGGCTGAAGGCCCACTCGGCCATGTTGGTCTTGGCGATGACGATGGCGTCGGCTTCCCGAAGCCTGCGCACCATGAAGGCGTCGTCAGGCGGGCGGCTGTCGAGCATCGCCACGGAGCCGCCGGTCGTGGGCAGGTCGTGGGTGTCGAAGTTGTCCTTCACCAGCACGGTGATGCAGTACAGCTCGCCCACCGGCTCGCCGGCCGCGAGCCGCCGGTCGATGGCTCGGGCCCGCTCGAGGGCCCGCGGGTTCACCACGGTCACGGCGTTCAACCCGCTGGCACGGTCGTAGGTCTCGATGCGCGTGAGGTAGGCCTGGACGACCTGCTCGCAGGTGGCCCGGCCGGAGGCAATGGCCCGGTGCACGTCGTCGATGGTGGCCTCGGCGACCTCGAAGCCGCCGGTCGCCCCGGGCGGAGCGGCCGGGACGGCGGCCTGGCTCGACAGCAGGGCCAGCAGGCAGCCGGCCGCCGCGCCGAGGCGCCGGCGCCGCTGGGGGACGACGTCCGGGTGGGTTCGTGGCGATCGAGACTGACCCATCGGGACGGCTCCTCCGGTTGCTCCGGCGCATCATGCGGCGGGCCGCCGGGCCAGGCAAATACGGGCCCGCGGCGTTTGCCGCCGATCGGGGGCGTCGTTATCATGGCGCCGTCTTAGGGGAGTAGCCGCCTCCGCGCGCGCGGAGGGTGCCCGTCAACACATTTGGCCCGCATGGGTCATGGCGTGCACGGCCTCGGGTCTGGCGAGACCTTTGACACGACGACTCCGGACCGGGGCGGGACGGGGGCGCGTGTCATCGGTGCTCACACTCCCGCCCCCGAGGATCCGGAATCCGTGGAAACCCTCTTCATCTCCACCGTCTCGGTGGCGCTCGCCGAGATCGGCGACAAGACCCAGCTCCTGGCTCTCTTTCTGGCCGCGCGGTTCCGCAAGCCCTGGCCGATCATCGCGGGCATCCTGGTGGCGACGCTGGCCAACCACGGCATTGCCGCGGAGATCGGCGCCTGGCTGGCCGAGCTGCTGACACCCCAGTGGCAGCACTGGCTCATCGCCGGCGCGTTCATCGTCATGGGCCTGTGGATCCTGGTCCCCGACAAGGAGGACGACGCCGCGGCCCGCTATCCCTACGGGGCCTTCCTGACGACACTGATCGCGTTTTTTCTGGTGGAGATCGGCGACAAGACCCAGATCGCCACGGTGGTGCTCGCCGCGGAGTTCGAGCCGGTCTGGCTGGTGGTGGTGGGCACGACCCTGGGGATGCTGGCCGCCAACGTGCCGGTGGTGCTGATCGGGCACCTGAACGCCGACCGGCTGCCGCTGGCGGTGATCCGCTACGTGGCCGCGGGTCTGTTCGTCGCCCTGGGGGTGTGGGTGCTGATCGACGCCTGAGGCGGCCTGCGCCGCTACAGCGCGTCGAGGGCGTCGCGGATCTCGCCGACGTCCTGGGGGCGCACCAGACGCTGGACCTCGTAGCCGTCCCGCAGAAACACCAGCGTCGGCCAGAGCTTGACCCCGAAGCTGCGGCCGAGCGGACGCCCCTTGCCGTCCTCCACCGCGATGTGGCGGACGTCCGGATGACCGGCCAGGGCGGCCTCGATGCGCGGCCGCGCCGCCTGGCAGTGGCCGCACCAGTTGGTGCCGAAATCCAGCAGCACGGCGCCGCTGGTGGTTGCCAGGTCCTCCGGGCTCGGCGCTTCGGGTGCGTAGTCGTCGATCATGCCGGCCATTCTACAGCCCCAGGGCCTCCAACCCTATGGCCCGATGGCCTACAACCCCATGGCCACCCGGCGCTGGGCCCGGTGATTCAGGCACAGCTCGACGCTGTGGTCGAGGTCGGCGGCGGAGGCCTCGGGGAACGCGAGGAACCGGCATTCCGCCTGGCGCCGGCAGTAGGCCTGGTCCCAGGCGCGCTGACGCTGGCGCTCCCGCTTGCGGAAGGCGTGCTCGGACAGCGGTCCGAGGTCGGCGACCTGGCGGGCGGCGGCGGTCGCCGGCACGACGGCGGCGTCGTCCGTCGCCAGGGTCTCCAGGCAGGCCGCCGCCCGGGTCTCGGGCGGCACCTCGGGCAGCGTGAATCGCTCGCCGGAACGGCCGGTGGTGAAGGCGAAATCCGCCTGGTCGCAGCCGGCGAGCAGGCTCAGCAGAATGGCCAGCGCGACCGCTGACGCGTTCCCTGGAGCGGGTCTGTCTGGTGTCGATCGGGCCGGCATGGTTCAACGTCCGGGTTGGTCCGGCCACCGCAGATCGGCGCCGTCCTGGCGAAACTTCCGCGTCATGGTCGCCGGGCGCCGTCGGGCCGGCAAGCGGCCGCCACTCAGGACGTGGCGGTCGTCACACTCCGGGGAGGGGCGGTTTCAGTCGTCCAGCGGGTCCAGCGGGCCGACTTCGCCGGCCAGGAATCCGGCGTCGACGGGATTGCCGTCGGCGTCGTCGCCGGTCGGCCGGATGCTGCAGTCGCCGGGATCGGCCGCCTCGAACTCGCCGTCGGCGCCGTCCGCGACCCGCTCGGAGGTGTCTCCCGTCTGGGCGACCACGAGCCCCGGGCGGCCGTCGATAGTGTAGTGGCGGTCGCTGCCGCTGACCACCGAGCGCAGCACCCGCGCTTCGAGCTGGCAGTTCCGGTCGTCCACCCGGGCGAGCGCCAGCGCGACCAGCCGGCCGTCGCCGTCGAACACCCCGTCGACGCGCACGGTGTCGCCGTCGCGCAGGGCGGCCACGGGCAGCCGGCCGCTGCCGGCGTCGCCGCTGTGGTCGCTGAGCAGCGTGCCCGGCCGGACCAGGACGGTCGGGCCGGTGCGGGTCTGCAGGGTCCGGTTGCCGCCGGCCCCGGGCTGGGACACGTCGGCGGTGAGCGTGTCGATCAGGCCGACCTCGCTGTCGTCGTCGACGCGGACGGTCTCCGCGGAGAGCACCCGCACGCCGTCCACGGCCGCACCCAGCACGCCTTCGATCCGCACGCGGCGGCCGCGGGTCAGATCCGTGGGGTCGCCGCCGACGAAGGTCGTGGCGCCGTCGAAGGAAACCGTCTGGGCGGCCACCCGGAAACGGCCGCCGTCCGGCGGCTCGGCCACGGGACCTTCGATGTCGGCGGCGACGGGCTCGTCGCCGTCTGCGGGCGCGAGGGCGCCGAGGGTGGATTCGATCCTGGACACCGCGTCCAGCGTGCCGCCGGCGAGCTGGCCGGTGACGCGCACCTGGGCGCCTTCGGTCAGGGTGGTTCCCGCCGGGTCGTCCAGCGGGGCGTCGTCGGCCAGGGCGCCGGCATCGAAGCGCACGGTCACCGCGCCGCGGTCGGCGTTCACCAGGCGGAACCCGCCGGGCCCGCTGGCGTCGACGAGACCGCTCAGGGTCTCTTGCGGGTCGCTGGTGCCGGCGATGCCGACCCGGGCGATCCGCGACGCCAGGACGATGCCTGCGCCCGCCGGCAGCTCCAGCGGCAGCACGTAGCCGCTGATCTCGACCCGGTCCCGGGCGGGATCGAGGTCGGCGACGGCGCCGAGCGGCGTCACCCCGGCGGTGGTGCGCCCGTAGGCGTCGTCGAACACCGTGGTGGCCGTCAGCCGCACGGTCACGCCGGCCACGGTGATCGCCGGGCCGCCGGCCGTGTCGCTCAGGGCCGCCGTGACCGGGCCGGACACCTCCGGCCGGTAGCGGATCCGGCTGGCCGCCCGGGGCTCGTCGTCGTCCTGCCGCCATTCCGCCTGCACGAGCATGCCGGGCGCCAGGTCGGCTTCGCCGAAGCCGGAAGTCGGGCCCTCGAAGCGGGTGTCGATGTCGGGGTCGTCGGCGCTGGTGAGGTGGCGGACGCCGCCGATCAGCACGCTGCCGAAGCCGGTGACCGGGCCGCCGGTGACGCCCGAGCCGGAGGTGCCGCCGACCACGCCGGAGCCGGACGTGCCGCCGACCGCGACGTCGAAGCTGGCGCCGCCGCCGCCGCAGCCGTTGACCAGGGCCAGCAGGGCGCCGAGCACCAGAGTGCGGCAGTACCGGCGTGGGCGCATCAATCCGTCTCCCCGGCCTGGTCGTCCTCCAGGTCGCGCTCGAAGTAGAACATGCCGACGCCGGCGAGCCGCCGGCCCGGTCCCTTCACGTCAGGATTGAGGCCGCGATCTCCCCGGGCGAGGTAGCGGTCGAATTCCTCGAGCAGCGCCTGCAGGCGCGCCGCCGCCATGGTGCGGAACTGCTCGGCGTACTCCTCCGGCAGATCGTCGTAGAGAACCTTGCGCTGGTAGCGCGCTTCGGCCCCGCCGTGATCGAGATTGTGAGCGATGGTCTCGATGAGATGGCCGACGTCGGTGCCGAGGATGTCGAGCTTGGCGACGTCGTCCCGCATGGGCACGTAGGAACGGGCCAGCAGCCGGGCGCGCCCGTCCTCCATGATCTCGACGGTGCCGACCCGCACCAGCTCGTCCAGCACGGTGCGGTAGGGCATGTCGCCGCTGTAGCGTTTGACCAGGGCCGGAAAGCCGCCGGCCTGATCGTCGAGGCTGAGCGGTCGCGGCTCGCCGCTGCCGTCCTGAAAGTCCACGTCGCGCACCCAGCCGGCGATCACCGTAGCCGCCCGGTTCTGGCCGACCAGGGACGGCGCGTCGCTGCCGTCGGCGTCGTCGCCGAGCAGGCGCGCCACCTCCTTGCGGCTCAGCCCGGTGATGGTCGCGGCGCGGGACATGGTGGCCCGCCGGCCCGGCGGGACCAGCTCGTTCATGGCGACGTGCACGAACGCCCGCCGCAGTTCCTCCTCGACGCTGTGGCAGTCCACCCCGTTGCGCAGCAGCACGCGCACGAGCGGCCGCAGCACCTGGCGCAGGGCGCGGCGCAGCGTCGATTCCAGGTTCTGGTCGGCGGAGTGATTCACGATCGCACGATACTCTCCCATGCGGCACGGCTTTTCCACGGGTGCGCCGTGACCGATCGCACGGAAAGACGTGGGCAGGTTGTATCAGCCGCGCATGAGCGCCAGGTGCGCGCCGAGGCCCACCAGCACCGTGCCACCGGCGCTGCGGGCCACCCGCTGCGCCCGCGCTGAGCGCTGCAGCCGGTGGACGGCGGCGCCGGCCAGCGCCACGCAGGCCAGGTCGGCGGTGGAGAAGATGACGTTCACCAGCGTGCCGAGCACCAGTAGCTGAGCCCACACCGGCAGGGCGGCGGCCGGATCGGTGAACTGGGGCAGGAACGCCACGAAGAAGATCGCTGTCTTCGGGTTCAGCACCTCCACGGTAATGCTCTGGAAGAACGCCCGCCGGCCGGCGGCCGGCGCCTCGACGTCGGCCGGCGCCGTGGCCGCGGACCGGTCCATCAGCATGCGCAGGCCGAGCCAGACCAGGTAGACCGCGCCTGCGGTCTTGACCAGCAGGTAGGCCGTGGGCACCGCGTGGAACAGGGCGGCGAGCCCCGCGGCGGCGGCCAGCACGTGGGCGTAGCCCCCGAGATGGATGCCCAGCGCGGCCATCAGGCCGGACCAGCGGCCGCCGGCCAGGGTCCGCGCCGTGGCGTAGAGCATGGCCGGCCCGGGCACGTAGGCGAACACCGCGGTGGCGGTCAGGAAGGCGAGCAGGAGTTCGGGGCCGGGCATGCCGGCAGTGTAGCGGGGAGCGGGACCTTTGGCAGCTCCCGGGTGGCGGCGCCGGTTCCGCCGCGCCGGCGTCTCAGCAGTCGGCGTCCAGGATGCCGACGAGGGGCGGCTCGCCGTTCTCGTTGTTGATGTAGTACACGCCGCACCGATCGCCCCAGGCGTAGCCCCGGGGCCAGATCTTGGCGGCCCGGCCGGTCACCGGCGGCGCGCCCGCCAGGCTGGTCTGGTTGCCTCGGGCGCACCAGGTTGCCTCGCAGACGGTGCCAGCCGGCGTCCACACCACCGTGTCCTGGTTGACCATGTACCGCACCGCCTGCATCCAGTGGGATACCGGGTAGCCGCTGTGCAGGGCGATGGTCGCGCCGGTGACGGTGATCGAGCCGCTGCCCTCGCCGAGGCCCTCGATGCGGGCCTGGGCGTTGATCAGCGCGGCGGCGTCGATCAGGGTCCCGCGCATGGTGGCAAGCGCCGCCTGACGGGCGTCGTCCTCGGTGTCGATGAAGCGGGGCAGCGCCACGGCCGCGAGCACGCCGATCAGCACGATCACGACGACGAACTCGATGATGGAGAAGCCGGCGGTGCGGGCAGACGGATGCATGATCATTCCGTAAGCCTATCCCGCATCCCCGATCGCGCAAGCGGCCGGCGGCGCTGGGACGCGGGCCGCCGCCGGCCGGGTCGCGTCAGGCGGTCAGGCGGCCGTCCCGGTAGTCGGCGAGGGCCTGTTCGATCTCCTCCCGGCTGGTCATGACGAAGGGGCCGTACTGCACCACCGGCTCGCCGATCGGCCGGGCGGCGAGCAGCAGCAGGCGCGCCGGTTCGTCACCGGCGGCGATCCGGACCGTGTCGCCGTCGCCGAGCAGGGCCGCGGTGTGGGTCGGCACCTCGCGGCCGGCGTCGGCCGGGCCGACGGCGGCCCGCCCCTCGAACACGTAGACGAGGGCGTGGTGGCCGGCCGGCACCGGCACCGCCACTGCGCTGCCCGCCGGCAGGGTCAGATCGGCGAACAGCGGCGCGGTGGTCACGCCCCGGATGGGTCCCTCGACGGTGCCCCGGGAGGTGTCCAGGCTGCCGGCCAGCACCCGGGCGGTGGCGCCCTGGTCCAGGGGCGCCTGCGGGATCTCGTCGGGGCGGACGTCCCGGTAGGCGCCGGGCTTCATCTTTTCCCGGGCCGGCAGGTTGATCCAGAGCTGAAAGCCGTGCATGCGCCCGGCTTCCTGCTGGGGCATCTCCGAGTGGATGATGCCCCGGCCGGCGGTCATCCACTGGGCGCCGCCGCTGGTGAGATGCCCGCGGTTGCCCAGGTGGTCCTCGTGGAGCATGTGGCCTTCGAGCATGTAGGTCACCGTCTCGAAGCCCCGATGAGGGTGCGACGGAAAGCCGGCGATGTAGTCGTCCGGATCGTCCGAGGCGAACTCGTCGAGCATCAGGAACGGATCCAGCCGCGCGTCCGGCGACTGGCCGAGGCTGCGCCGCAGGCGGACACCGGCGCCGTCCGTGGCGGGACGCCCGCCGCTCAGGCGGGCGACGGGGCGAGTGGTCATGATGGTCTCCCGTTTGCGCTGGCGTCAGACGGCCAGCTCGTCGAGGGCCGCGTTGGCCGCCGTCAGGGCCTGGTCGCGGGGCTCGTCGCCCATGGCCAGCCCTTCCGCGTACACGAACGCCACGTCCTGCATGCCGAGGAAGCCGAGGAAGTTGCGCACGTAGGCCGTCTGGGTGTCCCGGGGGGTGCCGCTGTACAGGCCGCCGCGGGCGGCGAAGATCCGCACCTGCTTGCCGGTCAGCAGGCCTTCCGGGCCTTCCGCCGTGTAGCGGAAGGTGATGCCGGAGCGGGCCACGTGGTCGAAGTAGGCCTTGAGGCTGGACGGGATGCCGAAGTTGTACATCGGCAGGCCGAGAGCCACCACGTCGGCCCGGGCGAGCTCGTCGACCAGGGTGTCGGAGAACGCCACGGCGGCAGCCTGCTCCGGCGTGCGGGCGGCGGCCTCGGCGGCGAAGCCGGCGAACGCTTCGGCGGTCAGGTGGGGGATCGGGTCCCGGGCGAAGTCCCGGACGATCACGGTGCCGTCCGGGTTCGCTTCCCGCCAGCGCTCGACGTAGCGGTCGGCCAGGCGGCTCGACTGGCCGTCGGTGAACAGGCTCGATTTGATTTCCAGCAGGGTGGTCATGGGTCCTCTCCGGTTCGGGTTGGCGGATGGTGTTGGAACGGTGTGATTAGACGATTTGTCGAGCGGATGAAAAACCCCGAAAATCGGCGCTGTTAGATCAGAAAATTGGATATATCAGGATGGGTCGACGGTCTGTCGGATACCGGGCCGCCGCAAAGCGGCCTGCAGGCGCTGGTCCAGGCGCCGGACGGCCCGGCGCAGCTCGCCGCGGGGCGGTGTCGTGAGCGGCATCTCCCTGGACCAGTGGCGGGCCCTGGTGGCCGTGGTGGAGTCCGGCGGCTATGCCCCCGCTGCGGAGGCGCTGGGCAAGAGCCAGTCGGCGGTGACCTACGCCGTCCAGAAGATCGAGACGTCGCTCGGCGTGCGCGCGTTCGCCCTGGAGGGACGCCGGGCGGTGCTCACCGACACCGGCCGCCTGCTGTACCGGCGGGGCCGCGCCCTGGTGGCGGAAGCCGACGAGCTCGAGCGGTCGGCCCGCAATCTGTCGGCGGGCTGGGAGGCGGAGCTGTGGCTGGCGGTGGAGGTGCTGTTTCCCACCTGGCTGCTGCTCGACTGCCTGGACGCCTTCGGCAGGGACAGCCCGGATACCCGGGTGGAAGTGGTCGAGTCGGTGCTCGGCGGCGCCGGTGAGGCGCTGCTGTCCGGCCAGGCCGACATGGCGATCACTCCCCACGTGCCGGCCGGGTTTCTCGGCGAGCCGCTGATGTGGGTTCGGCTGATCGCGGTGGCGCATCCCGCCCACCCGCTGCACCACCTCGGGCGGCCGGTCACCGCGCGCGACCTGGCCGCGCACCGTCATCTGGTGGTGCGCGACAGCGCCTCCACCCGGGATCGCCGCACCACCACCGTGGAAGTCAATCAGCGCTGGACGGTCAGCCACATGGCGACATCCGTGGAGGCCGCGGCCAAGGGCTACGGCTTCGCCTGGCTGCCGGAACAGCGCGTCCGGGGCGAGCTGGAGGCGGGCAGCCTGGCGCCGCTGCGGATGCGCGAGGGCGGTGAGCGCTACCTCCAGCTCTACCTGGTGCTGGCGGACGCCGACTTCGTCGGGCCGGGGGTGTCGCGGCTCGCCGGGCTGCTGCGTGACGCGGTGGCGCGGGAGTGTGCCGGCGTCCGTCCGCCCGGCACCGCGCCCGGCGTCTGACGCCGGGCGGGGCCGGCGCCGCCGACAATTTCCTTACAGGTCCGGGCCAAACGGGATTTGCCTGGGCGGGCGCTTGGGCGTAAAACGAAACTGTGACGGGGGTCACAGTTCTGGACAGGGACGTTTCCAGCGACGGGGCGGCAGACAAGCCCCGCGCGGCCACGGACGGAAGGCCATCAGCCACGAGGAGTCTGCATGAGGGAGACGTTCATGAACGGACAGGACGAAGAGATCGGCGTTTGCAGCCCGGCCAACGAGACCGCCGCCCAGGTGGTCGCCTACTTCGGACCCTACCTATTCTGGGGCGCCGTGAGCGCCATCGCCTGGGGCATCGTCGTGTTCGCCTGACGCCGCTTCCGGTCGGGCCGGCGCCGCCTCGTCGGCGCCGCGCGGCCACGGGCTGGCGAAGGCCCGGCGCATCAGCCAGCGCAACGCCTGGTCGTAATCGGCGAATAGCTCCGCGGCTTCCATCGTGCAGGTGAGCAGGTAGATGTCGGCACAGTGCCGGCGCTCCAGATGCTCGTCGATCACCACGGCGATGTCCGCCCGCACGCGGCGGCGATACTCCTGCTGCAGAAATTCGCGCAGCGCCGCGATGGCGGCGCCGGGCTGGTCCGGTTGCGCCTGAACGGGGCGCAGGCCGCGGAAGTCCATGATCTGGGGCAGGGTCGGGTCGAAGCGGCCGTCGGCCAGCAGTGACTGCACGAGCTGGGTGATCTCGCCGACGGCCACGGAGCCGTCGCCCTGTACCGTGATCAGGCCGTCGTCCGGATTGATGTGGTAGCCGAGGGGCATGGGCGTCAGGGGTCTCCGGAGTGGCTCGTGCGGGGTCGAAGTAACGATAGGCACGACAGCACATCCGTGCTGTGGACTGGTTCGCATTCCGGCGGGTGGCGGCCGCGACATTGCGCCGCCCGCCGGCCCTCCGTAGGCTCGAAGGCTCGGGAGCAGCGGGGACGTCCATGCGGTTCGTGATCTATGGCGCCGGCGGGATCGGCGGCACCATCGGTGCGCGCCTCCATCAGGCCGGCCACGACGTGGTGCTGATCGCCAGGGGCGAGCACGCCCGGGTCATGAGGGACCAGGGCCTCGAGCTGGTGTCGCCGGCGGGCGCGGTGCGGCTGAACCTGCCGGTGGTGACCCATCCCCGGGACGCGGGCATCACGGGCGACGACGTGGTGCTGCTGGCCATGAAGAGCCAGCACACGGCGGCGGCGCTCGAGGATCTCGAGCGCAGCACCGACGCCGACGTCGCCGTGGTCTGCGCCCAGAACGGCGTGGCCAACGAGCGCATGGCGCTGCGCCGGTTCGGCCGGGTCTACGGCATGCTGGTGCATCTGCCGGCGTCCTATCTCCAGCCCGGCCAGGTGGTGACCCACGCGGCGGGCCGGGGCGGCATTCTCGACACCGGCTGCTATCCCGGCGGGGTGGACGACGCCTGTCGCGCCATCACCGGCGCCCTCGAGGCGGCGGGGTTCAGCGCCCGCCCCGAGCCCGCGATCATGCGATTGAAGTACGCCAAGCTGCTGATGAATCTGGGCAACGCGCTGCAGGCCGCCACCGAGTTCCGCGGCGACAGCGCCGCCGTGTCGCGGCTGCTCAAGCGCGAGGCGCTGGCCTGCTTCGCGGCGGCCGGCATCGACTGCGCCACGGTGGAGGAGGTCGAGCGCCGTCACGAAGGCGTGTATCGCTACGAGGACGTGCCCGGGCATCCCCGCGGCGGTGGATCGTCCTGGCAGAGCGTGGTGCGGGGCACCGGCAACATCGAGACGGACTACCTGAACGGCGAGATCGTGCTGCTCGGCCGGCTGCACGGCGTGCCCACGCCGGCCAACCGGGTGTGCCAGCGGCTGGCCTGGCGCATCCTGCGGGAAGGGCTGGCGCCGGGCGCCTTCGACGCGGCGGACGTGCTCGCGTGGATCGACGCGGAGGCCGGGTGAATGGCTGACGCCTACGGGTTCCTGCGCCTGCGGGTGGCGGCAAGGGACACGGCGGAGCTCGAACGCCGCCTGCTGGAGGAGACGGTCCCCGCCTGGCGCACTACGTTAGAGTGCTGGGGTCTGTGGCGCGGCCTGCTCGGCATCGCCTCGAACGAACTGCTGGTCGTCGTGAGCGCTGCAGGGGCCGGCGGCGCTCCGGCCGGGAGCGTGGTGGATGCCGCCCGTCCCGGTCTGCCGGGGGACGTGGCCGTGGTGGACTCAGCGGCGTTGCAGGCCACGGTCAGGCCCGGGGCGCCCGAGCCGCTCACCGAGCCCGGCCTGTACGTGTTCCGGTTCTTCGAGGTGCGGCCGCCGGACTGCGACGAGGTCGTCGAGTTGTCCCGGGAGGCCTGGAAGACCTTCGAGACCGCGGCTGCCTACCAGGCCCGGCCGGTGGGCCTGTTCCGTCCCGACGGCGACGACGGCAGGCGCTGGACGCGCCTGCTGCTGGTGACCTGGTACGACGGTTTCGCGTCCTGGGAGGCGTCCCGCGCGCCGGCGCCGGCGGCCCGGGACAACTTCCGCCGGCGGCATGCGCTGACCGGCGGTTCGGTGGCCTACGCGGCGCGCCTGATCCCGCCCGGCGCGCCGTCCCGCTGAGCGGCCGCCCGGCCCTCAGCCCTGGGCCGGCGGCTCGTGATGGTGGGCGAGATCGCCGAGTTCGAGGAACGGCGATGCGTCGATCTCGTCGGCGTCCATCATCGCGGCGACCCGCTGCAGGGCGGACAGAATCAGTGACTGCTCCCAGTCCTGGAGCTGCTCGAACCGCACGCTGAAGGCTTCCTGCAGCGGCGTCGGCGCGCTGCTGACGGCTTCCCGGCCGGCGTCGGTCAGGAGCGCGTGGACCACCCGTTTGTCCTGCTCGCTGCGCTGGCGCGACACGTAGCCGCGCTTCTCCAGCCGGTCGAGGATGGTGGTCACCGTGGCCTGGCTGAGGCTCACCTCGGTGGACAGCCGGGAGATGGCCACCGCCCCGAGATCGCGGATCGCCTGCAGCACCAGGAGCTGCGGCGCGGTGAGACCCACCGTCTTGGTCAGCCGGCGGGAATGGATGTCCGTCGCCCGGATGATCTTGCGGATCGCAATCAGGACGTCTTCTTTGGCAGCCAAGGCGTCTTCGGCCTCCTGGGCCGGTCGGGGGTCGCGGCTGATTCTAGCGTATGCGGCTGAAGTCATGTTGCTTGCCTGAGTCGCTGCCCGGCCGCCCTGTCAGGGGGTCGGCCGTGCCGGTCATGCCGGTGGTTCCGGAGCCGGGCTGGATGGGCGTCCCATCCGATTCGTTGAATTTCACATCATCAATTTTCATGTCTAATGGTTTGTCGGGGTGGCCGGTGGCGCCGTGAGGTGCCGTCGGCGCGGCGCCCGCCCCGTTCGCCGCTGGTCTGTCATCGCGGCCGGGTCCATGGCGGGGTGGCCACGGTGCCGCGGCGGCGAAGTCACAGTTGCGATTTTTATTTAGATCCCTAAAATATACAACCCTAACAGCGACGATGGATACGAGGACTGCAACGCAGATGACTGCCAAGCAATCGAGCGCCGGTCCGGCGCCGACCAGTGCCGCCGGGGGCGACACCGCGAGCCCTGCCGAGGCTCAGGACGTGATCCTGCGGGTTCCGAACGCGGAGGACGGCCCGGCGCTCTTCGATCTCATCGCGGCCTGTCCGCCGCTGGACCAGAACTCCCGGTACTGCAACCTGCTGCAGGTGTCCCATTTCGCGGAGACCGCCGTGGTCGCCGAGCTGGACGGCGAGGTCGTGGGTTCCATCACCGGCTACCTGAAGCCCTCCGACCCGGAAACCCTGTTCATCTGGCAGGTGGCGGTGCACGAGAAGGCCCGGGGACGCCGCCTGGCGACCCGCATGATGGAAGCCATCGTGGACCGCGAGTTCTGCCGGGACGTGCGCTTCATGGAGACCACCATCGAGCCGGAGAACAAGGCGAGCTGGCGGGCGTTCGAGAAGTTCGCGGAGGCCCGGGGCGCTCAGTCGAGCCAGTCCCTGCTGTTCTCCCGGGAGCGCCACTTCGCCGGTACCCACAACGACGAGGTGCTGCTGCGCATCGGGCCTTTCGGCCGGGGTTGAAGCGGACCGGCCGCAGGCGCGCCTCGTTCGGGGCGTGCCCGGCGGCAGCCGCCCCGTGACCGCGGCGCCGCGCCCGTGCCGTCTGCCGACGCGCAGACCCGTGCAGGGTCGCGAGCCCCGGGACACGAACGCCGAACACCAGATCACGAACACCAAGACACGAATCGAAGCGAGAGAGTTGCCATGAGCGTTTTCGACAGACTGGAATCTTCCGTTCAGAGTTATGCCCGGTCCATTCCGCCGGTCTTCACCAAAGGCAAGGGGTCCTACGTCTACGACGACCAGGGAAACGCCTACCTGGATTTCCTGTGCGGCGCGGGCTCGCTGAACTACGGGCACAACCACCCGTACCTCAAGCAGAAGCTGCTCGACTACATCTCGGTGGACGGCATCACCCATTCGCTGGACCTGCACACCGAAGCCAAGGCCAAGTTCCTCGAGGCGCTGGATCGCTACATCCTCAAGCCCCGCGGGCTGTCCTACCGGGTGCAGTTTCCCGGGCCGACCGGCACCAACGCCGTCGAAGCGGCGCTGAAGATCGCCCGCAAGGTCACCGGCCGTGAGACCGTGGTCAGCTTCACCAACGGCTTCCACGGCGTGTCCCTCGGCGCGCTGGCGGTGTCCGGCAACGAGCACCACCGCGGCGCCGCCGGGGTTTCCCTGGCCGGCACCTTCCGGCTGCCCTACGCGGGCTACATGGGCGACGGCATGGACACCCTCGACTACTTCGAGAAGTTGCTCGACGACGCCAGCTCGGGGCTCGAGCTGCCGGCCGCGGTCATCGTGGAGGCGGTCCAGGGCGAGGGCGGCCTGAACGTCGCCAGCGTCGACTGGCTGAAGCGCCTCGAGAAGGTCTGCCGCAAGCGGGAGATTCTGCTGATCGTCGACGACATCCAGGCCGGCTGCGGCCGCACGGGCACGTTCTTCAGCTTCGAGCCCGCCGGCATCCAGCCGGACATCGTCACGCTGTCGAAGTCCCTGTCCGGCATGGGGCTGCCCCTGGCGGTCACGCTGATCCGGCCGGAGCTCGACGAGTGGAAGCCCGGCGAGCACAACGGCACGTTCCGCGGCAACAACCACGCCTTCGTCACCGCGGTGGCCGCCATCGAGCATTTCTGGACGGACGACGCCTTCGAGCGGCAGATCCAGGAAAAGGCCGCGCTGGTCGAGCAGCGCCTCGGCAAGCTGGCGCGCCGCTACAACCTCGAGCACCGGGGCCGGGGCCTCATGCAGGGTCTGGTCATGCCGAGCGGCGAGGTGGCGGACCAGGTCACCGGAGCGGCGCTGAAGGAGGGGCTGATGATCGAGACCGCCGGCCCGGAGGACGAAGTGGTGAAGCTGTTCTGCGCCCTGACCATCGAGCAGGCGGACCTCGAGCGCGGACTCGACATCATCGAGCGCGCCGTCGAGGGCGCCATGGGCCGTCATCTGAAGCAGGTATCCTGATCATGTTCATTCGCAAACTTTCCGAAGCACAAGGCACCGCCCGGCAGGTCAAGTCCGACAACTGGAACAGCGTCCGGCTGCTGCTCGAGAACGACAACATGGGGTTCTCGTTCCACATCACGACGCTGTACGCCGGGACCGAAACCCACATGTGGTACAAGAACCATTACGAGTCCGTGTACTGCATTTCCGGTCGCGCGGAGATCGAGGACAAGGCCACCGGCGAGCGGCACGTGATCGAGCCGGGCACGATGTACGCGCTCAACGAGCACGATCAGCACTGCCTGCGGGTGCAGGAGGATTTCGTCTGCGCCTGCGTGTTCAATCCGCCGCTGAAGGGTACCGAGGTGCACGACAAGGACGGCGCCTACGGCCTGGATGCCGAAGAAGTCACCGATTGAGAGCCGACGCCATGACACAGGACGGGGAGAACGACCGGCAGACCGCCGGGCTGCGCGAGCACACCGTCGAGAAGATCGGCGGCACCTCCATGTCGCGGGTGAACGAGCTGATGAGCTCGGTGCTCATCGGCGACCTCGAGGGCGCCGAGCTGTATCAGCGCGTGTTCGTCGTGTCCGCCTACGCGGGCGTGACGGACATGCTGCTCGAGCACAAGCACTCCGGCGACCCGGGCGTGTACGCGCTGTTCAACGAAGAGGAAGAGGAGGGCCTCTGGGAGGAAGCCCTCGACAAGGTCCTCGAGCACATGTGCAAGCTCAACGCGACGATCTTCGACCACGACGAGGACTGCGAGCAGGCGGATGCCTTCATCCGTCAGCGGGTCTCCGAGGTCAAGCAGGCGCTTCAGGAGCTGCAGAGCCTGTGCGCCTCCGGGCACTTTCACCTCGACGCCCACCTGGGCACGGTCCGGGAGATGCTCGCGGCCCTGGGCGAGGTGCACAGCGCCAGCAACACCGCGCTGCTGATGCGCCGCCACGGGGTCGAGGCCCGGTTCGCCGACCTGTCCGGGTGGGGCGAGACCGAGAGCCTGCCGCTGCAGGAGTTCCTCGAGCAGAAGATCGGCGAGTTCGACCTGTCCCGGGAGCTGCCGATCTGCACCGGCTACGCCAAGTGCGCCGAAGGCCTGATGAACACCTACGACCGCGGCTACAGCGAGATCACCTTCAGCCGGCTGGCGGCGGTGACCCGGGCCCGGGAGGCGATCATCCACAAGGAGTACCACCTGTGCAGCGCCGATCCGAAGATCGTCGGTGTCGACAAGGCGGTGGCCATCGGCCGCACCAACTACGACGTGGCCGACCAGCTTTCGGTGCTCGGCATGGAGGCCATCCATCCCGGCGCGGCCCAGGCCCTGCGCCGGGCGAAGATACCCCTGAGGGTGCGCCACAGCTTCGAGCCGCACCATGCGGGGACGCTGATCGAGGCCAATTACGAGTCCGAGCGCCCGCGGGTGGAGATCATCGCCGGCCGCCGCGGCGTGTACGCGGTGGAGTTCTTCAGCCACGACATCGTCGACCGGGCCGGGCACGCCTTCGGCATCCAGAAGATCCTGGACAAGTACAAGCTGCGCACGGTGACCCGGGAGAGCAACGCCAACTCCATCACCTACTACCTGGCGACCAGCCTGAAGAACGCCAAGCGCATCGAGCGTGACCTCGAGGAGGCGTTCCCGAACGCCACCGTGACCGTGCGCCGGGTGGCCATTGTCGCCGCCGTCGGCAGCAACCTGGACGTCTCGGGGCTGCTGTCCAAGTGCGTGTCGGCGCTGGCCGAAGGGGACATCAACGTCCTCGCCGTGCACCAGTCGATGCGGGCCGTGGACATCAAGTTCGTGGTCGACGAGAAGGACCTGAAAGCCGCCACCATCGCCCTCCACGAGCGTGCGGTGGAAGGCGTCAACGGCGAGACCGCCAAGGCCGCCCAGGTCGCCTGAGCGACGTCCCCGGGGGCCCGCCGGCCCCCGGTAGGAGCGCCCTCCCGGGCGCGATCGCCTGGCCTGCCCCGCCCCCGGCCGCCCCGACCGCCTCGGATCGGGCCGGACCCCCGCCCGGATCGAACCGACCACGCCGAATCGCGCCCGGGAGGGCGCTCCTACGGGTTGTGGCCCATTGAACTGCTCTGAATCGCCCCCATAGAGGCGCCGCTTGCCGTGGCGGTCCGGCCCCGGGCCGCCGCAAGTCATCGAAGCGTTTCTCTGTGAGGAGCATCCGAATGAAGCTGAAGCCTCTGCACGACCGGATCGTGATCCGGCGCGTGGACGACGAGGACCGTTCGCCCGGCGGGATCGTGATTCCCGACCAGGCTAGAGACAAGCCCCAGCGCGGCGAGGTGCTGGCCGTCGGGCCCGGCGAGCCGCTGGAGACCGGGCAGGTCCGGGCGCCGGCGGTCGAGACCGGCGACGTGGTGCTGTTCGGCAAGTTCGCCGGCAGCGAAGTGAACCTGGACGGCGAGGAGCTCGTGGTTCTGAAGGAATCCGACGTCCTCGCGATCATCAACGCCTGATCAGGAACAACCGAGCATGACTGCCAAGAAAGTTCTGTTCGACGAGTCGGCCCGCAAGCGTCTGGCGCGCGGGGTCGACGTGCTGGCCGACGCCGTGAAGGTGACGCTGGGCCCGAAGGGTCGTAACGTCGTCATCGACAAGAGCTGGGGCGCCCCCCTGGTGACCAAGGACGGCGTTTCCGTGGCCAAGGAGATCGAGCTCAAGGGCCGCTTCGAGAACATGGGCGCCCAGCTCGTGAAGCAGGTGGCGAGCAAGACCGCCGACGAAGCGGGCGACGGCACCACCACCGCCACGGTGATCGCCCAGGCCATCACCCGTGAGGGTCTGAAGGCGGTGGCCGCCGGCATCAACCCCATGGACGTCAAGCGCGGCATCGACGCCGGCGTGAAGGCCGTCGTCGCCGAGCTCGACGCGCTGTCCCGGCCCTGCGAGACGCCCGAGGCCATTGCCCAGGTGGGCACGATCTCCGCCAACTCGGACCGGGAGATCGGCGACATTCTCGCCGAGGCCATGTCGAAGGTGGGCCGGGAAGGGGTGATCACCGTGGAGGACGGCTCCGGCCTCGAGACCAGCCTCGAGGTGGTCGAGGGCATGCAGTTCGACCGCGGCTACGTGTCGCCCTATTTCGTGACCAACGCCGAGAAGATGGAAGC
>DLCH01000078.1:197755-197915 GCA_002480525.1 Gammaproteobacteria bacterium UBA7803 | reverse complement strand
AGGTTGCGGGTGGCCAGCAGGCTGCGGTCCTGCTGCTGGGGCAGCTCGCAGCCGAGCACGCGGCACAGGGAGCCGTAGACCGGCCGCCATCGGGCATCGGTGGACCAGTCGTCGAACTGATACCAGAGCACCTGGCCCACCAGCAGCAGGACGCCGACCA
>DLCH01000078.1:197128-197410 GCA_002480525.1 Gammaproteobacteria bacterium UBA7803 | reverse complement strand
GGGCGCCGGGCGGGCCGTTCACCGAACACCACCGGCTCCCGGTCCGGCGCGGCGTCCAGCGCATCGGCCGGCGCGGACGGCGGTTCCACGGGTTCCCCCGGGGTCGTCAGGGTCGGCGCCGGCGCGTGGTTCGGCGCGGGTTTTTCACCAGCCGGGGGCTGTTTGTCCGCCGCGGGCTTTTCATTGGCCGCGGACTCTTCATCAGCCGCGGGCTCTTTCTCCGCCGCAGGCGCTTCATCAGCCGCAGGCGCTTCATCAGCCGCGGGCGCTTCATCCGCCGCG
>DLCH01000078.1:113599-196820 GCA_002480525.1 Gammaproteobacteria bacterium UBA7803 | reverse complement strand
CCGCGGGCGCTTCATCCGCCGCGGACTTTTTATCCGCCGCGGACTTTTTATCCGCCGCGGGCGCTTTCTCCGCCGCGGACTTTTCATCGGCCGCGGACTTTTTATCCGCCGCGGGCGCTTCATCCGCCGCGGGCGCTTCCCCAACGATCTCGAAGGTCCGCGCGATGTCCGGTTCCGCCGCTGGCGGCTCGGCGTCCTCGAAGCCCGCGAAGATGGGCGCCCGGTACGCCGGGCGGAACGGCGGCGTCGCCACCGGCGCAGCCTCCTCGAGGGTGGCCGCGGGACGGCCGCCGGGAGGCTCGGACTCCGGCTCCTGGCCGGCCGGGCCGCCGGCGAGCTCGTCGAGAATGTCGTCGAGGTCCTGGCGCGCCTGATCCTCGTCCGCGTAGACCCGCGCGGACTCGAGGGTCAGGTGCTCCACGCCGTCGAACACGGTCAGGCAGGCGCCGCAACGCACCCGGCCGCGGGCGCGCTGGAGCTGAGCTTCGGTCACGCGAAAGCGCGTGCCGCAGCTCGGGCACTCGGTGATCAGGGGTTCGAGCTCGTCTTCGGCCATGTGTGCCATCGGATTCCGGGTACGCCGGCCGCGAGGCGTCAGTCCCGGCGCCGACCGTCGAGGCGGATCCATTCCGCCTCCGCGACCGGCGCCTCGAACTCGACCTCGGTGTAAGCCTCGCGGATCATCCCGGCCTGTTCGGCCAGCAGCCCGGACAGCATCAGCCGCCCGTCTCCGGGGCGCAGCCGGGCCGTCAGCTCCGGCGCCAGATCCACCAGCGGATTCGCCAGGATGTTCGCGACCACGACGTCGAACGTCCCGCCGATCCGCCCCGTCCGGGGCGGCGTGCCGGGAGGCGCGAGGTCCTCCGGCAGTACGGCGGCGAGCCGACCGTCGTCCAGTTGATTGTAGGCCGCGTTGTCCCGGGTCGCTAACAGGGCCTGGGGATCGTGATCCACCGCCACCACCTCGGCGGCGCCCAGCAGCGCCGCCGCCACGCCGAGCACGCCCGAGCCGCAGCCGTAGTCCAGTACCCGGCAGCCGCGCAGGTCCAGGCCGGCGAGCCCCTCCAGGCACAGCCGGGTGGTGGGATGGGAACCCGATCCGAAGGCCAGCCCGGGGTCGAGCCGGAGCACCACCGGGTCGGCGCCGGGAGGCGCCTCGAACGGCTCGTCCCGCGGCATCAGCCACAGCCGCCCCGCGAAGCACGCCCGCACGGCGTGGGCGCGCCAGCGGCTGAGCCAGTCGTCCTCGGCGAGGAATCCGGCGTCCAGCAGGCGGCCGCCGCAGGCTTCCACGGCGTCCCGCAGCGCGGCGATGGCGGTGTCGGGCGGCAGCAGCGCTTCGAGCACGATCTCGCGCCACAGCGGCTGCTCACCGGGCAGGGGCTCGAGCAGCACCTCTTCGCCGTCCGGGCCGGCCGTGTCCGAGGTGAGCGTGACCGCCGCGGCCCCCATCTCCGACAGCCGGTCGCTGACGGCGTCGGCGGATTCCCGGGACACGCCGACGGTGAGCTTGAGCCAGGACACCGGTCAGCCGATGCGGAACAGCACGTCGCCGGCGTTCACCGGCTGGCCGTTGGCGACGCACACGTCGAGAATCTCGCCGCCGGCGTCGGCCTTGATCTCGTTCATCATCTTCATGCTCTCGATGATGCACAGCACCGCCCCGCCGGACACCGCGGCGCCCACCTCGACGAAGGGCTCCGCCCCGGGCTCCGGCGCGGCGTAGAACGTACCCGCCATGGGTGCCCGCACCGCGCGCCCCTGCTCCGCTCCCGGCGCGCGTCGGGCCGGCGGCTCCGCAGCGGCGGCGGCGGGCCCGGCGCCGGCACGCACCAGGCGTACCCGCCCGGGGCCCTCGCCGAGCTCCAGCTCGGCCAGTCCGCATTCCTCCATGAGCGCGACCAGCGCCCTGATGCCGTCATGGTCCATGGGCCACCTCAGCCGTTGTCCACCCGGGCGATGGCAGCCTGCAGGGCCAGCTCGTAGCCCTTGGCCCCGAGGCCGGTGATCACGCCGACCGCCACGTCGCTCAGAAAGGACTGGCGGCGGAACGCCTCCCGGCCGTGCACGTTCGACAGATGCACCTCGATGAACGGTATCGACACGCCGAGCAGCGCGTCGCGCAGGGCGATGCTGGTGTGGGTGAAGGCACCGGGATTGAACACGATGAAGGCGACGCCCTCGTCCCGGGCCCGGTGGATGCGGTCCACCAGCTCGTGCTCGGCATTGCTCTGAAGACTGTCGAGCTGGTGGCCGGCACCGGTCACCAGCGCCTTCAGCCGGGCATCGATGTCGGCCAGGGTGTCGTAGCCGTACACCTCGGGCTCACGGGTGCCGAGCAGATTCAGGTTCGGTCCGTGCAGGACCAGCAGACGCGCCATGGCGGTTCTCCCGCAGAATCCGCGAATTCTGCCAGAACCGGGGACGGATCGTCAGGCGCCGCGCGGCGGCGCCCGGGTCGGGCCGGGCTCAGAGGCTCGCGATCTGATCAGCGTCGCGCTGCAGCACGGCCTCGAGATGGCTGGCCAGGCGCTCGGCGCCCACCTCGCCCTGGACCCGCACGTCGGACAGCTCCCGGCCGTCGACGGAGAAGAACACCAGGCTCGGCGGCCCGAACAGGCCGAAGCGGTTCATCAGCGCCTTGTCCTCGGCATCGTTCTCGGTGACGTCGGCCCGCAGCAGCCGGAACTGCCGCAGCCGGCTGTCCACCTCCGGACGGGGGAACACGTTGCGCTCCATCACCTTGCAGGAGATGCACCAGTCGGCATACAGGTCGAGCATGGCCATCCGGCCCTCGGCCCCCGCCTTGGCCAGCTCCGCCTCCAGGTCCGCCAGATTCGACACCGCATGCCACTCGGCTTCCTCCCGCCGGACCTCGGCCTCGCCGCCGCGCGCAGCGACCCCGAGCCCGCCCAGCGGCTTCAGCGGATCCTCGGCGCCGCTGGCCGCGCCGATCAGCAGCAGCACGCCGTAGATGAAGCCGAACGCGCCGCCGGCCTTCCAGAGCTGCTGCCAGCCCTGCCGGGGCGAGAAGTCCAGGGCGCCGAGGTAGACGCCGCTGCCGATGGCGAGGGCTGCCCACAGGGCCAACGTCACCGATGCGGGCACCACGCGCTCCAGCAGCCACACGGCCACCGCCAGCAGGCCCACGCCGAAGACGGCCTTCACGCCGTTCATCCAGGCGCCCGCCCGGGGCAGCAGATGCCCGCCGCTGGCGCCGATCACCAGCAGGGGAACGCCCATGCCGAGGCCGAGGGTCAGCAGCGCGCCGCCGCCGAGCAGCGCATCGCCGGTGGTGCTCAGATAGATGAGCGCGCCAGCCAGCGGCGCCGACACGCAGGGCGACACCACCAGCGCGGAGAGGGAGCCCATGACCAGCACGCCGAAGTGCTTGCCGCCGCCGACCTTGTTGCCGACGTCGTTCAGCGCGTTCTGCCAGCGCTGGGGGAGCTGCAGCTCGTAGAAGCCGAACATGGACAGCGACAGCAGCACGAACACCCCGGCGAAGAACACCAGCACCGGCGGCGACTGCAGCATCGCCTGCAGGTTCAGGCTGGCGCCGAACAGGCCCACGACGGTGCCGAGGGCGGCGTAGGTGAACGCCATGCCGAGCACGTAGGCGAGCGACAGGGTGAAGGCCCGCCGCCGGGTGATGTCGTCGGACTGGCCGACGATGATGCTCGACAGGATCGGCACCATGGGCAGCACGCAGGGAGTGAAGGCGAGGCCGACACCGCCGAGGAAGAACAGCAGCAGCGCGGTCAGCAGGCTGCCGTCGGCCAGCACCGAGGCCAGCGCCTGCTCCTCGGTGGCGGGCACGCCGCTGCCCGAGCCCGCCGCCGCGGCCGCGGGCGTTCCGCCGCCGGCGCCGTCCGCGCTGCCCAGGTTGAAGGCGATCCACTTGGTCTCGGGCGGATAGCACAGGCCCGCGTCGGCGCAGCCCTGATAGCTGATGCCCACTTCCACCGGGCCGGCGCCGGACTTCACCGGCACCCGGGCCTGGGCTTCGTGGTAGTAGACCTCGACCTCGCCGAAGTACTCGTCGATCTTGCGCTTGCCCGGCGGAATCTCCGGCTCGCCGAGGACCACGTCGGTGGTGCGCTCGCCCTCGATGGGCCGGGTCATGAAATCGAAGCGGTGACGGTACAGGTAGTAGCCGTCGGGCATTTCCCAGCGCACCAGCACGGCGCCGTCCGCGCCCACCTCCGTGGTGAGGCGGAAGGCTTCGTCCACCGGCAGGAAGTCGGCCTCTTCCTGGAGCCACTTGTCCAGGGCCGAGCCCTGAGCCGCATGGCCGGGCCAGGCGGCCAGCAGGGCCGCCGCCAGTAGCATCAGCGCCGCCAGCCACGCCATCGGACGGACCGGAGAGGGCGCCGCCAGCGGCACCGCGACGGGCCGCCGTCGGACTGCGTCGACCCGACGGCGACTGGTTGAGGCAGATTCGATCCCTGGCACGCGCTCGACCCCGTTCGTTGCTGACTCCGCGCCGACGCCACGCCGGCACGCTCTCTATCGACACGCCGCGGGCGTTGGAGTTCGCCCGGTGTGCGGGCACTATACCGTACCCGGGCCCGCGATTCTGAGATCTGTGCCTTGAACCCGTTTCGGCAGTTTACTTTTCTGAATGGTCCCCGCAGCGGCCTCATGCTGGTTCTGCTGCTGGCCGCGGGGTGCACGGCGCTCGCACCGCCGGCCGCGCCGGAACCCGACGCCGGTCCGGAGACCGTGCCGCCGCCCGAGACCACGCCGGAGCCCGCCGCGGCCGCCGCCCCGCAACGGCCGCCGTTGACGGCGGAGGAGCGCGCCACCGTCGCCGCGCTGCTCGACCGCGCCGACCGCGCCATCGCCGAGGATCACCTCACCTATCCCATGGCCGGCAGCGCCCTGGACCTGTACGACCGCGTGCGCCTGCTCGACCCCGACAACGACGAGGCCCGCCGCGGCCTGGAGCGGATCGTCGAGCGCTACCTGGAATTGGCGCTTGGCGCCGTGGACGGCCGCCGGTTCGAGCAGGCCCGGGCCATGCTGGACCGGGCCCGGCTGGTGGACCCGGACCACGCCGGCATTCCGCCGACCCAGGCCCAGATCGACCTGATCGACGGCGCCGACCGGCAGGTCATCCGCCTCGACCCGGTCGGGTTGCGCGACCGGACCGACGCCGTTGCCGACGTCCTGCGTCAGGCCGGCGCCGCGAGCCGGGTCGAGGGCTGCCGGACCGAGATCACCGCCCGCAACGATGCCGAGGGGCGATGGATCTACCAGCAGATGAGCAGCGCCGGCGCCCAGCGCATCCAGGCGCGGCTCAACATCGGCTCGCCCCCGGCAATCGAGGTGTTATGTCTACGTCGTTGAACCGCCGCACCCGGAACGCCAGCCCGGCGATCCTGCTGCTGACCCTGCTCACCCTGGGCGCCTGCGGAGGCGGCGCCCCCGACGCCGCGCCGGCCCCGGCGGGGCTCGCGTTCGAGGAGGCCCGGGTCCGCGAGCCGGTACCCGGGCGGACCATGACGGCCGGCTACTTCGCGGTCCGCAACGGCGGCACCGAGGCGGTGGTGCTGACCGGCGTCTCGAGCCCCGCCGCGAATGCCGTGGAGATGCACGTCAGCGAGCAGGACGGCGGCATGATGCGCATGCGCCAGCTCGACTCGGTTGAGATCGGCGCCGGGGAAACCGTACGCTTCGAGCCAGGCGGACGGCATCTGATGCTGTTCGGCATCGAGTCCCTGCCCGCCGAAGGCATCGACGTGACCTTCGAGCGCAGCGACGGCGAGACCACGACGGTGCGATTCCGCACCGTGAGCCTGGGAGAAGCATGATGGCCGGAGGACTGTGGCAGACCCTGAAGGCGCGCGGCGCCACCCTGGGCATGGCGGGCCGCGTGGCCGCCCTGCTGATCGGCGTGTACCTGATCGGCTGCCTGGCGCTCGCCTGGTGGTGGGACTACGAGCCGGACACCTTCGCCGTGCAGGAGTTTGCCGCCGCCCACGCCGAGGATCGCGGCCGCACACGGGTGATCGGCTACACCACCACCGTCACCCTGATCCACATGGCGGACACGCTGCTCGAGAAACGCGGCGGCTACGTCAGCAACGACCTGTTCCCGCCCGGCGTGTGGATGGACAACGTGCCGAACTGGGAATTCGGCGTGCTCACCCAGATCCGTGACGCCGCCCGGGCCTTCCGCATCGATTTCTCCCGCTCCCAGAGCCAGTCCACCGAGGATCCGGACCTGTCCGTGGCCGAAGGCAAGTTCTTCTTCGACAACTCGAGCTGGGCGTTCCCCCAGAGCGAGAGCGAATACCGGGACGGCATCCGGCTGTTCGAGGACTACCTGGACCGCCTGGCGGACCCGAACGAGCCGAACGCCCAGTTCTACGCCCGGGCCGACAACCTGCGGGCCTGGCTCGAGGGCGTGGAAACCCGGCTCGGCAGCCTGTCCCAGCGCCTCTCCGCCAGCGTCGGCAAGCGCCAGCTCAACGTCGACCTGGCCGGCGACCCGGGCGCGGCCCAGGCGACCAGGGCCCCCGCCGAGGAAACGGTCCGCACGCCCTGGATGGACATCGACGACGTGTTCTTCGAGGCCCGGGGCCAGACCTGGGCGCTGCTGCACTTCCTCAAGGCCATGGAGCACGACTTCGGCGACGTGCTGGACAAGAAGAACGCCCGGGTCAGCCTGCAGCAGATCATCCGCGAGCTGGAGTCCACCCAGGACACCATCTGGAGCCCGGTGATCCTCAACGGCGACGGCCTGGGCCTGCTGGCCAACCACTCCCTGGTGATGGCCTCCTACATCTCCCGGGCCAACGCCGCGATCAGCGACCTGCGCCAGCTCCTCGCCCAGGGCTGACCCCCACCTCGTAGGAGCGGCCTCCCGGCCGCGATCGGCCAAGCGCTTGAATGGTCATGCGGTTTCCCGAAGGGAAACCGCCAAGCCGCCGCTTCGCGGCGGCCGATCGCGGCCGGGAGGCCGCTCCTACCGGGGGACCGGGTGGCGCAAATCGTCTACGGCCCACGGTTCTTATTCCTGCAGCGAATAGCTAGAATACGCGCCGCCGCAAGGCTGGTTTCGGCGCAAACTGATCGGCAGTCATGCAGTCACGCAAGAATCAGGGCGCCGCCGGCTCGTTCATCATTCGGATTTGGGGACCTCGATGATTGATACAACCCTGATACCGCCGTTGTTCGGTATCGTCGGTCTTCTGGTGGCCTGGGTAGTCTACGGACTGGTCACGCGCTACAGCGAAGGCGAAGACAAGGTCAAGAAGATCGGCGACGCCATCCACCTGGGCGCCATGGTGTTCATGCGCCGCGAGTACACCATGCTCGCCGGCTTCGCCCTGGTGCTGGCGATCCTGCTGTGGATCTCGCTGGGCACCGACACCGTGATCGCCTTCGTGGTGGGCGCCGTGTCCTCGGCCACCGCCGGCTGGATCGGCATGTACACCGCCACCAAGGCGAACGTGCGCACCACCACGGCAGCCCACGAGGACGGCCCGGCCGCAGCGCTGTCCGTGGCCTTCTTCGGCGGGTCCATCATGGGCCTCACCGTCGCGTCCATGGGCCTGCTGGGCCTCGGCAGCCTGTACCTGCTGTTCGGCGGCGACGCCGAAACGGCCCACAGCATCCACGGCTTCGGCATGGGCGCCTCCGTGGTCGCGCTGTTCTCCCGGGTCGGCGGCGGCATCTACACCAAGAGCGCCGACGTCGGCGCGGACCTGGTGGGCAAGGTCGAAGCCGGCATCCCCGAGGACGACCCCCGCAACCCGGGCGTGATCGCCGACAACGTCGGCGACAACGTGGGCGACGTGGCCGGCATGGGCTCGGACATCTTCGAGAGCTACTGCGGCTCGATGATCGCCTCCATCGCCATCGCCTCGACCCTGGTGATCGGCATGCTCAGTGATCTGACCCCCGGCGTCGCCGACGAGGCGGCCTCCCGCGCGACGCTGATGAGCCTGCCGCTGCTGCTGGCCTCCGCCGGCCTGATCTGCTCGCTGATCGGCATCGCCCTGGTCCGGGCCATGTCCGCCCGGGAACCGGCCACCGCGCTGCGTTTCGGCACCATCGGCGCGCCGCTGCTGTTCATCGTCGTCGCCTACTTCGTGATCACCGCCCTCGGCGTCGCCACCGGCGTGTGGCTGGCGGTGATCGCCGGCTCCATCGGCGGCATCATCATCGGCCTGACCACCGAGTACTACACCTCCTCCAAGCCCGTGGTGCGGATCGCCGAATCCGGCGAGACCGGCCCGGCGACGGTGATGATCACCGGCCTGGCGGTGGGCATGCAGTCCGTGGCCGTTCCGGTGCTGGCGATCTGCGGCATCATCTTCGTGTCCACCAGCCTCGCCGGCCTGTACGGCGTCGGCATCGCGGCCCTGGGCATGCTGGCGACGGTGGGCATCACCATGGCCATCGACGCCTACGGCCCGGTGGCGGACAACGCCGGCGGCATCGCCGAGATGGGCGGCCTGGGCAAAGAGACCCGGGCGATCACCGACTCCCTGGACGAGCTCGGCAACACCACCGCCGCCATCGGCAAGGGCTTCGCCATCGGCGCCGCGGCGCTGGCGGCCCTGGCCATCATCGCCGCCTACGTGGAGACGGTGCGCCACAACATGCCCGATTTCACCCTCTACATGGGCGACCCCAACGTGCTCATCGGCATGTTCATCGGCGGCCTGATCCCGTTCCTGATCGCGTCCATCACCATGACGTCGGTGGGCGACGCGGCGATGGAGATGATCCAGGAGATCCGCCGTCAGTTCCGCGAGATCCCCGGCCTGCTGGAAGGCAAGGCCGAGCCGGACACCGCCAAGTGCGTGGACATTGCCACCAAGGCGGCCCTGCAGAAGATGCTGCTGCCCGGCGCCATCGCCGTGGCCGTGCCCCCGGTGGTCGGCTTCGGCCTCGGCCCGGAGGCCCTGGGCGGCACCCTCGGCGGCGGCCTGCTGGGCTGCGTGCTGCTGGCGCTGACCATGGCCAACGCCGGCGGCGCCTGGGACAACGCCAAGAAGTACGTCGAGAAGGGCAACCTGGGCGGCAAGGGCTCCGAGGTGCACGCGGCGGCCGTGGTGGGCGACACCGTGGGCGACCCGTTCAAGGACACCTCCGGCCCGTCGATGAACATCCTCATCAACGTGATGGCCATCGTCAGCCTGGTGATCGCGCCGCTGCTGGTGTGACCTCACGGGAAGGCGCCCCCCGGCCGGGCACCTTCCCGTCTTGCCAACTGCCTCGTAGGAGCGGCCTCCAGGCCGCGATTCCGTCGCCGCAGACCAATCGCGGCCTGGAGGCCGCTCCTACAGGCGCAAGATCCGGAGGCCCGGCGTGTCCGAACTGATCCTCAACGTTCTCAGTCTCCGCTACTCCTCCTGGTCCATGCGGCCGTGGCTGGCGTTGACCCACGCCGGCATTCCCTTCGAGACCCGCACCGCCGAACTGCCCGAGATGCAGCGCCAGACGCGCAACGATTCGGGCCAGCTCGAGGCCGTGGTCACCGATCTCGGCACGCGCCGCCGTATGGGCAGCGTCACCGGGCTGTTCCCGGTGCTGTGGGTGGACGGCGAGCCGATCCACGAGGCGCTGGCGATCTGCGAGTGGGTGGCGGACACCCACCCCGAAGCCGGCCTGTGGCCCGACCATCCGCTGGCCCGGGCGCGGGACCGCGCCGTCTGCTGCGAGATGGCGAGCGGCTTTGCCGACCTGAGGGCCGATCTGTCCTGCCACCTGTTCGCGCGCGTGCCCCACATGGCACTGCGCCCGGAAACCCGCCGCAACGTCGAGCGGGTGTTCGAGATCTGGGAAACCCAGCTCGATCGCCACGGCGGGCCGTTCCTCGGCGGCCGCTTCGGCATCGTCGACTGCATGTACTATCCGGTGCTGACCCGGTTCCGCAGCTACCGAGTCGACCTGCCCGCGGACCTCGAGCGCTACGCCCGCACCATGGAGGACAGCCCGGCCGTGCGCGCGCTCCACGCCGAAGCCCGCACCGCCCCCCGGATCGACGTGTACGACGACTACGTCCGCGGCCTCGGAGGAGACCCCGACGCCGCCCTTTGAACCTCGCAAGTCCGGGCGCCGGTCGGCCATGCCGCCACCCCGAGGAGGACCCTGATGAGCTTTTCCAGCGATACCGCCGTCACCCGCCGCGGCGACGTGTTCGACGCCACCATTCACGAGGGCTGGGACGTCGGCGGCAACGCCAACGGCGGCTACCTGATGGCCATCGCCGCCCGGGCCATGGCGGCGGCCAGCCGCCCGCACCCGGTGGCGCTCAATGCCCACTTCCTGTCGCCGGGACGTCCGGGACCGGTGGTGTGCGAACCCGCGGTGATCAAGACCGGCAAGCGGTTCTCGACGGTGCGCGGCTCGCTGCGCAGCGGGGACCGGCCGGTGGTGGAACTGCTCGGCAGCTTCGCCGAGCTCGGCGAGGTGGAAGGACCGGTGCGGGTGGACGCGACGCCGCCCGAACTGCCGGATCCGGACGACTGCGTGTCCTTCAGCCCCGAGGCCGGCTCGCCGACGCTGATGAGCCGTTTCGACCTGCGGCTGCATCCCGAGGACGCCGGCTTCGCCCGCGGCGAGCCCACGGGCCGGCCGCTGTTCCGGGGCTGGCTGAGGTTCCGCGACGAGCCCATCGATGCGTTCGGCCTGATCCTGGCCGCAGACGCGTTTCCGCCCACGGTGTTCAACGCCAATCTGCCCATCGCCTGGACGCCGACGGTGGAGATGACCGCCCACGTGCGCGGCCTGCCTGCGCCCGGCTGGCTGCGGTGCCGCTTCACGACGCGCTTCATCACCGGCGGGATGCTGGAGGAGGACGGCGAGCTGTGGGACGAGACCGGGCGGCTGGTGGCGCAGTCGCGCCAGCTCGCGCTGACGCCGCGGGGCTGACCCCGGCGGGGCTGATCGAGCCCGGCTACCGCACCCCGTCGGCGCCGCGACAGCGCACGATCATCGTCCGCTGTACCTCGGAGCCTTCGGCGGACCAGTCCCGGGTCCCCACGCCGGAGCTGCCCTCGTCGCTCACCCGGGAGACGATGTCGAAGCCGGCGCGGCCGCACAGGCGCTCCGCCCTGGACAGGCAGCGGCTCCAGTCGTGGTACCCGCCGGCGCACTGGATGCTCCAGGTCCCGTCCGCGTTCTGGCGCGGCCCGCCCGTGCCGGCACAGCCGGCGAGCAGCATCAGCAGCGCCGCGATGGCCGGCCGCAGCATGGCGCTCAGACCTCGAACGGCGGCAGCTTCTTCGGCGCCAGCACGCGCTTCAGGCGGGCGTACTGGGGCAGGCCGTTGCGGTACGGGGGATAGTCCTCGCCGGCGATCAGCGGCGCCAGGTACTGCCGGGCGGACGGCGTGATGCCGAAACCGTCCTTGCTGATGAATCGTTTCGGCATCTTCTTCTCGACGTTGGCGACCTTCTTCAGCGGCGCCTCGCCGGTGGTCCAGCGGTAAGGCTGGTCACGCTGGCGGACGATGGTCGGCATCACCGCGTTGCGGCCGGCGAGCGCGAGCTCCACCGCCGCCCTGCCGACGGCGTAGGCCTGCTCCACGTCGGTGGCGGAGGCGATGTGACGGGCCGCCCGCTGCAGGTAGTCGGCCACGGCCCAGTGGTACTTGTAGCCGAGCTCGGACTTCACCATGTCGGCGATGAATGGCGCCACGCCGCCGAGCTGGGTGTGGCCGAAGGCATCCTTGCCGCCGGCGTCGGCGAGAAAGGTGCCGTCGGCGTACTGGGCGCCTTCGGAGACCACGATGACGCAGTAGCCGAGCTTGTCCACGGTGGCCTTCACCTTGGCCAGGAAGCGCGGGCGGTCGAAGGCGACCTCCGGCAGCAGGATGACGTGGGGCGGGTCCCCCGGCTCCTCCGCGGCGAGCCCGGCGGCGGCGGCGATCCAGCCGGCGTGACGGCCCATGACCTCGAGGACGAACACCTTGGTGGAGGTGTCGCACATGGAGGCAACGTCGAGCCCGGCCTCCCGGGTGGAGACCGCCACGTATTTCGCCACCGAGCCGAAGCCGGGACAGCAGTCCGTCAGCGGCAGATCGTTGTCCACCGTCTTCGGCACGCCGATGCAGGTGATCGGGTAGTCCATGGCGGTGGCGAGCTGGGAGACCTTGTGGGCGGTGTCCTGGGAATCGCCGCCGCCGTTGTAGAAGAAGTAGCGGATGTCGTGGGCGCGGAACACGTCGATGAGCCGCTCGTATTCCCTGCGGTTCTCCTCGATGCCCTTCAGCTTGTAGCGGCAGGAGCCGAAAGCACCGGCCGGCGTGTAGCGCAGCGCGGCGATGGCCCTGGCCGATTCCTTGCCGGTGTCGATGAGTTCCTCGTTCAGCGCGCCGACGATGCCGTTTCTGCCGGCGAACACCTTGCCGATGCGGTCCTTGTGCTGACGGGCGGTTTCGATGACGCCGCAGGCGCTGGCGTTGATGACGGCGGTGACCCCTCCGGACTGCGCATAGAAGGCATTGGCTTTCGCCATGACGGTGAACTCCTGCTGTGCTGACTGTGTGGAAACGCGGCGCTGCCCATTGTCGGTGATGCCGGCGATTTGTGCGACAATTTCGGGGCTCACCGGTCGTCGTCGGCCGGCTTCTCGACACCGGCAGTGAACGCATGAAAGCCATCCTCAACCTGTTCTGGCAGATCTGTCTGCTGCGCCAGAGCCCGGCCTACGTGCCGTCCCACGGCGCCTTCGTGGCCGCGGTGGTGGCCGCCAATCTCATCGGCAGCGTGCTGGTGTCCTCCGCCCTGGACGGGGGCGTGAACACCCTGCGCACCGCCACCGCGGTGATCGTCGGTCAGACCGCGACCGCGGTGCTGGTGCTGCTCGCCCTGTCGCTGAAGAACCTGGGCGCGCGGTTCGTCACCACCATCACCGCGATCTTCGGCTGCGACCTGATCATCACCGCCTGCTTCGCCGGGGTGCTGCCGCTGGCGACCCAGTTCGGCGACGCCGCCCTGTCGGTCGCGCTGCTGGGCTTCCTGGTGTGGTCCGTGGCGGTGGCCGGCTTCATCCTGCACCGGGCGCTGGAGGCGCCGCTGGCCGTCGGCATCGGCGTGGCGATGGCCATCTCGCTGATGAGCGTGACCTTCAGCCAGCTCGCGGTGGGACCGCCCCAGTGAGCCGCGGGCACATCTACTTCCTCGGCATCGGCGGCACGCTCATGGGCAGCCTGGCCCAGCTCGCCCGCGAAATGGGCTACCGGGTCTCGGGCTCGGACAAGGCCGTCTATCCGCCCATGAGCGACCAGCTCGCCGCCGCCGAGATCGAGGTGTTCGAAGGCTTCGACCCGGCCCAGCTCGACCCGGCCCCGGACCTGGTGGTGATCGGCAACGCCGGGCTGCCCCGCGGCCACCCCGGCGTGGAGTACGTGCTGGAACGGGGACTGCGCTACGTGTCCGGCGCGGAGTGGCTCGGCAGCTACGTGCTGCCGGAACGCTGGGTGCTGGCCGTGTCCGGCACCCACGGCAAGACCACCACCGCCAGCATGCTGGCGTGGATTCTCGAGCACGCCGGGCTCGCCCCGGGCTACCTGATCGGCGGCGTGCCGAAGAACTTCGAGCACTCCGCCCGGCTGGGCGACGCGCCGTTCTTCGTGGTCGAGGCGGACGAGTACGACACCTCCTACTTCGACCGCCGCTCGAAGTTCGTCCACTACCGGCCGCGCACGCTGATCATCAACAATCTCGAGCACGACCACGCCGACATCTTTCCCGATCTCGCGGCCATCCAGACCCAGTTCCACCACCTGCTGCGCACGGTGCCCGGCGGCGGCCTGGTGGTCGCGCCTACCCACGACGACGCGGTCAGCGAGGTGCTGGCGATGGGCTGCTGGACGCCCATCGAGCGCTTCGGCGACCGCCACATGCGCGCCCGCCCCCACGACATGGACACGGGCCGGCGCTGGCACGCCACGCCGGTGGAGCCGGACGGCGGCGCCTTCGACGTGCATCTCGACGACGCGACCCTGGGCACGGTGCGCTGGAGCCAGATCGGCGAGCACAACGTGGCCAACGCATTGGCCGCCATCGCCGCGGCCCGGCATGCCGGCGTGCGGCCGGAGCTGGCGATCGAAGCGCTCTGCGGGTTCCGCGGCGTCACCCGGCGGATGGACCGGATCGCCGAGATCGGCGACGTGCTGATCTACGACGATTTCGCCCACCATCCCACCGCCATCCGCACCACCCTGCAGGGCCTGCGCCGACGGGTCGGCAGCGACGAGATCCTCGCCATCGTCGAGCCCCGCTCCCACACCATGTCCCTGGGCACCCTGCGCGCCGACCTCACCACCTGCTGCGCGCCGGCGGACCAGGTGTTCTGGTTCCGCGGCGAAAACATCAAGTGGGACCTCGGCGAGGTGGTGCAGCACTGCGTGATCCCGGCCCGCCAGTTCGACGACCTCGACCGGCTGATCGAGGCGGTGGCCGAGCTGCCCGCACCGGCCCGGAAGAAACGCCACGTGGTCATCATGTCCAACGGCGGCTTCGGCGACATCTACCGCAAGCTGCCGGAGCGGCTGCGGCGGAGCTGACCCCGCCCGACGCAAGCCCTCGTAGGAGCGGCCTCCCGGCCGCGATCAGTCTCGCGGCCGGGAGGCCGCTCCTACGAGTTGGCGCACGCCGCCGTCCCAGAGCGGCCCACACCACCCACGGTTCCAGGTGGGGCGCACGCCGCCGTCCCAGGGTGGCCACACCACCGTTCCACCGGCACGCGGCGCTGCTAGACTGGGCCCTTCCACAACCGGGAGGGGAGAACCCGATGAGCATCCGACGTTTCACCGCCGCCGCCCTGCTGGCGGCTTTCGCCACCACGAGCCACGCCGCCGACGACGCCGACTGGTATCCGTCCAGATACGGCGCCAACGACACGCTCGGCGCGATCAACAACCTGTCCGCCGCCAAGGTGGTGGAAGCCGCGAAGCTGATCACCACCGGCAAGACCTACCCGCTGGGCGTGCCCACGGGGCCGGATTCGCCGGCCTATCCGCCGCGGCAGTACGCTCTGACCGTGCTGTCGCCCGGTGACGGCACCGGCGCCACCATGGGCGCCAACCGCGCCACCGGCAACGACGACATGCTCTACACCTGGATGGGCATCGGCAGCCAGATCGACGGCCTGGGCCACATGGGGATCGAACACACCTACTACAACGGCAACCACGCCACCGACTTCGTCACGCCCCGTGGCCTGACCAAGCTCAGCATCGACCGGCTGCCGCCGATCGTCAGCCGCGGCGTGCTGATCGACGTGGCCGGCCACCTCGGCGAGGACATCCTCGAAGCCGGCACGGTGATCACACCGGCGCTGATCGAGACCATCGCCGAGAAGAACGACGTCGAGATCGGACTCGGCGACGTGGTGCTGTTCCACACCGGCTGGCTGAACGTGGCGGACACGGACAACGCCCGCTTCATGTCCGGCGAGCCGGGTATCGGCGTGGCGGCCGCGGAGTATCTGGCGGAACGCGGCGTGGTCGCCGTGGGGTCCGACTCCTGGGCCGTGGAGGTGCTGCCGAGCGAGGACCCGCAGCTCGCCTTTCCCGTGCACACCACCCTGCTCGCCAAGAACGGCGTCTACATCCTGGAGAACATGGACACCCGGGCGCTGGCGGCGGACGGGGTGACCGAGTTCCTGTTCGTGCTGGGCCAGCCGCGCTTCGTCGGCGCCGTGCAGGCGGTGATCAATCCCGTCGCCATCCGTTGATGGATCTGCTCGTCGACCAGCGGGCCGACGTCGAGGCGCACCTGCTGCGCCTCGGCTGGATCGCGGCCGACGAGCCGCTCCTCGACCTGGCGAAGGCCGGCGAGGGCAACATGAACCGCACCCTGCGGGCGCGGCTGCCGGGCCGCACCCTGATCCTCAAGCAGGCGGTGCCGTTCGTCGCGAAGTATCCGGACATCCCGGCGCCGGTCGACCGCCTGGACGCGGAAGCCGCCTTCTACCGGGCCATCGCCGGCCACGCGGCGCTGCGCCGCCACACCCCCGAGCTGCTCGGTGAAGACCCGGCCGAGCACCTGCTGTGCATCGAGGACCTGGGCGAGGCCGCCGACCTCACCCGCTGGTACGCCGACGGCCCCCGGGCCGGCGACGGCGCCCTGCTCGACACCCTGGTCGACTGGCTCGGCACGCTGCACGGCCTGGACGCGTCCGCCATCGGCTTCCCGGCCAATCTGGACATGCGCCGGCTCAATCACACCCACATCTTCGAAGTGCCCTTCGACCCGGCCAACGGCGTGCCGCTGTCCGGCGCGCTGGGCAGTCAGCAGGCGCGGCTGGCCCGGGACGGGGAGCTGCTCAAGGCCGCGGCGGAACTGGGCGGGCGTTATCTTGCCCAACCGGGTGACTGCGCCGTGCTGCTGCACGGCGATTTCTATCCGGGAAGCTGGCTCGAGCAGGCCGATGGACGGGTCGCCGTCATCGATCCGGAGTTCGGCTTCGTCGGCCCGCCGGAATTCGACGTGGGCGTGCTGCGCGCCCACCTCACCTTCGCAGGCTTCAAGGAGGACGCCATCGACGCCCATCTGGACCGCTACCGCGCACCCGCCGGCTTCGACCCGGCGCAGGCCCGGGCCTTCGCCGGCATCGAGATCATCCGCCGGCTGCTCGGCGTCGCCCAGCTTCCGCTGGCCGCCGACGACGAGACCCGGGCGCGCTGGATCACCGAGGCCCGCCGGATGGTGCTGTCATGAGCCGCATCCCGCTGATCATCGACACGGACGTGGCCCTCGGTGTCGAGCACGAGGGCCGGCCCCGGGACATCGACGACGGCTTCGCCATCGTCGAGGCGCTGAACGCGCCGGACCTGGAGCTGCTGGGCGTGACCACCGTCTACGGCAACGGCCCCCACGCCGAGGTGAACCGCGTCGCGAAAGAGATCGTCGAGCTGAAGGCCGCCGACATCCCGGTGGTCGGCGGCGCCGACGAGCCGCTGCCGGAGGACGGCGAGCTGCCCCCGGCCAACGACGCCGTGGCGTTTCTCGCCGCCGCCCTGCGCGAACGGCCCGCTCACATCGCCGCCATCGGCCCGCTCACCAACATCGGCCTGCTGGTCCACCACCACCCGGACGTGCTGCCCAACGTGCGCTCGGTGATCGCCGTGGCCGGGCGCTCCGACGGCGCCGAGTTCTACCTCGGCGACAAGGGGCCGGTGCGCGACTTCAATTTCGAGAACGACCCCCGCGCCGCCCGGCTGCTGCTGGAAGCCGGCGTGCCGGTGGTGCTGGCCGGCTTCGAGCTGACCAGCCAGATCACCGTCACCGAGCGGGATCTGGAAGCGATCCGCGGCGTCGGCTCCGAGACCGCGGACTACTTCCACCGCAACTCGCTCGCCTGGTGCCGTTACTGGACGGACACCTTCCCGGCCGACGACGGCTTTCATCCCTGGGACTCGGCCGCCATCTCCTGGCTGCGCCACCCGGAGTACTTCGTCACCGAGCCCCGCGGCTGGCGCATCCGCGAAGCGGAAGCAGGTGACGCGACCGGGGTGACGGCCCGACCGCGAACCGAATCGACCCAACCCGACGGCCGCGCCCGAAAACCCGACTGGCGGCTCGAAACCGACCCGTCCTGGTCCGGCAATCAGGTAACCTACTGCACCGGATTCACCGAAGACGGCAAGGCCGCCTTCGTCCGCGACGTGGTCACCACCGTCTACTGAACCGCCGCGCCGCCGTATCCACTGACGGAGCCCGACCCATGAAGCACGAACTCGACGACAAACGCCTGGTGATCACCGGCGCCGCCAGCGGCATCGGCCGCGCCACGGCCATTCTCGCCGCCGCCGAGGGCGCCCGGGTTGTCGCGGTCGACCTCGCCGACGCCGTCGAGGAAACCGTGCACGAGATCAAAGAGGCCGGCGGCCACGCGGTGGCGGTGAAGGCCGACGTCAGCGACGAGGACGCCGTCGCCGGCTTCATCGACCGCTGCGTCTCCGAGTTCGGCGGCCTCGACGGCGTCTATGCCAACGCCGGCGTCAGCTCCGGCCGCCGGACCCTCGCCGAGCTCACCGTCGAGGACTGGCAGCGCACGCTCGCCATCAACACCGTCGGCGTGTTCCTCGCCATCAAGCACGCCGTGCCCCATCTGACCAAGCAGGGCTCGGGCGCCCTGCTGTGCACCGCCTCCGTCGCCGGCCTGCGGGCCAACGCCGGCGGCGTGGATTACAGCGCCAGCAAGGCCGGCGTGATCAGCATCGTCCAGACCGTCGCCTACCAGCTCTACGGCACCGGCGTGCGCATCAACGCCATCTGCCCGGGGCTGATCGAGACCGGCATGACCCGGCCCGCCTTCGAGCGCGCCCGGGAGCGCGGCACCGAGGAGCGGATCGGCCAGATCAACCCGACCAGGCGCGCCGGCCAGCCCATCGAGATCGCCCAGATGGCCTGCTTCCTGCTGAGCGACCGGGCCTCCTACGTCAACGGCCAGGCCGTGCCCGTGGACGGCGGGCTGTCGGCGTCTCATCCGTGGGTGTTCCCCCGCTCATGAGCTGGCGCGCCGCTTCCCGCACGATGCTGATCGCGCTGTGCGCCGGACTGTCGGCGTGCAGCGAGCCCCCGACCGCGGGCGGGGACGCCGCTGACGCCGAGGCCGAAACCGTCGATCAACCGACCCTGCTCGAATACACGCCCGCCGACGAGCCTCCCACCGGCGAGGTGCTGATCGCCGAGCCGCCCGAGGGCTGGCTGGAAACCGGCGCCATGCAGACGCCGGCCATGCGAATGGCCGAGTACGGCCCCCGGGACCGCGAGGACGGCAACCTGGAGCGCATCACCTTCGAATCCCAGACCGGCCAGCCGCTGCCGGACCCGATCCTGTTCGTGCTGGCCGTCAGCCGCGATCTCGCCGTGCGCTGCAAGGAGTTCCAGGACATCAACATCTCCTCCGGCCTGGAGAACGGCTACCCCACCTCGGTGCGGCTGATGATCTGCCCCGAGTTCAAGGACGCCCCCAACGGCCAGGTGGTGATGGCCAAAGCCATTCAGGGCAACGAGCAGTTCTACGTCATCACCCGCCGGCTGCGCACACCGCCGCTGCCGGAAACCGGCCAGCCGCTGACGGCCCAGGAGATGGCCGAGTGGACGACCCATCTCCGGGGCATAGAACTCTGTGACACCCGGGAAGCGTCCCACCCCTGCCCGGACTTCAGCCTCGCCGAGGATCCCGCCTAGCGCTCCCGCAGGGCCTCCCTGGCGAACCGCTGAAGCGGCTCGGTGAAGTAACCGAGCACCGTGCGCCGGCCCGCGACGATGTCCACCCAGGCCGTCGCGCCCGGGCTGAGGTCGAACGCCTCGCCATCCGCCAGAACCCGCGTCGTGGCGACCCGAACCCGCGCCCGGTAGTGGGCCGGCCCGGCGCCATCGGACACGGAATCCCGGCCGATCCGCACCAGCACGCACGACAGAGCGCCATAGCGGACGAACGGCAGCGCATCGAGCTTCAGCCGGCACGGCTGCCCCGGTGACAGGAAGGCGACCTGGGCAGGCGGAATCCTCGCTTCGAAGACCAGATCCGAAGAGGCGGGAACCACCAGGCCCAGCACTTCACCCCGTTCCACGTAATCCCCCACCCCGACGTTCAGCTGCTCGACGGTTCCCGCGAACGGTGCGAGCACCCGGCCGGATCGCTGTACCCGCCGCGCCTCGGCGAGCTCGGCTTCCAGACGGGCCACGTCGACACGCGCCGATGCGATCGAGTCGATCAGGTCGAGCTCGAAGGCGCCGGCGCGCTCGCCGACGGCGTGCCCGTGCGCGGCCAGCCGGCTCTCGAGCACCCGGATACTGCCCTGCGCCGCAACGATGTCCGCGTCACGCTGCCCCAGGGCCGACCGGGAGCGCAGCCAGTCGAATCGGCTCACCGCACCCCTCCGGTGTGCCTGGTCGACGGCCTGGTGACGACTGTCGGCTATGGCCCGCTCGCGGCGCGCTGCGCCGAGACGGGCCCGTGCCAGCTCGAGTTCCGCCGCCAGGGCTTCACCCTCCCGCCGCAGGCGTGCCATCGTGTCGCGGTGCCGCGCCAGGCGCGCATTCGCCGTCGCCGATGCAGGCGCCTGCCGACGGCCTTCGACGGCTTGCTGCAATGCCAGATCTTCGCGCAGCCTGCGCCTCCGGTCCTCCAGCGCGGCCGCCTTCGCCCGGACCTCACGCTCGCTGGTGACGTCCGACAGCACGATCAGCACGCTGCCGCTCTCCACCAGGTCTCCATCCCGAACCGACAGCCGCCCGACGATCCCCGAGGCTGCGGCGCGCAGCTCGAAGACACCATCCTTCGGCCGGGCCTCCGCCGGCGCCGACACGACGATGTCCACCTCGGTGGCGACCGCCCAGACGAACAGCGACACCAGCAGCGCGCTGCCCAGCCCCACGCCCTGACGGAGCCTCAGGGGCGGAGGAAGCGCAGGCGTGCCTGTCGGGAGCACGGTCACGATCAGACCGAGGACAAGGCCGGGGGCCGCCGGCCCTGGTCGCGGTCCAGCCGCAGCACACGGTCAATGCCTCTCAGCGCGGAGTCCCGGTGGGACACGACGACCCACGCGCAGTCCGGCAGAAAGCGGCTCAGGTTCGCCAGCAGCAGGGACTCCGCGTCGCTGTCGAGAGAGGACGTCGCTTCGTCGAGCAGAAGAACCTGGGGACGCCCGACGATCGCGCGGGCCAGGGCGATGCGTTGCTGCTCACCGCCCGAGAGCACCTGTCCACCCGGACCGACGAGCGTGTCGAAGCTGGCGGGCCAGGCGCCGACCATGGACGTGACGCCGCAGACCGTGGCGGCCGCGACGATCTCTTCAGGCGTCGGAGCCTGTGCCCCCAGCCCGATGTTCTCGGCGACGGACGCGGTCAGGAGCACGGGCTCCTGAGGCACGAGACGGATGAGACTGCACAGCGACTTGGCGTCGATCCGGTCGAGCCGGACGCCGTTCAGATGCACTGCTCCGCTCTTCGGCGGCCGATGACCGGCCAGCGTCATCAGCAGCGTGGACTTGCCGATGCCGGACGGACCGATCAGCCCGATCCTGCCACCCCGGAGCAGGCTGAAGGACACCGGCGCCGGGGCGTCGGGACAGTCGGCCGTCAATCCGCGGACCTGCAGGCTCACGCCATCGCGGCGTTCGGGTACGACGCCGCCGCCCCTCGGCCAGCGACTGGTTTCGCAGCGGTTCAGCACGCCGCGGCTGCCATCGCTGCGCAGCCGTCGGTCGGAGACTGCCCGGTGATAGCCCGCCAGCCGAAGTATCGGCTGCGCGAGCTGCAGCGAGAGCAGATTGAATGCGATGTACTGGCCCAGGGTCATGCCGCCGCTGATGACCGTCTGGACACCGAGCAGCATGACCAGAATCACCGACAATCGCTGAAGAAACTCCACGGACAGCGCCGCGCGGCGGCGCTCCAGTGCCGCCCTGGCGCGCACCGCGGCGAGGCGCGCATCCGTCGCTGACCAGCGGGCCAGCAGCCGATCGGCGATCTGCAGCGACCGGACGAGGCCGGACGCGGCGATGGTCTCGAGGAATCCGCTCGTCACGGCATGGCGCAGACCGCCTGCCTCCGTTGCCAGGGCGTTCGCCCGGCGCTCGGAACGTACCTCCACCAGCAGGTACAGCGGCACGAACCCGGCCGATACGCCCAGCAGCAACGGATCGAAGAGCGCCATGCAGAACACCAGAAGCGCGACGAAGACGAGGTCGGCAAGCCACTGCGGGCGCGTTTCCGCGCAGAACCGCGCGTCTTCCTGAACCGCCTGCAGGGCTTCCCAACCAGCGCCGGTCAGAGCCGCCGCCTCGCTGGATCCCAGCAGGGCGCCATAGAGATGCCGGCGTTCCGGCGCGGAAAGGGCCTCGACGAGACCGATGTTGTGACGCGCCTGCGCCCACAGGAACAGGTACTGAAACACGGTCAGCAGGGTCACCCCTGCGACCAGGGCAATCAGGGTGTCCACGGCGCCCTGGTTCACGACCCTGTCGACGACCAGCATCATCGACAGCGGCATCGCCAGGCCCAGCACCTGGGCGGCGACACGCAGATAGACCGTGAGCGCCATTTCCGGCCGGGCCAGGCGGATCGGTGACCCGGCCCCGGGCGGCGCGCGTTCATCCTTCGAGGCTGCGCGCGTCATCCAGCGCTCCGCTCAATCGTTGCCGCATCCCGGCGCCACGTACCTCCCCGACGGCCGCCCGCCAGACTTCGTGCATCTTCGACAACGACCCCCGAGCGCTGGCCGGACAGGACCCGGCCAATTCGAGAAGCCGCCCCCGGAGCGACTCCCCGGACACCAGATACCAGGCGACCAGCGCCGGTTCGAGCTGGGCCAGGTGTACCGTCGGCAGCATGGCCACCGGCGCCACGTGGGGCAGCCAGGCGGTGGATTCGGTGTCCGGCGGGAAGAACCGGCGAACGGCGTTCAGCAGGGCTGCGAGGTCCTCGGCGACCACGGTGCGGCTGTTCCGGCGAAGCATGTCCGTCTCGACCTCCCGGACGGCCAGGAGCGCGGCGACGTCCTGCGCGACGAGGGACGAGGCCGCCGTCGCCGACCCGGTCATGACCACCGTCAGCCAGGCTCTCGCCATCCAGTACAGGCGCTGGCGTTCCTCGAAGTCCGTGGCAACGCCGGCACGGCGAATACCCGGAATCCAGTTGCTGGCGAGGCGGCTGGCGAGGATCGCCGCCATCGGCAGGCAGGTTCCGGCTCGAACGGACGGCGTCTCAGCCGTCAGCGTGGGCAGCACCGTGCGCAGCGCCGCGGCGAGCCCGTCGCGGCCGTCGGCCTCCCGCCACAGGCGGCAGGACCATTCCGCGCGACCGCCACCCGCTGCCGCCGCGCTGCGCCCCGGCGCCTGGGACGACCACCAGGACGCCAGCTCACCGACGTCGATACCGGCGGCCTGCTCGGGCGCGGGCTCCAGGCCCAGTGCCGAGAGGCGCAGCCGACGCCCCTGGATACGGCTGACGCGCCCCGACAGCGTCAGACCCGACACCAGGTTGCCGACCACGACGCCGGGCCCCGATTGCCCCGCAGCCGCTGCCGCGCATTCACTTCGGCGCGGATCGAGGCTCGGGCGGCGGCCCGATTCCACGCGGCGCGGAACCCGCGCCATCTGCCGGGCGAGGTCCACCGCGTCGCCAGCGGGCTCGAGTTCGCAGGTCTCGACCACGTCGAGAAGCTGACGGCACCAGCGCATGATCGGCGCGCCGGTCGGCGCCCCGCCATCCGTGTGGCGCAGGACATGGCGGGCAACCTCGACCAGCAGACGGTCATAGCCCGGTGGCGCCTCACCGCCATCAGCCACCCCGGCGTTCACCAGCGCGTTCAGGTCGGCCTCGCAGCCGCAGCGGTCATGGGATGCCAGGGTCCGCGACACTATCCCTGCAATGTTCAGGTCGACCGCCGACGGCCTGCGCCCGTGCCCGATCTCGCGAGCCAGCAGCGTTTCCCTGACGCCCCGTTCGCAGGGCTGGCGGTGACGGTTGACGAGGTAGAACTCACAGAAAGGCGCCGCGCCGGCGCCGTACCGGCGATGTACCCGCAGCGCCTTGAATCCGCACCAGGAGAGCCATCGCAGATGGGCCCGGTTGGCCGCGCTCGTCAGATTGCAGAGCGTGTCGTAGCCGGCGAGCAGCCGGCCCACCCAGGCACGGCTGCGGCGGGCGAGTTCCCGGCGTGCGAGGAACAGCGCGTCCGCCGCGAGCATCCAGGGAACCCCGATCTTCAGACCGCCGTGCAGGACGTCGCTGACACCCCACAGGCCGACCACGCGATCGTCGGAGATGAGCGCGAAGGCGCGATCGCTCTGCAGCAGGCACGTCACGAGCCCTTCCAGCGGCGACACGCCCCACACCAGCGTGATCTCCTCGGCATCCGCCGGCCTGAGCCGCGGCGCGAGCTCGATGGCGTCGAGGAACCTGGCGGCACGGAATTCGATCATGGCTCGGCCCGCTGCGGATTCGGACCGGCCATTGAACCGCTCCAGCCATTCCGGAGGGGAGCGCCAGGCGCCCTCGAGGCTGTAGGCGGTCGACGCAGCGGCGTGCCCGTGTCAGAGATTCGCCATACGTCCCGTAAGAGATCTCCCAAAGCCACGTGAGGGTGGTCCACGCCGCCGATAAAGTTGGGGCACCCTGCGATGGCCCGGCGCCGGTGCCCGAGACCGGCGTGCGGGCAACAACGTCCAACTGTCATCACAGGAGATCACACCATGTGTGTAGCAGGAGAAGAGGACCCGAACGGGTCGACGACCGCGTCCACCAGCTATGGCGGCGACGGCAGCATTCCGGAAGTCATCGTGACGGCGCCGAGAATCGGCCTGGACCAGGAGACGCTGGCCGCCATCGACTGGTCTGAGGTCGCCCCGCAGACGTTGATCGGCGGATTCGCCGGGCTGGCGAACGGCAGCCTGGCGGGTGCGCTGATCGGCGCCGTGGCCGGCGCCGCAACGGCCGTGGAAGGCCAGGAAGGCATCGATCTCGTCGACCTGGTCGAGCTGAAGGACGACATGATCGTCATCGAGGGGCTGCCCGGGGCGTACGTCCCGCTCTACTGAACCGGGCCCCGGACCCACTGACGTGGGAAACAGGCTGGCCGCTCCACGGCCAGCCTGACGAGGAACACTGCATGACCGAACTGCCGAAGGACATCGAGGCGCTCGAGGAACTGTTCGAACGCCACCACATTGCGCGCCGTCATCTCAGGCCCCGCTGGATGAGGCTGTGCAGGTCCATGGGGCTGGACCCAAAGCCGCCGCTGTTCTTCAGCCTCGCCGAACACTACCTGTGGGAGGGGCTTCCCAGCATGGCAATCGCCGTCGCCGGCTACCTGGCGTGCTGGTGGCTGCTGGGCACGCCCCTCGCCGGGCTGGCCGTGCTGATCGCCGTCTGCGCACTCCTGCCCGCTGCGAACTGGGCCATCCGCCGCCAGCTTAAAGGGCGTCTCAGCGGGTAGCCGGCGAAGGATCACCTGCCTCCCGGCCCTACTCGCCGGCCCCGAACCGAAAGACTCTGCCGCTGAAGAGCGCCGTCATCGCGAGTGAAGGCCGGCCGCCCGGGCTTACGCTTCGAGTACCCCGAGACGGGGCCAGACTTCAGTCAAACAGAGGACACCGATATGTGCGTGACGAGCAACGACGACTGGATCGTCATGGAAGACTCGGGCTCGGCCGGGCCCTACGACGCCATGACCGTCGAGCCACCGACCTTGAATGTCTACGTCAATCCGGACCTGTACGCCGGCGTCGACTGGGAGGAGATTCATCCGCCCCTGCTGGATCAGGCCCTGGCCATCGCGGCGCCCGACATCACGTTCGAGGATCTGGACCTCGACCTCGGCGATCTCGCCGGGCTGGACGAGTACCTGGTCCTCCAGGGCGGGGAACTCCGCTGACCGATCGCGTCCGTGGCACGGCGTCTTCGGGCTGCGGACGCGCCTTCGCTCGGTGAGGCGTTCAGATGGCGTCAGACGCCATCGTCATCCGGCTGTCGGCCAGTGCCGTCTGCGCGAGCATCGCGGTCATCGGCATCAGCCGGGCCATGTAGAAGTCGGCGAGCTGGCGTTTGGCGACGCCGAAGCCATCCTCTCCGGCCGCATCCGCCATGCGCGCCCACAGCCAGCCGTAGATCGTGTAGCCGACGAGATCCAGGTAGCTCGTGGCCGCCGCGCCCGCCAGATCCGGCTCGTCGCCGGCGCGCCGGACCAGCTCGTCGGTCACGGACTCCAGGCGGTCGAACGCCTCGGTGACGGCGTCCGCATGATGAGTCAGCTCTATCTCGCGCATCTGCGCGATCAGCGCCTTCAGCGTCTCCCCGCCGTCCCGCAGCACCTTGCGGCCGATCAGGTCCATGGCCTGAATGCCGTTGGTGCCTTCGTAGATCTGGCCGATCCGCGCGTCGCGCACGAGCTGCTCCATTCCCCACTCGGCGACGTAGCCGTGGCCGCCGAACACCTGCTGGGCGATCACCGTGCACTCGAAGCCGCGGTCGGTGAAGAACGCCTTGGCCACCGGGGTCAGCAGCTCGGAGAACGCCTGGGCCTGGGCGTCGCCGGCGTACCTGCCGCGGTCGAGCTGCATGCCGACGAACATGGCGAAGGCGCGGCCGCCCTCGGTGAGCGCGCGGATGGTGAGCAGCATGCGGCGCACGTCCGGGTGGACGATCAGCGGGTCGGCGGGGCCGTCGGCGTTGACCGGGCCGCTGGGGGCGCGGCCCTGGAGGCGGTCCTGGGCGTAGGCGGCGGCCATCTGGTAGGCGATCTCGCCGGCGCCGAGGCCCTGCAGGCCGACGGACAGGCGCTCGTAGTTCATCATCGTGAACATGGCGGCGAGCCCCTGATTCTCCTCGCCGAGCAGGAAGCCGGTGGCGCCGTCGTAATTCATCACGCAGGTGGGGCTGCCGTGGATGCCCATCTTGTGCTCGATGGCGCCGGCGGCGAAGCCGTTGCGCTCGCCCGGGTTGCCGTCGGCGTCGGGCAGGAACTTGGGCACGATGAACAGCGAGATGCCGCGGCTGCCTTCGGGCGCGTCCGGCAGCTTGGCCAGCACCAGGTGGACGATGTTGTCGGAGAGATCCTGCTCGCCGCTGGTGATGAAGATCTTGTTGCCGGTGATCCGGTAGCTGCCGTCGGCCTGGGGCTCGGCCTTGGTGCGCATGATGCCGAGATCGCTGCCGGCGTGGGACTCGGTGAGCGCCATGGCGCCCGTCCACTCACCGCTGTAGAGCTTCGGCAGGTAGAGGGATTTCTGCTCGTCGGTGCCGTGGGCGTCGATGCACAGCGCCGCGCCGACGGTGAGCGTGCCGGACAGGTAGAGGCTGGTGTTGGCCGCCCAGAACATCTCTTCCAGCAGGCAGCCGACCAGCTTGGGCATACCCTGGCCGCCGTACTCCGGGTTGCCGGACAGGCCGAGCCAGCCGCCGCCGGCGAGCTCCGCAAAAGCCTCCTTGAAGCCGGGCGGCATGGTCACGGCGCCGTCCTCGAACCTTGCGCCGTGCTGGTCGCCGGCCTGATTGACCGGGGCGAGCACGCCGCCGGCGAGCTTGCCGCCCTCTTCCACCACCGCACGGATCAGATCGTCGGAAAAGTCCGCGAAGGCGGGGATGTCCTGCCAGGCTTCCTGCACGCGGAACACGTCGAACAGCAGGAAGTTCAGGTCGTCGGTGGGGGCGCGGTACTCCAGCATCGGCTCGGTCCTGTGTCTCTGTGCGGCCGGCGGACGTTCCGCCGCCGGCCCGTGGGTTACAGCGCGGCGATGGCCGACGCCGCGGGGGCGCTAATGGTACCCGGCCCGGCCTCGATCGCCAGTTTGTGGGCGGTGCGGCGGGGCAGCAGCCGGGCGAAGTAGAACTCGGCCACCGCCAGCTTGCCGGCCAGGAAGTCCGCCTCGCCTTCGCCGGCCGCCTGCTGGACGGCGGCGGTAAGCGCCATGCGGCCCCAGCAGTAGGCGAGCACCGCGTAGGTGGCATAGAACAGGTAATCCACCGCGGACGCGGACACCTCGTCCAGGTTCTCCATCGCCTTCGCGCCCAGCGCCATGGTCAGGTCGCCCCACTCCTTCGCGAGCGCGTCGAGGGCGTCGGCCAGCGCCGGGCGATGCTCGCGGAGCGCCTCGGACAGCTCGGCCATGTCGCCGACGAAATGCATCAGCCCCTTGCCCTGGGTCTGCAGCACCTTGCGGCCGAGCAGGTCCAGGGCCTGGATGCCGGTGGTGCCCTCGTAGACCAGGGTGATGCGCATGTCGCGCACGTACTGCTCCACGCCGGTCTCGCGGATGTAACCGTGGCCGCCGTGGATCTGCAGCGCGTGGTTGACGGACTCGAAGCCGAGCTCGGTGAGGCCGCCCTTGACGATGGGGGTGAGGAAATCGAGCAGCTCGTCGGCTCGCGCGCTGTCCGCCTCGTCGCCCTGGCGCAGCCGGTCGGCCACCTGGCCCGCGTAGTAGACCAGCGCCCGGCCGCCCTCCGCGATGGCGCGCTGGGTGAGCAGCATGCGGCGGACGTCGCCGTGAACGATGATCGGGTCCGCCGGCTTGTCCGGCGCCACAGGGCCGGTGAGGGCACGCATCTGCAGCCGCTCCTGGGCGTACTCCAGCGCCTTCAGGCTAGCCGCGTGGGCGCCGCACACGCCCTGCAGGCCCACCACCAGCCGGGCGGCGTTCATCATGGTGAACATGTAGCGCATGCCCTTGTTCGGCTCGCCCACCAGGTGGCCGGTGGCGTTCTCGAAATGCATGGTGCAGGTGGCGTTGCCGTGAATGCCCATCTTGTGCTCGATGCCGCCGCAGGTGACGCCGTTGCGGGCGCCGTCGAGGTTCACCTTCGGCACTACGAACATGGAGATGCCGCGGGTGCCCTCCGGCGCCTCCGGCACCCGGGCCAGCACCAGATGGAGGATGTTGTCCGCCAGGTCGTGCTCGCCGGCGGAGATGAAGATCTTGGTGCCGGTGACCGCATAGGTGCCGTCGGCGTTGGGCTCGGCCCGGGTCCGGGCCAGGCCGACGTCGGAACCGGCGTGGGGCTCGGTCAGGCACATGGTGCCGGTCCACTCGCCGGACAGCAGCTTCGGCAGGAAGGTCTGCTTCTGCTCGTCGCTGCCGTGGGCCGCCAGCGCGTTGATCACGCCCCGGGACAGGGCCGGATACATGCCCCAGGCCGGGTTGGCGCAGCCGATCAAGTCCTCGAGCAGCAGGCTCAGGCTGTCGGGCAGGCCCTGGCCGCCGTAGGCCGGGTCGCCGATCAGGCCCGACCAGCCGCCGGCGGCGTAGGTGGCGTAGGCCTCCTTGTAGCCGGGCGGCGTCGTCACGGCCCCGTCGTTCCAGGTGCAGCCGGCCTCGTCGCCGGAGCGGTTGAGCGGCGCCAGCTCGGACTCGGTGAAGCGATGGGCCTCGTCGAGCACCGCGTCGATGAAGGCGCGGTCGGGCGCCTCGCCGCCCGCCACCGCCGGGCCCAGCCGGGCGTAGTGGCCGGCGAAATCGAATACCTCGTGGGTCTGCCAGCGGATGTCCTTCAGCGACACCGGCATGCCGTTCTCCTCCGTTGACTGCGTTGGAACAGACGAATCCCGCGTCGCTTAGTCTACCGCGACCGGGATTCGGGGGTGTGAAAGGTGCGGCTGCAAGTGCGGCTGCAAGCGCTGCCGCAGGCGCCAAGGTCGGCGTGGCCGTCCCGGCCTGGGGCCCCTGGCCGGGCGCCCCGGGCGGTCGGATCAGGCCCGGATGTCGAGCAGGAAGCCCACCATCTCGTCGGCGGTCTTCACCACCTTGGTCGCCGCTTCGACGTTGCGCTGATAGATCTTCAGGTCCACGAGGGCGTCGGTGGCGCTGTCCATGTAATCCGGCCGGGGCGCGCCGTCGGGCGCCTTGACGTTGAGCTCGGCGATCTCCTGGGCCGCGCCGTCCACGCCGCGCATGCCTGCCTTGATGCCGCTGACGCCGGCGTTGAAGGCGTCGACCGGCGGCCGGCCGCCGCTCATGATGGGATTGACCGCCATGGGAGCGATCCTCCTGTTTCAGGACCCCGATATTGTCCTCCCGGCCGGAGGCGCCCGCCAGGCAGGATGCCGGCGAAACCCGTGACGCAGTTCGCACATTCGCGCCATCCATGGTCCTGCGGACGGGAAAATCCGCCGATGTGATGCTACGGGCATGACCACGCCATGGTGGCGACACCTGCTGCCGGGGCGGTGCCTGCTGTGTCAGGCCGCCCTGCCGCCCGAGGCGGACCCGGACGTCTGCGGCTACTGCCTGGACGCCCTGCCCTGGAACGAGCCCGCCTGCCCGCGCTGCGGCCTGCCGCTGCTCCAGGCGGGTGCGCGCTGCCGCGACTGCGCGCGCCGGCGGCCGCCCTGCTCCATCACCGTGGCGCCGCTGCGCTACGAGGCCGAGGCCGCGCTCTGGGTACGCCGCCTGAAGGACCGCGCCGGCATGGTGGAGGGCCGGACGCTGGGCGTGCTGCTGGCACAGGCGGTGCAGCGACGCTACCAGCAGTCCCCGGCGCTGCGCCGGCCCGACCTGCTGGCGCCGGTGCCGCTCGGCTGGTGGCGGCTGGCCCGGCGCGGCCACAATCAGGCGATCACCCTGGCGGTGCCCGTGGCCCGGGCGCTCGGCGTGCCGCTGGCCCGGTCGCTGCTCACCCGGCACGGCGGTGTGCGTCAGCGCGGATCGAGCCGCGCCCGGCGGCTGAATCAGCCGGCCAACGTGTTCCGCTGCCGCCGCCGCTGGGAGCCGCCCGGGCCCTGCGTCGCCCTGGTCGACGACGTGATCACCACCGGCGCCACCGCCGCCGCCGCGGCCCGCACGCTGATCGACGCCGGCGCGGCGGAGGTTCACGTGCTCGCCGCGACCCGCACGCCGCCGCCGGACGCGCCCGGCTGACCGGCGCCACCCCAGGCACGGCTCCCATCCCCGGCGGAGCCGGCATCGGTGGTAGACTCGGCGCCCCATCGAGCCACGCGTTGCCATGTCCGACGCCCCTCACAGCACCGCCGAGACCCCCTACGCCGATCTGTCGCCGGAGACGATCCTCGACGCCCTGGAATCCGCGGGCTTCGACCCCACCGGCGGATTGCTGGAGCTGAACAGCTACGAGAACCGCGTGTTCCAGGCGGAGCTGGAGTCCGGCGGCTTCGTGGTCACCAAGTTCTACCGGCCCGGGCGCTGGAGCGACGCACAGATCGCCGAGGAGCACGCCTTCAGCGCCGAGCTGGCCGAGGCGGACGTGCCCGTGGTGATCCCCATCGAGCGCGACGGCGCCACCCTGTTCCGCCACGCCGAGCACCGGTTCGCGGTCTATCCGCGCCAGGGCGGGCATCCGCCGAACATCGAAATCGAGAGCGACCTGAAGGTGCTGGCGCGCACCATCGCCCGCATCCACGCGGTCGGCGCCACCCGCCGCTTCGAGCACCGTCCGGATCTCAGCGTCGAGTGGCTCGGCCACGAGAGCCGCCGGTTCCTGCTCGAGCACCAGTTTCTGCCGCCGGACATGGAGGCCGCCTACGACACCCTGACGGAGCAGCTCCTCGCCCGGCTGGACGACGCCGCGTCACGCCTGCGCCGCGCGCCCGAGGGCCGCATCCACGGCGACTGCCACCTCGGCAACCTGCTGTGGCGCAACGACACCCCCCACTTCGTGGACTTCGACGACTGCGTGAACGGGCCGCCGATACAGGACCTGTGGATGCTGCTGTCCGGGGAGCGGGAGGAGCGTCAGAGCCAGCTCAAGACCATCGTCGAGGCCTACGAGACCTTTCATCGCTTCGAGCCGGCGAGCCTCGGCCTGATCGAGCCGCTGCGCACCCTGCGCATCATGCACCACGCCGCCTGGATCGCCCGGCGCTGGCACGACCCGGCCTTTCCCCGGGCCTTCCCCACCTTCGACACGCCGCGCTACTGGTCCGAGCACGTCCTGACGCTGCGCGAGCAGATGGCGGCTCTGGACGAGCCGCCCCTGTCGATATAGCCCGGCGCCAGGGCGATCAGGCGACGCCGAGCTCGCGCCGGTGACGGACGACGTTGCCGTACCCGCCCAGGAGATAGGGTGTCTCGGCCTCCGGACAGGCCCGCAGCCGGCTCTCGAACGCCCGCATCACCCGGGGCACCGCCGGCCAGGCGCTGTCGTCGCAGTCCTCGCCGAGGCGCCGCGCCGCCGCCACCTGGGTGGGGTAGACCCGCATGTTGCCGACGATGATGCGGTCGAGCGTCCCGGCGAGGTCGTCGGCGTCGGCGAAGTCGCCGGCGAGCGGCGGCGCCAGATGCAGGTGCACGCGGCCTTTGAAGCCGATGATACCGTCGACGATGCTGGCCAGGTCCTCGCCCGGCTGCTTCACGTAGCGGCCGTCCCGCTTCGCCACGAACAGCTCGTGGGCCTTGCGCAGATCGCAGGGGTCGAGCTCGTAGGACACCGACACCGGCACCAGGCGCAGGCGTTCCAGCAGGCCGCCGAAGCCGTCGACTTCCTTGCGGTAGGCCAGCGACAGCATCTTCAGCAGCGCCGGCTCGGTGCGGTCGTAGCCGTCCTTCGCGCGCCCCTCCCGCTGGGCGATCCACACCGACTCGCCCTCCTCGAGGGAATGGCGGATGTAGGCCGACGTGCGGCTGATGGCCTGATAGACGGCGCGGGTGCCGGTCACGCTGCGCTCGATCACGAAGCTCTTGTTCAGCCGCATGAGATCCGCCGCGTACCGCTCGGTGAGCAGGTTGTCGCCCACGGCCACCCGGGCGGTGCGGTGTCCGGCCTGATGCAGCCGGAAGTTGAGCAGCGCCGAGTCCATCACGATGTCGCGGTGATTCGACAGGAACAGGTAGGGGACGCCAGGCTCCAGGGCGTCGAGGCCGTCGATGGTCAATTCCACCGTGGTGTCGCGCACGACCCGGGCCATGTGGTCGGCGAGCCAGAGCTGCACGTCGTGCACCGAGTCGAGCCCGGCGGTGCGGCGCTGGATGACCCGCCGCGCGGCGAAGCGGGCCAGGCCCGGCAGCCAGCGCGCCAGGCGCGGGGCGAAGAACGCCGCGGCCGCGCGCAGCAGCGCCGGGTCGTTGGCCAGGCGCTCGATCACGCCCGGCACCTCGTCATCGCGGTAGGGCCGGATGGCGTCGAAATTCTGCATGTGCGCAAGTTACCGGGAGATTCCGGAAAAACAAGCCGCGCGGCCGGGGGGCGGGCATTTTCCCGGGCGGCGATGGGGTTATGATGAGCCCGGTTCGAGGGGAGGAACGACCATGACCACGACCGCGCTCGGCATCCGCGAGTACAAACGCGGGCTCACCGATCTCGGCAACGGCGCCTACGCCTGGCTGCAGCCCGACGGCGGCTGGGGCTGGTCCAACGCCGGCCTCGTCGTCGACGGCGACGAGTCGCTGCTGGTGGACACGCTGTTCGACAAGTACCTCACCGCCGAGATGCTCGGCGCCATGCAGCGGGCCGAGCCCGCCGCGGCCGAGATCGGCTGGCTGGTGAACACCCATTCCAACGGCGACCACTGCAACGGCAACGAGCTGGTCACCGGCGCCGAGATCGTGGCGTCGAAGGCCTGCGCCGAGGAAATGGCCCACGAGAGCCCGGCGATGATGGCGAAGCTCATGGCGCACGCGCCGGAGATGGGCGAGGTCGGCGAGTTCTTCCTGCACTGCTTCGGCAACTTCGCCTTCGAGGGCATCGAGCAGCGGCCGCCCACCCGCACCTTCGAGGGCGCGTTCGACATCCGCGTCGGCGACAAGGACGTGCACCTGCAGCAGGTGGGGCCGGCCCACACCGCCGGCGACGTGCTCGCCTGGGTGCCGTCGGAGCGGCTGGTCTACACCGGCGACATCCTGTTCATCGAGGGCCATCCCATCCTGTGGGCAGGCCCGGTGCAGAACTGGATCGACGCCTGCGACTACATCGAGGGCCTCGACCCGGCGCTGGTGGTGCCCGGCCACGGCCCCATCACCGACCTGCGGGGCGTCCGCGCCGTGCGCGACTATCTGGTGTATATCCGCGACGAGGCGCGCAAGCGCTACGATGCCGGCATGCCGGTGCTGGAGGCCGCCCGGGACATTTCGCTCGCCGACTACGACTCCTGGGGCGACGCCGAGCGCATCGCCGTCAACACCTCGGTGCTGTACAAGGAGTTCGCCGGCGACCACGGCCCCAACGACACCCAGGCGCTGTTCGCCATGATGGCCCAGCTCCACAAGGAACGGCGCGGATAATCCGGCACACCCGAGAGACCCCAGGACACGGCATGAAGCATCGCAACGACATCTACGGCGACCTGGACGGCGGCGAGAAGACCGAAGCCGACAATCCCGCCATTCCCGCCGCCACGGTGGTGCTGCTGCGGGAGAATCCGGGGCTCGAGGTGCTGATGCTGCACAAGACCTCGAAGATCGCCTTCGGCGGCATGTGGGTGTTCCCGGGCGGGCGCATCGACGACGACGACTACCCCGCGGACCGGGACGCGGACGCCGCCGCCCGCAACGCCGCGGTGCGGGAGACCCGGGAGGAGACCGGCATCGTCGCCCGTCCGGACGAGTTCGTCTGGTTCTCCCACTGGACGCCGCCGCCGATCACGCCGAAGCGCTTCGCCACCTGGTTCTTCGCCGCGCCGGTGGACGATCACGCCGTGGAGGTGGACGGCGGCGAGATTCAGGATCATCAGTGGCTGTCGCCGGCCGCCGCCCTGGCGCAGCACGCCGAGGGCGCCATCGATCTAGCCCCGCCGACGTGGGTGACGCTGCACCACCTGTCCCGCCACGACCGGATCGAGCCGCTGCTGGCCCGGCTGCGGGACACGCCGACCCGCTTCTACCGCACGCGCATCGCCCAGCGCGGCGACGGCGTCCGCGTCGCCATGTGGGAAGGCGACGCCGGCTACCCGGACTGGAACGCCGACGCCGACGGCGAGCGCCACCGGCTGGTGATGCAGCCGGGCGGCTTCGTGTTCGAGAATACCGTCCACCACGACTGACCACGGTCACCATGTCTCTGATGCAACTGCAGGACGCCTGTCTGGCGTTCGGCCACGTGCCGCTGCTCGACCACGCCGACCTGACGGTGGAGGCGAAGGAACGGGTGTGCCTGATCGGCCGCAACGGCGCCGGCAAGTCCACCCTGCTGGCGGTGCTGGCCGGCGAGCGCGCCCTGGACAGCGGCACCCTGCGTCGCCGCGACGGGCTCAGCGTCGCCCGGCTGGCCCAGGAGGTGCCGGAGGCCGAGTCACTGACCCTCTACGAGGTGGTGGCCGCCGGCCTCGGCGACCAGGCCGGGCTGCTGGCGCGCTACCACGCGGCGAGCCTCGCCCTCGGCGCGGGCGGCGAGGCCGAGCTCAAGGCGTTCAGCCGCCTGCAGGCCGAGGTGGAAGCCGCCGGCGCCTGGGACGGTTCCCAGCGCATCGAGGCGACCCTGGACCGGCTGGGCCTGCCGGCGGACGCGCGCATGGCCGAGTGCAGCGGCGGCATCCGGCGCCGGGCCATGCTCGGCCAGGCGCTGGTCCGCGAACCCGACGTGCTGCTGCTGGACGAGCCCACCAACCATCTGGACATCGAGGCGATCCGTTCGCTGGAGGAAGCGCTGCTCGGCTATCCCGGCACCGTGGTGTTCATCACCCACGACCGCGCGCTCATCGACCGGCTGGCCACCCGCATCGTCGAACTCGACCGTGGTCACCTGAACTCGTTTCCCGGCAGCTACGCCGACTATCAGCGCCGCAAGCAGGCCATGCTCGACGCCGAGAGCGACGCGGCGCGGCAGTTCGACAAGACCCTCGCCCAGGAGGAAGCGTGGATCCGCCAGGGCATCAAGGCCCGGCGCACCCGCAACGAGGGCCGGGTGCGGCGGCTGGAAGCGATGCGCCGGGAGCGCGCCGAGCGCCGTGAGCGCCAGGGCCGGGCCAGCATGGCGCTGGCCGCCGCCGACCGCTCCGGCAAGCTGGTGCTGGAGGCCGAGCAGGTCGCCTTCGCCTACGACGGCGAGCCGGTGATCCGCGACTTCTCGACCACGATCCTGCGCGGCGACCGCATCGGCATCATCGGCCCCAACGGCAGCGGCAAAAGCACCCTGCTGAAGCTCATGCTAGGCGAGCTGGAACCCACCGGCGGCACCATCCGCCGCGGCACCGGCCTGGAGGTCGCCTACTTCGACCAGGAACGCGCCCAGCTCGACCTCGACGCCTCGGTGCGGGACAACGTCGCGGAAGGCTCCGACCGCATCGACGTCGGCGGCCGCTCCCGCCACGTGGTCGGCTACCTGGGCGATTTCCTGTTTCCGCCCGCCCGGGTCAATTCGCCGGTGCGCGCCCTGTCCGGCGGCGAGCGCAACCGCCTGCTGCTGGCCCGGCTGTTCACCCGTCCCGCCAACCTGCTGGTGCTCGACGAGCCCACCAACGACCTCGACATCGAGACCCTGGAGCTGCTCGAGGAGCTGATCGCCGAGTACACCGGCACCCTGCTGCTGGTGAGCCACGACCGCAGCTTTCTCGACCGCACCGTCACCAGCATTCTCGCCATCGGCCCCGACGGCCGGGTCGAGGACTTCGTCGGCGGCTACACCGACTGGGCCCATTGGCACGCCGCCCGGCAACCCGCCCCCAGAAAACCAGCGACACCCTCCGGTGTAGGAGCGGCCTCCCGGCCGCGACCCGAAGCATCACGCGACAACACACCCCCCCGCCCCAAAAAACTCTCCTACAAAGACCAGCGCGAACTCGACGCCCTCCCCGAGCGCATCGAGACCCTGGAAGCCGAGCTCGCCGCCCTCCAGACCCGCACCGCCGATCCCGGTTTCTACAAGGAAGATCCGGACACCGTCGCCGCCACCCTGCGCCAGCTCGCCGACCTCCAGGCCGACCTCGAACAGGCCTACGAGCGCTGGGCCGAACTCGAGGGCTGAACGCGCCGGCCGGAGTGCTTGAAACGCGTTCTACCCATGCTGTATAACAAGTTCTAACTCCAGCCACCTGCGAGGTCGGCGATGGCGGAATCATCCCGGGAGATCGGCAAGTCCCAGCGCCGGGACGACATTCTGGGGGCGGCCCGGGCGCTGATGCGCGAGGGCGGCGACCCGGGTTTCTCCATGCGGACCCTGGCCGAGCGGGCCGGCGTCAGCATCGCCACGCCATACAATCTGTTCGGCTCCAAGCAGGCCATCCTGCTCGGCGTGCTGAACGCCGACCTGGTCGGCTACGAGCAGGCGCTGTCGAAGCTGGAAGCGGACGCCATCGACGTGCTGTTCGAATCCCAGGCGCTGGTGTCCCAGCTCATCAACCGGGAGCCGGACTTCTACCGCAGCATGATCGCGGCGGTCAGCCGCGACGGCCCGGAGTTCCGCCACATGGTCAGCGGGCCCCGCTACGTGCTGTGGAAGCGCCTGCTGGGCCAGGCCACCGCGGCCGGCCTGCTGGCCGACGACATCGACCCGGACGCCTTCGCCATCGCCACCAGCCAGCTCATGCTCGCCAACGTGCTGGAATGGGCGAAGGGCGCCCTCACCCTCGAGGAGATGGAAGCCCGCAACCAGTACGGGCTCGCCCTCAGCCTGCTGGCGGTGGCCACCGACTCCAGCCGCGCGCAGATCCGCGAGCGGTTCCGCGAAGCCGAGCGCACGCTCCAGTCCCAGTGGCGCACCGCCCTGGCGAAGCGCCTGCGCGACGGCACCCTCGACGAGGAATCCCGCGAGATCCTCGCGGACCAGATCAAGACACTGCACAAAGAACAGGAGGCCTCATCATGACCACCGCCACTCTCGGGCGGGTGCGCCGCAGCATCCTGCCCCGGGCCGAAGACACCTGGGCGTCCATCGCCGCCCGCGAACTCCCCGACCTGCCCGCCGAGGACGCCGTGAAGACCCTGCAGAGCCTGAACCTGCACGTCTTCATGCGTCCGGCCGCGCCGGAAGGCTCCGCCCGCGCGGGCAATCCGATCCTGCCGAGCGACGTCATCTTCGTCGAGCCGCCGCTGGCGTCGGCCAAGGCGTCAGAGGCGTCCTGAGCAGATGGCCGGCGCCGTCATCAGTCACGTCCGCGTCGCCGCCGCCCATGACGGGGTGGCGGAGATGGTGGTGACCCTGCGTCACGCCAACGGCGGCCTGTCGGACGTGACCCTCGACGAGACCGGCGCCGCAGCGCTGTTCGAAGCCTGCGGCAGCAGCACCGCAGAGGAACTGATCGGACACGGCTGGGAGAAGGTGCAGCACGCCCTCGCCGTGTCCTGGAACCGATACGCGCCTCTCCCGGAGGCGCCGCCCTCCTGAGGCGACAGATCCTGATCCTGACAACACAGATGCACGACAGGGAGAGAACCCCCATGTACGACCTGATCATCAAGCGCGGCAAAGTGGTCGATGGCTCCGGCCTGCCCGCCTTCACCGCGGACGTCGCCGTGCGCGACGGCCGCATCGCCAAGATCGGCCACGTCGACGGGCCGGCGAAGCAGACCGTGGACGCCGCCGGCAAGGTGGTCGCGCCGGGCTTCATCGACCCCCACACCCACTTCGACGCCCAGCTCCTGTGGGACGGCTACGCCAAGCCGGCCCTGTCCCACGGCGTCACCACCATCGTCCCCGGCAACTGCTCGCTGTCGCTGGCGCCGCTGAAGGCCGAGCACCGCATGCGCCTGGTGGGGATGTTCAACCAGATCGAGGAGATGCCCTACAAGGCGTTCCGCGAAGGCGTGGAGTGGAACTGGGAGACCTTCGAGGAATACGTCGAGCGCATCAGGAAGGGCCTCGCCATCAACGTCGCCCCGCTGGTGGGCCACAGCGTGCTGCGCCTGTGGGTGATGGACCAGGCGGCCACCGAGCGCACCGCCAACGACGACGAGATCGCCGCCATGCAGGACCTGCTGCGCCAGTGCCTCGACGCCGGCGCCCTGGGCCTGTCCACCAGCTTCGTCGACATGGACGAGACCCTGCAGCCGGTGCCGAGCCGCTACGCGGATCAGCGCGAGGTCAACGCCCTGGCCGAGGTGCTCGGCGAGTACGGCCGCATGCTGCAGATCGTGCCCGAGTTCTACGACCCCGACCTGACCATCGCCCGCATCGACCAGCTCGCCGAGCTGTCCCTGGCCCACGGCATCCCCACCACGTTCTCGCCGCTGTTCGTCAACGGCGACAACGTCGACGCGGTGCAGCGGGTGATGGCCCGGGTCGACGAGCAGTTCGCCCGGGGCGCCCGGGTCTGGCCCCAGGTGCAGACCCGCCCCATCGACATCAGCTTCAGCCTGGCCGTGCCCAGCCTGCTGTTCATCCGCCTGCGCGGCTGGTACAGCATCCTGCGCTTCGGCACCCACGAGGAGATCATGGCCGCGCTCAAGGACCCCGAGCAGCGCGCCAAGCTGGTCGAGGAAGCGAAGCAGATGGATCCGCTGTGGGCGATCCTGGTGCTGCGTCAGGTCAACGTCGGACCTGACGGTCCGAGTGCCAACCAGCCCCTGGTCGGCAAGACCCTGGGCGAGATCGCCGAAATCCGCGGCACCACGCCGGCGGAGGCGATGATCGACCTGTCCATCGAGGAGGAGCTCGACGCCCACTTCCTGGCCGCCAACATGGGCCACAACGACGACGAGCGCGTCGCCGAGCTGCTCAATCATCCCCGGGTGCACATCGGCGCCAGCGACGGCGGCGCCCACATCCTGTCGTTCTCCACCTACGGCGACACCGGCTATCTGTTCAGCCGCTTCGTGCGCGAGTGCCGGGCCATGAGCCTCGAGGACGCGGTGAAGAAGGTCACCAGCGACACCGCCGCGATCTGGGGCATCCCCGAGCGCGGTCTGCTGCGGCCGGGCTACGTCGCCGACATCGCCGTGTTCGACGAGAACGCCATCGGCCGGGGCGACGAGTACTACGTGGCCGACGTGCCCGGCGACGGCAGCCGCTACGTGCGTGATTCCATCGGCGTCGACACCGTCGTGGTCGGCGGCAGCGTCGCCTGGTCCGCGGCGGACGGCTACGGCAGCGAGGGCCGCGGCGCCATTCTGCCCGGCCGCGAAACCGCAGAGGCCGGGGCATGATGCCCGACGTCCGGCGGCACCGGGTCGCCACCAACGGCATCGAGCTGCACGTCGCCGAGCAGGGCGAGGGCCCGCTGGTGCTGCTGCTGCACGGCTTTCCGGAGTCGTGGTACTCCTGGCGGCACCAGTTCGCGCCGCTGGCCGCGGCCGGCTACCGGGCGGTGGCGCCGGACATGCGCGGCTACGGCTCGAGCGACCGGCCCGAGGCCATCGACGCCTACAACCAGGTCGAGGTGGTCAACGACATCATCGGCCTGATCCCGGCCCTCGGCTACGACCACGCCATCGTCATCGGCCACGACTGGGGGGCGCCCACGGCCTGGGCCTGCGCGCTCCACCATCCGGACGTGGTCACCGCCGTGGGCGCCCTGTCGGTGCCGTTCACGCCGAGATCGCCGGTGCCGCCGCTGGACGCGATGCGGGAGATCTTCAAGGGGCAGTTCTTCTACCAGCTCTATTTCCAGGAGCCCGGCGTCGCCGAGGCCGAGTTCGAGCGCGACATCCGCACGGCGCTCAGGAAGTTCCTGGTGATGGGCGCGGGCGGAACCGACCTCACGTCCCTGCCGGCGAAAGGCCCGGACGACGACCTGCTGTCCGGGCTGCCCGACCCCGAGGTGCTGCCGGGCTGGCTCACCGAAGCCGATCTCGATTTCTATACCGCCGAGTTCGAGCGCTCGGGCTTCCGCGGGCCGCTCAACTACTACCGCAACCACAACCTCACCTGGGAGCTGACCGCCGGAGCGCCGGAGAGCATCGGCCAGCCCGCCATGTTCGTCGCCGGCGCCGCCGACGGCGTGATCATGATGGCGGCCGAGGCGCTGCAGAAGATGCCCGAACGGGTCACCGATCTGCGCATCAATCACCTCATCCCGGACATCGGCCACTGGACCCAGCAGGAGGCGCCGGACGAGGTGAACCGGCTGATCCTGGAGTTTCTGGAAGGAGTGACATCGTGACGGAACGTGTGCTCGTGATCGGCAGCGGCATCGCCGGCATGTGCTCGGCGCTGGCGCTGGCCCACAAGGGATTCGACGTGACCGTGGTGGAGCGGGACACCCCGCCCCCCGAGGGCGACGCCGACAAGGCGTTCTTCGAGTGGCCGCGCCGGGGCGCCTCCCAGTTCCGCCACCCCCACGCCTTCCTCGGCCTGATGTGCAACCTGCTGCAGGACAACTACCCGGACCTGCTGGAGGAGTTCTACGCCGCCGGCGCCCGGCGGCTGGACTTCCAGGAGATGCTGTCCCCGGAGCTGACGGACAAGTACCGGCCGGCCCCCGGCGACGACAAGCTGTGGGTGCTGCTGTGCCGGCGCGCCACCATCGAGACCGTGCTGCGCCGCTACGTCGGCCGGCTCAACAACATCACGATCAGAAACGGCGTGACCATCGACGGCCTGGTGACCGAGCGTGACGACCAGGGCCTGGTGGTGAAAGGCGTGAAGCTGCGCCGCGACTGCGTCGACGAGCACGGGCCGGAGATCCTCGCCGACGTGATCGTCGACGCCAGCGGCCGGACCACGAAGTTCCCGCGCTGGCTGGCCGAGCTCGGCGAGACCGTGGAGGAGGAGAACGACGACGCCGAGATCGTCTACTACACCCGCCACTACAAGCTGAAGCCCGGGGTCGAGGAACCGCCGCGCACCGGCAAGGACCGGGCCGCCGGCGATCTGGGCTACATCAAGTTCGGCGTGTTTCCCGGCGACAACGGCAACTTCGCGCTGATCGTGTGCGTGCACAACGACGAGCACGAGCTGCGCCAGGCGATCACCGACGGCGCCACCTTCGACGCCGTGTGCCGCAGCATCCCGGGCCTCGAGCCCTGGGTGCGCGAGGACGCCGCCGAGGCGACCACCGAACCCTTCGGCATCGGCGACATCCGCGCCGTGTGGCGGTACTTCGTGCAGGACGGCCGGCCCCTGGCGCGCAACTTCTTCGCCGTTGGCGACGCCGCCCTGCGCACCAATCCGCTGTACGGCCGCGGCTGCAGCACCGGCATCCTGCACGCCCACATGCTGGCCGAGGTGCTGGCCGGCGACGCCGACCCGGTGGCCCGCGCCCTGGCCTTCGACCGCCGGACCCGGGACGAGCTGCGGCCGATCTTCGAGACCAGCCGCACCGAGGACAAGAACGGCATCCGCCGGGCCAAAGCGGCCGCCGCCGGCGAGCTGCTGGAAAAACCGGATACGTTCAAGAAGCGCTTCGGGCTGGCGTTCGGCGACGCGCTGGCCGCCGCAGCCCGCTACAATCTCCACGTCCTGCGCGGCATGTCGCGGACGATGAACCTGCTGGAGAAGCCGGGCGCGTTCCTCGAGGACCGCAAGACCCGCTGGATCATCTTCGCCTACATGCTGCGCGGCCGCGCCCGCAACGCCAAGGCGCGCATCGTGCGGGGCCCGAGCCGCAGCGAGATGCTCGAGCTGGTCAACCAGCGCTCCGCCGACGCCGCCTGACACCGGGCGCGGCTTCACCCACGGGAGAGGCCGCCATGGGCAAACACGCGATCGAGCAGCATCCGGTGCACCTCGGTCTCGGCGCCAGCGCCGGGACCGAGCCGCGCTTCACCGGCGACCCGGCCTGGTACCAGGCCTACACCGAGCGCCATGCCGACGACGGCGTGGAGGGCCGGCTGATCAGCCAGTTCACGTTCCGGACGTCCTGGGAAAGCTGGGAAATGCACCCCCACGGCAGCGAGGTGGTGATCTGCACCGCGGGACGCATGACCCTGCACCAGGAACACGCCGACGGCCGCCGGGACAGCGTGGTCCTCGAGGCCGGGGAGTACGCCATCAACCCGCCGGGCACCTGGCACACGGCCGACGTCGACGGTGAAGCCACGACGCTGTTCGTCACCGCCGGCATCGGCACGGAGCATCGGCCGAGGGACTGACGGGCACGCGGTTTCAGCCGAGGCCGACGGACAAGGCCCGGGCGATCGACCAGCAGCCCATCAGGATCAGCAGCGCGAACGCCAGCCGCTTCAGCGTCATCTCGGACACCGGCGGCGGAAAACGCCGCCCTGCCCAGGTGCCGAGCAGCACCAGCGGCAGGCCGACCCCGAACATCAGCCAGACCTCGACGGTGAGGCCACCGGCGGCGCCGACGACGACGGTGCGGAACGTGGTGGTGAGCGCGAAGCTCGCGAGCAGCGTGGTGCGGATCTCCGCCACCGTCAGCGGCTGACGGTAGTTGAACCAGCCCATCACCGGCCCCGACGCCGAGAACATGCCGCCGAGCAGCCCGCCGGAAAAGCCGGCGGCGAAACAGGCCCAGCTCGGCGACAGGGTCGGCCGCGGATGGGGCCGGACCATCATCGACAGGCTGCCGGCGACGATGAACACGCCGAGCAGCAGCTCCAGCACCCACTGCGCCCGGGCATCGAGGTGCTCGAGCAGCCACACGCCGGCGACGATGGCGGGCAGCATGCCGGCCGCCATCCAGCGGAACAGCCGGCGCTGCAGGTGGTGACCGTGGCCGCGCAGGGCCAGCACGATGTTGACCAGCGACAGCAGGCTGACCACGGCGGTGATCACGGGCACCGGCAGCAGGCCGCCGCCGACGGTCACCGCGATGATGATCATGCCCATGGCGAACCCGGCCACCGACTGCACGTAGCTGCCGATCAGCGTGGCGGCGAGAAACAGCAGCAGGGTGGTGGGTTCGGTGGTACTCATCGACAGGTTGGAGCCGGGCGCGCGAAGTATAGCGGCGCGGGCGGGGAGCGTCGCAATGCCGGACGCCGACTCCGCGAGTGAGCCCATGCGGGCTCCGAACCGGACGAACCGTGACGTGTAGACTACGACACGGGGCCGAGCCGCACCGGCGACGGATCCAGTGTACTGCCGCACCGCCGGAACCTCGATGGAGAACCTATGAGCGATCTCGCCGTGTTCCGCCAGCAGACCCGGTCGTGGCTGGCCGACAACTGTCCGCCATCGATGCGGACCCGGATGGTGCCCGGCGAGGAGATCAACGGCGGCAGCAGACGCCGCAGCTCCAACCCCGAGGCCTACCTCTGGCTCGAGCGCATGGCGGCTCGCGGCTGGACGGCACCGACCTGGCCGGAAGCGTACGGTGGCGCCGGTCTCGGCAAGGCGGAGTACATGGTTCTGCTGGAGGAGCTGCAGCGGATCGGCGCCCGTCCGCCGCTGGTGGGCATGGGCATCAGCATGATCGGTCCGACCCTGCTCGAGTACGGTGACGAGGCGCAGAAGTCACGCCACCTGCCGGCCATCGCCCGGGGTGAGGTCTCCTGGTGTCAGGGCTACAGCGAGCCGGGTGCCGGCTCGGATCTCGCGTCCCTCGGCACCCGGGCAGACGACATGGGTGACCACTTTCTCGTCAGCGGGTCGAAGATCTGGACATCGAGCGCCGATCGGTCGGACTGGATGTTCTGCCTCGTGCGCACCGATCGTCAGGCACCCAAGCATCAGGGCATCAGTTTCCTGCTGCTGTCCATGGACAGCGACGGCGTCAGCACGCGGCCCATCCGGCTGATCAACGGCGCGAGCCCGTTCTGCCAGACCTTTCTGGACAACGTCCGGGTACCCCGGGAGAACCTGGTCGGCCGCCTCAACGAGGGTTGGGCCATCGGCAAGCGCCTGCTGCAGCACGAGCGCTCCGGACTCGCGGCGCTGGCGAGCGGCGACACCGCGGGACCGATGGAGCGTATCCAGCCCGCCCAACCGCTCGGAGAACTGGCACGAAGATACGCCGGCGGCCGGCCGGCCCCTGCGGTGCGCCGTCGCATCGTCGACAACCAGATGCAGCGGGAGGCGTTGCTGCTCACGCAACGGCGCGCCGTGGAGGAAGCCGAAGCCGATACCCCGGGCGCCGCGACCTCGATCTTCAAGTACGTGGAGGCCAACTACGTTCAGGACCAGCTCGATCTCCAACTGGCGATCCGTGGCCTGCGCGGGCTCGGCTGGGAAGGCGAGCCATTCGACGAAGAGGAACAGCGCATGACGAGACTGTGGCTCGAAGCCAGAGCGATCTCCATCGCCGGCGGGTCCAACGAGATTCAGCTCAACATCATCGCCAAGCGGGTGCTGGGCCTCCCGAATCCGCCTGCCGTTCAGGGTTCTTCCAGGGAGCAGCCATGAATCGGACGAACGTCATCGAAGGGCCAATGATCGCAGCCCGCAACTGGTCCGCAGACGCGGGCGCCGGCAGCATCCACGACGACGCGACGGCCGCCGAACTGGGCTTCCGGGGCGGCACGGTGGCCGGCGACGTGCACATGAACCAGTTCCCGCCGGTGCTGGTCGAGGCATTCGGCCCGGAGTGGTTCGAGCGTGGCAACCTGTCGCTGCGGTTCCGCAATGCCACGGTCGACCTGGAGCGCGTGCGAGCCTACGCCAATCGGCCTGTGCCGGGCATGCGGCAGATAGAGGTGTGGATGCGGCGGGAGGACGGGCTGGAGGTCTGCCGCGGGACGGCGGCGCTCGACGATCACGGCGCTTCCGCTCTCGCCACGCTGGATCTGCGCCCCTGCGATCCCTCGGAGCTGCGCATCCTGAACAGGCTGAAACCCGGCATGTCGCTCGGCAGCTACGACGTCGTGGCGACGCCGGAGCGCCAATTTCAGCGGTACGACGCGGGGCTGATCAGCGACCCGCTATCCTGGTACCGGGAGCGCTCCCCCTGGGGTGGCGTGGTGGCGGCGCCGTGCACCGTCGTGGAGTACCTGTGGGGCTGTCCGATGCAGGCGCTGGGGCCCCTCGTCGGTGAGTCCGTCGGGCTGTTCGGCGCCATCGAAATCGGCTTCGTGAACGGGCCGATGCTGCTGGACCGTCGCTACCTGATCGACAGCGAGGTCGTGTGCGTCGGCCACAGCCCGCAGACGGAATACGTCTGGTACGACACCGTCGCCCGGAACTCGCAGGGGGCCGTCGTCGCCCGCCTGCGCATGCAGAGTCGGGCGATGAAGGCATCATCGCCCGCCTACCGGGGCGATTGAGGGCGCAGCCCGCCGGTCTAGTGCGCCACCCGGCGCACCGGCTCCGGCGGCTCCAGCGCCTCCACTGATCCCGAGCCCGCGGCCGCCAAGCGGTGCTGCCGGCGCCCGGCCAGCGCCAGGTGCACCGCCGGGACGGTGACCAGGGCGATGATCGCCGAGCCGCCGACCCCGCCGGCGATGGCGGTCGCCAGGGGCGGCCAGAAGGTGCCGCCGAACACGATCAGCGGCACGAACCCGCCCATGGTGGTCACCGTGGTCGACACGATGTGGCGCGTGGCGTCCATCACCACGTCCACGGTGGCGCCGGGATCTCCGGCGCGGGCGCCCGGATCGGCCTTCAGCGCCGACAGCACGATGATGGCGCCGTTGATGGCGAGCCCCACCATGCCGAGGCCGCCGATGATCGCCTGGAAACCCAGGGGGTAGCCGAACAGGCGCACCCCGAACAGCGCCAGGCCGAAGCTGAGGAAACCCACCAGCCCGATCAGGGCGCCGTGGCGGAAGGAATTGAGGGACAGGATCACCACCGCCGCCATCGCCGCCGCGAACATCACGAACACCCGCATCAGGCCGCCCAGCGACTCGGACCGCTCCTCCTCCTCGCCACCGATGTCCAGCCGATAGCCGGCCGGCAGCGACAGTCCGGCCGCTTCGAGACGCTGGCGGAACTCGGCCATGACCCCGGCCGGCAGCACGAAGGGCTCGAGGTAGGCCTGCACCGAGCTGATGCGGCTGCCCTGATAGCGCTCGATGCCGGAGGCCGCCGGCGCCACCTGCCAGGTGCCGATGGCCTCCATCGGCACCATGCCGCCGCTGCCGCCGACCAGCGGCAGTGCGGTGAGCTCGTGCACCTCGTCCCGGCGCGCGTCCGCCAGCCGTACCCGCACCGGCAGCTCGGTGTTGCCTTCCTGGACCGTGCCGGCCCTGGCGCCGGACAGCGCATCGTTCAGCCGCCCGGTGAGGTCGCCGGTGGCGAGGCCCGCCGCCGCGGCCGGATTCTCGTCGGGCGTGAACACCAGCTTCGGCTCCGCCGCCGACAGGCTCGCGCGGGTGTAGGTCACGTGGTCGAGCTCCGACAGCAGCAGCCGCAGCTCGTCGCTGATGCGCCGCAGGGTGTCGAGCTCAGGACCGACCACGCGGATCTCGATGGGCGCTTCGAACGGCGGCCCCTGCTCGAACGGCAGCGTCAGCACCTGAGCCTGGGGCAGCGCTTCCGACAGATCCCGCTGCAGGGCCGGCAGCATGGCCCGGGTCGCCTCCGGTGAGGTCGTGTCGACCCAGCCGCCGGCGAAGCTGGCCACGCCGTCGTTCAGCGTCATCACGTTGTAGTAGGTGCGGGGCGCGCCTTCGCCCACGGACCAGTAGGTGTCGCGCACGTCCGGATGGGCTCGGAGAATGCGCTCCGCCGTGGCGACCGCGTCACGGGTTTCCCAGATGGACGCCTGGGCCGGCAGGGAGATCTGCACCTGGAACTGGTTGCGGTCCACCGGCGGGAAGAACTGCTGGGTCAGCGTCGGCGCCAGCAGGAACCCCGCCAGCGGCAGCGCGCAGCCGATCGCCAGGGCAGCCCACGGCCGCACCAGCACCCGCGCCAGGCCGCGGCGATAGGCGCCGGCGAGCGTCGGGCTGGAATACCCGTGCCGCCACCAGCGCGCCCCGTCGGCGCCGGCCGCCGACGGCCACAGCCGCTCGGCGAAGCCGGCGACGGCCGGCACGACGCTCATCGCCAGCAGATAGGAGCTGATCACCGCCAGCACCACGCTGATGCCGATGGTGCCGGTGAAGTCGCCGACCCCGCCGGGCGCCATGGCGATGGTCATGAAGGCGAACACGGTGGTGGCCGTCGACGCACCGAGCGGCACCGCCAGGTGGCGGACCGACCGGTCGATGGCCGGTGCGATGTCGTACCCCCGGCGCCGGGACAGCTTGTAGTCCTCCACCACCACGATGGCGTTGTCGATCAGCAGCCCCAGCGAGATGATCAGGCCGGTCACGGACATCTGATGCAGCGGTATGTCCATGACGTACATGGCGGCCAGCACCATCGCCCCGGACAGCGGCAGGGCGATGCCCACGGTCAGCGCCGAGCGCACGCCCATGAACCACACCAGGGTGGCCATCACGATCACCAGCGCGGACACCAGGTTGATCACCAGGGTCTGCATGCGTTCGCCGGTGTAGTCGTTCTGGTTGTAGTACACGTCCAGGCCGACGCCGGCAGGCAGCCGGTCGCGGAACGCGTCCACCGTGGCCAGCGCGCCGTCGACCCAGGCGCCGATCTGCTGGTCCGGTTCCATCTTGGCCATCACCATCACGGTGCGCCGGGCGCCGTGGAAGGCCAGCGTCGCGGGCGGGTCCTGGGGCCGCTTCTCCACCTCGGCGACGTCGGACACCCGCAGCACCGCGCCGTCACGCCCGGACTTGAGCGGGATGCGGGCGATGCGCTCCGGCGAGTCGAGCTCCGCATCCACCTCCACCAGCACGTCGGCGCCCGGATGGCGCAGCCTTCCCGCCGCCCGCTTGGTGTCCGCGGCGGCGATGCGGGCGGCGACGTCCGCGGCCGACAGGCCCGTGTTGCTGAGGCGATAGGGATCCACCGTCACCAGAACCGCTTCCTGCGCTTCGCCGAAGACGTCGGTTTCGCGGGTGTTTGGCAGGTTGGCGAGGCGGATCTCCAGCGACTTCGCCAGGCGGGTCAGAATGGTCAGCTCCGGCTCGCCGGGCTGTTCCCAGGACAGTCCGACCACCAGCGTCGCGGCGATCGGCGCGCGCTTCTCGAGCAGGGGCACGGAGGTGCCCGGCGGCAGGTTCGGGTGAATCTCGCCGAGCTTGTCGCGAATCTCGGACCAGACCGTGTCGGTCTCTCCGGGGCCGACGTGATCGTAGAGCTCGATGTCGAGCAGCGAGTAGCCGGCCCGGGACTTCGAGCCCATCACCCGGATCTCGGGGATCTCCCTCAGGCCGGTTTCCAGCGGCTCGCTGATGAGCGACTCGACGCGGTTGGCGGTGGCGCCGGGCAGAAAGGTCGACACCGACGCGTAGCGCTCGGTCATGGTCGGATCTTCCTGGCGGGCGAGGCCGCCGAGGGCGACCAGCCCGAACAGCAGCACGAACAGCACCAGCAGACCGGAGACGCGGGGATTGCGATAGAACAGGGACATGACGACTCAGCCGGCCGCCGCCGCGGCCACCTGCTGGCCGGGCACCAGACGCTGCACCCCGGTGCGCACCACCCAGTCGCCATCCTGCAGGGTGCCGCGGACGTAGGCGCGGTCCGCCTCGGCGTGAAGCACCTCCACCACCCGGCGTTCCAGCACCGACGACCGATTGACCACCAGCACGCCCCACAGGCCCCGCTCGCTCTCGGTGAGCGCGGTCAGCGGCAGCCAGAAGCCGTCCTCCGCCACCTCGCGTTCGGCGGCCAGCTCGACGACGGCGCCGAGCGGAACGTCCGCCGCGCCGAGGTCGAACACCGCCGTCACCGTGCGGGTTTCCGGATCGACCTCGGGCAGCACCGCGCTGAGCGCGCCGTCCACGGCGCGGCCGTTCCAGTAGAGCGGGTAACGGCCGCCGGCCGTCAGCGCCGCGGCGAAGGTCTCGGGCACGCCGACGTGGGCCTCGACGCGGTCCGTCTCCACCAGGCGCAGCACCGGCGCGCCGGGCTGAAGCTGAGCGCCCTCGTCGGCGTGCCGGGCCTGGACGATGCCGGCGAACGGCGCCTCGATCCGCGATTCCGCCACCACGATGGCGGCGGCGCGACGGGCCGCGCGGGCCCGGGCCAGGGAAGCCTCGGCGACGCGCAGCTCCGCCACCCTGGCGTCGTACTCCAGCCGCCGCTCGTCTTACTCCTGGGCCGAGACGTGGCCGTCGGCCTGCAGGTCGGCGAAGCGCCGCTCGGTCTGCCGGGCCAGCTCCGTGCGGGCCCGCATGGCCTCCAGGCTGGCCTCGGCGTGGCTCACCTCCGCATCGGCCTGGGCCAGCGCCGCCTGCGCCGCCGCGCCGTCCAGCCGGGCCAGCACCGCCCCGGCCTCGACCCGGCTGCCCAGGTCCACCGCGACCTCTGCCAGCCGTCCAGCCTGCTTGAAACCGAGCTCGGAGACCCGGCCGGCCACGGTCCGGCCCGCATAGCGCCGGGTCGAGGCATAGCTCTCGGACCGCTTCACCTCCACCACCGCGACCCCGGTGGCGGCATCGGCGTGGGCGCTCCACAGCATCAGCAGCGCGAACTCCGCCAGCAGCGCCAGCGGCACCGTCCGGGACAGCAGCCGCCAGAACCCTTCGAACCGCCGACGCAACCGCCGAACCTGCATGTCGCCCCCTGTGGCCCGGCCCCCGGGCCGAGCCATGTGTGCATTGCTTACATACCCGACCAGCTTAACTCTAATGTGCACAGTGTCAACATCGGGTGAGAATTCCGGGCCGATCCGGTACCTTTGTCCGACGAGCGGCACGCGCCGCTTCGGCAACATCCTGCGGCAGCGTCCTTCAGCAACGTAATAGTCGGAATCCGTACATGCATCTGGCTCTGGAAGGCCATACGGCCCTGGTGAGCGGCAGCCACCGGGGCACGGGACTCGTCATCGCCGCGCGTCTGGCCCGGGAGGGCGCGGACGTGCTCGTCCACGGTTTCGAGCCCGGTCAGGCCGAGGCGGCCGTGGCCGAGATCGGCGCCGGCACGCCGGTGACCGGGGACATCACCACCGACGCCGGCGCCGACGCCGTGCAGCAGGCCTGTCACGGCCGCCACGTGGACATCCTCGTCAACAACTACGGCACCGCCGATCCGGGAAGCTGGTCCGACAGCACCAGCGCCGACTGGGTCGACGCCTACCAGAAGAACGTGCTGTCCGCCCAGCGGCTGATCAGCCGCTTCCTGCCTGCCATGGTGGCCGGCGGCTGGGGCCGGATCGTCAACCTCGGCACGGTCGGCTCCACCCGGCCCAACGCCCGCATGCCCCACTATTACGCCGCCAAGGGCGCGCTGGCGACCGCGACCGTCAGCCTGGCCCGGGAAACCGCGGGCACCGGCGTGCGGGTCAACCTGGTCTCTCCCGGAATGATCCTCACGCCGGAGGTCGAAGCCGCCTATCTGAAGAAAGGGCGTCGCGAAGGCTGGGGCGACACCTGGGAGGCGGTCGAGCCCCACGTGGCCGCCGACATTCCGATCCGGCGCATCGTCCGCCGCGAAGAGGTCGCGGACCTGGTGGCCTTCCTGGCGAGCCCCAGGGCCGACGCCATTCACGGCCAGAACCTGCGCATCGACGGCGGCGCCCTGGACACCCTGACGTGAAGCCGGCCGTGCTGGAGAACCTGCCGTGGCGCGTCGCGGGCCTGGTGCTGCTCGGCGTGCTGGTGGTGCTCTACCAGTCCGACCAGGGCGACCTGCTGAACCGGCTGGTCATCCCGGTGGCGATCGCCCTGTCCGCCTGGCTGCTGGTTCAGAAGGTTCTGGCGGTGGCCCTCGGCGCCGGCCTGCTGGCCGCCATTCACAGCGACCCCCAGGGCGACTGGATCGCCGCGCTCGCCTACCCGCTGCTGGCCCTGGCCTGCGGCGCCGTGGTGCTGTACGTGCTCGTGCAGCGGTTCCGCCGGCGCATTGCAGAGACCCACGAGGCGCGCTGGCGCCACCGCCGCGACGACGGGGACGGCACCCGCGGAGGCGACGACACGTGACGGCCGCAGAGCAGCCCGTGGACGACGGGTCCCTGGCCCGGCCCATCGCCCGCCGGATCTTCCAGGGCTACGAAACCTACCGGCAGGGCTACCAGAAGATCACCCTGGCAGCGCGGACCCGGTTCGAGAATGCCCAGTGGCTGGCCGTCCAGGAGGCCAACGCCGAGCGCCTGGCGTCCTACCACCATCACGTGGACCGGACCACCGAGGACATCCAGGCGATGGTCGACGGCCGGGGCATCGACGGCGCGCTCTGGATCGAGACCAGAGCGTCCTACCGCGAGCTCGTGTCCCAGGAATACAACGCCGAGCTGTTCGAGACCTTCTACAACTCCGTGCACCGGTCGCTGACGAACGACGCCGAGGTCGACAACGCGGAGATGTTCGTCCAGACCGAGTACCCGACGCCGCCGGTCGCGCCGGCGGAGTCCCTCACCATCACCTATCACCCCGACCGCGGCATCGTCGAGATGATGCGCGACATCGCCCGGGACCTGCCGATCGAGCTCGAGTGGCAGGACAAGGACCGGGACATCGGCAGCGTGCTGCGATCGCTGCCGGAAGCACGCCCGGAAATCCGCAGCTCCCAGGGCCTCGCGGTGGAGATGCTGCGCTCGATCTTCTACCGCAACAAGGGCGCGTACCTGGTGGGCCGGCTCCACTACCGGGGCGAGACCTGGCCGATCGCCCTGCCGCTGCTGGTCGACGAGAACCGCCGCCTGTACATCGACACGCTGATCTGCGACGAGGACGAGCTGTCCGTGATGTTCAGCTTCACCCGCGCCTACTTCATGGTGCACACCAACTATCCCCATGCCCTGGTGGACTTCCTGCGCACCCTGCTGCCGAACAAGAAGCGCTCGGAGCTGTACGCCTCCATCGGCCTGCACAAGCACGGCAAGACGGTGTTCTACCGCGACCTGCTGGAGCACCTCGAGCATTCCGACGACGAGTTCGTGATCGCCCCGGGCATCCGCGGCATGGTGATGGCGGTGTTCTCGCTGCCGTCCTACCAGACGGTGTTCAAGATCATCAAGGACCGCTTCGCGCCCCAGAAGAACATCACCGCGGAGGAGGTGAAGGAGAAGTACCACATCGTGAAGCGCCACGACCGCGTGGGGCGCATGGCCGACACCCAGGAGTTCCAGAACCTGATCCTGCCCCGGGAACGCTTCAGCGCCGACCTGATCGAGGAGCTGGAGCGCCAGGCGGCCTCCTCCGTGGAGATCACCGACAGGTACGTGAAGATCCGTCACGTCTACACCGAGCGACTGATGACGCCGCTCAACATGTTCATCGACGATGCCGATGAAGAGGCGGTGCGCGAGGCCCTCGACGAGTACGGCAACGCCATCAAGCAGCTCGCCGCGGCCAACATCTTCCCCGGCGACATGCTGCTCAAGAACTTCGGCATCACCCGTCACGGCCGGGTGGTGTTCTACGACTACGACGAGATCTGCTACCTCAGCGACGTCAACTTCCGGGAGGTGCCGAAGCCCGAGACGCCGGAGCAGGAGATGGCCGCGGAGCCCTGGTATACGGTAGCGCCCAACGACGTCTTTCCCGAGGAGTTCCGCCGCTTTCTGTTCGGCAAGCCGCACATCAAGAAGATGTTCGAAGAGATGCACGGCGAGCTGTTCGACCCGGCCTACTGGCGCAGCCTGCAGGACGCCATCGCCAAGGGGCGCGTCATGGACGTGTTCCCCTACCGGCGCAAGAAGCGGTTCGTCCGCCACGCCGCCCGGAAAGCCTGATGCCGCCGCCGTGGCACGGGCGGCTGCAGGCCGCGCAGGCGGTGCTGTTCGACTTCGACGGCACCCTCGCCCCCAACCTGGACCTGCCGGATCTGCGGCGCCGGGTCGTCGACTTCGCGCTCACCCACGACGTGCCGGCAGCGGTGTTCGAAGGCCGTTACATCGTCGAGATCCTCGACGCGGCGGCGCGCTGGCTGGCGGATCGCGCCGCCGACGGCGACGCCTTCCTGGCCCGCGGGCACCGGCTGATCCGCGACTTCGAGGTGGCCGCGGCGCGGGACACCCGACCGTTCCCGGACGCGGTGCGGACCATCGAGCAGCTCCGCCGGGCCGGCGTGCGGGTGGCCGTCGTGACGCGGAACTGCCGGGACGCGGTGCTCACGGTGTATCCCGATCTCGAGCAGCACTGCGAAGCGCTGCTCGCCCGGGACGACGTCGCGCACCTCAAGCCCGACCTGCGGCATCTGCAGCGGGCGCTCGACGAGGTGGACGCCGCCCCGGGACGCAGCCTGATGGTCGGCGATGGTGCCCTCGACATGGAGACCGGGCGGGCGCTCGGGCTGTACTGCGTGGGCGTGCTCACCGGCAGCGCCGACCGGCCGCGCCTGCGGGCGGCGGGCGCCGACGTGGTGCTGCCCCGGGCGGGCACCCTGCTCGAGGCGCTCGCCGGCGCCTGAGCCTCAGGGCGCCTCATCCTCCGGGTCCGCATCCCGTTCCGGCGCGGCCACGGTGCGGCGGGACACGCCCAGGGTGAGCAGCAGGCTCGACGCCACGTAGACCGAGGAGTAGGTGCCGACCACGACGCCGACCGTCAGCGCGCTGGAGAAACTGCGCAGGGAATCGCCGCCGAACACCAGCAGCGCGAGCACCGTGAACAGGGTCGTGCCGGACATGGCCAGGGTCCGTTCCAGGGTCTGGTTCAGCGACCGGTTGATGGCCTCGGCCGGGCTGACGGCGCGCAGCCGCCGCAGGTTCTCGCGCACCCGGTCGTAGACGACGATGGTGTCGTTGAGCGAATAGCCGACGATGGCCAGCACCGCGGCGAAGGCCGGCAGGTCGAAGGTGAGCCCGGTCACCGCGAAGAAGCCGAGGGTGACCACGACGTCGTGCAGCAGCGCGACGGTGGCGCCGACCGCGAACATCCCGGCGAAGCGGAACATGACGTACACGCCGACGGCCGCCAGCGACGCCAGCGCGCCGAGTCCGGCCGCGTCCCGGAGCTCGCCGCCCACCGCCGGGCCGACCAGGGCAGAGCTCTCGACCACCCCACCCGTCATGAACTGCGCCACGGCTTGCTCGACCCGTAAGGACAGCTCGCCCACTTCCACCCGGCCCTCGGTCGGCAGGCGCAGCACCACGTCGCGCTCGCTGCCGGCGAACTGCACCGTCGCGCCGGTCAGACCGCCGCCGTCGAAAGCCGCGCGCAGAGGTTCCAGGGCCACGGCCCGGGGAAAGTGCAGGTCGAACAGGGCGCCGCCGGTGAACTCGATGCCGAGCGCCAGACCGCGCCAGCCCAGGGCGACCAGGGACAGCACGACCAGCGCGAGAGACACGGCAGTGGCCCCATGGCGGCGGCCCATGAAGTCGAACCGGGGACCCGTCCGTTCGAGCCGGGAACGCGTCAACGAGAGTTACCGTCGGTGTGGAATGGAAACGGCGCGGATCATACGCCTGCGACCGACGCTTGAATACGCCCCCGGGTCACTGCAAGTTAGGCGTTCGAAGGACAGCCTTTGCGCTGACGGGGCACCCATGACCTATCTGACGATCGTCGCCGGCCTGCTGCTGCTGGTGCTCGGCGGCGAGCTGCTGGTGCGCGGGGCCGTGGCGACCGCGCTCCAGTTCCGGGTCTCGCCGATGGTGATCGGCCTGACCCTGGTGGGATTCGGGACCTCCACGCCCGAGCTGGTGACCAGCCTGGAGGCCGCCCTGCTGGGCGCGCCCGGCATCGCCGTCGGCAACGTGGTGGGCAGCAACACCGCCAACATCCTGCTGATCCTCGGCCTGGCCGCGCTGATCAGGCCGATCCTGGTCGACCGCCGGACCCTGGTCCGGGACGGCGCCGTGGTCGTGCTGGCGGCGGTGGCGTGTGCCGCGGCGGTGCTGATCGGCCACGTCGGCCGGGTGACCGGCGCCGTGCTGGTGACGCTGCTGGCGGCCTACGTGACCTGGACCTATCGGACCCAGCCGGCGCCGGCCGACGTTTCCGTCGACGCCGCGACCCTGGTGCCGAAGCCGACGCCGTCCACCGTGACGAAGGCCCTGGTGGTGCTGGCCGCCGGCCTAGCGCTGACCATGCTCGGCGCGGACCGGCTGGTGGCCGGCGCCATCGAGCTGGCGCGGACCTGGCAGGTGTCCGAGGTCGTCATCGGCGTCACCGTGGTCGCCGTCGGCACTTCGCTGCCGGAGCTGGTGACCTCCGTCACCGCGGCCCTCCGGGGGCAGTCGGACATCGCCATCGGCAACATCATCGGCAGCAACATCTTCAACGTGCTGGGCATTCTCGGTGTCACCGCCCTGGTGGAGCCCATGGACGTCCCGCCCGCGATCGCCGGGCTCGACATCTGGGCCATGCTCGCCGCCACCGCCGCCCTGGTGATCTTCGCGGCCACCGGCGGCCGTCTGAGCCGCGGCGAGGGCGGGGTTCTGCTGCTGGTCTACGGCGCCTACCTCGGCGTCCTCGCCGGGCTGTGAGCGGGTAGCGGAGCGGGCGCTGGCCAAGCGCGGCACTACGGTTCACAATCCGGCTCACGGATCAGGAGAATGCCGTGCGGCGCACCACTTCTGCCAGGAACGAGATCGCCCCGCTGCTGGACCGGCTGATCAGTCAGCTCGACGCCGAGGGCAGCGCCACCCAGCGCGCGTACTTCCTGCGCATCCGCCGGGAGCTGGAGCGGGTCCGGCACGACGCCGAGCTGGCGACGCCGATCCGCGAGCTGACGTCCACCCGGGCCGTCGGCTTCAGCTTCTCCTCCGATGCCGGCGCCCTGATCGCGCGGATTCTGGAAAAGGCCGAGGAACTCGGACGCGATCTCGACGTCGCGCCGCACACCCTCCACTGAGGCCGGCCGACACCATGCGACTGGCGGAAATCCACCGTTACCCCGTGAAGAGCATGCAGGGCGAGCGTCTCATGAACGCCGCTCTCGGCACGCTCGGCCTTCCGGGCGATCGGGCGTGGGCGCTGCGCGACGAGACCGCCGGCGGTCTCACCGGCGCCAAGAAGCTGCCGGCGCTGATGAGCATGCGGGCCCGCCTGGCGGCGGAGCCCGCCGGTGACCAGCGCTCTCCCGAGGTGCACATCGACCTCGGCGACGGCAGGCGCCTGTCGAGCGCCGCCGGCGACGTCGACACGGCGCTGAGCCGGGCGCTGGACCACCCGGTGACCCTGTGGCCGCTGCTGGATGCCGACCAGGTGGCGCACTATCGGCGGGAAGCCCTGCCCGACGGCGTGGACGAGGGCGAAGCGCTCCGGGCGCTGTTCGGCCGCACCGCCGACGAGCCGCTGCCGGACCTGAGCCGCTTCCCCGAGGTGCTGGCCACCCATCACACCCCGCCGGGCACCTACTTCGATGCCTACCCGCTGCTGATCATGACCCGCAGCAGCCTGCGCGCCATCGCCGAGGGCGCCGCAGCGCTGGGCTTCGATTCGGTCTTCGATCAACGCCGCTTCCGCCCGAACCTGGTCATCGACACCGACGAGGCCGGGTTCGTGGAGAACGGCTGGGTGGGGCGGCGGCTGACGGTCGGGGACGCGGAGCTGACGGTGGAGATGACCTGCCCGCGCTGCATCATGACCACCCACGGCTTCGACGACGTGCCCCGGGACCCGAAGGTCATGCGGGCGCTGGTGCAGGTGAACGACGGCGATCTCGGCGTCTACGCCACCGTCGCGCGGCCCGGCCGGATCAGCGCCGGGGACGACGTCATTCTGAGCTAGTGCAGGGCGCCGACGATCGCGGCCGGTGATGGCCGGCCGCGATCGTGACTGCCGGGCCGATCAGCCCTTGGAACCACCCGTCGGCACCTCGTTGAACGGGATGCCCTTGTCCATCCGCGGTTCCTGGGGCAGGCCCAGAACCCGCTCGGCGATGATGTTGGCCATGATCTCGTCGGTGCCGCCGGCGATCCGCAGCCCCGGGATGCTCATGTAGGTGCCCTGGAACAGGCCCGCCTCGGCGGACAGCTCCTCGTCCCAGATCGCCCCGGACTGCTCCAGCAGGTCGATGGCGAAGCTCGCCATGTCCTGGGTCTTGGGCGCGCCCACCAGCTTGCCGATGGAGTTCTCCGGCCCCGGAATGTCGCCGCGGGAGAGCGCCGACAGGGTCCGGTAGGACGTGTAGCGCAGACCGGCTTCCTGGCAGTACCAGTCCGCCAGCCTGGCCCGCACCGAATCGTCCTCGATGGCCGGACGGTCGCCGATGTTGACCTTCTGGGCCAGCTTGAACACCGAGTCGAAGCCGACGTTCACGCCGCCGGCGCCGATGGAGGCGCGCTCGTTCATCAGCGTGGTGAGCGACACCTGCCAGCCCTGACCGACCTCGCCGAGCCGCTGGCTGTCGGGAATGCGCACGTCGGTGAAGTACACCTCGTTGAAGTTCGCGTCCCCGGAGATCTGCTTGATGGGCTTGATCTCGATGCCCGGGCTCTTCATGTCGAGGTAGAAGTACGTCAGCCCCTTGTGCTTCGGCACCGTCGGGTCGGTGCGCACCACCAGGATGCCGTAGTCCGAGTAGTGGGCGCCGGACGTCCAGATCTTCTGGCCGTTGATCACCCACTCGTCGCCGTCCTTCACGGCCCGGGTGCGCAGTGCCGCCAGGTCCGAGCCGCCGGCGGGCTCGGAGAAGAGCTGGCACCAGATCTCCTCGCCGCTGGCGAGCTTCGGCAGGTAGCGCGCCTTGGCGTCGTCGTCGGCCCAGGTCATCAGCGTCGGTGCCGCCATGCCCTGGCCGATGGAGAACACCCCGCCCGGCAGGTCGTCGTGCTTCGCTTCCTCCTGGTTCCAGATCACCTGCTCGATGGCGGAGGCGCCGCGGCCGCCGTACTCCTTCGGCCAGGTGATGCAGGCCCAGCCGGCGTCGTACTTGCGCTTCTGCCAAAGCTTGGCCTGCTCGATGTAGCCCAGGCCTTCCAGCTCGGATGCCTTCGGCACGTTGTCCTTCAGCCACGCGCGGGCTTCTTCGCGGAACTTCGCTTCTTCGGGGGTATCGTTGAAATCCATGGTCTGTCTCCTCGATCTCTCTTCGTGTAGGAGCGGCCTCCCGGCCGCGATTCGCCTTCCCGCATCGCGGCCGGGAGGCCGCTCCTACAGCGGAATCATGCCGCTACGTTCACGCGGCGTTGCTGTGCTCCACCGCGGTGATCAGCTTGTTCTGCCACTGACGTTCGCTGCCGATCGCCACCGACAGCAGCTTGGCCCGGCGATAGAAGAACTGGCAGTCGAACTCCCACGTGTAGCCCATGCCGCCGTGGGTCTGGATGTTCTCCTTGGAGGCGAAGTAGTACGCCTGGGTGGCGGACACCCGGGCCGTCGCTGCGGCCACCGGCAGCTCCGCGGCGTTGGTGTTGAGCGCCCAGGCACCGAAGTAGCAGTTCGATCGGGCCAGCGTGTTCTTCACGTACATGGTGGCCAGCTTGTGCTTGATGGCCTGGTACGACGCGATCGGACGGCCGAAGGCGTAGCGGCCCAGGGCGTACTCCCGGGCCTGCTCCAGCGCGGCCTGGGCGCCGCCCACCTGCTCCCAGGCGAACAGCACGGCGGCGCGGTCGAGCAGCTTCTGCGCCAGCGCCCAGCCCTCGCCGGGCTTGCCCAGCGGCTCGGCGGCGGCGCCGTCCAGCACCAGCCGGCCGTGGCCCCGGGTGGGATCGAAGGTGGGCACCGGGCTCACCGACACGCCGTCCTGGGCCATGTCCACCAGGTACAGCGCGGCACCGTCGCCGCCGTCGTGGGCGGCCACCACCACCGCCAGGTTGGCGATTCCGGCGTCCGGCACCGGCACCTTGGTGCCGCTGAGCTTGCCGCCGGCTGCTTTGGTCGCCAGCGATTTCGCCGTGGTTTCACCCGGCCCTTCGGCGAGGGCGAAGGTGCCGATGACCTCCCCCGCGGCCAGCCGCGGCAGCCAGGTCTCCTTCTGGGCCTGGCTGCCGGCCATCAGCAGCGCCTCGGTGGCGAGGTACACGGAGGAGGAAAACGGCACCGGCGCGCAGGCCCGTCCCAGTTCCTCGGCGATGACGCACAGCTCCAGATAGGACAGCCCCAGGCCGCCCAGCTCCTCGGGAATCACCGCCGCGGTCCAGCCCATCTCGACGACCTTGCCCCACAGCTCGGCGTCGTAGTCGTCGTCGCTCTCCAGCACCCGGCGCACCGTCGCCGGCGGGCAGTTTTCCGCCAGGAAGCGACTGGCCTGGTCGCGCAGCATGTTCTGATCTTCCGAGAACTCGAAGTTCATGACTTCCCCCTGAAAATTGTTCGAACCCCCGATTCTCTACAGATCGGGGGCAAAAGGCGAGAGGCCGCTGCTGCGCAGCGGCTGGGCAGTTCCACCTGAGGTGGAACGTGCATGGCGGCCGCGGAGCGGCAGCCGGGAGCGGCGGCGGCCGCGGCCATCGGTGATAGACTGCGCCGCCATGACCACCGTGAATTTCGCCGAGCTGGGATTCGTCCGGGTCGCCGCCGTCGCGCCGGCGCTGGCGCTGGCCGATCCGCTCACCAATGCGGAGCGGCTCGCCGCCCATCTGCGCGACCTGGCGCGGGACGGGGTCAGCCTGGTGCTGTTCCCCGAGCTGTCGCTCACCGGCTACTCCTGCGAGGACCTGTTTCTCAACGCCGGGCTGCTGCAGCGCAGCCGCGAGGCGCTCGCCGAGCTGGCCGCGGCGACCCGGGAGGTCGCCTGCGTGGTGGGGCTGCCCTGGATCAGCGCGGACGGCAGGCCGCTCAACTGCGCGGCGCTGCTGGCCGGCGGCACGGTCCGCGGCCTGGTGCCCAAGACCGTGCAGCCCAACTACGGCGAGTTCTACGAGCAGCGCTGGTTCGTGTCCGGCGCAGACGTCGACGAGACCGTGACCGACGCGACCCTCGGCACGTTCCGGCTGAGCGCCCGCCAGCTCTTCCGGCTCGGGCCGGCGACCGTCGGCATCGAGATCTGCGAGGATCTATGGGCGCCTCACCCGCCCGGCATCGACCACTGCCTGGCCGGCGCCGACCTGATACTCAATCCGTCGGCGAGCAACGAGCTGGTGGCCAAGGCGGACTACCGGCGTGATCTGGTCCACATGGCCAGCGCCCGGGGCATCTGCGGTTACCTGTACGCCTCCAGCGGCCCGCTGGAATCGACCAAGGACGTGGTGTTCGGCGGCCACCTGATCGCCTGCGAGAACGGTCAGCCGCTCGGCGAGAGCGCACGATTCAGCCTCGACCCCCAGACCCTGGTCACCGAGATCGACGTCGAGCGCCTCGCCCACGATCGCCGCCAGAACCAGACCTTCGCCGCCGCTCCCCGGCCCGCCGGCTACCATCGCGTGGACGCCCCGAGTCCCCGGCCCGTTCTCGGCGGGCTGACCCGGCGCACGGAGCCGCACCCCTTCGTGCCCGCGGACGAGGCCGAGTTCGACGCCCACGCTTCGGAGATCCTGCAGATCCAGGCCACCGGCCTCGCCCGCCGGGTCCTCGGCGCCGGCGCCGAGCGCCTGGTGATCGGGCTGTCCGGCGGGCTCGACAGCACCCTGGCCCTGCTGGTGTGCCTGGACGCGCTGGAGAAGCTCGGGCGCACGCCGGACCGGCTGAGCGCGATCACCATGCCGGGGCCGGGCACCAGCGAGCACACCCTGGAATCGGCACGCCGGCTGGCCGGCGCCGCCGGCATCGAGCTGCGCGAGATTCCCATCGGCGCCGCCGTGGATCAGCACCTCCGGGACCTGGGCCACCAGGGCACCGACGACGTGGTGTTCGAGAACGCCCAGGCCCGGGAGCGGACCCAGCTCCTGTTCAACCTGGCCAACGGCAACGGCGGCATCGTCGTCGGCACCGGCGACCTGTCCGAGCTGGCGCTGGGCTGGTGCACCTACAACGCCGACCACATGGCCGGCTACAACGTGAACGCCAGCGTGCCGAAGACGATGGTGAAGTACCTGGTGCGCTGGTACGCCCGCCACCGCGCCAGCGAGGCGCTCGCCGCGGTGCTGGAACGAGTGCTCGACACTCCGATTTCGCCCGAGCTGCTGGTGGCCGGCGAGAACGGGGTGGGCCAGCTCACCGAGGACATCATCGGCCCCTACGAGCTCCACGACTTCTTCCTGTTCCAGATCATGCGCAACGGCGCCCGACCGCGGAAGGTCTACCACCTGGCCTGTCTGGCGTTCGCGGGCCGCTACCGGCCCGGGGTGATCCGCGGCTGGCTGACCGTGTTCTACCGGCGCTTCTTCAGCCAGCAGTTCAAACGCACGGTGTTGCCGCCGGGCCCGAAGGTGGGCAGTGTCAGCCTGTCGCCCCGGGGCGACTGGCGGATGCCGGACGAGGCGTCCGCCCGGGCCGATCTCGCCGAGCTGGAAGCCATCGGCACCGACGACGAGGAGTAGCGAGATGTATCAGCGACTGCACCGGGCGTTCGGCATCGCCAGCCGCCTGGCGGCCGTGGCCGCCGCCTGCCTGCTGTGGGCCGGGCCCGCCCGGGCCCAGGAAGCCGACAACGACCCGACCCCCTTCTGCGGCAACGACGGCGTGTGGATCCAGATCCTCGGCGGCGGCGGCCCGGAGCTGAACGACGGCCAGGCCGGCGCCAGCTATCTGGTGTTCCTGGACGGACGCGCGCGGCTGCTGGTGGACACCGCCCCCGGCTCGTCCGTGGGCTTCGACCAGGCCGGCGGCCAGTTCGCCGACCTGGACGCCATCGTCTTCACCCACCTGCATGCCGATCACGCCGCGGACTTTCCCGCCTTCGTCAAAGGGTCCTATTTCGCCGGACGGGACCGGCTGCTGCCCGTGCTCGGACCGGACGGCGACGGCCCCTACCCGGACACGGTCACCTTCGTCGACCGGCTGATCGGGCCGGAAGGCGCGTTCGCCTACCTGGCCGACTTCCTGACCTTCCGCAGCAGCGGCGGCTACAAGCTGAGCGTGCGCAACGTCCCGGCCGCAGGCCGGCGCGAATGGTCCGGCTTCGGCTCGGACCACCTGAAGCTGTCCGCGGTGCCGGTGCACCACGGACCGGTGCCGGCGCTGGCCTGGCGGGCCGAGATCGGCGGCATGACCATCGCGTTCACCGGCGACTTCAACAACCAGAAGGATCTCGTCAGCGAGTTCGCCAGCGGCGCGGATGCGCTGGTGATTCACCACGCCGTGACCGAAAACGCCCGCGGCGAGGCCGCGGACCTGCACGTGACCCCGGGTGAGATCGGGCGGATCGCCGCCGCCGCGGACGTGCGGATGGTCGTGCTCGGCCACCGCATGACCCGCACCCGCGGCCTGGAGTCCCTGAGCCGCCAGGCCATCGAGGCGCACTACGACGGCCCGCTGATCTTCGCCAACGATCTCGAGTGCTGGGGCCTGTGACCAACCCCCGATGAGCGACGCCGCCGACATCCAGGAGGTGCTCGACTTCTGGTTCGGCACCCTGACGGACGGGCTGGCCGCGGACGCCGTGCGGCGCGGCTGGTTCGAGTCGAGCCCGGAGCGGGACGAGGATATCCGCCGGCGTTTCGGGCCGGCCCTCGAACGGGCCGCCGGCGGCGGCCTGGGATCGTGGCTCGACACGGCCCGCGGCAGCCTGGCCTTCATCCTCGTGTGTGATCAGTTCTCCCGCCAGATTCACCGGGGCGAGGCCGGCGCCTTCGCCACGGACCCGCTGGCGCTCGGCGCGGCCGAGACGCTGGTCGAGCGCGGCAGCGACCGGACGCTCGCCCTGGACGAGCGGGTGTTCGTGTACCTGCCCTTCGAGCACGCCGAGTCGCGGCTGCATCAGCACGCCTCGGTGGGCCTGTTCAGCGCCCTGCGGGACGAGACGCCGCCGGGGCAGCGGCATCTCACCGGCGCCTTCCTGCGGCATGCCCAGCAGCATCGCGACATCGTCCTGCGGTTCGGCCGTTTCCCCCACCGCAACCGCGCGCTCGGCCGCGCCTCGACCCCGGAGGAACTGGCGTTCCTGGAGACCGCGGGCGACTTCGGCCAGCGCCGCTGAGGGCGGCGCCCGCGGGCGGTCAGCCGCCGGACTGCTGCAGGTAGTCCACCGCGAGCCGGCTCATGGCCTCGACGCCGATCACCAGCGCCCCCTCGTCCACGTAGAACAGCGGCGAATGATTGGGGATCGCCTGCTCCAGCGGCACGTCCGCCGGGCGCCCGCCGATGAAGAAGAACAGCCCCGGCACCTCCTCCTGGAAGAACGAGAAGTCCTCGGCGCCGGTGATGGGGTCCCCGAGCCGGACGTTCTCGGCGCCGTACACCGAGCGCAGGGTCGGCAGCATGCGCTCGGTGAGCTGCTCGTCGTTGTGGGTGACCGGCAGCCCCGGAGGGATGCCGTCGATGTGCACCGTCGCCTCGGCGCCCATGGACTCGGCCACCGACGTGGCGATCTGCTCGATCTTGCGGTGGATGGCGTCACGCATGTCCGGATCGAAGGTGCGGATGGTGCCCGCCATCTTCGCCTCGTCCGGCACGATGTTGTTGCGCACGCCGGCGTGGAAGGTCCCCACCGTGACCACCGCCGGACCGCGGGTCAGCTCGACCTGGCGGCTGACGATGGTCTGCAGCGCGGTGACGATGTGGGCGCCCACCACGATCGGGTCCACGCCGGCCCAGGGCTGGGCGCCGTGGGTCTGGCGCCCCTGGACGTGGATCTCGAAGCGCTGGGCGCTGGCCATGGCGCCGCCCGGGCGGTAGCTCATCTGCCCGACCCGGTCGCCCTGGCTGATGTGCAGCCCGAAGATCGCGTCGACGTCCGGGTTCTTCAGCACGCCCTCGGCGACCATCATCGGCGCGCCACCGTCCTCGCCGGGCGGAGGTCCCTCCTCGGCGGGCTGGAAGATGAACTTCACGGTGCCGGGAATCTGCTCGCGCATGCCGGCGAGCACCTCGGCGGCGCCCATCAGGATCGCCACGTGGTTGTCGTGGCCGCAGGCGTGCATGACGCCGACGTCCTGGCCGTTGTAGGTGCTGCGCACCTGGGAGGCGTAGGGCAGGCCGGTGCGCTCGGTGACCGGCAGCGCGTCCATGTCCGCCCGCAGCGCCACCACCGGGCCGGGCCGTCCGCCCTCGAGAACGCCGACCACGCCGGTGTGAGCCACGCCGGTCGCCACGGTGAGCCCGAGGCTGCGCAGATGCCCGGCGATCAGGTCCGCCGTGCGGCGCTCCCGGTTCGACAGCTCCGGATGCTCGTGGATGTCACGGCGCCAGGCGATCACCTTGTCCTCCACCGCCGCCGCCGCCTCGCTGATCCGGTCGGGCGTGGTGCCCGCCGCGGGCAGGCTCGCCGCCGCGAGCAGCATCGGCGCGAGCACCGCCGTCCACTTGCCTGTTCCCATGGCCTTCCTCCGCTTCCTGTTCCAATGGCTGGTGTCCTGCAGCACGAGTGTACTGCACCGGGCCGTCCCGTCCGACGCCCTCAGCGCCCGTCCCCGGGCGCGTGCCCGACCAGGCGGACCGCGCCGAGCAGCGTGCGCCGGCCAGCGTCCTGTGCCGTGACGTGGACGATCAGCCGGTCGATCGTGCCGACGTCGGGATCCACCAGGTCTGCCAGCGGAAACCGCACGGTCTGCGGGCCCGGCTGCAGCGTCCGCCACAGCCAGGTCGCCCGGCGCGGCTCCGTGCGGTACTGGACGTTGGCCGTGAGCGTGATGGGCCGGCCGTCCAGAACGTCGACGTCGACGGCCAGCGCTTCGTAGTCCGACCAGTCGGGCACCACCTCCAGCATGACCACGCCCGGCCAGGTCTCCTCGGCCCAGACCACCTCGAACGCCGGGGCGCCCGCCCCGGCCGGCCAGCCCGGGGGCGCGGCCACCAGGCCCAGCTCGCTGCGGGTCGCCACCAGCGGTCCCGGCATGCCGGCAGCCGGCGTGAGCAGCACCGGAAACGCGCGATCCCGCGCCCGCTCGGCGAGGTGGATGCGCAGCGGCTCCGCCCCGGCCAGGCCGAGGGTGACGAGCCCGACGCCGGCCCACCACAGCACCGGTCCCGCGCGCCCGCCGACGCGGCGCGCGGCCGGGCCCGCGCCGAGCAGCCCCACCGCGGCGAGCAGAATGCCCAGCAGATCGTGGCCGAGGTCCACCAGGCTCGCGTCCCTGGGGGTCAGGAGCTGCACGGCCTCCGTGGCCACGGCGAGCGCCACGGCGGCCCCCAGGGCGAGCCCGAGGCGGCGCCGCCCGAGCAGGCCGGCCAGCAGCAGCGTCACCGCCACGAACATCGGCAGATGCATGGCGTCGTTCAACGCCAGCGACAGCCGGCTGGTGCCGCCGAGGTGCAGCGTCTGCTGAACCACCACCAGCGCCGTCAGCGCGCCCGCGCCGAGGATCGCCGGCAGGCGACCGGCAGGACGCGATGGGGCGCCCGGGCCGTTCATGCCGCATCCCCGGCGGTGGCCGCGTGATACCCTGACCCGCGACCATTCGACGGGGAGAGAGGACACCCATGGACTTCGACATCGACATGACCGACGAGCTGCTGGCCACCACCCGCGCGGTGCGCAAGCGGCTCGATCTGACCCGGGAGGTGCCCCGCGCCGTGATCGAGGAATGCCTCGAGCTGGCGGTTCAGGCGCCGACGGGGTCCAACAGCCAGACCTGGCGCTGGATCGTCGTGGACGACGCCGACAAGCGGCGCGCCCTGGCGCAGATGTACCGCCGCCACGCCGACGCCTATCTCAGCGGCGCCGGCGAGCAGGCCGAGCAGCGGGGCGACGACCAGACCCTGCGGGTCATGCATTCCGCCGTCTATCTGGCCGAGCATCTGCACGAGGTGCCGATTCACGTCATTCCCTGCGTCGAGGGCCGGCCGCCGGCGGACACGCCGCTGCCGATGCTGGCGGGGCTGTTCGGCTCGATCTTTCCGGCAGTCTGGAGTTTTCAGCTCGCCCTGCGGGCCCGGGGCCTCGGCTCCGCCCTGACCACCCTGCACCTCGGCTCCGAGCGGGAGGCAGCCGAGCTGCTCGGCCTGCCCGACAACGTGCTGCAGGTGGCGCTGCTGCCGGTGGCCTACACCAAGGGCACCGATTTCAAACGGGCGAACCGTCCGCCGGTGTCCACGGTGACCCACTGGAACGGCTGGTAGGCGGGATCAGTAGTCGTCGTAGCGGCCACCGTCGTCGATGGTGAAATCGAGCCGGCTGGTCAGCCCGGTCACCGGGGCCGCCTCGGCCCCGGGGGGCTGGAAGCGCCAGCGGGAGACCGCGGCCAGCGCCGACTCGTCGAACACGCCCGGCGGGGTCGAATCGACCACCCGGGCGTTGACGACGCGCCCCTCGGCGTCGACGTCGTAGCCGACCACCACGTAGCCTTCCACGCCCTCCGCCCTGGCGTCCGGCGGGTACACCGCGCCGGCGGCGGAGATCAGCGGCAGCGTACGGGCGCCCGAGCACCCCACCGACAGCGCCAGCGCCAGTACCAGCGCAATCCAGACCGATCCCTGTACCTGACTCATGGCGCGACTCCTGACCGCAGATTGACCCGGCGCCGCCCCACGCGGCGGGGCGGCGCATCGAGGGCGATCATGGCATCCGGCTTCCCGATGCGGCAAGCGGCCGCGGTGTCGCCATAGGGGAATCCCCTGACGGCCCGCCGGCCGCGGCGCCGGCGACCGACCGCGGCGCTGCGGTACAATCCGCCCATGAACCAGCCGACCTCATCCGACGAGACCGATCGCGACGCGCCGGAGGACGGCGCCGGCGGCGGGCAGGGCCGCTCCCTGACGCCGCTGCAGGTGGCCTTCAGCACGCTCGCCAGCGCGTTCGGCGTGCAGTCGCGGCGCAACCGGGAGCGGGACTTCACCCACGGCAAGGCCTGGCACTTCATCGTCGCCGGCATCGTGTTCACGGTGGTGTTCGTGCTGGCCGTGATCGGCGTCGTCAACCTGGTGATCAGCGGCGCCGGCTGAACGGTCAGCGCCGGCGCGCCGCGGCCCGCAGCGTCGTCTCCCGGGCTTCCAGATCCAGCGCCAGCGCGAGCTGACGCCGGGCCCGCGCCAGGTTCTCCCCCGGCGCCGACACCTTGAAGTAACGGTCCCCCGCCAGGTGATCCGTCAGGAAGCGCACCCCGAGCATCAGCGCCACGTAGCGTGGCGCCAGCGCCAGATCCTCCGGGTGCGGGTCGAGACCGGCCGCGGGCAGGAAGCCCCGCGCCAGGGCGGCGAACAGCGCCACGTCGACACCACCCCCGGCGCGGGCCGCCGCCGATCGCACCAGATCGCCGAAGTCCCAGGCCCAGTGGCCGTGCATCACGGTATCGAGGTCGATCACGGCCACCACCTCCTCCCGGTCGGGATGAAACAGCAGGTTGTCCACCTTGCAGTCACCGTGAATCGTCCTGTCACGCCCGGCCAGGGCGGCGGCCAGGTCCCGGCGGGCGTCGATGACGGCCAGAGCCTCCGCCACCGCCCCATCGGCCATCTCCGACGATTCCAGGGTCCGATCCAGGGTTTCGAGGTAATGGCCGAGCTGCAGGAATCCGGGGATCGGATCGGGCCGGGCGCTGAGATCGAGATCGGCCGTGGCGGCCTGGAAGGCGCCGAACGCGCGGCCGGCGGATTCGGCCTGTGCCGCCGTGCGCAGCGGCTCCAGGGTGCGTGACGGGGTCACCTGACGCCACATCCGCCAGACGCCGGACGCGTCCCGATGCCAGGGCTGGCCCGACCGGCTGGCGACCAGGGCCGGGACGGCCACGCCGGCGCGTCCCGACGCCAGGTGCGCCACCACCTCGGCGACCCGGGCGGCGACGCCCGCCGGGTCGGGAAACACCGCGTCGCTGATCCGCTGCAGCACGTACCCCCGGCCGCCGTGCCGGACCAGCCAGGTGTCGTTGATGTGTCCGGCGCCCAGCGGCTCGGGCTGGACGCCGCCGTCGAACCAGGCCCCCAGCGCCCGGACGGCCCGCTCACGATTCACCCGGCAGCTCCCGGCGCGCCAGCCAGTCGGCCAGCAGGGGAACCGGCCCGAGCAGGTACTCGCCCCGTGGGCGGCCGAGCGCCGCCAGCGCCTGGCCGGCGGCTGCGGCGTCGGACCGGCCGTCGAGCACGCCGAGCAGCTCGTCCCCGAGGCGGCGCAGCGCCCGGGCGGGCTCGGCCAGCTCGTCGGGACCGGCCCGATCCGGCAAGGCTGCCCAGCCCTCCGCCAGGGCACGCAGCGTCCCGGCCGCCTGCCGGTCCCCGGCCGCCTCGGCATCGAGCAGGCGCCGCAGGCGGCCGGCGACCCGGCATTCGCAGGGCAGATGGTCCACCACCCGGTTCAGCGGCGTGTCGGCGTCGTAGGGGCGGGACTGGGGCATCTCGCGGCCGGCGATGCGCGCCGCCAGCGCGGTCTCGCCCAGCAGCCGGCCGTACCACTTCACCGGTTCCAGGGCCTCCACCAGCGGCCACCACGCCGGCTCGACGCCGGCGGCCTCGACCCCGGCCCGCAGCGCCGCGTCCAGATCGATGCCGGTCCAGCGGGGCAGGTTCGACCGGACGGCATCGAGCCGCGCCCGCAGCGGGTCGCCGGCCGCCACCGCGCCGGACCAGAACAGCTCCGCCAGGGCCGGCAGGCGCCCCCAGAGCCGCTGGTCGAGCACGGCCTCGTCCACCAGCTCGGCCCACAGACAGGCTTCCGCCCCGAGCAGCCGCCCGGGGCGCGGCGCCGCCGGCGGCCCGGCCACCTCCCGCCACTGATGGGTCCACGCCATGCCGGCGGCCACGTGGGCGAGGCGCGGGTCCCTCAGCAGGGCGTTCTCCTGCTCGATGAGCTCGGCTTCCGGCGCGTCCGGCGGGAACCGGGCGTGGACGTCCGCCGGCAACATCAGATCCAGGTAGTAGGGCGCCGAGACGATGCAGTCGTGGCCGGCCAGAAGCGCCCGATCCCGGGCCGTCGCGCCGCGCCAGGCCTGCACCGCGACCGACGTCGGCAGGCCGGGATGGAGCACCTCGTCCCAGCCGAGCGGCACGCGGCCGAGCGCCGCGATGGCCGCCGCGACCTCGGCGGTGAACCAGGCCTGGAGCGCGGCCACGTCCGCGAGGCCGTGCTCGGCCATGAACGCCGCGACGGCCTCGTCCTCCGACCACCAGGCCGGGTGAACCTCGTCGCCGCCGAGGTGCAGGCAGGCGTCCGGGAACACATCGGCCAGCTCGCCGAACAGCACCCGGACCGCCTCGCGCACCGCCGGCCGGGTGGGATCGAGACAGGCCTGATGCACGCCGAAGCGACGGCTCGGCGGCGCCGGGCGGCTGCCCCACTCCGGCCGGGCAGTGAGCCACGCGGTGGCGTGGCCGGGCACGTCCAGCTCCGGGACGACCCGGATGCCCCGGTCCGCGGCGGCCCGGACCAGGGCGTCGAGCTCGTCGCGCCGGTAATGGGCCGGACTCGCCAGCTCCGGAAAACGCGCGCTCGGAAAGCGGAACGCCTGGTCGTCGGACAGATGCAGGTGCAGCACGTTGAGCTTGAACACCGCCATCGCGTCCAGGGTGCGGTGCAGCGCGGCCGGCGACAGGAAGTGCCGCGCCACATCGAGCATCAGACCGCGCCAGGGAAACCGCGGCCGGTCCTCGATGAGGACGGCGGGCACGGGCCCGCCGTCGAGGCACTGGGTCAGCGTGGCCAGGCCCCGGAGCGCACCCCACTCGGTGGCCGCGCGCACCGTCACCGCCTCCGCGGCGATGGTCAGGCGGTAGGACTCGTCGTCGTCCAGGGCCGGCAGCGCTGGGGACGCGCCGCAGTCGAGTACCAGAGGCACCGGCGGACCCGACGGGGCCGCCGGCAGCCGAGCGCAGGCGGCTTCCAGCCGCGCCGATCGGGCGCCGTCGAAGCGCGGCACGAGCCTGACCCCGGCCGGCAGCGGCGGCCCGTCGAGCGCCGCCCGCCGGGCCGGCTGGGGCATCAGGTTGGGCAGTAGCGCTGTCACGATGCAGGCCGTTCCTCGCTGTGCGACCATTTCGCCACCATTGTCACACGGCGACGAGGCTCATGGAGATCAAGGAGCGGATGCGGGCGGTGCTGGCCGCCGAGGCCGAGGCCATAGCCCGTGTGGAGATCGACGACGACTTCGAGCGGGCGGTGCGGACCCTGGCGGCCTGCGAGGGCAAGGTGCTGACCACCGGCATCGGCAAGGCCGGCCACATCGCCCGCAAGTTCGCCGCCACGCTGTGCTCCACGGCCACGCCTGCGGATTTCATCCACCCGGCGGAGGCCGCCCACGGCGACCTGGGCCTGGTGGGCGCCAACGACGTGCTGATCGCGTTCTCCACCAGCGGCAAGAGCCGGGAAGTGCTGGAGATTCTCGAGCTGGCCCGGCACCTGGGCGTGGCCACGGTGATCGGCGTCACCTCGCACCCCGACTCCGAGCTCCGCGACCTGGCGGACTTCGTGCTCGACATGGGCGAAATCGAGGAGCCCTGTCCCCTGGGCCTGACGCCGAGCGCGAGCATGGCGGTGATGCTGGCCATCAGCGACGCCATTGCGCTGGCGCTGCTGGAGGTGAAGGGCGTGACCCGCGAGGACTACGGTCTGCGCCACCACGGCGGCTACCTCGGCCGCGCGGCGCGGATCGACAACGTGCCGCACTGAATCCGCGCCCCCTGCCGCAGGAGCGATCTCCAGATCGCGAACCGCGATGATGGCGGGTGGTCGCGATCTGGAGATCGCTCCTACGGGGCGGCGGCGGTCGCAGCGGGCGGCGATGCGCTCAGCGGCCGAAGTGCGCCTCGCAGATGGCGATGAAGCGGCGGGCGCCCTCCGACAGCGCCCGGTGGCGCTGGTAGTACAGCCCCACCTCCCGCTCGAAGCGGGAGATCTCCAGGCCCTCGATCGGGTGAAAACCGCCGAGCTGGTCGAGCAGCAGGTTCGACAGGTAGGTGACGCCCTTGCCCGCCTCCGCCAGCGCGAGACGCAGCTCCAGGTTGCTCACCTCCCAGACGCTGGCGAACTGGTTGCGCAGCCGCTGCTCCTGGCCCGGACGCCGGGCCGCGTCGTCCAGATAGGAGGTGAGCAGCGTCGCCGTGGCGAGCTCGCTCTCCGGATCGGCCTTGAGCGCCTCGAACCGGGGATGGGCCTCGTGGACCACCAGCAGGCGCGCCTCGGTGAAGTAGGGCGTCAGCTCGAAGTGCCCCGGCATGCTGTGCTGGAACGGGCCGAAGCCGAGTTCCCAGCGCTCGTCCTCGACGCCGTAGATGATCTCCCGGCTGGGCGCGACGTCGAGCTTCAGCCGGGTCAGCGGATTGCGCTCGCAGAACTCCAGCATGAGCACCCGCCCGTGGACCCGGCTGACCACGCTGTTCATCGCCAGATTCAGGGTCGACAGCGCGCCCGAGCGGATGCGCTGGATGTCTGCCAGGGCGCGCTGCTCCTCGTTCAGCAGCGTCTGGGCGAAACTGAACAGCCGCTTGCCCGCCTCGGTGAGGCGCGGCCGGCCCCGGCGCAGCAGCAGCCGGGTATCGAGCTTGTGCTCGAGATTGGCCACCGCCTGGCTCACCGCGGACTGGGACACGTGCAGGCGCTCGGCGGCGCGGCTGAAACCGCCCTCCTCCACCACGGCCGCGAACACGCGGATCTCGTTGCGCTCGATCTGCATGGCCAGGCAGGGTAGCCCAGCGCCGCCCCCGCCACCACTTATCGGCCCATCAGCCCAGCTTATCCATCAGCGCCGCTTCTGCGGGCAGAAGTCGGTCGCGCTGTCGCGGCTCCGGCGGAGGCCCTAGGCTCGATCCGTCACGTCAACGGAGACTGGATGGTGAACGTTCAACAGCCGGTGATTCACAAGGGGCTCGACGGCGTCGTGGTCGACACCACGGCGGTCAGCCTGGTGGACGGCGCCCGCGGCGAGCTGTCCTACCGGGGCCACGAGATCGGCGCGCTGGTCGGCCGGCCCTTCGCCGAGGTGGCGGCGCTGGTGGCGACGGGCAGCTTCGATGCGGACTTCGGCCGGCGTCTGACCGACCACGGCACGCTGTCGCCGCGGGAGGAAGCGCTGGTGCTGGCGCTGCCGGACGCCGTGCATCCGATGCACGTCCTGCAGGGTCTAACCCCGGTGCTCGATCCCTCCGACGCGTTCGCCGACCAGGGCGACGCGGCCCAGGGTTTCGCCGTGGCCGCCAAGCTGCCGGCGCTGATCGCCACCCACTTCCGCCGCGCGTCGGTGCGGGACATTCGCGCCGAGGATCCGATCCGTCAGTTCCTCGCGCAGATCGACGCGCCGGAGCACGAGGCCGCCCGCCGCGCCTTCGAGGTCGCCCAGATCCTCCAGATCGAGCACGGCTTCAACGCCGGCACCTTCACCGCGCGGGTCGTGGCGAGCACCCTGGCGCCGGTCGAGAACGCGCTGTCGGCCGCCTTTGGCGCGCTCCACGGCGTGCTCCACGGCGGCGCCGACCAGGCGGCGCTGGAGACCGCCGACCGGGTGGGCAGCCCGGAGCGGGCCGCCGCCTTCGTCGACGACTGCCTGGCCAGCGGCGAGCGGGTGATGGGCATGGGACATCGGGAATACAAGGTGATCGATCCCCGGGCCGTGCACCTGAAAGGCCTCGCCGGCCGGCTCGCCGAAGGAACGCCCCACGAGGTCACCTTCCGCACCCTGGAGGCGATCGAGGCGCGCTTCAGCGAGCGTATGGCCGAACGCGGCAAGGACCTCTACGCCAACGTCGAGTTCTACAAGGGGCTGGTGTTCCGGGTGCTGGGCCTGCCGCCGCGGTTCTTCACCGCCCTGTTCGGCATGGCCCGGGTGTACGGCTACCTGGCGCACTTCGTGGAATGCCGCGAGGACAACCGCATCGTCCGGCCCCAGGCCCACTACGTCGGGCCGCCGGTCGCCCGGGCGTCCTGACGCGCCGTGCCGGCGGGGCTACTCCGGCGTCAGGGTGAGCAGCAGCGCGTCGCCGTCCGGCTGGAAATCCAGGCCCGCCAGGAACCGGCGGGCCGCGGCGTCCGCCGGACGGGCGACGACCTCGCGCCCGCCCTTGGTCTCGGCGAGGCCGATGGCGTGGCCGGCCAGCCAGCGTCCGAGCCCCTGACGGCGGTGTCCGGGCTCGACCACCAGCGCCACCAGCTCGAACCGGGTGGCGGTCACGGGCCGCAGGGCATACGCGCCCACCACCCGGTCAGCGTGCTTGGCCACCCGGACGAAGTTGGCGTCGAGGCACGCCGCCACGGCGGCGTCGTCCAGGCCGGCGCCCGCCGGCGGCGGCTCGGTCAGCAGTTCCCAGGGCACCTCGTCCGGGTACGGGCGGAACATGGACACGTCGCGGGGTCGAAAGGCGCTCACCAGCCTGCGCTCCCGGGTCCGCCCTTGATGGGGCCCGCCAGGTCCGACGTGACCCAGCCGCCGTAGTAGCCGCCCGGCTGCGGCCGGACCCGCTCCTCCCCCACCAGGCAGCGCAGCTCGCCGGGGTGGAAGGCGAACCAGCCGCGAATGGCCAGAAACTCCGGGAAGGTGCGTTCGTAGCACCACGCGGCGGGCGCGACCTCGCCCCAGGCGAAGTTGCGGGCGAGCCCCTTCCACTCGCACAGGGTGGGCTGCTGCAGATCGACCAGCCCGGCGGCGTCCACGTCGTCCGGCGGAATGTAGTAGGTGGGCGCGCCCGCCGTCTCCAGCACCCGCACGCCCCGATCGGTGCGCGCCAGCACGTCGTCGCCGGCGGCCACGGTCAACGTCTGCGCCACGGGCTCGATGGCCGGCGGGCGCGGAAAGTCCCACACCGAGCGCTGGCCTGGCGCCGGCGTGTCGGCGAACGGCGGACGCGCCTGCCCCCGGTACCGCCAGTGCCGGCGCGCCGCCGCCACGCCAGCCGTCAACGCCAGAACTTCCACCACGGTCTCCCGTCGTCCGCTGCAGCGCGGCTGCCGCCACGGAACGCCATCAGCGCCGCCGCCAGACGGGGCGCCAGCCGGTCGTAGTGGTCCCAGTCGTCGGGAACGGCGTAGACGTCGGCGCCGAAGGTGTCGCGGAACACGTCGAGGAAGTCTCCGAGGAAGGCTCCGGAGAAGGCCCGGCCCTCGGCGCTCAGATGATCGGCGCGCAGCTCGCCGCCGCAGCCGGCGATCAGCAGCTCGCTGCCGGTGATCTCGCGGTAGCGCACTCGGGTCACCAGCGTCCCGGCGCGGTCCTGCAGGGCCTCGCTGAGCAGCCCGTGCTGGGCGAGAAAGGCGACGTACATGCCCAGCGGCACCGCGGCCCGGTCGAAGCTGCCCGCCCCGGACAGATGCTGTCCGACGTCGTCGAGTACCTCCGCTCCGCTCATGGCGCCGCGGCCAGCGCCCGGTCGAGGTCGGCGAGCAGATCGTCCAGCGTCTCGATGCCGACCGACAGCCGGATCAGCCCGTCGTCGATGCCCAGCGCCTCGCGCTGGGCCCGGGGCATGCTGGCATGGGTCATCAGCGCCGGATGCTCGATCAGCGACTCCACGCCGCCGAGGCTCTCGGCCAGGCTGAACAGACGAACGGCCTCCAGCACGCGCCGCGAGGCCGCCAGCCCGCCGTGCAGCCGGAAGCTCAGCATGCCGCCGTGGCCGTGGGTCTGACGGCAGGCCAGCGCGTGCTGGGGATGGCTCTCGAGCCCCGGATAGGCCACCGCGGCCACCGCCGGATGCGCCTCCAGGAAGCGCGCGACCTCCAGCGCGTTGGCCTCGTGGGCGCGCATCCGCACGGCCAGGGTCTTGACGCTGCGCAGGCACAGGTAGGCGTCGAAGGTGCTCTGGATGCCCCCCAGGGCGTTGCTGAGGAAGCCCAGCCGCTCGGCCAGGGCCTCGTCGTCGGTCACCACGAGCCCGCCCACCAGGTCGCTGTGACCGTTGATGTACTTGGTGGTGGAATGCAGCACCAGGTCCGCGCCCAGCTCGAGGGGCCGCTGGAAGTAGGGGCTCAGGAAGGTGTTGTCCACCATCAGCGGCACGCCGGCGGCGTGGGCGAGGTCGGCGACGGCGGCAATGTCCACCAGCTTCATCAGCGGATTGGTCGGCGACTCGATCCACACCATGCGCGTCTCGGGACGGATCACGTCCTTCAGCCGGGCGGGATCGGTCAGGTCGACGTAGCTGAAATCCAGCCCCTGGCGCCGGAACACCTGCTCGAACATGCGGTAGGTGCCGCCGTACATGTCGTCGCAGCACACCACGTGATCGCCCTGGGAGAGCAGATGCACCACCGTGGCCGCGCCGATGCAGCCGGAAGCGAAGGCGAAGCCGAAGCGGGCCCCCTCGAGGCTGGCGACGCAGGTCTCGTAGGCCTTGCGGGTGGGATTCTGGGACCGGCTGTACTCGAAGCCGCGGTGCTCGCCGGGCGAATCGTGGACGTAGGTGGAGGTGAGATACACCGGCGTGATCACTGCGCCGGTCGTGGGGTCCGGCGCCTGACCCGCATGGATGGCGCGGGTCTCGAAGCCGGGTGCGTCCGACGGGCCGTTGCCGCTCATCGGCCCGCCTACGGCGCGAAGCTGGAGCGCGCGCGCACGCCCCAGCGTCCGTCGATGCGTTCCACCACGTAGAACGAGTCGTAGCTCGCCATCTCCGCGCCCTGCCGGTCGTAGCGGGTGAAGCGCACCGCGATGTGCACCTTGTCTGGGGAGGCGTGCACGACGATCAGGTCGTCCCAGGTGCTGTAGTCCCAGCCGGTCTGCTCGGCGAAGGCGTTCAGGTCCCGGTTGTCGAGGAACGCCTCCTTGTCCGGGAACACCGTCACGGTGCCGCTGGCGATCCGCACGTGGGGATAATGCAGGGTGTCCGCCCAGGCGGACTCGTCCCGGGCGTTGAACGCCGCCAGGAACGCGTCCATCACGGCCAGGGCGGCCTCCCGCGCCGCCGCGACGTCGTCGGCGGCCGCGGCCGAGGCCGGCGGCCACGCCACCAGGGTCAGAATCAGGCACGCGGCCTGCAGCAGGCGGCCGCAACGGCTCGGAACGGTCATGCTCGGGTCTCGCGGATTGACGGCCTGCGCACAGTATCCGCCCCGCATGGGTGGTTCAAGCGCACGAGCCGCGGGCCTGAAGGCGGCCGGCGTGAAGAGTAGACTGCTGCGGTCTGCGGTGCCTGCCAGGAGAGCCACGACCGTGCCCGACCGAGAACCCACCGATCGCGACGACCTCGCCGAGGGTACGATCCGTTTCGCCTACGGCCTGGAGCCCCCGGATGGACCGGTCGCGCCGGCGCCGGTGCTGCATGCCCTGCGCGGCTGGCGGTCGGTGCTGCGCCGCCTCGGTCTGGTAGGCCAGACGCCCGACCGCTACGGCGGGCTCGGATTCGGCAACCTGAGCGGGCGGGACCCGGACGACCCGGGCCAGTTCCTCATCACCGCCAGCCAGACCGCCGGCGCGCCGGACCTCGAGGAGGGCGACCTGGTGAGAATCCTGCACAGCAGCACCGCCCGCTTCTGGGTCGACGCCCTCGGCCACCAGCCACCGTCCTCGGAAACCCTGACCCACGCCATGATCTACGATGCGGATCCGGCGGTCGGCTGGGTGCTGCACGGCCACAGCCCGGACATCTGGCAGCGGGCCGAGGAGCTGGGCCTGCCGGCGACGCCGCCGTCGGTGCCCTACGGCTCTCCGGACATGGTCGATGCCGTCGCGGCGCTGCTGGACGCCCACCGCGAACGCCCTCTGGTGTTCGTGACACTGGGTCACGAGGACGGTGTGTTCGCCTGCGGCGCGACCGCGGCGGCCGCCGGCGGCGCCCTGGCGGCCACGCTGGCCAGGGCCCTGTCGTGAAGGTGCCCGCGCCGATCGTCTGGCAGCAGGGGCGGCTGCGCCTGCTGGACCAGCGCCGGCTGCCGACCAGCGTCGAGTACCTCGACATCGACTCGATCGACGACGCCGTGACCGCCATCGCCACCCTGGCGGTGCGCGGCGCGCCCGCCATCGGCATCGCCGCCGGCTACGCGCTGGCCGCATCGGCGGCCCGCTCCCCGCAGGCTGACCGGACCGCCTGGCTGGCCGGTCTGGACGCCGCCGCGGCGCGCCTGGCCGGAGCCCGGCCGACCGCGGTGAATCTCGCCTGGGCGGTGAACCGGCTGCGCCGGCTCGCCCACGCCGGCGCCGGCGCGGACGCGCTCGTCGGCGAGGCCGAAGCCATGCACGCCGAGAGCGAGGCGGTGTGTCTGGGCATCGGCCGGCACGGCGAAGCGCTGATCGAGCCCGGGGCCACCGTGCTCACCCACTGCAACGCCGGCGCCCTGGCGGTGGCCGGCATCGGCACGGCCACGGCGCCCATGTACCTGCGCCATCGCGCCGGGGTGCCGTTCCGCGTGCTCGCCGACGAGACCCGCCCGCTGCTGCAGGGTGCCCGGCTCACCGCCTGGGAGCTGGCCGAGGCCGGCATCGACGTCACCCTCATCTGCGACAACATGGCCGCCGTGATGATGGCCGCCGGCGAGGTGGACCTGGTGCTGGTGGGCACCGACCGGGTGACCCGCAACGGCGACGTGGTCAACAAGATCGGCACCCTCAACCTGGCGGTGCTGTGCCGGCACTTCGGCGTGCCCTTCTACGTCGCCTGCCCGTCCTCGACCTACGATCCGGACACGCCCACCGGCGCCGACGTCACCATCGAGGAGCGCCACGCCGACGAGGTGCTCGGCACCCAGGCCGCCCGGGTCGCCGTCCGCAACCCGGCGTTCGACGTCACGCCGGCGGCCCTGGTCACCGGCATCGTCAGCGAGCACGGCATCGCCCGGGCGCCGCTCGCCGACACCCTGGCCGGGATCATGACGCCGGCAGGTCCGCCCGGGTGACCGGCCGGTAGCGGGCGCCGGCGCGGTCGCGGTCGCTGCGGTAGAGCCGGGGTGCGCCCAGGGACACGAGCAGCGGCGGGTCGACCGGCGTGCGGGCCAGCGGGCGCGGCCGGCGGTAGCGCATCAGCGTGACGTGGGGCCGGAAGGGACGGCCTTCGGAACCGAAAGCATCGTTCAGCGCGGCATGCCAGGCCGCCAGCGTGCCGTCGTCGGCCACTTCCGCCACCGCCATGCGGCTCCGGTCCGGCGCCGGGAAGCCGACCACCGCCGGCAGCGATACCTGCAATGGAACGGCACCGAGCCGCGCCACACGGTCGAGCGCCTCCGCGAGGTTACGCGGCTCGACGTCGCCCAGGAATTTCAGCGTGACGTGATGATTCGCCGCCGGCAGCAGCCGCCCGGCGTCGCCGAGCAGGCGGCGGGCTGCGGCGCGCAGGCGCTCGGCATCGCCGGGCTCCAGGAAAGCGCCGACGAAGCAGCGCACGTTGCCCTGGGGCGCCGCGTCACTGCCCGGCTGATCCGGCGTTCGGGCCATGGCTGGGCGGGTTCCGGCTCGCTGAGACCCGACCAGTATACGCACCGCGAGCAGCTCGACCGGGGCCGTTCAGGTTCCGCGCGGCACCGCGTCGGAGGCCGGCTTCCCCCCGGTTCGAGGCGCCGTGCGCGCGCTGCGGCACCGTCGCCCGAGCGGGCGGCACGGCGGGGCTGCGCGGAGCGTGCACAGGCCCTAGACTCTCGCGCTCGCGCCGCAGCCGGACCCGATCATGAGCCGCTATCGCCCGCCACGGCCCCGCTCCTCGCCCTACATCACGCCGGAAGGCTACGCACGGCTGAACGCCGAGCTGAAGACCCTGTGGAAGGAGACCCGCCCGGAGGTGACGCGCAAGGTGGCGGAAGCGGCCGCCATGGGCGACCGCTCGGAGAACGCCGAGTACATCTACGGCAAGAAGCAGCTCCGCGAGATCGACGCGCGGGTGCGGTTCCTGTCGAAACGGCTCGACGAGCTGACCGTGGTCGACCGGCTGCCGCCGGACACCAGCCGGGTGTACTTCGGCGCCTGGGTGACCCTCGAGGACGAGGACGGCGACCGGCGCCGCTACCGGCTGGTGGGTCCGGACGAGTTCGACCGGGACCCGGCCTACATCAGCATCGACGGGCCGATGGCCCGCGCCCTGCTGAAGAAGCAGGTCGACGACGAGGTCGAGGTGGGCGCGGAGGCCGGCGCCAGAACCTACTGGATCGTCGAGATCGCCTACCAGCCGACGGATTCCTGAGCCGCCTGCGTACAACGCCGTGAATCCATCGATGCCGCCACGGAGGCGCCCATGAACCGTCGATTCCGCTTTCCCGCCACGCTCCGCTTCGACCGCCTGGACCGCAACGTGCTCACCGCCGTCCTGGGCCTGGGTCTCGCCGCCTCGGCGCTGGCCGGCGACGGCCGGCCCGAGTTTCCGCTGTCGGTGGCCGAGGCCCGGGACCGGGCCGAGGCGCGATTCCAGACCCTGGACGCCGATCGCAGCGGCGAAGTCAGCCCGGCCGAGTTCGAAGCCGCGGCCCCGGAGCCGGGCGATCATCGCTTCCCCGGCGCGGCGTTTCACCACCCACGGCAGGCCGACGAATGGCGGCGCGCCGCAGCAGCCAGGCGGGCCGAGCAGGACCCGGCGGCCGAATCGCCGGACGACCTCGAGGCCGCGCTGTTCGACCGCCTGGACACCAATGCCGATGGCCTGCTGTCCCGGGACGAGTTCACCGCGGAGCGGCTGCGCGCCGCCCGCCGGGCGGCGGTTCAGAGCCGCATCTTCGCCCACCTCGACGCCGACGGCAGCGGTGGCCTGAGCCGCGACGAGCTGCCGGACCCGAGCCGCTGGCTCGAGGCCATGGACAGTGACGGCGACGGCACGGTCACCCGGGAGGAAGCCCGGGCCCACCGCCAGAGCCATGGCAAGCGGTCCGGCTGAGCGCCCGCCAGCGCGTGGACGCGGCGGACGACGATGGGTTGATGGCGCAGGTCCGGTCCGGCGACCGGGCCGCCTTCGAGTGCCTGGTGCACCGGCATCTGGACAGCGTCCACCGCTACCTCGTCCGGCTCACGCCGTCGCCGGCGGACGCCGACGAGCTGGCCCAGGAGACCTTCCTGCGGCTGTGGCAGCGCGCCTCGAGCTATCGGCCCGGGCAGGTGCGGCTGACGACCTGGCTGCACCGGATCGCCCACAATCTGGCGGTGGACCGGTTCCGCCGCCGGCACGGCGAGCACACCGGCCTCGCGGAACCGGAGGCGCTGGCCGAGCTGGACGGGGCCGTCACGCCGGACGAGCAGCTCGCCCTGACCCGAACCGGCCGGCTGCTCGACCGCGCCATCGCAGCGCTGCCGGCGAATCAGCGGGCCGCCCTGATACTCTGCCAGGTGCAGGGCTTCTCCAATCGGGAAACGGCGGGAATCCTCGGCCTGTCGGTGCGGGGCGTCGAGTCGCTGATCGCCCGGGCCCGGCGGTCGCTGCGCCGGACCCTCGAAGCCGCGGATGGCGCCGCGCCCGGCGCCGGGAGTGAAGACCATGAATCGAGCTGAGCTGGAAGCGGGCCTCGACCGCTGGGGCGGCGACCTGTCCGCGTGGCCGCCGGCGGCAGCGCAGGCTGCCCGGGCGCTGATCGGCCGCGACGACGACGCCCGCCGGCTGTGGCGGGCGGCGGCCCGCATCGACGATCACCTGGCAGCCTCGCGGGCGCATTCGGCGCCGGGCCACCTCGCCGGCCGCATCAGCGCGGGCCTCGACACCGCCCCCCGGCGCGGCGACGCCCTGGAGACCGCCATCGGCTGGCTCACCGGCAACCGCTGGCGGCCCGCCGTGCTGGGCGCGCTGCTGACCCTGGCCGGCTACCTGGCGGGCGTGCTCGCGGTCGAGCCGGTGGACGCGGTGCTGGCCGACGAGGTGGCGACCCTGGCGTTCACCGATCTGTACGGAGAAGTCGACGATGCGCAATAAGTGGCTGATCGCCGCCCTGGTGATCTCGCTGGCGGCGAACCTGGCGCTGGCCGGCTTCGTGGCCGGCCGGATCGGCGCGCCGCCGCCGGCGCCGGCGGGCCTGGACCCCACCCTGGGCATGTTCAGGGTGCTCCACGATCTGCCCGAGGCACGGCGCGAGGCGCTGCGTCCCGAGGTCCGCGCCAGCTTCCGGGGCATGCGCGACGAACTCAGGCGCCTGCGCAACGCCCAGCGCGGCATCAACGAGGCGCTGACCGCCGAGCCCTTCGACGACGAGGCCATGGCGGCGGCGCTGGCGCGGTTCCGCGCCGCGCTGCTCGACAGCCAGGAGCACAACCATGCCGCGCTGATCCGCGTCGCCGGCCGCATGACGGTGGAAGAGCGCCGGCTGCTGCGCGACGCCATGACCCGGGGCCGGCCGCCCCGGGAGCGGGAGGGCTCGGGCGACCGCCGCGAGCGGTGATAGGATGGCCCGGCGGCGCCCATCCGGCCGCCGAGCGAAGTTCCGTCGGAGCCCACCGTGACCCAGCCCCCGTCCGACACACACCCGGTCGAAGCCGCCCTCGACGCCTTCGTGACCCGGTACCTGGCCGCCTACCCCGACCTCGACGACGTCTACGACCCGCAGTGGCGATCGCCCTGCGAGACCGGCGCGCCGTTTCCCGGTGACGACGGCGAACTGCGCGTGCCCTGGCAGCCGCTGCGCCGGCACGGGCCGGTGGACGACTTCGCCGGCCTGGAGCGCGCCCTGGAGATGCCCGTGCACGACGACATCCGCCGCTTCTACGCGCGCTACTGGTCCGGCGGCCTCGAGGCGGAGGCGCCGGAGGGCCACGTCAGCCTGCTGCTGCTGTGGAACGGCGAGGACGTCGACCGCCTGATCGAGAACCTGATCGGCCACGCCCTGGTGAAGCGGCGGGCGCGCAGCCCGTTCACCGTGTTCTTCGCCTGCACGGAGCCGGACTCGGAGCTGTTCCTGTCCGTCGACAACGACACCGGCGCGGTGCTGCTCGAGGAGCCTGGGCGCCCGCCGCTGCGGGAGGTGGCGCCGGGCCTGGCGGCGTTTCTCGCCACCCTGGAACCCGCCGCCCCCCAGCACCATCCCGAGCGCTGAGCCGGCGCGCCCGCCGTCATAGTAGAATCCGCCGCCATGGACACCCTGCGCCTCGATCCCATCGACCACCTCGCCGGCACCGTGACCCTGCCGGGCTCGAAGAGCATCTCCAACCGCGCGCTGCTGCTGGCGGCCCAGGCGGAGGGCGAGACCGAGCTGCACAACCTGCTGCGCAGCGAGGACACGGAACACATGATCGAGGCCCTGACGGAACTCGGCGTGAACCTGACCGTGACCGGCACCACGGCCCGGCTCACGGGCCGGGGCGGTCCGCTGGTCCGGGAACCGGGACGGCACTCGCTGTACCTGGGCCTCGCCGGCACGGCGCTGCGGCCGCTGACCGCGGCGCTGACCCTCGGGCGCGGCGAATTCGTGCTGGACGGCTCCGCCCGCATGCGCGAGCGGCCCATCGCCGATCTCGTGGACGCGCTGGCGCTGCTCGGCGCGCGCATTCACTACCTCGGGGAACCCGGCTTCCCGCCGCTGGAGGTGTTCGGCACGGGGCTCGACGGCGGCACCACGCGCATCCGCGGCGACGTGTCGAGCCAGTTCCTCACGGCACTGCTGATGGCGGCGCCCATGGCCGACGACCCGGTCCGGGTGCGGATCGAGGGCGAGCTGGTCTCCAAGCCCTACCTCGACATCACCCTGCACATGATGCGCCGGTTCGGCGCCGCGGTGGATCATCGGGACTATCAGGTGTTCGAGGTGCAGCCCGGCCGCTACCGGTCGCCCGGGCGCTTCCTGGTGGAGGGCGACGCCTCCTCGGCGAGCTATTTTCTGGCCGCCGGCGCGATCCGCGGCCCGGGCGTGACGGTGCACGGCATCGGCAGCGACAGCGTTCAGGGGGACGTGCGATTCACCGAGGTGCTCGAGGCGATGGGTGCGCGGGTACAGCGCAGCGCCGACGCGATCACCGTGCAGCCGCCGGCATCCGGCCGCCTGCGCGGGGTCGACCTCGACCTGAATCACATTCCCGACGCCGCCATGACCGTGGCGATGCTCGCCCTGTTCGCCGACGGTCCCACGGCGATCCGCAACGTCGGCAACTGGCGGGTCAAGGAGACGGACCGGCTCGACGCCATGACCCGGGAGCTGCTGAAGCTCGGCGCCGTGGTCGAGGAAGGCCCCGACTACCTCGAGGTGGCGCCGCCCATCCGGTGGCGGGACGCGAGTATCGACACGTACGGCGATCACCGGATGGCGATGTGCTTCTCCCTCGCGGCCCTCGGGCCCGCCGGCGTCACCATCCGGGACCCCGACTGCGTGGCGAAGACCTTTCCCGACTACTTCACCCGCTTCCGCACGCTGATTCCGGCCGCCGCCTGACGCCGCCCGCCGGTCAGTCCCGGCGCGGCTTCAACCGGATGCGCGGCTTGTGCCGCGGCGCAGCGCCGGAGCCGGCCCCCGCGGCGGGGCGGCTC
>DLCH01000078.1:109951-113298 GCA_002480525.1 Gammaproteobacteria bacterium UBA7803 | reverse complement strand
CCCCCGCGGCGGGGCGGCTCGCCGCCGGCGCTGCCAGCCACGACTCCACCACCGCCACCACCGGGTCGGCCGGCCCGTCCCCGGCGGCCGCCGGCATCGCGCCCAGGGCACCGCGGCGGCGCAGCGCCGTCACCACCTCGCCGGCGGTGGCCGCGTCCAGCAGCGACCACAGCAGCAACCGGGCCGCCGACGGCCGCCAGCCTTCTCCGGGGCCCGGCCAGGCACGGTCGAGCACGGTCCGGTAGAGAGTCTGCTTGCCGCCGAAGTAGTGGTAGAGCATGCGCTTGTTGAGTCCCGCCGCCCGGGCGATGCGGTCGACCCGGGCGCCGGCAGGCCCCCTGGCCGCGAACTCCCGCTCCGCCGCCAGAAGAATGCGCCGCCGGGCCGCATCGGGGTCCCGCCGCCGGGGGCCGGAGGAGCCGCCCCGGTCCGATGGGCTGCCGCGATCATCCATGACGACATCTCACGCCGAAAAAGTAACCATATAGTTACTTGTTCCGGAGCGCCACCCGCGGTGCCCCCGCGCAGGCCCCGCAACGTCGATCCCGCGGCGGCGCGATGGTATAAGGGCGCGGGACGCCACCAGAGAGGATCACCCCATGGGCCGAACGACCTACCTGACGCGGCCGTCACCGGCCCGCCGCCGGAGCCTCGCCTGTTTCGCCAGGCGCCTGCTGCTGCTCGCCGTACCGCTGGCGCTTGCCGCCGGCGTCGCCTCCGCCGCCTCCCGGGAGGAGATCGACGCCCGGGTCCAGGGGGCGCTGGAGGAACTCTACGAGCGCACCCCGGCAGCCCGTGAGCTGAGCCGCAAAGCCTCGGGCATCCTGGTGTTTCCACGGGTGATCAAGGCCGGCTTCGGCGTCGGCGGCGAGTTCGGCGAAGGTTCCCTGCTGGTGGGCGGCGCGCCCGTGCAGTACTACCGCCTGGCGTCGGCCTCGGTCGGCTTCCAGATCGGCGGCCAGGCCCGGGCCCAGGTGCTGATGTTCATGACCGACCAGGCCCTCGCCGACTTCCGCAACAGCGACGGCTGGGAAGCCGGCGTGGACGGCAGCGTCGCCCTGGTGGAATTCGGCGCCGGCGGCGACGTCAGCACCAATTCCGGGAAGGAGCCCATCGTCGGCTTCGTGTTCGGCAACAAGGGCCTGATGTACAACCTGTCCCTGGAAGGCAGCAAGTTCTGGAAGATCGACCGCTAGGGTACCGCGCCGGGCGAGCCGGCGCGGAAGGCGCGCGCCGTGCCCGACCGGCGAACCGTCAGGCGAACAGCCCGGCGCGTTCCGCCTCCAGCGCCAGCAGGAAGCGCTTGGTCTCCAGCCCGCCGCCGAAACCCGTGAGGGAGCCGTCGCTGCCGATCACCCGATGGCAGGGGATCACGATGGGCAGCGGATTGCTGCCGTTGGCGCTGCCCACCGCCCGCACGGCGCGCGGCTCGCCCAGCGCCACCGCGATGTCCTTGTAGCTGCGCGTCTCCCCGTAGGGAATCGCCTGCAGCGCAGCCAGCACACGCGCCTGGAACGGCGTGGCCCGCGGCGCCAGGGGCAGATCGAAGGCGCGGCGCTCGCCGGCGAAATACTCGGTGAGCTGGCGCGCCGCCGTCTCGAACGGCGCATCCTCCCGGCGCCACTGGGGCTCCGGACCCGCCCCCAGCGCACCCGACGGAAAGCGGATGAACTGGAGCGTCTCGCCGTCGCCCGCGAGCAGCAGCCGACCGATGGGGCTGTCCAGATAGCTGTAGATCATCATGCCTCCCGAGCGAGCGCTCGTTGCTGTTGGGACCATTTCCACAGGGTCATCACCGCGTAGGCGCGCCACGGCCGCCAGCCGTCGGCCCGGCTGCCCCGGCGGCCCGCCGCGGCGGCCCGCGCCTCGCCGGCCGAGACAGCGCCCTCGAGCATCTTCAGCACCACCCAGTCGTTGGCCGGGTAGGCGTCCGGGTCCTTGGCCACCCGCATCGCCACGTAGCCGGCCGTCCATGGGCCGATGCCGGGCAGCCCGCACAGGGTCTGGCTCAGCCGCTCGGGATCGGCTCCGTCGTGCAGCGTCAGCCGGCCGTCGGCGACCGCCGCGGCGAGTTCCCGCACCGCCGCGCCGCGCTTGCCCGGCATGCCCACCGCCGCCACGTCCGCCCGGGCCAGCCGCGCCGGGTTCGACAGCGCGTCGCCGCCGAACCGCTCCAGCAGCCGCCGCGCCAGCACCGTCGCGCGATCGACACTGACCTGCTGCCCCAGGATGGCCCGCACGGCGGTCTCGAAGCCGTCCCAGGCTCCGGGCACCCGCAGGCCCGGGTGCGCGGCCACCACCGGCGCGAGCAGCGGGTCCCGGGACAGGTCGTCGCCGATGGTGCCCGGCTCCGCGTCCAGATCGAACACCCGCCGCACCCGGGGCAGCAGTTCCGACAGCGGCTCGGTGCACGCGTCGGGCACGGTCAGGCAAAGGGCGTCGCCGGTCCAGGTCACCTCGACCCAGGCGTCCGCGCCGTCCGCGCCGGCGACCCGGCGCCGGTAGCAGCGGCCCGACACCGCCTCGAATCCCGCCAGCGCCCGGCGCGCCAGGAACTCGAACACCCAGTCCGCATCGTAGGGCTGGCGCACCGGCAGGCGCAGCGCGACACCGGAGGCCGCGGCCGGCCGCCCCCGGCGGGCGGCCCGCAGCGCCCTCGGGCTGCGGCCGAAGGCCGCCAGCAGGTCTTCGTTGAAACGCCGCAGGCTGCCGTAGCCGGCCTGCATCGCCACCGTGGCGAACGGCAGATCGGTGTCGTCGACCAGCCGCTTGGCGAGGGCCCGGCGGCGGCTCATGGCCAGCCCCTTCGGCGTGGAGCCGAGTTCCTGCTGGAACAGCCGGTTGAGATGGCGCGGCGTGACCCCGAGCTCGGCAGCCAGCGCGGCGCTGCCCGCCCGCTCCAGGAAGCCGCCGTCGATGAGACGCAACGCGCGGATGACCGTACGGCTGCCGATCTGCCACTCCGGAACCCGGGCGGCGCGCTCCGGCAGGCAGCGCCGGCACGCCCGGTAGCCGGCCTCCTCGGCGGAGGCCGCCGAGGCGTAGAACCGGACGTTGTCGGCGGCCGGCAGCCGCGCCGGACATACCGGACGGCAGTAGATGCCGGTGGTGAGCACGCCGATGAAGAAGGCGCCATCGAAGCGCGGATCCCGCGACAATCTCGCACGCTCGCAGATATGATGTTCCGGCAGCATGGCGTTTCCGACCACTCGATCGCCCACACTATAGGCCGACACCGTAGCGGAAACTCGCGGTAATCGGACAGGGCTGGTAAAGCAGGGCTGGTAAAGCAGGGCTGGTAAAGCAGGGCTGGTAGAGCGGAGCTGGTAGAGCGGAGCTGGTAGAGC
>DLCH01000078.1:108803-109649 GCA_002480525.1 Gammaproteobacteria bacterium UBA7803 | reverse complement strand
CTGGTAGAGCGGAGCTGGTAGAGCAGGCACGCCGAGCCAGGGTCCGCAGGACGGGGCCGTCGGAGCATCACCGCCAGGACGGGCGTGAGCAACCGGGGCCGGCGCAGCGCAGCGGGACCGCCACGACCGGGCCTGCGTCACCGGCGCCCAGCGACACATTCATCATTCACAGATCCGTTGATCCATTGATAGTCAGCAATCCAAAGGCCGACGATGCCGTCGAAGCGGCGCTGCAGGGCAGCCCGGGGACGCCGCGGCAGCCGTCGCTCGACCTGGACCGCCACTGGCGGTCCCCGCCGGACCGGGTGACCCTGTCCCCGGCCTACCGGCAGGTCGACGTGGACGGCGCGGCGGTCGTCGAGATCGCGCTAGGCGACCACCGCCTGCGGCTCGATCAGCCGGTGCTGCTGGAGCCGGAGATCGTGCCGAAACCCTGGGGGCGCGAGATCTGGCATACCGGCATCGAGGCCCGTGGCGAGAGCCGCGTGCGCACCAACGCCGGCACGCTGCCGGTGTCCCAGTACCTCACGCTGGCGCCCCAGCGCCTCACCGGCTCGCTGCCGCTGGTGCTGCTGAAGATCCTCGACCCCCGGCCCGAGCCGGTGCTCGGCGACCTGTACTTCGAGACCCACGAGCGCAAACAGGAGGTCTACGTGGTGACCCACGTGGACCCCGAAGCCTGGCCCGACGGCCGCGGCCGTATCCGTTTCGGCATGAACCAGGCGCTGCGGGCGCGCTACGGCGACGACGACCGGTTCCGCGCCGACTACCTCGAGGCCGTGCGCCGCTACGAGCGGGTGCGGCGCGCCATCGACGCCGGCGAGGCCGTCCCGGACGGCGACGAGC
>DLCH01000078.1:94612-108482 GCA_002480525.1 Gammaproteobacteria bacterium UBA7803 | reverse complement strand
ACGGCGCGCCGCGCCGCCATGGAAGCCTTCACCGAGCTGCGCGAGCTGGCCGTCGGCGACGTGGTGGTGGTGCCGACGTGGCTGCCCCACTCGCTGCAGCACGGCGTGCGGGTGATCGAGTTTCAGACGCCGACCTACGAGCGCTACATCATCTCCTTCGCCCAGCGGGTGCTGACCCAGAATCACTGGGACACCGACAAGGCCGTGGCCAACATGCGCCTGGACGCGCCGCCGCCGCCCCGCTTCGACGCCCCGGCCGCGGGCATCGAGCGCATCGTCGGCTTCGACGATTTCCGGGCCTGGCGCATGACCCTGGCCGCCGGCGAATCCCGGCTGCTGCCGGCCCACCCCGGCTACCTCCTGTGCATGGCGGTGACCGGCCGCGTCGGGCTCGACGGGCTGGCCCTCGACCCGGAGCAGGCCGCCTTCGTGCCGGGAGAGGCGCTGCGGGGCCCCCGCCGGGAACACAGCGCCCGGCTGCGCAACGACGGGTCGGAGCCCGCCGTGCTGCTCATCGCCGCGCCGGACCTGTGAGCGGCACGGCGACCCGCCAGCCGGTACCGCTGCTGCGGCGCGCCTACCGCCGGGTCGCTCCGCTGGTGGCCGTGGTCGGCGTCTACTACGCCGTTCTGGTGTACCCGCCGCTGCGCCTGGCCGGACTGATCTGGCCGGACTGGCAACCCACCACCGGGGCGCTGGCCCTGGTGATGGCCGGACCAGCGGCCGGCCGCCTGATCCACGAATGGCTGCCCGGCGGACCGGCCAGGCTGCTGTCCGCCGCGGTGATGACCTGGCTCGGCATCTGTTTCATCGCGTTCTGCCTGATCCTGCCCTGGGAGCTGCTCGGGCTCGTGGTGCCGTGGCCGGACCGGGCCTCCGGCATCGTGCTGCTGGCCATGCTGATCGCGACCACCCTGGTCGGCGCCGTCAACGCCCAGCGCCTGAGGCTGCGCACGCTGGACATCACCCTCGAGGACGCCCCGGCGCGGCGGGCGGCGGGCACGACCCTGGTTCAGCTCAGCGACGTCCACGTCGGCTCGCGCAGCGGCCGCTTCCTGGGCAGGGCCGTGCGCCGGGCCAACGAGGTCGACGCCGACGCGGTGCTCATCACCGGCGACCTGGTGGACTTCCGCCACATTTCCCGCCGGGTGCTCGCACCGCTCGGCGAGCTGCGCGCGCCGGCCTACTTCATCATCGGCAATCACGAACGCTACGTGGACTGCGACGACATCTGCCGCCGTCTGGCCGAGCTCGGCGTGACCGTGCTGCGCAACGCCACGGTGCGGGCCGGGGCGCTGCAGATCGTGGGCATCGACGACGCCGAGCCGAAGAGCCAGGTGAGCCGCGTGCTGCCCGGCCTGACGCCGGACCCCGACGCCTGCCGGGTGCTGCTCTACCACCGCCCAGACGGCGCCCGTGACGCCGCGTCCTGGGGCGCGCACCTGATGCTCTGCGGCCACACCCACAACGGCCAGATCGTGCCGTTCAACTACCTGGTGCGGCGGGTGTTTCCGCGCATCCACGGCCTGTACGACGTCGACGGCATGGCTCTGTACGTGTCGCCGGGCACGGGCACCTGGGGGCCCCTGCTGCGGCTCGGCAGCCGTTGCGAGGTCACCGTGCTGCGGCTGGTATGATGGGGCCGGTCACGCCGGAGAGGGGGAGACTGCCGACATGTCCCGTGGAATCAGCGCTACGCCGCACCCGCGTCTTCGAACTCTGATCTGGGCGGGCCTGCTCGCCCTGGCGGGCTGCTCGGGCGAACCGGCCGGTCCTGCGGCCACGGTGGAGCCGTCACCGCCGCCGCTGCCCGGCGAGGGCGAGGACGCCGGCCGCACGGTCATCTACCGCGACACCTGGGGCGTGCCCCACATCTACGCGCCCACCGTCGAGGCGGGGTTCCATGCCATGGGCTACGCCCAGGCCGAGGACCGCCCCGAGCAGCTTCTGATGAACCTGAAGATCGCCATGGGCGAACTCGCCGAGATCGCCGGCGAGTCCCAGGTCCCCCAGGACATCGTCGCCCGTCTGTTCGATCACTACGGGATCGCCCGGCGGCAGTGGCCGGATGCCTCACCGGTGATCCGCCGGCGCCTCCAGGCCTTCGCCGACGGCATCAACGCGTTCTACGCCGCGCACCCGGAAGACGTGCCGGATTGGTGGGGGGAACGCACGGTGGAACCTCAGATGGTGTCCGCGTTCGGCCGCATGTTCCTTTACAACTGGTCCATCGACGAGGCGCTGAACGACCTGCGCCGCGGCGGCATCGAGCCGGGATTCACGAGCCCGCGGCGGGCGTCCAACCAGTGGGCGGTGGCGCCCCAGCGCAGCGCCAGCGGCAACGCGCTGCTGCTCATCGACCCCCACCTGTCCTGGTGGGGCGTGTCCCGCTTCTGGGAAGTGCGGATGCACGCCGGCGAGCTCGAAGGCAGCGGCGTGACCCTGGCCGGCAACCCCTACATCGGCCTGGGCCACAACGCCCGTCTGGCCTGGGCCATGACCACCGGCGGCCCCGACACCGGTGACGTGTTCGCGCTGGCGCTGGACCCGGACGACCACGGCCGCTACCGGTACGGCGACGAGTGGCGCACCATCGAGCAGCGCGAGGTCACCCTGACGGTGCGCGGCGCCGAGCCCCGCAGCGTGACCCTGCGCTTCTCCGATCACGGCCCCATCGTCGCGACCCAGGGCGACACCGCCTACGCCGCGCGGATCCCCTACGACGAAGGCGCCAATCCCATGGCCGTCTGGGAGGCGCTGAACTTCGCCGACGACTATCGCGGCGCCCGAGCCGCCGGAGCGACCCTGGCCATGTTCCCCCAGAACCTGATGGCCGCGGACACCGACGGCAACGTGTTCTACCAGCGCACCGGCCGGGTGCCGGTGCGGTCCGGCGAGTTCGACTACTCGAAGCCCGTCGACGGCAGCAATCCGGCGACGGACTGGCAGGGCATCCACCCGGCGGAGGACCTCCTCACCGTGGTGAACCCGGCCCAGGGGTACATCCAGAACTGCAACATTCCGCCGGACGCCATGATGGTGGACAGTCCGTTCCGGCTCGACGGCCAGCCCGGCTACCTGTTCAGCAGCGCCAACTACGGGCCGGCCCTGGACGGCTGGACCAACCAGCGCGGCGCCCGGGCCATCGAGCTGCTGGCGGGCGACGATTCGGTGACGGTGGAGGAGGCCCTCGACTACGCGGTGGACGTGAAGCCCTTCGGCATCGACCGCTGGATCGACGCCCTCGACGCCGCCGTGCCGCGGGACGCCGAGACCCGTCCGGCGGTGGACGGCCTGATGGCCTGGGACCGGCGCCTCACCCGGGACTCCGTCGACGCCCTGCGCTACGCCTACTGGCGGCTGACCCTGGCCGATCACGCCGACGGCGACGGGCTGCGCGCGGCGATCGACGACCATCTCGCGATCGTCGAAGGGCGCACGCCCGATCCGGTCGCCCTCGACGACGGCCAGCGCGCGGTGCTGGCGGACACGTTCGCGGCGGCGCTGACGCGCATGACCGAGGAAGTCGGCACCACCGAGGCGCCCTGGGGCCGGGTGTTCCGGGTCGGCCGGGACGAGGCCTCCTGGCCGGTCGGCGGCGGCGGTGGCGACCAGTACGGGCTCACCACCCTGCGCACCATGGGCTACCTGGACCCCAACGAGCGCTTCGAGCGCTGGGGCAACCGCGGCCAGACCTCCACCCAGGTGGTGGAGCTGTCCACGCCGATCCGGAGCTGGATCTACCTGCCCGTCGGCCAGAGCGACCGGCCGGGGTCGCCCCACTACGCGGACCAGGCCGCCGGACCGTTCTCGGAACGCCGGCTGAAGCCTTCCTGGTGGCTGCCCGAGGATCTGGCGGGCAACATCAAATCGCGGACGGTGCTGGATCTGACCGGCTCGACGGCGACGCCGGCCCCCGCACCCTGAACCCAACTTCGCCCGGAGCAGCAACATCATGAGCGAGCAGTCCGAACTCATCGTCGAGCAGATTCAGATCGGCCCGATGGCCAACTTCACCTATCTGGTGGGCTCCCGATCGACCCGGGAGGTCGCCATCGTCGACCCCGCCTGGGACATCGACGCCCTGCTCGAGCGCATCGACGCGGCGGACTACAAGCTCACCGCGGCGCTGGTGACCCACTACCATCCCGACCACGTCGGCGGCTCCTTCGGCGGCAACAGCATCGAGGGCCTGGCCCAGCTCATGGCGAAACGGGGCGTCAAAGCCTACGTGCACAAGAGCGAGGCGGAAGGCGTGCGCAAGGTCACCGGGCTGTCCGAGAGCGACCTCGCCCGGGTCGACTCCGGCGACCGGCTGACCATCGGCGACGTGGAGGTCGAGTTCCTGCACACGCCCGGCCACACCCCGGGCTCCCAGTGCTTCCGCATCAAGAACACCCTGGTGTCCGGCGACACCCTGTTCATCAACGGCTGCGGCCGGGTCGACCTGCCGGGCTCCGACCCGGAGGCCATGTATCACAGCCTGCGCCACCTGTGCAGCCTGCCGGACGACACCCTGCTGCTGCCGGGCCACAACTACGCCCACGTGCCCAACGCCACCATGGGCGAGACCAAGTCCCAGAACACCTACCTGAACATCCGCGACCTGGACACCTGGAAAAACCTGATGGGGGGCTGACGCCATGGATACCGGCACCTTCACCGGCTTCGAGCTGACCCTGCGCGAGCCCGGCATCGCCTGGTTCCGCTTCAACTCGCCGGAGCGCCTGAACGGCATGACCACCGGCATCAAGCGCGACCTGATCGAGGCGGTGACCCAGGCCCAGATGGACAACGCCGTGCGGGTGCTGGTGTTCACCGGCACCGGCCGGGCGTTCTGTGCCGGCGACGACCTGAAGGCGTACCGGGGCGCAGACCTCGGCGGTCAGCCGCTGGTGCCGGACATTCCACCGGGCCACGATTCCGCCATCGGCACCTACGCCGGCCTGAGGACCATTTCCCAGCAGCTCAACACCGTGGTGCGCGGCATCGACAAGCTCACCATCGCCGCGGTCAACGGCATCGCCATCCAGACCGGCTTCTCGCTGGCGCTGTCCTGCGACTTCCGCATCGCCGCCGCCGGCGCAAAGCTCGGCAGTGCCACCCTGCGCTTCGGCCTGCTGCCGGACGAGGGCGGCCAGTACCTGCTGGTGCAGCACCTCGGCCTCGCCCGGGCCATGGACTTCCTCATGCGCAAGCGCATCGTCAGCGCCGAGGAGGCCCTCGATCTCGGGCTGGTGCACGAGGTGGTGGACGGCGCCGGCCTCGACGACGCCGCCATGGCCCTGGCCACCGAGCTGGCGGAAGGCCCCCAGGTCTCCATGCGGCTGCTCAAGCGCTCACTGTACAACGCCGCCGAGCTCACCTGGGACCAGGCGCTGGACGAGATCGCCGCCAAGACCGCGGTCAGCGACCACCACCCGGACGCCCGGGAAGGGGTGGCCGCGTTCCGCGACAAGCGCACGCCGAAGTTCAACGCCTGGCTGGAGTAGCCGCCGGCAGCAGCCTCCGGCCGGCACGACGCGGCGGCGCCGTCACCGCATGGCGTGCTCCACCGCCGACTCGCCCCAGCCCACCAGCTCGCCGTCGACGAACACCAGCGGCGTCATCTCGTCACGGGTGGTGCGGCCGTCGCCGCGCGTGCGGTGGGTGCGATACAGCAGCACCCGATATTCCCGGCCCTCGCGCAGAAACGACTCGCTGCGGTCCGGGGTGCCGAGCTCGGCGGTCACCGCCTGCAGGCTCCAGCCGAGCTGGAGCTCGCTGATCAGCGCCCGGTTGCGGGCCTGGCGGGCCTGCCAGTCGTCCTCGTCGGACCAGCCGTCGTGGGGTCCGTCGTCGCGGACGGAGATGACGCAGCCGCCGAGGGACAGACTCGCGGCGAGAATCAGGGCGATGGCCAGGGATGGTCGGATCACGAAACGGTCTCCAGATCGATTGACGGGGGCCCAGGTGGGCACCCGGCTGCCAAGCAATCCTCGGGCCATAACGCAACCCTATGAATCCGTTGGAGTATTTCGCGGCTGCGGCGCGGGATGGCGCCCCGGACCGGGGAGATTCGCCACGCCCTGGCGAGATCCGCCACGGCGCGTGGGCGTCGGTCGCGGGCCGGCGCCCCCGGCGCCGGCCCGCGAGGCGCGTCGATCAGCTCGGCAGCAGGTGAGCCACCGCGTCGCGCTCCTCGATGAGCTCCTGCTCCGTGGCCGTCATCTTCTCGCGGCTGAAGTCGTTGACGTCGATGCCCTGGACGATCTGCCAGTCGCCGCCCTTGCAGACCACGGGGAAGGAGTAGATCAGGCCCTTCTCGATGCCGTAGCTGCCGTCGGAGTAGACCCCCATGCTGACGATGCCGTCGCTGCCCAGCGCCCAGTCGCGCATGTGGTCGATCGCGGCGTTGGCGGCGGAGGCCGCGCTGGACGCCCCCCGGGCCTCGATGATCGCGGCGCCGCGTTGCTGCACCGTGGGGATGAAGTCACCCGTGTACCAGTCCATGTCCACCAGGTCCATGGCGGCCTTGCCGGCGACCTTGGCGTCGTGCAGGTCCGGGTACTGGGTGGCCGAGTGGTTGCCCCAGATGCACAGGCCGGCGATGTCGGTGACGTGCTTGCCGGTCTTCTGGGCGAGCTGGGCCATCGCCCGGTTGTGGTCGAGGCGGGTCATGGCGGTGAACTGGCGGGGATCGAGATCCGGCGCGTTGCGCTGGGCGATCAGCGAGTTGGTGTTCGCCGGGTTGCCGACCACCAGCACCTTCACGCCGCGGCTGGCGTGGTCGTTGAGCGCCTTGCCCTGGACCGAGAAGATGGCCGCGTTGGCCTCGATCAGGTCCTTGCGCTCCATGCCCTTGCTGCGCGGCCGGCTGCCCACCAGCAGCGCGTAGTCCGCGTCCTTGAAGGCCACCTCGGCATCGTCGGAGGCGGACATGCCCGCCACCAGCGGGAACGCGCAGTCCTCGATCTCCATCATCACCCCGCGGACGGCGTCCATCGCCGGCGGAATCTCCAGCAGCTGGAGGATCACGGGCTGGTCCTTGCCGAGCATCTCGCCGGCGGCGATACGGAACAGCAGTGCGTAGCCGATCTGTCCGGCGGCGCCGGTTACCGTGACGCGGACGGGATCTTTCATGACGGTCGTCTCCTGGGTCGGGGGAAAGCCGCGGATTGTAACCGCCGCGCGCCCCTGTGCGCGACGGCGGCTCAGGGCCAGTGGAGCTCCCGGTACCAGCCGCCGCCGGCGACGAGGCTCAGGGCGTCGCGCAGCCAGGGCGCGAGCGGCTCCGGCAGGGCCGCCACGGGGTGCCAGCCCGCCGCATCGCTGGCCCCGGGCTCGGCGAGAAACGGTTCACCCGGCAGGTCGTCGCCGGCGAACACGAAGTTGAACCCCTGATGCCTGCCGGAGCGGTAAGGCAGCACGCACAGGGGCGTCAGCCGCCGCGGCGCCACCCCCGTCTCCTCCCGGCACTCCCGGGCAGCCGCCTCCAGCACCGCCTCACCGGCGTGCAGATGGCCGCCGGGCGGCACGTGGAAGCCGTCCATGAAGCCGGTACCGGCGCGGCGCAGCAGGAAGATCTCCTGCCCGCCGCCCGCCGCGACGCGCCGCAGCAGCACGTGCACCACCACCGGGAACCGGTCCCGGACACTCCGCTCCGCCGCCGTCGCCACCGCTCCATCCTCCCGGCCTTTCCTGCTATCGTGCTGGCGTGAACCCGGCAGAGCAAATCCCGGCGCCGAGCCGTCCCGAGCACCTGAGCCGGCGCGTCGAGGAGGCCTCGCTGAACGCCTGGCCGGCCATGCAGCAGCTCCTGCTGGACGGCTGGCTGCTGCGCTTCGCCCAGGGATTCACCAAGCGGGCCAACTCGGTGGTGCCCCTCTACCCCGGCGAGCAGCCCATGCCGGACAAGGTCCGGTTCTGCGAGAACCTGTACGCCCGGGAGCGGCTCAAGACCATCTTCCGCCTCACCTCGATCGACGAAGCCCACGTCGGGCTCGACGGGTTCCTCGCCGGGCGGGGCTACCGCCGGCGGGACGAGACCGAGGTGCTGACCCGGCCGCTGGACGACCTGCCACCTGCCGACGACGGCCTGTGTCTGCTGCCCATCGAGCGCTGGCTCACGGTCTACAGCGAGCTGTCGGGCATGCCGGACACGGCCCGGGCGCTGCACGGGGCGATCCTGCGCGGCATCCCGCTGCCCTGCGCCTACGGCGTGGTCGGCCCGCCGGACCGGCCCATGGCCTGCGGCCTGGCGGTCCTGCAGCAGGACATGGTGGGGCTGTTCGACGTGGTGACCCGGCCGGACGCGCGCCGCGCCGGGCACGGCAACGCCCTGGTGCGCAGCCTGCTGGGCTGGGCCGCCGGACAGGGCGCCGGGCGCGCCTATCTGCAGATGGTGGCGGACAACCAGCCGGCACGGGGGCTGTACCATCAGCTCGGCTTCGAGACCCTGTATCAGTACTGGTACCGGATCTCGAGCTGACGCCGGGCCGCGCCGGCCGACTACCGCGCACGGTTATATAGGTTACGTTTTTGATGGGCCAGGGTTATAAAAGCCGGCCTGCGTCAACCCTTGATTCGCCACCCCATTTCTGAGATGTTTCGTCCCTCGCGCGCGATGTGCGCCATCTGCCTGCGTCTAAAAATTATTAATATCAAGCAGTTACGTATGCGGCAGGCATTGAGCCGACAGGCTCCGGGGGGATTCGACTCACTCTAGACCACCGGAGCCGACTTCCGGTATGCCACCTGCCGGCCCTGCCGGCGGGAAGGGATCATGTGCCCGTGCGGATCCCGGCCGGCGTACGCGCCGCCGGCGGCGCCGCATCCGCAGCGGACGGCGCGCAAGGCAGCGAACGGCACGACCGCCGCCGCGACAGACACTCGCAGGTACAACCGACCAGAGAGCAGTACCATGAACCAGATTGCCAACATCGGGCTGCCCCCGAAAGCGGGGCTCTACGACCCGGAGACAGAGAAAGACAGCTGCGGCGTCGGATTCATCTGCGACATCAAGGGCCGCCCCAGCCGCAGGATCATCGAAGACGCCCGCGACATGAACTGCTGCATGGAGCACCGCGGCGGCGTCGGCTACGAGAAGAACACCGGCGACGGCGCCGGCATGCTGCTCGGCGTGCCCGACCGGTTCCTGCGCAAGGTCGCCCAGGCCGACCTCGGGGTCGAGCTGCCCGCCCAGGGCCGCTACGGCGTCGGCAACGTGTTCCTGCCCACCGACGAGGCCGAGCGCGCCCACTGCATGAAGGTCCTCGAGGAGGAGATCGCCGCCGCCGGCCAGCGGCTGCTCGGCTGGCGCAGCCTGCCCGTCCACCCCGACGGCGCCGGCATCGGCAAGGCCGCCCGGGCCGCCATGCCCTACTTCGCCCAGCTCTTCATCGGCGCCGAGGGCGTCGAGGGCGACGAGTTCGAGCGCAAGCTCTACGTCATCCGCAAGCACGGCACCCATCGCCTGCGCGGCGACGAGTCGCTGGCGCAGCGCAAGCACTTCTACATCTGCTCGCTGTCCACCAAGGTCATCGTCTACAAGGGCATGCTGACGCCGGATCAGGTGTTTCCCTTCTATCCGGACCTGGAGGACGAGGACTTCGAGTCCCACCTGGCGATGGTGCACTCGCGGTTCTCGACCAACACGTTCCCGTCCTGGGACCGGGCCCAGCCGAACCGCTTCATGAGCCACAACGGTGAGATCAACACCGTGCTCGGCAACCGCAACTGGATGAACGCCCGCCAGGGCGTGGTCCAGACCGACGTGTTCAACGGCGACCTGGAGAAACTGTTCCCCATCGTCGAGAAGGACTGCTCCGACTCGGGCACCTTCGACAACGTGCTGGAGTTCCTGCTGATGAGCGGGCGCAAGCTCCAGGAAGCCGTGCTGATGATGATTCCGGAGGCCTGGCAGCACGACCAGTCCATGGACGAAGCCAAGCGCGCCTTCTACGAGTTCAACTCGTGTCTGATGGAGCCCTGGGACGGCCCCGCCTCCATCGCCTTCACCGACGGCACCTACATCGGCGCCGTGCTGGACCGCAACGGCCTGCGGCCGAGCCGCTACTACATCACCAACGACGACAAGTGCATCATGGCCTCGGAGGTCGGCGTGGTGCAGGTCGACCCGGAGACCGTGGTCGAAAAGGGCCGCCTGCAGCCCGGCCGCATGTTCCTGATCGACTTCGAGCAGGGCCGCATGATTCCCGACGCGGAGATCAAGGCGGAGTGGGCCGGCGCCCGGCCCTACAAGCAGTGGCTGGACGAGCAGCGCATCGAGCTCGAGGCCCTGTCCCCGAACAAGGAGCCCCACGGCTTCGACCCGGAGACCCTGACGGCCCGGATGCAGGCCTTCGGCTACACCGTCGAGACCATGCAGATCATGCTCCAGCCGCTGGTGCGTGAGCTGCGGGATCCGCTGGGGTCCATGGGCAACGACGCGGCCCTGGCGGTGATGTCCGACAAGCCGCGGATGCTCTACGACTACTTCAAGCAGCGCTTCGCCCAGGTGACCAACCCGGCCATCGACTCGATCCGGGAAGAAGTCATCATGGCGCTCGAGTGCTACATCGGCCCGGAGAAGAACCTGCTGGACGTGTCCGCCGAGCATGCCCACCGGCTGCGGGTGCCCCATCCGATCCTGTCCAACGAGGAGCTGGCTGCCCTCCGGCACATGGACTACAAGGGCTGGCGCACCAGGACCATCGACATCACCTTCCCGCCCCGCTCCGGCCGCGACGGCCTGGTCGAGGCGCTGGACCGGATCTGCGACGAGGCGACCCGGGCCATCGAGGACGGCTACAGCATGATCGTGCTGTCCGACCGGGCCGTGGGTCCGGACCGGGTGCCGATCTCATCCCTGCTGGCCGTGGGCACGGTGCACCACCACCTGGTGCGCACCCACGCCCGCACCCGGATCGGCCTGGTGCTGGAGAGCGGCGAAGCCCGTGAGGTGCACCACCACTGCCTGCTGATCGGCTACGGCGCCGACGCGATCAACCCGTATCTGGCCTTCGAGGCCCTGTGGGACGCCCGCCAGCACGGCTATCTGGACGACGCGGAGCACATCACCAGCGACGACGACGTGGTCTACGCCTACCGCAAGGGCACGGCCAAGGGCATCTTCAAGGTGATGGCCAAGATGGGCATCTCCACCCTGCAGTCCTACAAGGGCGCGCAGATCTTCGAAGCCGTCGGCCTCGCCGACGACGTGGTGGAACGGGCCTTCGTCGGCACCGCCAGCCGTGTCCAGGGCGTCAGCCTCGAGGTGCTGGCCGAGGAGATGCAGCGCCGCCACGAGGTCGGCTACCCGACCCGGGCCCAGACCGTGAAGGTGCTGCCCAACCCCGGCGACTTCCACTGGCGCCGCACCGGCGACACCCACATGTGGGATCCCCAGGCCATCGCCGACGTGCAGGTGGCCAGCCGCACCAACAGCGAGGACGCCTACTGGAAGTTCGCCAACCACGTGAACCGGGAGACCACCCGCAGCGCCCAGCTCCGGGGCCTGCTGGAATTCCGTCCCGGCGCGAACGGCGGCAGCATCCCGATCGACGAGGTCGAGCCCGAGAGCGAGATCGTCAAGCGCTTCGCCACCGGTGCCATGAGCTTCGGCTCCATCAGCGCGGAGGCCCACGAGACCCTGGCCATCGCCATGAACCGGATCGGCGGCAAGTCGAACACCGGCGAAGGCGGCGAGGACCCGGCCCGCTTCCAGCCCCTGCCGAACGGCGACTCCAAGCGCAGCGCCATCAAGCAGGTCGCCAGCGGCCGGTTCGGCGTGACCATCGACTACCTGACCAACGCCGACGAGCTGCAGATCAAGATCATCCAGGGCGCCAAGCCCGGCGAAGGCGGCGAGCTGCCCGGCCACAAGGTCGACGACGTGATCGCCAGCATCCGGCACTCGACGCCGGGCGTGGGCCTGATCAGCCCGCCGCCCCATCACGACATCTACTCGATCGAGGACATGGCCCAGCTCATCCACGATCTGAAGAACGCCAACCCGGAGGCGCGCATCAGCGTGAAGCTGGGCGCGGAGATCGGCGTGGGCACCGTCGCGGCCGGCGTCACCAAGGCCCGCGCGGACCACATCGTCATCGCCGGCGACACGGGCGGCACCGGCGCCTCGCCGCTGACCTCCATCAAGCACGCCGGCGTGCCCTGGGAGCTCGGCATCGCCGAGACCCACCAGACGCTGGTGATGAACAACCTGCGCTCCCGGGTGGTGCTGCAGACCGACGGCCAGATCAAGACCGGCCGGGACGTGGCCATTGCCGCTCTGCTGGGCGCCGAGGAGTTCGGCTTCGCCACCGCGCCGCTGATCGCGCTGGGCTGCATCATGATGCGCAAGTGTCATCTCAACACCTGCCCGGTGGGCATCGCCACCCAGGACCCGACCCTGCGCAAGAAATTCCGCGGCCAGCCCGAGCACGTGGTGAACTACTTCTTCATGGTCGCCAAGGAGCTGCGGATGATCATGGCCGAGCTCGGCTTCCGCACCATCGACGAGATGGTGGGCCGGGTCGACGCCCTGGACATGAAGCCCGCCACGGACCACTGGAAGGCCAGGGGCATCGACCTGTCGGCCATCCTGCGCAAGGCGGAAGAGCCGCCGGAGTTCCTCGGCAGCCACGCGATCCACAAGCAGGATCACGAGCTCGACCGGGCGCTCGACAACGAGCTGATCGAGCTGGCCGAGCCGGCCCTCAAGCGCGGCGAGAAGGTCTACGACGAGCTGACCATCGTCAACACCAACCGGGTGGTGGGCGGCATGCTGTCGAACCGCATCATCCGCGAGGTGGGAGCCGAGATGCTTCCGCCGGAGTCCATCCACTTCAAGTTCCACGGCAGCGCCGGGCAGAGCTTTGGCGCCTGGCTGGCCAGGGGCGTGACCCTGGAGGTGGAAGGCGACGCCAACGACTACGTGGGCAAGGGCCTGTCCGGCGGCCGGGTGGTGATCTACCCGCCGAAGGAGAGCGTGTTCCGGGCCGAGGACAACATCATCGTCGGCAACGTGGTGCTGTACGGCGCCACCGCCGGCGAGTGCTTCTTCCGCGGTCAGGCCGCCGAGCGCTTCTGCGTGCGCAACAGCGGCGCCCACGCGGTGGTCGAAGGTGTCGGCGACCACGGCTGCGAGTACATGACCGGCGGCCGGGTGGTGATTCTCGGACCCACCGGCCGCAACTTCGGCGCCGGCATGAGCGGCGGGATCGCCTACATCTGGGACCCCCACGCCCTGTTCGCGCCCAACTGCAACATGGAGATGGTCGAGCTCGAGGAGCTGGACACCGCCGAAGAGATCGAGGAGGTGCGCAGCCTGGTGCGGCGTCACGCCGACTACACCGGCTCCACCGTGGCGCAGCACGTGCTGTCCAACTGGGAGCGGGCCGTGAAGGAGTTCGTCAAAGTGATGCCGACGGACTACAAACGCGTGCTCGAGGCGCAGAAGGCGGCGGTGAGCGCGGGCTGAGCCTGCCGCCCCGCCCTGTAGGAGCGGCCTCCCGGCCGCGATCTTCCGGCCGAGCCGATCGCGGCCGGGAGGCCGCTCCTACGGTGGGTTCGCGCCGCCGTCTCACCACGAATCGGAATTACGGATAGAGAACATGGGCAAACCGACAGGTTTCATGGAAATCGCGCGCAATGCCGCGCCGTATCGCGACGCCACCCAGCGTCTGCTCGACTTCAAGGAGATCTACACCGAGCACGACGTGGACCGGCTGCAGAATCAGGGCGCCCGCTGCATGGACTGCGGCGTACCGTTCTGCCAGTCCGAGGAAGGCTGTCCGATCTACAACCTGATCCCGGAGTGGAACGATCTGGTGTACCGCGACCAGTGGCGTGAAGCCCTGGACCGGCTGCACAAGACCAACAACTTCCC
>DLCH01000078.1:92485-94241 GCA_002480525.1 Gammaproteobacteria bacterium UBA7803 | reverse complement strand
GGCATCACCGATCCGCCGGTGACCATCAAGAACATCGAGATGGCGATCATCGATCGCGGTTTCGCCGAGGGCTGGGTGCAGCCCCGTCCGCCGAAGGCGCGGACCGGCAAGCGCGTCGCCGTCATCGGCTCTGGACCGACGGGCCTGTCGGCCGCGGACCAGCTCAACCAGGCCGGACACGAAGTCACCGTGTTCGAGCGCGCTGACCGCATCGGCGGGCTGCTCATGTACGGCATCCCGAACATGAAGCTCGACAAGAACGAGGTGGTGGAGCGGCGCCTGAATCTGCTGCGCGAGGAAGGGGTGATCTTCAAGCCCGGCTCGGCCGTGGCCGACGGCAGCGACGGCACGATCGACGCCCGCGCCCTGCACGACGAGTACGACGCCGTGCTGCTGGCGGTGGGTGCCACCGTGCCCCGGGACCTGCCGATTCCGGGGCGGGAGCTCGAGGGCGTCCACTTCGCCATGGAGTTTCTCACCGCCAACACCAAAAGCCTGCTCGATTCCGCGCTGGCCGACGGCCGCTACATCTCCGCCAAGGACAAGCACGTGGTGGTGATCGGCGGCGGCGACACGGGCACCGACTGCATCGGCACCAGCCTCCGGCACGGCTGCCGCAGCCTGGTGAACTTCGAGCTGTTCCCCCAGCCGCCCCAGGACCGCGCCCCGAACAATCCCTGGCCCACCTGGCCGCGCATCTACCGCACGGACTACGGCCACGAGGAGTCGACGGCGAAGTTCGGCAGCGACCCGCGCCAGTACAGCATCTCCTCCACCGAGTTCGTCGACGACGGCAACGGCCGCGTGCGCGCGGTCCGCACCGTGGACGTCGAGTTCAAGGACGGCAAGTTCGAGAACGTGCCCGGCAGCGAGCGCGAGTGGCCGGCGGACCTGGTGTTCCTCGCCATGGGATTCCTCGGACCGGAGGCGCCCATCGCCGAGCGGCTCGGCGTCGACCTGGACGAGCGCTCCAACTTCCGGGCCGAGTACGGCAAGTACCTCACCAACGTCGAGAAAGTGTTCTCCGCCGGCGACTGCCGCCGAGGGCAGAGCCTGGTGGTGCGCGCCATCAACGAGGGCCGCGAGGCCGCCCGGGAGATCGACCGGTTCCTGATGGGATCCACCCGCCTGCCCTGACGCGCCGGGGACGAGTGGCCGAGGGAGCCACTGCTGTGCCGGGCCGGGTCGTGCCCCGGCCGCGGCCGTTCAGGGCTGCAGCGCGGTGCGGACCCCCTCCTGAATCTGGCCGAACGTGCGGATCCAGGGCTCCACCCGGCCGACGGACTCCGGCAGCGACCGGGAGGCCTCGGCCGCGGCGGCCCGGGAGTCGAACCGGCCGTAAACCACCACGTGCAGTATCCGCCCGTCCCGCTGCAGGCGGAACCGGGCGAAATCCGCCGGTTCCGGCTGCGCCCGCAGATACTCGTCCGCCCGGTCGGCGGTCGAGAAGGACACGAGCTGCAGGGTAAAGGCGTCTGCCGGCTGCTGGAGAATCCAGGCGGCGTCCCGGGCGCCCGTCGGCGTCGCGGCCACGGCGTCCGCCGCTTCGGCTGCCGGCCCCTGCCCGGCCGGCGCCGCCTCGGCCGTCGCTGCCCCAGCGGACGGTTCCGTGGCGCGCCCGTCTTCCGACGCTGCCGTCGACGGGGCGGCGTCGGACGACCCGGCTGCCCCAGGCGGCCGCGTTGCAGTCCCGCCTGCCGGGGGCGCGGCACCTTCCGGCCGGGGCTGCGCGATGGCAGGCGACTCCGCTGCCGGC
>DLCH01000078.1:0-92115 GCA_002480525.1 Gammaproteobacteria bacterium UBA7803 | reverse complement strand
CCCGTCGTGGCGGAATCCCCGGTCTCCGGGTCCGATGACCCGGCTGGCGCCGCGGTGACGTCCGTTGCCGACCCGGCGGCCCCGCTGGCGGCCCCGCCCGCGGCATCGGCGGCGGAATCGACAGCCGATCGGCCGGCGGTCTCGGCCGCCGGTTCCCGGGGCAACGGCTCCTCGCTGCGCGGCGGCTGCGCCACCGGCTCCACCACCATCTCCGGGCCCTCGGCCACCTCCGGCCCATCCGGCGACGGCCACAGCAGATAGGCGAGCCCCAGCACCGCGACCAGCAGCGCCAGCAGGCCGCGGTGGCCCTGGGGCAGCGCGGGGAACCGTCTCCCGTCCGGACCGTGTCCGGCACTCTGAATCCGCGCCAGCAGCACGTTGCTCATCTGGTCGATGCGCCCGGGCAGGCCTTCGGACAGACGTCCGATCTCCCGCACCTGGGCCTCGGTGAACGGCATCGGCTCTTCATACCCCTGCTGCCGCAGGCGCCACTCCAGGTAGGCGCGCACGTCGTCGCCGCTGAAGCCGGTCAGACGGATCTCGTGCCAGCCCACGCCGCGGCCTTCCGCCAGGCGCTCGATCGCCGGCACCAGCCGCACCTCGCCGAACAGCACCAGCCGCAGGGGCGACGCCGCGACCAGCTCCATCAACCCCTCCAGCGCCTTCGGCTCGAGCATCTCCGCATCGTCGATGAGCGACACGCAGAAGCGGTCGGCGCGCTCCTGGTCGCGGGCGTGGTCGCCGACCAGTTCCTGCAGAACCCGCCCGCCGGCGTCCGCCGGCGCCGCCAGGCCGAAGCCCTGAACCATGGCGGTGAGCACGTCGAGATTGCCCTGGACCAGGGAGCCGTTGATCCGGGCCGCCTTGGCCCGCGGCTCGAGGGTGGCGGAGAGCTGCCGGTACAGGGTGCTCTTGCCGACGCCCCGCGGGCCGGTCACGAGCAGCACCCGGCGCGACCACTGGGAGAGGTGGCGAAGCTGCTCGAGGTGGGTACGGCGGTCCCCCCGGTCGAAGAACGCCGGCTCGCTGCCGCGCTCGGCGGTGCGCTCGGCGCCGCGCCCGGTGTCCTGCTCAGCCACGGCAGAGCGCCTCGCCGGCGGCGAGCGTGCGGCCGAGGGCCTGCGCGTCGACGTCCTCGGTGACGATCACGCGGCCGAGCGCCTCGGCCAGCACCAGCCGCAGCCGGCCGTCCAGCACCTTCTTGTCCAGACCCATGGCGGCCACCATGGCGTCGCCCGCCAGCGCGGGCGGCGTGACCGGAAGCCCGAGCGTCTCGAGCAGCGCGCGGATGCGGCCAGCCTCGCCCGCCGGCAGCCAGCCCTGGCGCACCGACAGGTCCGCCGCCATGACCATGCCGATGGCCACGGCTTCACCGTGGAGGTAGCGCTCGTAGCCGGTGAGGGTCTCGATGGCGTGGCCGAAGGTATGGCCGTAGTTGAGGATCGCCCGCAGGCCGCCTTCCCGCTCGTCGGCGGCGACCACCTCGGCCTTGATCTCGCAGGACCGCCGCACGGCCCGGGCCAGCGCGCCGGCATCGCGGGCGCCGAGGGCTCCGGCCCTGGTCTCCAGCCAGTCGAAGAACGCCGCGTCCCGGATGACGCCGTACTTCACCACCTCGGCGAGCCCCGCCCGGTACTCGCGGTCCGGCAGGGTGTCGAACACCGTGGTGTCGGCCAGCACGCAGCGGGGCTGATAGAACGCGCCGATCATGTTCTTGCCGCGGGGGTGGTTCACGGCGGTCTTGCCGCCCACCGAGGAGTCGACCTGGGCCAGCAGCGTCGTGGGCACCTGAACGAAGTCGACGCCGCGCTGGAACGTGGCGGCGGCGAACCCGGTGAGGTCGCCGACCACGCCGCCGCCCAGCGCGACCAGCGTGGTGGTGCGGTTGTGGCGGTGCTCCAGCAGGAAATCCATCAGCGCGCCGTAGGTCTCCAGATTCTTGTGGCGCTCGCCGTCGGCCATCAGGAACACGTCGACCTGGCGGCCCTCGCCGATCGCCTGCCGCAGCGTTTCGAGGTACAGGGGCGCCACCACCTCGTTGCTGACAATGGCCACCTGCCGGCCCCGCAGATGCGGGCGCAGCAGATCGCCGCGCCCGAGCACGCCGGCGCCGATGTGGATGGGATAACCGCGCTCGCCGAGTTCGACCCGGACCGTCTCGACGCCGTCCCGCGTCCGACTCATATGACGTTGTCCTTACGCAACCGATCTTCGATCTCCCGCGCCAGCACCTTCGGGCCCTGGCGGTCGGTGACGAACCGGTAGTCGGCGATCTCCCGGTACAGCGGCTCCCGTTCCCGCTGCAGCCGGGCCAGCGTCGCCTCCGGATCGCCCTGCTGCAGCAGCGGCCGCTTGCGGTCCCGACGGGTGCGTTCCACCAGCCGTTCCAGCGGGCTGTCCAGGTGAATGACGACACCGCGGGCGGCGAGCATGGTGCGGTTGCAGGGCGACAGCACCGCACCGCCGCCGGTCGCCAGCACGATGCCGTCCCGGCGGGTGAGTTCGTCCAGTATGTGGTGCTCGCGCTCGCGGAAGCCCGCTTCCCCCTCGACGTCGAAGATCCATGACACCGGCGCGCCGGCCCGGGCCTCGATCTCGTGGTCGGAGTCGACGAACTCCATGCCGAGCGCCTGGGCGAGCATGCGCCCGACGGTGCTTTTCCCCACGGCCATCAGACCGACGAGGATGATGTTCGGCTTGCTCATAGGCACATACAAAGACGGCGCCGTTGTGGCGCCGTCTAGTGTACAGGCCATTGGCCCGCGTGGGAGGACCGGCGCTATCGCGTCAGCGTGTCCTGGATGATCCGCGGCGTGATGAAGATCAGCAGCTCCTGCTTGTCGTCACGCTCGGTGGTCCGCTTGAACAGCCGGCCGACGTAGGGCAGGTCTCCCAGGAACGGCGTCTTGGTGGTCGACATGTTGCGGTCGGTGGTGAAGATCCCGCCCAGCACGATGGTCTGCGAGTTGTCCACCAGCACCTCGGTCTGGATCTCGTTGGTGTTGATCGACGGCACGCCCTCGAACACCTGACCCACCGTGTCCTGCTTGACCGTGAGCTGCATGATGATCCGGTCGTCCGGCGTGATCTGCGGCGTCACTTCCAGCGACAGCACCGCGTCCTTGAACGACGTGGAGGTCGCGCCGCTGGAAGACGCTTCCTGATAGGGAATCTCCACGCCGGACTCGATCAGTGCGGACGACTTGTCTGCCGTGATCACCTTCGGCCGGGCCACCACTTCGGCGTGACCGTCGGACGCCAGAGCCGACAGCTCCAGGTCCAGCAGCGTGCCTTCGTTGGTGAAGCCGATGCCGAAGCTGGACGCGCCGGCGCCGCTGACGCCGAGGTCGACGAGCAGATCTCCGGGAGAGGTGATCTCGCCATCGCCCTCGACGATGATGTTCTGCAGCTCAGTCAGCGTCTCCAGGGAGCCGCCGGCCCGAAGCTGTCCCCCGCCAACGCCATCCTCGATGTGGCCGCCGCCCCAGCGGATGCCGATCTCCTTCGAGTAGTTCGCGTTGGCGGTGACGATGCGCGCTTCGATGAGCACCTGGCGCACCGGAATGTCGAGCTGCTGGATGACGCGGCGGAACTCTTCGATCTTCTCCGCCGTGTCGGTGAGGATGATCGAGTTGGTGCGCTCGTCGACGATCACGCTGCCCCGCTCGGAGAGCATGGAACGCTGCCCCTCGCCGCCGGCCGTGTTGAACAGCTCGAACAGCTCGCTGGCGCTGGCGTAGCGGATCTGAATGAAATCGGTGCGCAGCGGCGCGAGCTCGGAGATCTGCTTCTGATTCTCGAGCTCGAGCTTCTCCCGGGCGGCGATCTCAGCCGCCGGAGCCACCAGCAGCACGTTGCCGACCTGGCGCTTGTCGAGTCCCTTGGTCTTGAGAATGAGCTCCAGCGCCTGGTCCCAGGGCACGTTCTTCAGCCGCAGGGTGATGCGGCCGGTCACGGTGTCCGCGGCGACCAGGTTCAGGTCGGTGAAGTCGGCGATGAGCTGCAGCACCGAACGGACCTCGATGTCCTGGAAGTTCAGCGACAGCTTCTCACCCGTGTACTTGAACTGATCCTCGCGGCGCTCGAGCTCCTCCTCCGTCACCGGGGTGACGTCGATGGAAAGAGTGTCGTCCGCCTGATAGGACAGGTAGTCGTAGTTGCCGGTGGCATCCACGGTGAAGACCACGTGCGGACCCTGCTGGACCGCGTCGACGATCTGCACCGGGGTGGCGAAATCGGTGACGTCCAGACGCCGCTGCAGCTCCCGCGGCAGATCGGTGTTGCGCACCTCGACGACGATCTTGCCCGCCTCGGTGGTGACGTTGACCGGCGCCTTGGGGTTGGACAGCTTGACGATCACGCGGCCTTCGCCTTCCTTGCCGCGGCGGAAGTCGACGTCGCGGATGGCGGAGCTGCCCACCGGGGCCGAGCTGCGCTGCGCCGTCTCCGGCACGAAGCTGCGGTCGTCGTCGGCAGCAGCAGCCCGCTCACGGCCGTCCGCGCCGACCAGCACGTACAGCGTATTGCCTTCCACGCTGGTCTCGTAGCTCACCAGCCGGGTCAGGTTGACGATGGCGCGGGTGCGATCCTTGGTGGAGACGATGGACACCCGGCGCGCATTGCCGATGCCGAGATCGTGGTGCTTCTCCTCCAGCGCGCTTTCCACGCCGGGCATGTCGAGGACGATCCGCGCCGGACGCTCGATGGTGTAGCCGGCCGGCTGGGGCGGCGTACCGTCGAAGGTCATGCGGATCTCCGTCTTGTCGCCCGGGAGCGAGGAGAACTCGACGTCCTGGATGGTCGCGCCGAAGGCCGGCAGGGCGAGCAGAGCCGCCAGCGCGCCGAAAATGCGCCAGCGGCAGATGCCGGGCCTGCGCGCGGTGCCGCGAGCCGACCGGCTGACCACTCCCTGGTGCCGTCCGCGCGAGTTGCTGTTCCACATGATGTTCATCCTCTATCTCCACCTCCCAGCGGCACGGTGCGGGAACGCTCCACCCACCCTCCGGTGCCGTCCGGAACAATCTCGATCAGCTCGATGGCAGATTCTTCTATGGCCAGGATCCTGCCGTGATCCGTACCCATGTAGTCACCCCGCTCGACCCGATGCACGCCGCCGTCGGCATCCTGCACCAGCGCGAAGGTCCGGGCGTTCTGGGACAGCGTGCCCACCATGGTCAGGTTGGCGACCGGATACTGCTCCAGATACTGTTTCGGCCGGTTCGGATCCGGCTTGACCTGCGGCCCGCTCGGCCGGTTCGGCGCCCGGATCTCCACCGGCGGCTCGAACGGACTGCGCATGTTGCTCGCCTGGTAGGCGAACGGCGGCACCTGCTCGAACGGCGGCAGGGGTTCGATCCGGCCCGGCGGCCGGGCCTGCACTTCTTCCATGAATGCGCGCAGATCCTGATGATCACCACTGCTGCCGCAACCGGCCAGCGCGGCAGCGAGCGCTGCCGTTGCCAAAGCGCGCTTACTCAGTATCTGCATCACTCGCCCTCTTCCAGATACCTGTAAGTCTTAGCCAGGATCGACATCCTGAGGTTAAGCGGCGACTGCTGGGGCACGATCTCGAAATCGTGCAGCGTCACGATCCGTGACAGATTGGCCACGCCGCTGACGAACGAGCCGATCTTGTGATAATTGCCCTCGACCACGATCTCGATCGGCAGCTCCACGTAGAACTCGGTGCGCACCTCGTCCTTCAGGTCGATGCTTTCGATGGTGAGCTCGTTGTCCAGCGCGGTCCGGGTGATGTCCTCGATCAGGCCCGGCACCTCGGTGTCGCTGGGGAGCTGACGCAGCAGCGACTCGAAGGTCGTCTCCATCTCGGTCATCTGCGCCCGGTAGGCATCCAGATTGGCCGCCTTGAAGCTCTTCTCCTCGAAATCCCGGCGCAGTTCTTCTTCCTGACGCTCGGCCCGCTCCAGCGTGGTCTGCTTGTCGGTGACGTAGACGTAGTAGCCGCCGCCGAGCACCAGCAGGAATACCAGCGCCATGACGATGGCTTTGACCGCGCCGGGCCAGGACCCGATGTTGTTGAGATCGAGGTCCGCGAGGTCGAAATTCTGCAGCTGCTCCAGAGAGTCCTTCATCGCCATGTCAGCGTCCTCCCTGATTGGCCGGACCGCCGGCAGCCGGACCGTCACCGTCGTCGGTGTGGTTCGGGTTGGTCTGCACGAAGGTCAGATTGAAGGTGCTCGCCTGGGAGCCATAGTTCGAGTTCTCCGGATCTTCCTTGATGGTCTTGAGGTTCGGGCTCGCGAACCAGTCCGAGTTGTCCAGATTGCGCATCAGCGAGGAGATGCGGTTGTTCGATTCCGCGACGCCGGCGACGGACAGGGTGGTGCCCTGCATCTTCAGCTCGCGGAAGTGCACGCCCTTGGCCAGGGTCCGCACCAGCTCGTCGAACACGCGCACGATCACCGGCCGGTTGCCCTGCAGCTCCTGGATCACGCGCATGCGCGCCAGCAGCTCTTCGCGCTTCTTCTGCAGGGCCTGGATCTCGGCGATCTTCTCGTCGAGCACGGCGATCTCCCGCTCCAGGTAGGCGTTGCGGTCCTCCTGGTTCTCGATGCGGCCGTCCAGATACCAGCCGAACAGCAGCACCAGCGCGACCGCCGCGACCAGCACGCCGGCCAGGTTGCCGAGAAATTCCTTGCGCTTGCGCTCGCGTTCCCACTCGCGCCAGGGCAGAAGGTTGATGCGTGCCATCAGTCGAAGCTCCTCATGGCCAGACCACAGGCGATCATCATCGCCGGCGCGTCATTCGCCAGCGCATCCGCGTCCACCTTGTTGGCGAGCGCCATGTCGACGAACGGATTCGCGATCAGCGTGGGCGTGCCGAGCTTGTTCTCGATCATGTCGGCGAGACCGTCGATGGAGGCGGTGCCGCCGGCGAGCACGATGTAGTCCACGTCGTCGTACTGGCTGGATGAGAAGAAGAACTGCAGCGATCGAGTCACCTGCTGTAGCACGGCCTCTTTGAACGGCTGCAGAACCTCCTCCTCATAATCGTCCGGCAGGCCGCCCTGTTTCTTGGCGAGCCCGGCCTCCTCGAAGGAGAGGCTGTACCGGCGCTGAATCTCTTCGGTGAGCTGCTTGCCGCCGAACAGCTGCTCCCGGGTGTAGATGGAGCGGTCGTCGGCGAGCACGGACAGTGTGGTCATGGTGGCGCCGATGTCTATGATGGCGACCACCAGGTCCTGGGGGTTGCTGCCGAGCTGGGGCTTGATCAGCTCGAAGGCGCGCTTCATGGCGTGGGCCTCGATGTCCACCACCATCGGCTTGACGCCGCCGAGCTGCAGCGCGGCTTCCCGCATCTCCACGTTCTCGCGGCGGCAGGCGGCCAGCAGCACTTCCACCTGCTCCGGATTGCGCTCCGAGATGCCCTGCACCTCGAAGTCGATGGCCACCTCGTCGAGGGGATAGGGGATGTACTGATCGGCTTCGACGGTGATCTGGTTTTCCATCTCGTCGTCGTTGAGCGCGCCGTCCATCTCGATGGTCTTGGTGATGACGGCGGAGCCGGCGACGGCCACGGCGGCCTGACGGGCCTGGGCCTTGGAGCGGCTGATCACCCGCTTGATCGCTTCACCTACGCCTTCCACGTCGCTAATATTCTTTTCCACGACGGCGTTCGGCGGCAGTGGTTCCACGGCGTAAGCCTCCACGCGATACCGGCCGTTGTTCCTCGACAGCTCGAGAAGCTTGACCGACGTGGAGCTGATGTCGAGCCCAAGCAGCGCGTTGGACTTCTTCTTAAATAGGCCGGGCACGGTGAAATTTCCTTATTGGCGCGGGCACTTACGTCCTTTTTATGCGGTCAAACATTAAATACCAGGATTGCGGTCGTCGCAATCGCTTCCCTGTTCCCAGACTGTTGCTGTCGCGATGTCCATGACAACAAGATCCAAACAGACAGCGGGCCGTATTATGTGGTTGGCCCTGGCGGCTGTATGTGCCGCAGTCCTCAGTCTGGCCGCCGCTTTCCTCTACCTCGATCCGCAGATTCCCAAAGCTGAGACCTATCGCCAGGTCCGGCTCGAGACACCTCTTCGAGTCTATACCGCCGACCGCAGCCTGATCGCCGAATTCGGGGAACGGCGTCTCATACCTATCACTCTAGACCAAGTTCCTCCCCTTTTCGTAAGCGCCGTCCTCGATACCGAGGACAAGCGGTTCTACGAGCATAGCGGGGTCGATCTGATCACGCTGACGACGGCCGCCATCGAGCTCGTGATGAATCGCGGTGAGATCACCCGGGGCGGTTCCACCATCACCATGCAGCTCCCGCGAAACCTCGGCACCTTCTCGCTGGATCAGGTGTTCATCCGCAAGTTCAAGGAGATCCTGCTGGCGCTGAAGATCGAGCGGGAACTGAGCAAGGACGAGATCCTCGAGCTCTACATCAACGCGGTGCCGTTCGGGAAGCGGGCCTACGGCGCCCAGGCGGCCGCCTACACCTATTATGGCAAGTCCCTTGCGGAGCTGGAGCTGCCCCAGCTCGCCATGCTGGCGGGCATCCCCCAGGCGCCCACGGCGGGCAATCCGATCAACAACCCCAGCCGGGCGCGCAACCGCCGCAACGTGGTGCTGTCGCGCATGCGCGAGCAGGGCTCCATCAGCCGGGAGCAGTACGAGCAGGCCATCGCGGCGCCGATCACCGCGCGCCTCTACGAGCGCGACCTCGACGTGGCGGCGCCCTACCCGGCGGAGTGGGTGCGTCAGCAGCTCCTCGAGCGGCTGCCGGACCTCTACAGCGGCGGCTACGAAGTGGTCACCACCCTGGACGCCGCGGCACAGCGGGCGGCCCGCCAGGCCGTCCGCGACGGGCTGCGCGCCTACGACCGCCGCCACGGCTACCGCGGTCCGGAACGCCGGATCGACGCGGAAACCCCGGACGGCTACCTCGCCGCCCTGTCCGAGGTGCCGGTCTATTTCGACCTGGATCCGGCCGTGGTGGTCGACCTGCAGGAGGATCACGCCACGGCCCTGCTGCCGTCCGGTGACGAGATCCGGCTCGGCATGGCCGGGCTGTCCTGGGCCCGCCCCTACCTGACCGTGGACACCCGGGGCGCCGCGCCGCGGACGCCGGCGGACGTGCTGTCGGTGGGCGACGTGATCCGCGTGCGCCAGGAGGCCGTGGCGGCCACCGACGCCGGCGACGACCCCGACGGTACCGCCGCAGACGCCGACGACGCCGCGACGGCCCCGGACGACGGCGAGACGGGCTACCGCTGGGTGCTGACGCAGATCCCGGAGATCCAGGGCGCGCTGGTCTCCCTCGACGCGGACAACGGCGCGGTCCGGGCGATGGTCGGCGGCTACGACTTCGCCATCAACCAGTACAACCACGCCCTGCAGGCCGCGCGCCAGCCCGGCTCGGGATTCAAGCCCTTCGTCTACGCCGCGGCGCTGGCCAACGGCGTGACGCCGGCCAGCATGTTCATGGACGCGCCGCTGGTGTTCGACGACCAGAACCTGGAGTCGGAATACCGCCCGGACAACGACAACAACCGCTACAACGGCCCCACCCGGCTGCGTGAAGCGCTGTACCGCTCCATCAACCTGGTGACCATGCGGGTGCTGCTCGAGGTGGGCGCCGGGGAGATCCTCGACTATTCCCGGCGATTCGGCTTCGACACCACCACCTTTCCGCGCAACACCCAGCTCGCGGTCGGCGGCGGCACCATGGCGGTGACGCCGATGCAGATGGCGGTGGCCTACGCCACCTTCGCCAACGGCGGCCACCGCATCGAACCCCACATCGTCGACGCGGTGTACGACATCGACGGGCGCCGGATACTCGCCAGCCGCCATCCCCAGGTCTGCGACACCTGCGACACCTGGCTCACCCCCATCGACCTGGCCACCCTGCCCCGCCGGCGCGGCGCTGCCGCCGAGGTCACCGCCACCGGCGCGCTGGCGGCGGCGGGCGCGGCGCCGGACGGCGCAGAGCCGGCCAGCCTGGAAGCCGTCCTGGCGAACGCCGGATCCGGCACCGCCCCCCTCCCGGGCGAGCCCGCCGGCGGAACCGCCGAGACGGCAGACGCCGCCCTCGACACGCCCATACCGGCACAGCGGGTGATCGACGAGCGGATCGCCTACCTCATGCACTCCATGCTCCAGGACGTGATCCGGCGCGGCACGGGCATCCGCGCCCGGCGCCTGGAGCGCTCCGACCTGGCGGGCAAGACCGGCACGACCAACGAAGCGGCGGACACCTGGTTCAACGGCTACAACCCGGAACTGGTCACCTCGGTGTGGGTCGGCTTCCCCAACCACCAGCCGCTGGGCGCGCGGGAATACGGCTCGAACACCCCCCTGCCGATCTGGATCGACTACATGCGCACGGCCCTCGCCGGACGCCCCCAGACCGCCCCTGCCCAGCCCGCCGGCGTGGTGAGCATGAAGATCGACCCCGAGACCGGCCGCGTCGCCCGCGCCGCCGACCCCGACGCCATCTTCGAGTACTTCCTCGCCGAGCACGCGCCGGATCCGGTGCAGCCCGATGCCCTGGACGGCTACGGCGACGGGGAAGACGAGGACATCAAGCCCGTAGAAATCTTCTGACCGCCACCGCACGGCGGGCTGGACGGCACCACACGCGCCAGCCCGACCGGTGCGTCCCCATCGCCCACCCGACCCGCGCAACCACCCATGTGGGAGCGGCCTCCCGGCCGCGATGCCTCTTTCGGAAAACACTCCGCTCCCCCGGCAATCGCGGCCGGGAGGCCGCTCCTACGGACACGTCGAGGTTGCGGCGGCCCGGATCGCGGCCGGGAGGCCGCTCCTACAGGGAGGGTGAGGTTGGGAGCGGGGTCAGGGCCGACGCCGCCGGGCGGGCGCGGGCACGTGCGAAGGATCGACTTTTCGCCTGTTGAGGCCCCCAGCTCCGCCGGAGCCCGTCCGACGACTCTTCCGCCCGCTGGCGAAAAGTCGATCCTTCGCGTGTGCTCGGGCCCATCCCATACGCAGGAATGAACCCCGGCCCGGCACAGGCCACACGGGTTTCGCCATCGGCGCCGTGTATCGCGGCCGGGAGGCCGCTCCTACGGCCAGGGTGAGGTTGGGAGCGGGGTCAGGGCCGACGCCGCCGGGCGGGCGCGGGCACGTGCGAAGGACCGACTTTTCGCCTGTTGAGGCCCCCAGCTCCGCCGGAGCCCGTCCGACGACTCTTCCGCCCGCGGGCGAAAAGTCGGTCCTTCGCGTGTGCCCGGGCCCATCCCATCCGCGGGAATGAACCCCCACCCTGCCTACTGCACGATCTTGATGAAATCCCCCGCGCGCGGCTCGCCGATCGGGTGCTGGCCGTTGATCACCCGCAGCGTCTGCTCCGGGAACGACTTGATGGACGACTGCTGCGCCAGGCCCGCATAGGTGTCTTCCGGCTTCGCCATGATCACCTTGATGCGCTGGTTGTTGGCGATCTGCAGATCGTCCGCCGTCATCGCGCGGAAGGACTCCAGGGTCGCCCGCCAGTCCTTCTCGAAGTCCTCGACGTTGCCCACCGGCCCCACCTCGCCCTTGAACAGGTAGACGCTCGCGTCCTTGTAGATCACCGCGATCCTGCGCGCCTGGGCCGAGCCGCCCGCCACCTCGATGTCGCCGATGAATGCGGGATAGCCGTTGATCTCGACGCTCTCGCCGTTGATCACGTCCTCGCGCTTCAGCGTCTTCTCGACGAACTCCGCCGGCGTCTGCTCGTCGCCGGGCGCGTTGAGCCGCTGCACCGCGATCGACGAGTGGGTGGCGCCCTGGGGCGGCCGGCCGAGCACCTCCGCCGCCGTGTTGGCCACGTCCCAGCCTTCGGGGAAGCGGATCGCGACCCGCAGGCCGCTGTGGTAGTAGGTGGTGTCCTTGATCAGGCCCGTGGCCGCCTCGTCGCCGAACACCATGCCGTCGATCATCTGCCAGAAGTCCCGCTCCGGCTCGCGCACCGTGTCCGGCACCAGGCCCTGGGACTTCTGCACGGCATCGTGCAGCCGCTTGTCGTTGCGCGGGTGGGACGAGAACAGCCCGTGGTACACCGAGGGCTCCTGCTTGACGTTGCGGCTGAAGAGCTGGTGGTCCTTCAGCACGTGCAGGACGTCGATCATCGCCAGCGGGTTGTAGCCCGCCCTGGCGAGAAATTCGCCGCCGTAGGCGTCCGCCTCCAGCTCGAACTCCCGGCCGTACCCCGAACGCAGGGTCGCCGTGGCGGTGTTGGTCAGGTCGGCGATGGCTGTGGTGCCGGTCATGATCGAGCCGATGAAGCCGACGATGTTGCCGAAGGCGCCCAGGGTATTGTTGCGCCGGGCGTGGGAGCCGACCACGTGGCCGATCTCGTGGCCGATCACCCCGGCCAGCTCGTCCTCCGAGCGCAGGTAGGCGATCAGGCCTCGGTTGATGAAGATGTACCCGTCCGGCAGCGCCATGGCGTTGACCGCCGGGTTGTCGAGCACGAAGAAGTGGTACTCCTTGCCCGCGTCCGGAGTGACCGCCAGCAGGCGCTCGCCGATCTCCTGGACGTAGGCCTGCCAGGCCTCGTCCTGGTAGAGCTGGTCCTTCTCGACCATCTCCCGGTAGACCTTCTCGCCGGGACCCGCGGCCAGCGCCGTTGCCGCCAGCGCCGCGCACAGCAGGGCGGCCCCGCCCCGGGCGATCCATCCGGCCGACGATGTGAGAGCGCTGCGCACGGCAAAAACCTCCCGGTCCTACCTCCCGTGGGGCGGAATACTACATGTGCCTCTGATTAGACCGAAGATACTGGGGAGGTTCCGGGCCCCGGGGCCGGGATTGGAGCAGACGTGCCGGAAAAGCTGGTTCGGAGCCACCGGCCCGGGGTCTCCGGGCCGGGTATGAGCCGGAGCGCGCTGGCGAGCGCCGCCCCGGCGGGACGATCAGGAGGCGTCGCTGGCGCCGGCGCCGGATGCGCCGCGGTTGCCGAAGCGGCGGCGGAAACGCTCGACGCGGCCACCGGTATCCATGATCTTCTGCTTGCCCGTGTAGAACGGGTGGCAGGCCGAGCAGACGTCGAGGTGCATCTCGCCGGCATGGGTGGACCGGGTCTCGATGACGTTGCCACAGCTGCAGATGGCTTTCACGTCGCTGTATTCGGGATGGATGTCTGCTTTCATGTCCGCCGCCGGAAATGGCCGATGTCGAAAAGGCCGCGCAGTGTAGTCAGATGCCGGTAACATCGCAAGTGACCGACCCAGACCCCAAGGATCCGCTCTTGACCCCACCTCCCGCGGTGGTGCGCGTGGCCGTGCCCAAGCCTCTGCCCCAGCTCTTCGACTACGCCCTCCCCGCCGGCGCCCCCGTTCCGGCCGCCGGCGGACGCGTGCGGGTGCCGTTCGGCCGCCAGACCCTCACCGGCATCTGCGTCGCCGTGGACCCGCCGGACCCGCATCCCGATCCCCGGCCCCTGGAGCGGGTTCTGGATGCCGGCAACGTGCTCGGCGACGACCTGCTCGCCCTGTCGCACTGGCTCGCCGACTACTATCACCATCCGCTGGGCGAGACCCTCGGCACCGTGCTGCCCGCCGGGGCCCGCCGCGGCGAAGCCCTGGCAATCCGCCGCGACACCGTCTGGCGCCTGACCGACGCCGTGCCCGACCTGGACCGGGCGCCGAAGCAGCAGGCCCTGGTCGACCATCTCCGCGCCGCCGGCGGGGCCGCCCTCCCCGCGGACCTGGAAGCGGCGGGATTCAGCGCCGCCGTGATCCGCGGCCTCGCGGCCAAGGGCGCCCTGGTACGGTCCGAGACCACGGCGCCGGCCGGGGCCGTGGTCCGGGGCAGCGGCCCCGAGCTCAGCGACGAGCAGGCCCAGGTGCTGAAAGCCCTGAGCACCGGGCTCGGCCGCTTCGATCCGGTGCTGCTGGAAGGCGTGACCGGCAGCGGCAAGACCGAGGTCTATCTGCGGCTGATCGAGCAGGTCCGGGGCGCCGGACGCCAGGTGCTCGTGCTGGTGCCGGAGATCGCCCTGACGCCCCAGACGCTGCGCCGGTTCGAGCGCCGCTTCGGCGCCGTGGCGGCCATTCACTCCGGCCTCACCGACGCCCAGCGGCTGGACGTGTGGCTGCGCTGCCGGGCCGGCGAGGTGGGCATTCTCATCGGCACCCGCTCCGCGGTGTTGACCCCGTTTCGGGATCTCGGCCTGATCGTGGTGGACGAGGAGCACGACGGTTCCTTCAAGCAGCAGGACGGCCTGCGCTACTCGGCCCGGGACGTCGCGGTGAAACGCGCCCAGGGGCTGGGCATTCCACTGCTGCTCGGCAGCGCCACGCCGTCCCTCGAGTCGCTGCACAACGCCGCCGCCGGCCGCTACCGTCACCTGCATCTGCACCGGCGGGCGGGCGGCGCCGAAATGCCGGGTTTCAACCTGATCGACATCCGCGGCCATACCCTGTCGGAGGGGATCAGCGTGCCGCTGGAGAAGATCATGCGCCGCCACCTGGACGCCGGCGGCCAGGCGCTGGTGTTCCTGAACCGCCGCGGCTTCGCCCCGACCTACCTGTGCGCCGCCTGCGGCTGGCAGGCCGAGTGCCCGGACTGCGACATGCGCATGACCCTGCACCGCCGGCCGGAAGGACTGACCTGCCACCATTGCGGCCGGCGGGCGCGGCTGCCCCGGGACTGCCCGGGCTGCGGCCGGCCCGAGCTCATGGCGGTGGGCATCGGCACCCAGCGCACCGAGGCCGGCCTCGAGGCGCTGTTTCCCGACGTGCCCTGCTACCGGATCGACCGCGACACCACCCGCAGCCACCGCCGTCTGGAAGCCCAGCTCGCGGCCATCCGCGGCGGCGAGCCGGCCATTCTCGTAGGCACCCAGATGCTGGCCAAGGGCCACCACTTTCCCAACGTCACTCTGGTCGCCGTGATCAACGCCGACGGCGGTTTCCTGTCCGCGGACTTCCGGGCTCCGGAGCGCACCGCCCAGCTCATCATTCAGGTGGCCGGCCGGGCCGGACGGGCGGAGCGACCGGGCGAGGTGTGGATCCAGACCTATCAGCCCGACAACCCGACGCTGCGCTCGCTGATCGACGACGGCTATCCGGGCTTCGCGGCCCGGGAGCTGGAGCACCGCCGGGCCGCCGGCCTGCCGCCGTTCCGGCCGATGGCCCTGGTGCGCGCCGAGGCCGCGAACGCCGAGCCGGCCCAGGCCTTCCTGCAGTCCGTGCGGGAGCGGCTGGCCGCCGCGCCGGGCGTCGAGCTGCTCGGTCCCGCGGCCGCTCCGATTCCCCGGGTGGCGAACCGCCTGCGCTTCCAGCTCATGCTGCTGGCGGACGCCCGCGCGCCGCTGCACCGGGCGCTGCGCCTGCTGACCGGGGAAGGACCGGGGCCCCGGGGCGTGCGCTGGTCCGTGGACGTCGACCCCTATGACACCTTCTGAGCCGCCCGGAGGGCGCCGCGCCACGCCGCGGCCTGATGCCCGGGCCCGTTTTCGCCTATCATTGCCGCCGCCATGACCCGCCCCGTATCCCCATCCGCGCCGAGCCTCGCCGGCGGCCGCGCCAGCCGCCGGCCCCAGAGCCGCCGCGCGCCGCCGCGGTCGCGCCGGACGAGCTCGCCGGTCCGGCGCACTCTGTTCCACGCGCCGAGCTTCTCCGCCGGGGTCATCCTCGGGGCGGTGATCGTGCTGGGCGCCGCGTACCTGCCGGAGTTCGTCGGCAGCCGCGACGCCGCGGCCGACGACCCGGCCGCCGCGGCCGCTGCCGAGCCGGTGGCGGCGCCCCAGCTCACCTTCGAGTTCGACGATCTGCTGAAGAACTCGCGGGTGACCGCCGACCCGGAGCCCTACGCCAGCGAGCCCGCCGGCAGCGAGGCCGCGCCGGACGAGGAGATCGTGCTGCAGGCAGCGTCGTTCCGCTCCCGGGACGACGCCGAGCGGCTGCGCGCCGCGCTGCTGCTGATGGACCTGCCGGCCCAGACCAGCGACATCACCATCAAGACCGGACGCTGGTACCGGGTCACGGTCGGCCCCTACACCAGCAGCGTCGAGGCGCAGCGCGCCCTCACCCGCCTGCGGCAGAAGGACATTGCCGCCATGTGGACGACCCGGCCGGCGACCTGAGCGCATTGCAAAGGCGCCGGCCCGTCCCCACTATTTCCCGGACACCACACCCGTTCACCATCCAGCCAGGCCCGGAAGTCCCATGCGCCAGCCCCACGCCACCACCATTCTCTGCGTCCGCAAGGACGGCCAGGTCGCCCTGGGCGGCGACGGCCAGGTCTCCCTCGGCGAGACGGTGATGAAAGGCAACGCCCGCAAGGTACGGCGTCTCTACGACGACAAGATCCTGGCCGGGTTCGCCGGCGGCACCGCCGACGCCTTCACCCTGTTCGAGCGCTTCGAAGGCGCGCTGGCCAAGTTCCAGGGCAACCTGACCCGCTCCGCGGTAGAGCTGGCCAAGGACTGGCGCAGCGACCGCGCCCTGCGCCGGCTGGAAGCCATGCTGATCGTCGCCGACGCCAGCACGGCCTTGCTGATCAGCGGCAACGGCGACGTCATCGAGCCGGAATCCGGCGTCATCGCCATCGGCTCCGGCGGCGCCTACGCCCAGGCCGCGGCCCGGGCCCTGGCCGAGAACACCGGCCTGGACGCCCGGGAGATCGTCGAGCGGGCGCTCGAGATCGCCGCCGACATCTGCATCTACACCAACCACAACCGCACCATCGAGGTACTGGAATCGTCATGACGTTGATGACGCCCCGGGAGATCGTCCACGAGCTGGACCGCCACATCATCGGCCAGCAGGAAGCCAAGCGCGCCGTCGCCATCGCCCTGCGCAACCGCTGGCGCCGCATGCAGCTCGACGAGGAGCTGGCCGAGGAGGTCACGCCCAAGAACATCCTGATGATCGGTCCCACCGGCGTCGGCAAGACCGAGATCGCCCGCCGCCTGGCGCGGCTGGCGGGCGCGCCGTTCATCAAGGTCGAAGCCACCAAGTTCACCGAGGTCGGCTACGTCGGCCGCGACGTCGAGTCCATCGTCCGCGACCTGGCGGATGCCGCCGTCAAGATGGAGCGGGAGCGGCAGATGGAGCAGGTCCGCCACCGCGCCGACGACGAGGCCGAGGAGCGCATCCTCAACGCCCTGCTGCCGGCGCCCCGGGCCGCGGGCTTTCACGGCGAGGAGGGGGAGAAGCCGGCGGACTCCGGCACCCGCCAGCTGTTCCGCAAACGCCTGCGGGAAGGCGAGCTGGACGACAAGGAAGTCGAGCTCGAGCTGTCCGCCACGCCCATGGGCGTGGAGATCATGGCGCCGCCGGGCATGGAGGAGATGACCAACCAGCTCCAGAGCATGTTCAGCAACCTCGGCCAGGGCCGGCGCAAAACCGTGCGTCTGAAGATCAGGGACGCCCTGCGCAAGGTGCGCGAGGAGGAGGCCGCCAAGCTGGTCAACGAGGACGAGGTGAAGGCCCGGGCCGTGCAGGCCGTGGAGCAGACCGGCATCGTCTTTCTCGACGAGCTCGACAAGGTCGCCAAGCGCGGCGAGACCACCGGCGCCGACGTGTCCCGGGAGGGCGTGCAGCGGGATCTGCTGCCGCTGATCGAAGGCTGCACGGTGTCCACCAAGTACGGCATGATCCGCACGGACCACATCCTGTTCATCGCATCCGGCGCGTTCCACCTGTCGAAGCCCTCGGACCTGATTCCCGAGCTGCAGGGCCGGCTGCCGATCCGGGTCGAGCTCGCCGCCCTCACGCCCGACGACTTCCGCCGCATCCTGGTGGAGCCGAATGCCAGCCTGACGGAGCAGTACCGGGCCCTGCTGGCCACGGAAGGCGTCGAGCTCGAGTTCGCCGAGGACGGGCTCGCCCGCATCGCCGAGCTCGCCTGGCAGGTGAACGAAGGCACCGAGAACATCGGCGCGCGCCGCCTGCACACGCTGATGGAGCGGCTGCTGGAGACCGTGTCGTTCCAGGCCAGCGAGCAGCAGGGCGAGCGCGTGTCGATCGATGCCGCCTACGTGGACGAGCATCTTGCCGCCCTGGTGAAGGACCAGGACCTGTCGCGGTACATTCTCTGACGCCGCCCGACCTACTGAAGACAGCCGGACACCGACGATGCCGCGCCCCGACCGAATCCACTACCACCGCAGATCACGCGTCCTCGAGGTGCAGTTCGGCGCCGAGCGGTTCGAGCTCCCCGCCGAGCTGCTGCGCGTGTACTCGCCGTCCGCCGAGGTGCGCGGCCACAGCCCCGAGGAGCGCCGGCTGCAGACCGGCAAGAAGCACGTGCAGATCACCGGGATCGAGGCCGTCGGCAACTACGCCATCCGGCTCACCTTCGACGACGGCCACGACTCCGGCATCTACGCCTGGGAGTTCCTCCACGACCTCGGCGCCGGCCAGGACCGCTACTGGCAGGATTACCTGACCGAGCTCAAGGCCGCCAACGCCTCGCGCCTGCCGGCGATTCCGGTGGGCCAATGGAATCCCAGAGCGTAAACTGACCCTCCTCATTTCCCGCAGGTGACAGGGCAGCACGTGTCACAGGATCGTCCCGTGGACTTCGGATTCCGCCGGGTTTCTCCGGAGGAGAAGACCCGCCTGGTGGGCGGCGTGTTCGAGCGCGTCGCCGAGCGCTACGACGTCATGAACGACCTCATGTCGCTCGGCAGCCACCGGCTGTTCAAGCGCATGACGGTGGAGATGTCCGGCGTGCGGCCCGGCATGCGGGTGCTCGACCTGGCCGGCGGCACCGGCGACCTGTCCGCCCTGTTCGCCCGGGCCGTGGGCGAGACCGGCAGCGTCGTGCTCACCGACATCAATCCGGCCATGATGCGCGTCGGCCGGGACCGGCTGATCGACCAGGGCCTGGCCCAGGTGAAGTTCTGCCAGGCCGCCGCCGAGGCGCTGCCGTTCGCCGACGGCAGCTTCGACTGCGTGGTGATCGGTTTCGGGCTGCGCAATTTCACCGACAAGGAAGCCGCCCTGCGGGAGCTCGCCCGGGTGCTGACGCCCGGCGGCGTGCTGCTCGTGCTGGAATTCTCCAAGCCGGAGAACCCTCTGCTGGAATCCGCCTACGCGGTGTTCCAGTCCGCCTGGCCGGGTCTCGGCCGGCTCATCGTCGGCGACGCCGACAGCTATCAGTATCTGGTGGAATCCATCCGCGTGCATCCGCCCCAGCGGGCGCTGAAGCTGATGATGCAGGACGCCGGCTTCGGCGACGTCGAGTACCACAATCTGGTGGGCGGCATCGCGGCGATCCATCGCGGGGTGAAACCGTGACCGGCGATACCGGCCCCGCCGCCGGCACCGCCGCCGGCGCGGACGCCGTGCTCGCCGATCTGCTGGCCGATCTGGCCAACCGCGGGCTCGCCCTCGATCCGACCAGCCGGGCCAGGCTGGCGGCCCTGGAGGGCCGGGTAGTGCTCCTCACCGTGGAGCTGCCGCTGGCCGCCCGCAACCTGTACGTCACCGTGGATCAGGGCCGGCTGCGGCTGCTCACCCGCACGGACGCCATGCCCAACGCCGCCGTGCGGGGCCGCCCGCCGGACCTGCTGGCCTGGCTGGCCGGCACCGCCGGCCCCGGCGTGGCCATCGACGGCGACACCACGCTGCTCGGCGAGCTGACCGCGGTGCTGCGGGACTTCCGGCCGGACCTCGAGCGTCCCCTGGCCGGGGTCGTCGGCGGCGACGCGGCGCGAACCGCCATCGGCACCGTCGAGCTGGCGCTGGCCGGACTGCGTTCCGCCTTCGAGGGCGCCGGAGAGGCTGCCCGCGCCGGGGCCGGCCGGGCATTCGTCGACCGCCGCCAGCTCGGTCGCCTGCTCGACGAGCTCGACGACCTGCAGCTCCGCATCGACCGGCTCGGCGCCCGCGTGGCGGCGGTGGAGCGGCACAGGGCCACGTCATGAGAGCCCTGCGGCGGCTGGTCAAGGTCGGCTGGACCGTCAGCCGCTACCGGCTCGACACGCTGCTCGAGGGCGACGCGGGCGCCGACAGCCCGCTGCCGCCCCGCTACCGCTGGCTGCTCAAAGCCTCCCCGGCCCGGCTCATTCCGGCCGGTTCCGAATCCCGGGGCGCCCGCCTGCGCATGGCGCTGGAGCAGCTCGGACCGGTGTTCATCAAGTTCGGCCAGCTCCTGTCCACCCGCCGCGACCTGCTGCCCCGGGACATCGCCGACGAGCTGGCGCGGCTGCAGGATCACGTGCCGCCGTTCTCCGGCGCCGAGGCCAGACGCATCGTCGAGCAGGCCATCGGCACCCCCATCGAGGAGGCGTTCAGCTACTTCGAACTCGACCCCATGGCCTCAGCCTCGGTGGCCCAGGTGCACGCCGCCAGCCTGCCCGACGGCACCCGGGTCGTGGTCAAGGTGGTGCGGCCCGGAATCGACCGGATCATCCGCGAGGACCTGGAGCTGCTGCGCCTGCTGGCGGCGTTTCTCGACGAGCACTCCCGGGAGGCCCGGCGCCTGCACCTGCCCGAGGTGGTCGAGGACTACGAGCGCACCATCCTGCAGGAGCTCGACCTGCAGCAGGAGGCCGCCAACACCGCGCGCCTGCGCGCCAACTTCGCGGAATCGCCCCTGCTCTACGTGCCGCGGGTCTACTGGCATCTGACGCGGCGCAACGTGCTGGTGCTGGAACGCATCGACGGCGTGCCCATCGGCGACATGGAAGCCCTGCGGGCCCACGGCACCGATCTGAAGAAGCTGGCCGACCGGGGCGTCGAGACGTTCTTCACCCAGGTCTTCGAGCACAACTTCTTCCACGCCGACATGCACCCCGGCAACATCTTCGTCGACGTGACGGACCCTGCCGATCCGAGCTACATCGCCATCGACTGCGCCATCATCGGCTCGCTGACCCGGGAGGATCAGGACTATCTGGCCCGCAACCTGCTCGCCTTCTTCAACCGGGACTACGCGGAGGTGGCGCGGCTGCACCTGGAGTCCGGCTGGATTCCCGAGGACACCGACCCCCACGCCTTCGAGCGGGTCATCAAGGAGCTGTGCGAGCCGATCTTCGCCAAGCCGCTGAACGAGATCTCCTTCGGTCTGTTCCTGGTCCAGCTGTTCGACACGGCCCGGGAATTCGACATGGAGATCCAGCCCCAGCTCGTGCTGCTGCAGAAGACCCTGCTGTACATCGAAGGGCTGGGCCGGGAGCTCTACCCCCAGCTCGACCTGTGGGAGACCGCCAAGCCGTTCATGGAGCGCTGGGTGGCCGACCACGTCGGCCCCGCCGCGGCGCTGCGGGAGTTCGCCGAGTACGCGCCGCTGATACTCGACCAGCTCCCCCGCCTGCCGGCCCTGGTGGCGCGCACCGGAACCCAGCTCCGCCAGCTCGAGCGGGCCGTGGACCGGCAGAACGACGCGCTCGCCGCGCTGGACCGGCGCCTGACCCGGCTCGACCGCCGCTGGCGATCGCGGCGGGTGGCCGGCGGCGCGTTGATCGTCGCCGCCGGCGTTCTATTATGGGGGCCCATCGCCGAGTCCCTGGCCGGCGATGCCGGCCTGGGCGCCGCCGCAGGGCTGGCGAGCGCCGCCGTCGGCTCGCTGCTGCTGCTGCGCCCCTGATCCACCGGACAACCATCGGAGTCAGCGCCATGTCCAATGCCCGACGCGACGTCATCCGCGAGCTGACCGAGGTGCTGCGGTCGCGCCGGGGCGCGGACCCGGACGACTCCTACGTCGCCTCCCTGTACGCCCGGGGGCTGAACAGGATTCTCGAGAAGGTCGGCGAGGAGGCCACCGAGGTCGTGCTCGCCGCCAAGGACGCCACGCCCGGCACCCCGGACGAGGACCTGGCCGGGGAAGTGGCCGACCTGTGGTTCCACACGCTGGTGATGCTGGTGCATCTCGACCAGGACCCGCAGCGGGTGCTGGAGACCCTGGCCGACCGCTTCGGCATCTCGGGTCACGCAGAAAAGGCCAGCCGCGGCTGACCCGGAGCGGCCTCGCCGGCGGTGCAGCGGCGCTGCAGCGGCGAAAAAAGTGCCCCATATCGCCGGAATGTCGCGCGAATGTCACAATGCGGCACCCGTCGATCCCTATAATCGGCGCGCCAAGCTACGGAGTGCATCATGTTTGGAGGATTTGGAATACCCGAGCTGCTGATCGTCCTGGCGATCGTGCTGCTGGTCTTCGGACCGAAGCGCCTGAAGAGCCTCGGGTCGGACCTCGGCTCCGCCATCAAGGGGTTCCGCAAGGCCGTCAGCGACGACGAGAAGAAGTCGGAGAAGTCCGACGACCCCCGCGTCATCGAGGGCGAAGTGAGCCAGTCCCAGCAGAAGACCGAGAGCAAACAAGACACGAATGTTTGACATCGGCTTCCCCGAGCTGGTCCTGATCGCCATCGTCGGGCTGCTGGTCATCGGACCGGAGCGCCTGCCGGAGGCCCTGCGCACGCTCGGCCTGTGGATCGGGCGGATGCGGCGCAGCTTCACCAACGTCAAGACCGAGATCGAGCGCGAGATCGGCATGGACGAGGTGCGCCGCCAGCTCCACAACGAGGCGGTGATGGAAGAGATGAAGCGCATCGAGCGCGACGTCCGCGACTCGGTGAACGCCGGCGCCGCCCCGACGCCCGGCCGGGCCGCGCCGGAGCGCAGCAGCGCCGGCACGCCCGGGGGAGAGGCGGCGGCCTCGCCGAGCCTGGAGCCCGCCGCCGGCAGCCGACCGGCAGCCGACGCCGCGCAGCCGTCCTCCGGCCCGCAGGCGTCCCCGGCGAAAGACGAGAGCACCGGCCCGGACGACGACCGCCGGCATGGCTAAGCAGGATCCCCGCGAGCACGACGCCCAGGTCGAGACCAACGAGCAGCCGTTCCTGGACCACATCATCGAGCTGCGCAGCCGGATACTGCGCGGGCTGCTGGTGGTCCTGGTGGTGTTCGTGCCGATCTACTATTTCGCCAACGACATCTACGAGTTCGTGGCGGCGCCGCTGATGGCGCACCTGCCGGAGAACTCCGGCATGATCGCCACCGAGGTGGCGTCACCCTTCCTCACGCCGTTCAAGCTGGCCATCTTCACCGCGATCTTCGCCGCCATGCCGTTCATCCTCTACCAGGCATGGGCCTTCGTCGCGCCGGGGCTGTACTTCCGCGAGAAGCGCTTCGCGCTGCCGCTGCTGGTGTCGAGCATCGTGCTGTTCTACTGCGGCACGGCGTTCGCCTACTTCCTGGTGTTCCCGCTGGTGTTCCAGTTCTTCGCCCAGACCATTCCCACGGGCGCCACCTGGATGACGGACATCAACGCCTACCTCAACTTCGTGCTGAAGCTGTTCTTCGCCTTCGGCCTGGCGTTCGAGGTGCCCATCGCCATCCTGCTGATGGTGTGGACCGGCATCACCAGCCCGGACGCCCTGGCGCGCAAACGGCCCTACATCGTGGTGGGCTGCTTCGTGGTGGGCATGCTGCTCACGCCGCCGGACGTGGTCTCCCAGCTCCTGCTGGCGATACCCACCTGGCTGCTGTTCGAGCTGGGCGTGGCGCTGGCGCGGGTGCTGGCCCGGCGCAAGGCGGAGGAGGAGGATCGAGCCGAGGCCGAGGCCGCCCACGCCGACGCCGCAGACCCGGACGGCGACCGGTGACGGTCCGCGCGGGCGGCGGCCCGTGACCCCCGGCAGGCGTCAGCAGGTGCTCGTGCTCTGCCTGGACAACTCGGCCCTGGACGCCCGTGTCCTGGCCTGGTCGCTGTACGACGGCACGGGCGAAACGCAGCGCATGGCCGGCGACGCGGACGAGCCGCCCTACGACACCGGCCTCGACGCGCTGCTCGACGGCTGGCGGCTGATCCAGGCGAGCCCGCTGCTGCCCCACGGCGGTGGCGACGAGTTCCGCACCGGCTACCTCAAGTACGAATTCCTGTTCGAGAAGCTGGTCGATGGCTGAGCGGCTGCTGAGCACGATCGACATGGCGACCTTCGCCGCCCGCGGCTTCCTGCGGCTCGACGCCGTGGTGCCGGACCACGTCAACGCGGCGTTCCTGGCGCAGGTTCACGACGTGCCCGCCGACGCCGTGTCGAGCATCCGCGAGCACTACGGCCGCATTCTGGCCGAGTCGGTGATCCCGCGGGTCGCCGCCGGCACGCCGCTGGCCGACGCCTACGACGCGGACTCGCCGGTGCGTGCGGTGCTGGACGTGCCGGAGGTGCGCGGCGCCATCACCAGCCTGGTGGGCCACGCGCCGGTGTTCGACCACCACTTCCTGCACATCACCTACCCGCCCGCCTTCTACCGGGCCCAGGGCCGCGAGCCGGTGTCCCAGCACTACCACCAGGACTCCACCATCGACCCGCGCCGGGCCTTCGACATCCAGCTCATGTACTTTCCCCACGACACCACCGCCGCCATGGGGGGCACGCGGTTTCTGCCCGGGTCCCACCTGCGGGTGGTGAGCGAGACCGCCATCGCCCGCTACCAGAACGTGCGCGGCCAGCAGCACGTGGTCTGCCCCGCCGGCACCGTGCTGGTGCTCCATCACGGCATCTGGCACGGCGGCGGGGTGAACCGCTCCGACCGGCTGCGCTACATGTTCAAGATCCGCCTGTGCCCCACCGAACCCCAGGTGCGGCTGTGGGACACCAGCGACCTGCCGGCGCCGGCGGGGCGCCCTGCCCAGCGGCCGATCTTCTGGACCGCGCCGGAAAGCGCGGCCGCCGATCCGGTGGCCGCCATCCTCACGCGCCCGGAGCCCTGGTTCGAGCAGGACACCTCCCGCCTCGAATACATCAACCGGGCCCGGCTGTGGCGCTACCTCACCGGCAACCCGGATTTCGACGTCGACTACTGGCTGACCCGCATCGAGAACGAGCAGGCGCCCTGACCCCCCTCTCGTAGGAGCGGCCTCCCGGCCGCGATCCCGTATTTCGGACGACTTTCGCCTGCCCCGCCAATCGCGGCCGGGAGGCCGCTCCTACGGACACGGCGAGGTCGAGGTCGAGGCAGACCGGATCGCGGCCGGGAGGCCGCTCCTACGGGGTGGTGAGGTGGGGAGCGGGGGCCGACGCCGCCGGGCGGGCCGTCACCGCTCCAGCAGAAACGTCACCGGGCCGTCGTTGATCAGCGAGACCTGCATGTCGGCGCCGAAACGGCCGGTGGCGACGCGGTCCCAGCGGCGGCGCAACTCGGCGACGAAGGCGTCGTAGAGCCGCTCCGCCTGCTCCGGCGGCGCCGCGGTGCTGAAGCCCGGGCGATTGCCGCGGCGGGTGTCCGCCGCCAGCGTGAACTGGGAGACCAGCAGCAGCTCGCCGCCGACGTCCGTCACCGATCGGTTCATGGGCTTGTCCGCGTCGGGAAAGATACGCAGGGCCAGCACCTTGCCGGCCAGCCAGTCGACGTCCTCCGGGCCGTCCCCGGGCTGCACGCCGACGAACACCAGCAGCCCCGGGCCGATCGACGCGATGCGTTCGCCGTCGACGGTGACGGCGGCTTCGGTGACGCGCTGGAGCAGGGCCTTCATTCCGCGTGCAGGTCCCGGAGCGTCATCGGCGGCGGCACCCGGGCGCCATCAGCCGTTGGCGGCCCGGGCGCTGCCGGCGCGCTTGCGCTCGTGCTCCTTGAGGAACCGCTTGCGGATGCGGATGGCGGCGGGGGTGATCTCCACCAGCTCGTCGTCGTCGATGAACTCGAGTGCCTGCTCGAGGCTCATGCGCACCGGCGGTGTGAGCAGGATGTTCTCGTCGCTGCCGGCGGCGCGGACGTTGGTGAGCTTCTTTTCCTTCATCGGATTCACCGGCAGGTCGTTCTCCCGGCTGTGAATGCCGATCACCATGCCTTCGTAGACCTCCTCGCCCGGGCCGATCATCAGGCGGCCGCGGTTCTGCAGGTTGAACAGGGCGTAGGCTACGGCCTTGCCCTCGGCCATCGACACCAGCACGCCGTTGCTGCGGTTGCCGAGCTCCACGTCCAGGCGCGGCCCGTAGCCGGCCGAGCCGAAGGTCAGAATGCCCGTGCCCGAGGTCATGGACAGGAACACCGGCCGGAAGCCCATCAGCCCGCGGGTCGGCAGCCGGTACTTCAGCACCGTGCGGCCCTGGCCGTCGCTCTGCATGTCCAGCAGCTCGCCGCGGCGCTCGCCGAGGCTCTCCATGACCTTGCCCTGGTACTGCTCCTCGATGTCGACGGTGACGTGCTCGTAGGGCTCCTGGACCTGGCCGTCCACCTCCCGGGTGATCACCTGGGGGCGGGACACGGCCAGCTCGTAGCCTTCCCGGCGCATGGTCTCGATCAGCACCGACAGATGCAGCTCACCGCGGCCGGACACCTCGAAGCGGTCGCGGTCGTCGGTTTCCTTCACCGACAGCGCGACGTTGTGGGAAGCCTCCCGCCACAGCCGCTCCTTGAGCTGGCGGCTGGTCAGGTAGTCGCCCTCGCGGCCGGCGAAGGGCGAGGTGTTGACGCAGAACATCATCGTCAGGGTGGGCTCGTCCACCACCAGCGCCGGCAGCGCTTCCACGGCGTCCGGGCTGCACAGGGTGTCGGAGATGCCGATGTCGTCGACGCCGGTGACGCAGACGATGTCGCCGGCGGATGCCGCCTGGCGCTCCACCCGCTCCAGGCCGTGATAGCCGAGGATGGCCAGCACCCGGGCGCGCCGGGTGCTGCCGTCGCGGGCCACCACGACCACCGGCGTGTTGCGCTCGACGCGGCCCCGGCGGATGCGGCCAACGCCCATCACGCCGAGGTAGCTCGAGTAGGCCAGCGAGCTGATCTGCATCTGGAACGGCCCTTCCGGGTCCACCGCCGGCGGCGGCACGTGCTCGACGATGGCGTCGAGCAGCACGGTCATGTCGTCGCCGAGCTGATCCGGCTCCGGGCCGGCCTTGCCGAGCAGGGCGGAGGCGTAGATCACCGGGAAGTCGAGCTGCTCGTCGGTGGCGCCCAGCGAGTCGAACAGGTCGAACACCTGGTCGATCACCCGGTAGGGGTCGGCGCCCGCCCGGTCCACCTTGTTGACCACCACGATCGGATTGAGCCCGGCGGCGAAGGCCTTCTGGGTGACGAACCGGGTCTGGGGCATGGGGCCGTCGACGGCGTCCACCAGCAGCAGCACCGAGTCGACCATCGACAGGATCCGCTCGACCTCGCCGCCGAAGTCCGCGTGACCGGGCGTGTCGACGATGTTGATGCGGTAGCCGCCGTACTCGATGGCGGTGTTCTTCGACAGGATGGTGATGCCCCGCTCGCGCTCGAGGTCGTTCGAGTCCATCACCCGTTCCTGGGCCTCCCGGTCGATGGTGCCCGTCTGCTGCAGCAGGCGGTCCACCAGCGTGGTCTTGCCATGGTCCACGTGGGCGATGATGGCGACGTTGCGCAACGCCTGGGGGTTGTGCTCACTTTGCGACACTTCGGTGATCCTACTAAACTTCGCGGCCCGTTGATTCGGGACCTGTCTGAGGGAGCGCTATGACGAGCGCTCCGACGCGAGGGGCGGCGATTATGACCGAACAGAGGAAAGCTGTCGCGCTGATTTCCGGCGGTCTCGACTCGATGCTGGCCGCCCGGGTGATCATGGATCAGGGCGTCCACGTCGAGGGGCTGAACTTCTACACCGGCTTCTGCGTCGAGGGCCACACCCACGCCATCCGCGACCGCAAGGGCGCCGCGCCGAAGCGCAACAACGCCCTGTGGGTGGCGGAGCAGCTCGGCATCAAGCTGCACATCGTCGACGTCATCGACGAATACAAGGACGTCGTGCTGAACCCGAAGCACGGCTACGGCGCCCACCTGAATCCGTGCCTGGACTGCAAGATCTTCATGGTCAACAAGGCGCTCGCCTGGAGCTTCATGGCGGAGCACGGCTTCGACTTCATCGTCACCGGCGAGGTGATGGGCCAGCGCCCCAAGAGCCAGCGCAAGGAGGCCCTGCCCCTGGTGGCCCGGGAATCCGGCGCCGAGGACCGGCTGCTACGGCCGCTGTGCGCGAAGCATCTGCCGGAGACCCTCCCCGAGCGGGAAGGCTGGGTGAATCGGGACGAGCTGTACGACTTCCACGGCCGCAACCGCAAGCCGCAGATCGAGCTGGCCCGCCGGCTCGGCTTCGAGGACTGGGCCCAGCCCGCCGGCGGGTGCTGTTTTCTCACCAACGCCGACTATTCCAACAAGCTCGCCGACCTTTGGAAATCCCAGGGGGAGCGGGACTACGACCTGGACGACATCATGCTGCTGAAGGTCGGGCGCCACCTGCGGCCCGACCCGCGCTTCAAGCTGATTCTCGGCCGTGAGGAGGGCGAGAACCGCTACCTGGAGGGTTACCGGCGGCGCTTCACGGCGCTGCGCCCGGTGTCCCACCGCGGCCCCATCTGCCTGGTCGACGGTGTCGCCGAGGCGGACGACCTGACCCTCGCCGCCCGGGTGCTGGCCCGCTACAGCCAGGGCCGGGATGCGGACCGGGTGCAGGTCAGCATCGAGCGTCCCGGCGGCGTCGGCGAGGTCGTGGAGGTGGCGCCGCTGCCCGCCCACGAGCTGCCGGCGGCCTGGCACATCGGATGAGCGCGCCGGACAGCCGCCTGGACGCCCTGGGCCTGCTGTGCCCCCTGCCGGTGATCCGCACCCAGGACCGGGTGCGCGAGCTGGCGCCGGGGACCGGCCTCGAAGTGCTCGCCACCGACCCGGGCGCCTGCCACGACATCCGCGCCTGGTGCCGGGTTCACGGGCACACGTTTCTCGACGACCGGGAATGCCGCGACCACGCCTGCGGCACCGACCAGGCGCATTTCCATATCCGCATGCGTGTGTCAGACTGATTTTCCCGGTGCTCTGGGGGATACCGGGGCTGAGCCTTCCGGTCCGCGGCCGCGGGCCGGGACTCTGAACGGTACCTGCGCACCATAACGGTGCATTGCGGAATCATGACGCACCAGCCGCCCCGAAACAGTGCATTGGTGAGTACCCGCAAACCCGGAACCACCAGCCCCACGCCCATGTTTCGGTGGCATGCTTATTGCGCACCAAGGGGGAACATCGGGGAAAGGATGAGCCAAATTCGACCATTTCCGGTCATGCTGCCCCGACGCCACGGCCCGCAACGCCGTTCGTGCCGGCCGGCGTCTTCGACGAGACGACAGGACGACAACACAGAACTCACCAGCAGGAGCAGGTAAACGCGATGTCCGACAACACACTCAAGATGATCAAAGACCACGACGTGAAGTGGGTGGATCTGCGATTCACGGACCCGAAGGGCAAGGAGCAGCACACCACGGTTCCCGCGGCGCGCGTCGACGCTGACGCCCTGCAGGACGGCTTCATGTTCGACGGTTCCTCCATCGCCGGATGGAAGTCCATCAACGAGTCCGACATGATCCTGATGCCCGACGACAGCACGCCGGTCATCGATCCGTTCCGGGACGACACCACCCTGAACCTCCGGTGTGACATCGTCGAGCCCAGCACGATGCAGCCCTACGAGCGGGATCCGCGCTCCATCGCCAAGAAGGCGGAGGCCTACCTCAAGACCACCGGCATCGGCGACACCGCCTACTTCGGCCCGGAGAACGAGTTCTTCGTGTTCGACGACGTGCGCTGGAAGGTGGAGATGAGCGGCAGCTTCTTCAGCATCGGCGCCGAGGAAGCGGCCTGGTCGTCCCACTCGGAGTTCGAAGGCGGCAACCTGGGCCACCGGCCCGGCATCAAAGGCGGCTATTTCCCGGTTCCGCCGGTGGACTCCGCCGCGGATCTGCGCTCCGCCATGTGCTCCGCCATGGAAGCCATGGGTCTGGTGGCGGAAGTGCACCACCACGAGGTGGCCACCGCCTGCCAGAACGAGATCGGCGTGCGCTTCAACACCCTGGTCAAGAAGGCCGACGAGGTGCAGATCTACAAGTATTGCGTGCACAACGTCGCCGACGCCTACGGCAAGACGGCGACCTTCATGCCGAAACCGCTGGTGGGCGACAACGGCAACGGCATGCACGTTCACCAGTCCATCGCGAAGGGTGACAGCAACCTGTTCCACGGCGACAAGTACGCCGGCCTGTCCGAAACCGCGCTGTTCTACATCGGCGGCATCATCAAGCATGCCAAGGCCATCAACGCCTTCGCCAACGCCAGCACCAACTCCTACAAGCGTCTGGTGCCGGGCTTCGAAGCGCCGGTGCTGCTGGCCTACTCGGCGCGCAACCGGTCGGCCTCCATCCGGGTGCCCTACATCCAGGGCGGCAGCCCGCGGGCGTACCGGGTGGAAGTACGCTTCCCGGACAGCACCGGCAACCCGTACCTGACCTTCGCCGCCATGCTGATGGCCGGCCTCGACGGCATCCAGAACGAGATTCACCCCGGCGACTCGCTGGACAAGGACCTCTACGACCTGCCTCCCGAGGAGCTGACCGGCATTCCGACCGTCGCCCACTCCCTCGAGGAGGCCCTGAACGCGCTCGACGCCGACCGGGAGTTCCTCAAGGCCGGCGGCGTGTTCACCGATGCGGCCATCGACGGCTACCTGGAGCTCAAGCGCGGCGAGGTGGACTACCTGCGGATGCTCACCCATCCGGCCGAGTTCGAGATGTACTACAGCGTCTGACCGGCGCGACCGGCCGGCCCGGGACACCGGGCCGGCACGCCTCCACAGCCCCAATTCGTTTACGAATCGGGGCTTTTTTTCGCATTCTCGTGGTCGAAACCCTGGTGTAATGCCCTTGGAATCGAACGAGACGACGACGATGCGACAGTCCCCGCGCACGAGTACGAGCGGCCGGCCCCGGCCCCACGCCCGGGTCCTGCCTCGACCGCCGGAGCCCCGGACGCTGCTGGCGTGGCTGCTGGCGGCCGGCCTGCTGGCCACCGCCGGCGTCAGCGAGGCGGCCAGCCGCATCTACAAGAGCGTCGACGAGAACGGCAACGTGGTGTTCACCGACCAGCCCCCGCGGCCCGGTGAGACCGGCGAATCCGTCGAGCTGTCCACGGGCAACACGTTCACCCCGCCGCCGCGGCCGGCCAGCAACGGCGGGGACGGTTCCGTCAGCCTGGAGGACTGGCTGGCGGGCGGCGATGGCACCGGCGCCGCCGAGGACGACGAATCCGGCGGAGAAGGCGCCCGCGTCACCAGCTACCAGTCCCTCGCCATCACCAGCCCGGCGAACGATGCCGCCGTGCGCGAGAACGCCGGCAACGTCACCATCAGCGCGTCGATCCAGCCGAACCTGGCCGTCGGCCACATCATGCAGGTGTACCTGGACGGCGAACTCCGCCAGCAGGGCTTCACCACCAGCTTTCAGCTCGTGAATCTCGACCGGGGCACCCACAACGTTCAGGTCCGGGTGGTGGACCAGAACGGCAATACCCTGATCGCCAGCCAGCCCTCGGTGTTCCACCTCCAGCGCCGCTCGGTCATCCTGCAGCCCAACAGGGCCGGAAACTGACCCGGCGCCGGAGCGCCCCACCGGCGGGCGCCGACCCGACGCTGGCACTATTGCACCATTTCGGTGCACAATAGCTCCCGAATTCGGGGCGGCGCGCCGCCGGCCGTCATCGGCCCACCCGACCCGCTGGGCCGATATCCGTTGCATCCTGCCTGTTTTAAGGGCTTCCAGGCGTAGTAAGGACTGACTCAGCCGTGGTCCATCGTCGCTCACGAGTTGGACCACTTCTTGCGTTGCGAAACCGGGCAACGGACCCGACCACCTCCGGAACGACAACGGGCCACGGCTGAACACCGACCTACCGGCATGACCGATCTGAACAAGGTAGATGTCCTCGACTACCTGAGCACCGGCGTCATGGTGCTCACGTCGGACCTGCGCGTGTGTTACCTGAACTCGGCCGCCGAGGCCCTGCTGGGGCTGAGCGAAACCCGGTCGGCCGGGCTCGAGGCGGCGGAGCTGATGATTCCCGAGGACGAGGACCTGTTCGACGGCTTCCGTCAGGTGGCCCGCACCAGCCAGTCCATCACCCGCCGCGCCACCCGGTTCCGGACCCGGGACGGCAACGAGGTGACCGCGGACCTCACGGTGTCGCTGGAGCCGGCCAGCCGCCACGTGCTGGTGGAGTTCCAGCCCATCAACCGCCTGCTGCGCATCAACCGGGACGACCAGGCCGCCAAGTCCCACGAGACCACCCGCAAGCTGGTGCGCGGCCTGGCCCACGAGATCAAAAACCCGCTCGGCGGCGTGCGCGGCGCGGCCCAGCTCCTCGAGCGCGAGCTCGGCGACGAAAGCCTCAAGGAGTACACCCGGGTCATCATCGACGAGGCCGACCGGCTGAAGACGCTGGTCGACAGGATGCTCGGCCCGAATCGCGAGCCCGAGAAACGGCCGGTCAACGTCCACGCCGTGATCGAGCACGTGATCCGCCTGATCAGCGCCGAGAGCGGCGGCGCCATCGGCTTCAAGCGCGACTACGACCCCAGCCTGCCGGACGTGCGCGCCGACGAGTCCCAGCTCATCCAGGCGCTGCTCAACATCATGTCGAACGCGGCCCAGGCCGTGGAAGGCCGGCCCGACCCGACCATCACCGCGCGCACCCGGATCGTCCGGCAGTTCACCATCGCGTCGCGCCTGCACCGGATCGTGCTGCAGATCGACATCATCGACAACGGCCCCGGGATCGCCGAGGACATGGTGAGCCGCATGTTCTTCCCGATGATCAGCGGACGCCCGGAAGGCACCGGGCTCGGACTGGCCATCACCCAGACCATCATCGCCCAGCACGGCGGCATCATCGAATGCGACAGCCGGCCGGGCCACACCTGCTTCTCCGTCTTTCTACCCGTCGGCGAGGGCGCACCGGAGCCCCGCGGCCGCTCTGAGGACAACGACCATGAGTAATCGAGTGTGGGTCGTCGACGACGACCGCTCCATCCGGTGGGTGCTGGAACGGGCCATGTCCCAGGCGGGCATTCCGATCACCGCGTTCGCTTCCGCGGACCATGCGATGCACCACCTCGACGACGAGCGGCCCATCGCCGTGATCACCGACGTGCGCATGCCGGGCATGGACGGCATGGATTTCATCGACCGCATTCACGACGCCTACCCGGAGCTGCCGGTCATCGTGATGACGGCCCATTCGGACCTCGACAGCGCCATCAACGCCTACCAGAGCGGCGCGTTCGAGTATCTGCCCAAGCCCTTCGACGTCGACGAGGCCATCGCCATCGTCCGCCGCGCCATCACCTTCGCCGAGGAGGCCAAGACGCCGGCCCGGATACCGGAGCCCGAGCCGGCCCAGGACATCATCGGCCAGGCGCCGGCCATGCAGGAGGTGTTCCGCGCCATCGGCCGCCTCGCCAACTCCAACGTCACCGTGCTGATCCGCGGCGCCTCCGGCTCGGGCAAGGAGCTGGTGGCCCGGGCGCTGCACCGCCACAGCCCGCGGGCGAACGGCAATTTCGTCGCGCTCAACATGGCGGCCATTCCCCGGGAGCTGGTCGAGTCCGAGCTGTTCGGCCACGAGAAGGGCGCATTCACCGGCGCCAACAATCAGCGGGTCGGCCGCTTCGAGCAGGCCAACGGCGGCACCCTGTTCCTCGACGAGATCGGCGACATGCCGCCGGACACCCAGACCCGGCTGCTGCGGGTGCTCTCCAACGGCGAGTTCTACCGGGTGGGCGGCCATCAGCCCATCAAGGTCAACGTGCGCATCATCGCCGCCACCCACCAGGACCTCGAGGAGCGGGTGCAGGACGGAACCTTCCGCGAGGACCTGTTCCATCGGCTCAACGTGATCAGCGTGCACGTGCCGACATTGGCCGAACGCAAATCCGACATCCCCCTGCTGGCCCGGCACTTCCTCGACAAGGCCGCCGAGGAGCTGGGCGGCGAGCCGAAGCTGATCCGGCCGGAAGCGATGGAGTACATGACCACCCTGGCCTGGCCCGGCAACGTGCGCCAGCTCGAGAACACCTGCCGCTGGCTGACGGTGATGGCCTCGGGCCGGGAGATTCACATCGACGACCTGCCGCCCGAGCTGCGTGCGGACGGCACCGGCGAGTCCGCCGGCGTCGGCGGCAACTGGGAAGACGCCCTCGAACACTGGGCCGACGACATGCTCGCCAATCCCGGGCGGGAGCCACTGCTCGACGTCGCCGTGCCCCGCTTCGAGCGCATCATGATCCGCACCGCGCTCAAGCACACCGGAGGGCGCAAGCGTGACGCCGCCGAGCTGCTCGGCTGGGGCCGCAACACCCTGACCCGCAAGATCGCCGAGCTGGACATGACCGACCTGTAGGGCGCCCCTGTTGTCTCCGGTGCCCGGCGCGCCTACCGTAGGCCGCTGGGGAAGGAGGAACGTCATGCGCATTCATCGTCTGCACGCTGCGGCCGCCGGCCTGCTGGCCGAGCTCGCCGCCGCCGGCTGCAGCCCGGAGCACCCACCCATCCAGAGCTGCGAGCCCGGCGACGGGCTGGTTCCGGACTGCCGCTTCCAGAACCCCGAGGATCTGGTCCCCGCGCCGGGCGCCACGGAGATCCTGGTGAGCCAGTTCGGCGGCATGGCCGGCGAGGCCCAGGGCAGCCTGGTGGCGCTGCGCCCGGCCGACGGCCGCATCCGCACCCTGTTTCCGGACCCGGCCGCGGCCCCGGAGCCCGAGGCGGCCTGGGGCGACCCGGCCTGCCCGCCGCCGCCGGCCTTCTCGCCCCACGGCATCGACATCGAGCAGCTCGACGACGGCCGCCACGCGCTGTACGTGGTCAATCATGCCGGCCGGGAGTCGGTGGAGATGTTCGAGGTGACGCCCGGCGCCGACGTCTCGCTCACCTGGCGGGGCTGCGTCGAAGCGCCGGAGAACGGCTTCTTCAACGATCTGGTGGTGCTGCGCGACGGCGGGTTCTGGGTGAGCCACATGTTCCCCCGGGACGCCAACCTGCTGTGGACGGTGCTGCGCATGCAGCTCACCGGCCACGCTCCGGGGCTGGTCTACCGCTGGCAACCCGACGCGGGCTTCACGGCGATCCCCGGAACCGCGGCACGCTTCGCCAACGGCGTCGAGAAGTCCGCCGACGAGCGCTTCCTGTTCCTCAACAGCTACCTAGGCAGCCGGGTGCTCAAGGTCGACGTGTCCCGTGGCGAGGTGGTCGCCAGCGCCGAGGTGTCGAGCCCCGACAACCTGGCCTGGGACGGCGGCACCCTGCTGGCCGCGTCGCACCTGGCCTCCCTGGCGGATTCCATGAGCTGCCAGGAGCTCGAGTCGGGGAGCTGCGGGTTTCGCTTCCAGATCGTCGCCATCGATCCCGCGGACATGTCCACCGAGGTGCGCCTGGACCACGCCGGACCGCCCATGGGCGGCGCCACCGTGGCCCTGCCCTTCGACGGCGCGCTGTATCTCGGCACCTTCGCCGGTGACCGCATCGCCCGGGCCGGGGACCCCGGCGGGCGCCCCTGAAGGCGGGCGGGCCGACCCGCAACCCGCCGCGCGTTGCATGATGGGACTCATTACGGGGTTCATTACGGGTTTCATTACAGGAATTGATCCCGATCAGGCACCGCCGTAATATTACGACTTGGTAGATGACAGGGCTCCCTGTGTAATGTCGAGAGCGCGGACCCGACCCGGCGACGTGATCCTGGACCTGCTGCGCAGCGCGCGCGGCCGGCGCCAGAGCGCGAGCTCGCTGATCCACAGCGCCGCGCTGTTCGGGTTCTCGGAGAACACCGTCCGGGTGACCCTGTCCCGGCTGATGGCCCGCGGCCGCATCGAGAGCCCCCGGCGCGGCGAGTACCGGCTGAGCCCCGGCACCGACGCGCTGAACGATTTCGTCGAACGGTGGCGGCTCGGTGAAGACCGGGTCCGGCCGTGGCAGCCCGGCCGCTGGCTGTTCGTCCACCTGACGGACGCCGACGAACGCAGCGCCTGGGCCCTCGACGCGCTGGGATTCCGCTGCGTGCTGCCGGGGCTGCACGCCCGGCCGGACAACCTGGCCCTCGACGGCGACACGCTGCACCGCCTGGCCACCCGCATCGGCCTCAGCGGCCGCGCGCGGCTGATCGCCGGGGAGCCGTTCGGCGACACCGCGGCGTGGCTCGACGCCTGGGCGCCGGAGGCCCTGAACCGGGACTACCGCGACGGTCTCGCCCGGCTGTCCGCCAGCAGCGCGCGGCTCGACGGGCTGCCCGCCGGGGAGGCGAAGCTCGAGTGCTTCCGCCTGGGCGGCGAGATGATCCACCGGCTGGCCAAGGACCCGCTGCTCCCCGAACCCTTCGCGGACGTGGCCGCCCGCCGCGCGCTGTGGCGCGCCACCGTCGACTACGACCGGCAGGGCAAGGAACTCTGGGCCCGCGCCAGCCACGCCGAACTGAACCGCATGCCCCATCCACGACTGGCGGCCACGCCGCCCTGACCCGGGACGACGACATGAACATGCAGACACGGACCGACAAGCCCGCCAACCCGAAGGCGCTGTTCACGGATGCGGAGTTTGCCGCCATCAGCGAACGCTCGGACGCCCGCGCCTGGTGGCTGGTGGGCTGCAACTACGCCATCGTCGCCGCCACCTTCGCGGTCATGGCGCTGTGGCCGAACCCGCTCACCGTGGTGCTCGGCACCATCGTGCTGGGCGGCCGCCAGCTCGGCTTCGGCGTGCTCACCCACGAGTGCGGCCACGGCACCCTGTTCCGCACCCGGCGGCTGAACGAGACCGTCGGCGTGTGGCTGGCGGCGGCGCCCACCTTCAACAACATGCACGCCTACATCCGCGGGCACCTGCATCACCACCGCCTGGCCGGCACCGACCAGGACCCGGACCTGCCGAACTACGCCGACTACCCGATCACCCGGGACCGGCTCAAGCGCAAGCTGTGGCGGGACCTGACCGGCCGCACCGGCTGGAAGCAGACCCGGGGGCTGGCGCGCGGCTTCGCCAACTTCGCCAGGCTGGACGCCGAGCAACGCCTCGCGCTGGCGCGCGGACTGGTGGTCAACCTGGGCCTGCTGGCCGCGCTGGCCGCCGCCGGCCAGGCCTGGCTGTACCTGGTGTGGGTGGTCGCCTTCCTGACCACCAACCGGGTGGTCAGCCGCATCCGTCAGGTCGCCGAGCACGGCGCGGTGCCGGACCTCTACGACCTGGACCCGCGGCGCAACACCCGCACGGTGATCGCGAACCCGATCGAGCGCCTGATCTTCTGCCCCCTGGGGGTGAACTATCACCTCGAGCACCACATGCTGGCGTCGGTGCCCATCTACAACCTGCCGCGCATGCACCGGATGCTCGAGCAGAAGGGCTACTACGACGACGTCGACTTCCCGCGGGGCTACGGCGACCTGCTGCGCCACGTGACGTCGCCGGCATGAGCGCCGCGGACGGCCACCCGGTACCCGACCAGTTCGGGGTCAACCGGTACCGGGAGGACCGCTGGCTGCGGGAACTGCTCGGCGTCTATCTGCCCGCCGATCTGCTGACCCACCTGGCGCCGCGCCTCGACCGCCTCGGCGAGCTGGCCGGCGGCCATCTGGACGCGCTGGCGGGCGAGGCCGACCGCAATCCTCCCACCCTGGCGCCGCGCACGCGCACCGGCCTCGACGCCCAGCGGATCGCCAAGCACCCCGCCTACCGGGAAATGGAGCGGCTGGCATTCGGCGAGTTCGCGCTCGCCGCGATCTCCCACCGGGACGACGTGCTCGGCTGGCAGGGACAGATGCCGCCCACCGTGAAGTACGCGCTGACGTTTCTGTTCGTCCAGGCCGAGTTCGGCCTGTGCTGCCCGGTGTCGATGACCGACTCGCTCGCGAGGACGCTGAAGAAGTTCGGCGCCCGGGAGCTGGTCGACCGGTTCCTGCCGCGCCTCACCAGCCTGGATCCGGACGCCCTCTACCAGGGCGCGATGTTCATGACCGAGCAGGGCGCCGGCTCCGACGTCGGCGCCACCGAGACCACCGCCCGACCCGACCCGGACGCGCCCGGCGCCTGGCTGCTGGAAGGCGAGAAATGGTTCTGCTCGAACGCGGACGCGTCACTCGCCATGGTGCTGGCGCGGCCCGAGGGCGCGCCGCCGGGACTGAAGGGCGTGTCGCTGTTCCTGCTGCCGCGCCACCTCGACGACGGCAGCCTCAACCGCTACCGCATCGTGCGGCTGAAGGACAAGCTGGGCACCCGCTCCATGGCCAGCGGCGAGATCCGCCTGGAGGGCGCCCGGGCCTGGCTGATCGGCGAGCCGCAGCGCGGCTTCGTGCAGATGGCCGACATGGTGAACAACTCGCGCCTGTCGAACGGCGTGCGGGCCGCCGGGCTCATGCGGCGGGCCGCCAGCGAGGCGCTGCACGTGGCCCGTCACCGCGCGGCTTTCGGCCGGCGCCTGATCGACCTGCCGCTGATGCGGCGGCAGCTCCTGAAGATCATCCTGCCCGGCGAGCAGGCCCGCTCGATGATGTTCCAGACCGCCGCGGTGCTCGCCCGGTCCGACGGCGGCGACCGCGACGCCTACCGGCTGGCGCGCATCCTGACGCCGCTGATCAAGTTCCGCGCCTGCCGGGACGCCCGCCGGGTGACCGGCGACGCCATGGAGGTGCGCGGCGGCTGCGGCTACATCGAGGAGTGGGCGGACCCGCGCCTGGTCCGGGACGCTCACCTGGGTTCCATCTGGGAGGGCACCAGCAACATCGTGGCGCTGGACGTGAACCGGGCCATCCGCCGCGAGGACGCCCTCGACGCGCTGGAAGCCCACTGGGCGAGCCTGCTCCAGGAGGCCGCCCCAACCGACGAGCTGCGCGCCCTGTTCGACCAGGCCATGCCGCGGGCGTCGGCGCTGGCCCGCGCCGCAGCCGATGGCGCGGAACACCTCACCCGGCGCAGCGCGTCCGCCCTCTACCACGTCACCACCGCTGCCGCGATGGCGTGGGAAGCGGCACGCATCGGCACGCCGGAGCGCGCCCGCCTGGCGCAGCTCGTGCTCACCCACCGGGTGCTGCCCGCGGATCCCCTCGCGGTGTCCGCCGCGGACGACGGCGCAGCCGCCGAAGCGGCGATACTCGACCACGCCTGACCCCCCGCCCTGTAGGAGCGGCCTTCCGGCCGCGATCAACCGGCCACCACCCACCGGCCACGCGACCGCATTCGCGACCGGATTCAAGACAGGACTCGCGGCCGGATTCGCGGCCGGGAGGCCGCTCCCACGGTGGTTCGATCGAATTGGGATTGCAGCCGGGGCTGCGACTAGGGGGGCTCGCCCCAGTAGATCACCCGGTCGTGGCCGCGGAAGCGGCCGAACGCCGCGGTGCCCGCGGGATCCTCGAGGCCGGTGCCCTGCCAGTCGAATTCGAGCCAGCCGGGCACGTCCAGGGTGACGTCGACGGTGCCCTCGTTGCCGAACCCGGGCGCGGACAGGGTCAGCGGCCGGGCCGGGTCGCCGGCGCCGCCGATCAGCGCCGTCGCGGCCACGGGCGCGATGGCGGCGGTCTCGCCGGCGGCGAGGTTGGCGGTGAACCCGGCCAGGGTGACGTCCCCGGCCCGATAGGTGGTGCACACGTCGGCGGGATGCGACTCGAACGCCGCGCCGGTGAACTGCTGGGCCGCGAGCGGCACCGTCAGGTTCTCGTTCTCCGGCCCGGCGGCGGGCAGCACCACCAGCCGGCCGTACACCACCCGGGTCGGCGCGCCCAGTGCACGGGTCGTGCAGTTGCCGGCCACGCTGCAGTCGCCGGTCGTCGCGGGATGACTGTCGAGCCCCGCCAGCGTCGCGTCGCCCAGCGGATCGGTGACCCGCAGGGACACGCTCAGCGGATCGAACGGGCCGTCCGGCGCCGCGACCCGCCCGAACGCCAGATCGATCCGGTCGACGTCGATCTCGCCGGCCGACCAGACGCCGCCGGGCGGCGTGATCCGGCCGCCGCGGTCGACGCCGTCGTCGCCGGCCTCCGCCGCCAGCCCCGCCGCCGCCACCAGACCGGCGCCGAGCAGTCCGGCGTCGTAGTTCTCCACCACGCCGCCGAGCGCGTTCAGGGCCTGCAGCCGGTAGCGGACACCGAGCGCCGGCTGATCCATGTAGGTGAACGCGCCGCATGCCGCGGCCACGGCATCGCCGGTCACGTCGAATCCGGCCGGGTGAAACCGCCCGACGTTGCCGGTCGCCACCCCCGGCACGGCGCCGGAGCCGAGGTAGTCGCCGTCCGCCACCGCCGGCCGCAGACGGATGATGCCGACCTCGTCGAACACCACCCGGTCGTTCTCGAACCGCCCGGGCACGCCGGTCGGGCCGAAGGCCGCGCCGTCGATCACGTCGCCGCTGGAGCCGTTGCGCCCGCCGGCGGGCGCCACCAGAACGTCACTCGTCACCCGCACACCTTCGGCCGGCGTCTCGCGGCCGAAATTCGGCGTGCGGTCGCCGTCGGCGTCGACCGCTTCGACGTCGACCTCGAACGGCAGCCCCGCCGCAAGGAAGGCGTCGTCCGCGTATGCCGCCGGCGCGGGATTGTCGATGCCGGCGGGCGTCTGGACGCGGGTGACCCGGAGCTCGTAGGGCTGCACCACGAAGTCGTTGCTGGCGCCGGTCAGGGTGTGACCGAAACTCGCGGCATCGGTCACCTGCAGCCGGATCGAGCCGGCGTCGTCGTAGCGCGCGGACACCGACGCACGGCCCGACACGAACGCCACCGGCTGCGCCGGCCCGCCGACGGCGAGGCCGTCGACGGTGGCCGTCACCCCGGCGCCGCTGGCGGGATTCACATGGGTCATGGCGAACGCCAGGTCGCGGCTGCCGCCGTAGCTCTCGATGACGCCGCACCGCGGGTCGTCCTCGGTGACGCCGTAGGCAGTCAGGTGAACCGGAAACACCACGCCCGCGCGCTGGCTGCCGACGGGGTCGGCGATCGGGCTCGGCGGCGGGTTGGACAGCGCCCCGGCCGTCAGCGTGAAACCGCTCGGCGCAAACGCCAGCGGGCCCTCCGAGTCGTCGTCCCGCACCGCGCCGTCCGCCGAGTCCACCGCGTCCACGTCCACTGGCGAAGCCCCCTCGGGATAGGAAAGGGAAAAACGGGCAACGCCCGCGTCGGCCGTCGCGAACTGATAGACCGCAGCGCCATCGTCCGCGACGGCGTCCAACAAGGTGCCGTTCCCGGAAACCAGGCGCCACGTGCCCCGCCCGGTGCTCGTGGACAATGCCACCTCTCCGGCGTAGTTCTGAAACACCGCGCCGAGATCATCCAGGGCGGCAACGGAGATGGTCTCGTCCAGGCAGTGGATACCTGTGCCGTCATGACCGATCGCCAGCGCGCTGGCAGTGGTCACCGGTGCAACGTCACACTGGCGGGTATCGTTCATGGCCGCTCGGATCTGCCTGCCGTCGAGAGCCTCGGCAAAGACCCGCACCTCGTCGATGGCGCCGTCGAAGAAGTACTGATCCGTGCCCACCCGCTTGCTGATCGCCAACGGGTCCGAGGTCTGAATCAGCGTAGACGGCGAGTAGGTCACCGAGCCCACGAGCGCGCCATCGACATAGAGCGCGAGCCGGGTGCGGGTGAAGACTCCGGCCACATGGGACCAGACGCCGGTGGGCGGCAGCGCGGCCGCAGCTTCCTGGCGCCCCCGATCGGTTTCGGCGCGCACCTTCAGAACTCCGCCTTCGCTGAAGATCCCCATCTGCGCACGCCCTGCGCCGCCGCCGTGCACGGACTTGGCCATGATCTGACGAATACCGTTCCAGGCGTTCGGCCGTACCCACGCCATGTAGGTGAGCGTGGTGGCGCCGTTCAGCACCGGGTCGTGAGGCACGATGACATGATCGTTGCGGCCGTCGAACTCACCGTACCGGCAGGTGCCGACTGTTCCCGGAATCGCCGGGTTCGTACCGGACGTGGTCGGACCGTCGAAGGCCGTTCCATTCAGACCAGACCAGAAATCCGCGACTTCGCCGACGGCACCCGTCCAGGACCGTTCGTCCATGCGCAACTCGAGCACCGGTACGACGTCCGGCTCCGTGACGTCGGCCCAGGTGGTCCCCAGGCGCAGCCTGTCGATCTCAACCTGATCGTCGCGGTCGAGATTCGCCGACCTGAACCCGATCCTCCGGATCTCCGCGATGTTGTTCCTGCCCCGGGACACGGCGTCCTCCGCCGGCTGGACACGAAGCGAGACTGGATTCACCCAGAGCCTGAACACGTCATACTCCGAGTCCGGGTCGTTGTCGGGCTTCGACAGATGCCCGACGATGAAGTAGGTCGCGCCTTCGACGATGTTCTCGACGGACACGTGATTGTTGGCCTGGGTCCTGACGAAGAAGTCGTTCTCAGTCGCGCCGGACCCGTCCTCCATCTTGATGCCGATATTCGGCGCCGCGCCGAACTGCTCTTCCTCGAACCACAGCGCCAGGAAGTCGTTGATGTTCTGAGTCCCCGTGAAGCGCACCAGCATGCTGACGAACACGTTCCGGGTGGAGATCCGCTGCGCGGTCTCCCTGAACGCGGCCAGATCGTGATTCCCGAAGATCGCCAGGGCGCGATCGGATCCCCGAACCGCCTCTCCGCTGGCCGCCCGGTAGAGCATCTCGTTGCCACTGGTGTCGACGATCGATTCGATGGATTCCCGCCGCCCCTCCCACTCACGGGCCCAGCCGGAACCGCCGTTGCGCTCGTCGATGCTGCCCGACGGATACGCTTCGAAATCGTCTTCCGCGATCATCGCCGCCCGCGCTTCACCACCAGCCAGGAGCCAGATCAGCGCCAGCAGGCAGAACCGGCGGTGGATCAGCAGGTTGGAACGGCCATTCGTCATGGTGCGGCCCTGACCAGCACGCGACGCTCCGCCGTGACGCCTCCGACGTCGCAGCGCCCGTCGCTCTCCAGCGTGTAGTGCGGCGTGCCCGCGACGAGCTCACTGCGGCAGACCACCACGGCCTCGCAGGATGCGAGTCCCACCGCGCCGAGATCCCACGACCAGTTGCCGCAGACCGGCGCGCCGGATGGGGCGAACACCCGGTTGAGGCCGAGCTGGGCACCGGACTCGGCGGCGAGGAACGCCCGGTGAGACACCACGTCCAGGGAGAAGGCGTCCGCAGACGTCCGCACCGTCCTGGCGATGGCGGTGACGAGGGCGGCGACGACGACGATCAGGAAGATCGCCGCCACCAGCCCGATGCCGCGCTGGCGCCGACCCAGATGCCTGTCGACGCGGCTACGGGACATTGCGCACCTGCACCAGATGTTCGAGCCGCACGCGGTCGTCGTCCCGGGTCATGGTGAGATCGATCCCCACCACCGCGTTGCGCGTCAGGGTGGCGCCGGAAACGGTGAACGGCGTGGCGCTGGTCAGCGACTCCGCCACCAGCGAGCGGTCCGGCAGGCCGGCCGGCAGCGTCGCGGGCCCCGGCTGTGCGGCCGCGAATCCATAGTTCCGATAGCGGTACAGCGCCCCGCCGACGATGCAGTAGCTCACCGGGTCCCGAACGAGGAAGTACCGGCCCGTGGGCGAGTGGCTGGCGAACCGGTGCGGGCCCGCGAGGGTCACCGTCACCTCGTTGCCGGCGCCGGGCGCCGACAGGGTCGCCGGCGGGCTGATCGGTCCCGGGCTGGCCAGGGCGTAGCCGGCGGCGCCGGGATGGACCGCGACCCGGACAGTTCCCGCCGGTACCGGGTCGACCGGCACCGAGCGGAAGCTCGACGCCGCCGTCGCCACGGGCAGCGTGACGTAGCGGGAGGCTGCCGCGACCGGCACGAACTCGATGCAGGCGCCGCTCACGCGGACGCTGCCGGGAAGGGCGTTGCGCAGTTCCCGGGTGAGTCGCTCCGTCACGAACCGCGCCTCGCCGGCCAGCTCCGAGCGTGCCACGGTGGAGGCGAAGCCGCGGCTGGAATCGCCGATGAACGCGACGGTGCCGGCCGCCAGCACGCCGAGAATGACGATCACGGTGACCAGCTCCACCACGGTGAAGCCCGTCGCCCGGCGCGCGGCCGGCGCCGCCGGCATCAGTAGTTCCCCCGCACGACGCGGAACGACATGACCGACTCGCCCGGCGGCGTCACGTCCACGGTGATCAGCTTCGCGTCGGTGGCGTCGTCGAGTCCGAGCGCCGCCTGCTGCGCCGCATCGGGATAGGCCACGCGCACCTGAACCCGGTAGCGGGCGTACTCGGCGCGCGGGTTGCCGTCGGCATCCAGCGGCGGCTGTTCGTCCAGGCCGTGATAATCGTCGACGTCGTCGAACTGCGCGCGCGGCTCCCCGTCGGCGCCGGCGGAGGAACAGGGAATCGCGGAGGGCGCGCAGGGCGGCACGCCCCCCACCGGCGCCGCCTCGTCGAAGCGGCGCGCCAGGATCTCCTCGACGTAGGACTCGGCCAGGGCCACCGCCTTCGCCTGCCACAGCCCGTCGCTCTGGCGGGCGAAGGCGAAGGACAGCGCCTGACCGATGGCGAGCACGGCGATGCTGATCACCACCATGGTCACCACCAGCTCCACCAGGGTGAAGCCGCGGACGCGGCTAGCTGCAGGCGCCGGCATGGGCGTAGCCACTGGGGTAGACGCAGAGACGGCGGGTGGAGTCACCGGCGACGGTGAGATTCACGCCGCTGTCCGGGGCGCCCGGCACCGCGCCGATCAGCACGGTCGCGAGGTCGCCGGCGTGGTCGAACACCAGGGTGAGGGCGGTGGCCGCGTCCAGCGAGGCGCTGACCGCGCCGCTGGCGGCCTGCAGCGCCGTGTCGTCGGCGCTGACGAGTTCGGTGCGCACCACGCCGTCGACGTCGGAGCTGGTCCGCAGCCGCCAGGCGTCGCCGACCCGGTCGACGGTGACGGACACCACGGCGTCGCTGCGGGCGGCGGCGAGCTGGCGGGCGAAGCGTACCTCCGCCGCCACGGCCCCGGACACCACCGCCGGCGCGAACAGCTCCGGCGAGGTCATGCGCGCCATGGCGAAGATGCCGAGAATGGACAGCAGGATCATCACCGAGATCAGCTCCACCAGGGTGAAGCCGCCGCTGCGCGAGGCAGCGGTGAAAGCGCAGACGCGGCCCCCGGGAATCCGGGCGCCGCGCAAGGGATCGTTCGACTCGCGACCTTCCATGGAGGCTCTCAGCGAATGACGGCTGCGCCGGCGGTCGGCCCTGCGCCGCGGACCAGCGTCCGGGCAACGGCCCGCCGCCGGAGTCATGCGCCGGCGTCCCTGCCGGCGCGCAAGCCCGGACCGCGTATCAGGTCAGCGTGAAGGTGCCCGTCGCGACCTGACCGTTGGTCGGGTCGTAGGACAGGGTCCGTACGTTCTCGCCGACCGTGGTGGTCTCGCCGGTGTAGTGGAACACGCAGGAACCGCCGACCAGCACGGCCACGTAGTCGAAGTTCGCGCCAGCGGTGTCGACGTCGCCCTGAGCGGCGGCGCTGGTCACCGTCGGTGCGCCGGCCTGCTGCACGTTGGCGAACACCTCGGCGCAGTCGCCGGAGGTGGTCACGGTGCTGGTGCCGCCGCTGCGGTCCGTGGTCCCGTAGGGATAGCCATCCGCGTTGGTGCGCAGACCCGCGAAGTCGTCGGGCTGGGGCACGGCGTCGGTGGCGGTGTCGGTCGCCACGACCTTCGCGTGATACAGGGAAATGCCCGTCTGCAGGCTGCCGCGCACGCCCTCGAAGGCCGCCTCGTGGGCGTCGTCCTCGATGTCGATGAAGCGCGGCAGCGCGGTGGCGGCCAGAATGCCGAGCAGGATGATCACGACGACCAGCTCGACGATGGTGAAACCGGAATGCTTCCTGTGCATTGTTGTTGTCCTCTGCCTCTCTCTACAGTAGCCGCGCCATGGGCGCGTAAGACGATCCGTTCGTCATTACCAAAAGCGTAGACGCCGCTGAAGATTCTGCAGGACCCATGCACGGTCGGTCCGCGCAACCGGTCACAGAAACGCCTGCTGCCGCGGCCTGGCGGCAGGTCAGCGATTCGCCACCGAGGACAGGTCCCACAGCGGCAGGAACACCCCCAGCGCCAGAATCAGCACCATCACGCCGATGGCGATGATCAGGATCGGCTCGACGGCGTCGGTGAGCCCCTTGAGCTCGTAGTCGACTTCTTCCTCGTAGAAGCTGGCGGACTGGGCCATCAGCTCGTCCATGGAGCCGGTCTCCTCGCCCACCGCCATCATCTGCAGCACCACCGGCGAGAACATGCCGCTCTCCCGGGCCGTGACGGTGATGCCGCTGCCGCGCTCGATGCCGTGGCGCATGCCGTCGATGCGCTCGGCCATGTACTCGTTGCCGATGGCGCGGGAAATCACCAGCAGGCCCTGGGTGATCGGCACGCCGGCCCGGGACACCATGGCGAAGGTCTGGCAGAACCGGGCCAGGTTGATGCGCTCGAAGATGCCGCCGAGGATGGGCAGCCGGAGCTTCCAGCGGTCCCAGGTGAGCCGGCCTTCCGGGGTGCCCACCCAGCGCCGCACGGCGAACGCGCCGCCCACGGCGCCGACCAGCAGCAGCGGCCACCAGGCCACCATGAAATCCGAGGCGCCGATGATGGCCCGCGTCTGCCAGGGCAGGTCGGCGTTGAATTTCTCGAACACCCGGGCGAAGGCCGGGATGACGAAGATGTTCAGAATGACGATGGCCACGGCGATGGCGCCGAGCACGAAGGTGGGGTAGCGGGTGGCCGTCCTGATGCGCCGGCGGGTCTCCCGCTCCACCTCCAGGTAGCCGGCGATCTGCTTGAACGCCTCGTCCAGCCGGCCGGTGTTCTCGCCCACGTGCACGACGCTGGCGTACAGCTCCGAGAACACCGTCGGATGACGCCGCAGCGCCGAGGCGACGTCGGAACCCGCCTCCAGGGTGCCGGCCACGTCGTCCAGCACCTCCCGCAGCCGCGGGTTGCGGTGGGATTCGGCGAGTCCGCGCAGGGCCCGCACCACGGACACGCCGGCCCGGGTCAGGCTCGCCATCTGATGACTCAGCAGAATGATCTCGTCGAGGGTGACCTTGCGGCGCTGCAGCCAGCCGCCGACGTCGACGGCGCCCGCTTCCTCGCCGACCTCATGGTCCTCGGTGACCGACACGGGCACCATGCCGGCCGCGGCCAGCTCCCGGGCCACAGCGCCCGGGTCGGCAGCCTCCCGGTGCCCCTCGACGGCCCGGCCGTCGGCGTCCCGGGCGGTGAAGGCGAAGCGCGCCATGGCGTCAGTGCGGCGGCGGCGCGCCGGTGTCCAGCGCATTGTGCATGGTCGGGTCCGGGGCGGGCCGGTCGGTGTGGACCTGCAGATCCTCCACCTGGCCCGACAGCGCCAGCACCTCGGCGATGCTGGTCTCGCCGGCCACGGCGTAGTCCAGGGCATTCAGCACCAGCGGCCGGAAGCCGGGCTGGCGCCGTGCCATCTCGGCGAAACCGACGGCATCGCCGGCGCGCAGACAGTTGGCCAGGTTCTCCTTGAGCTCCAGCAGCTCGAACACGCCGATCCGCCCCCGGTAGCCGGTCTGGTTGCAGCGGTTGCAGCCGGTGCCGGCCCGGAACTCGAGCTGGTGCGCCCGCTCCTCGCCGACCACGGCGTCGAGCCAGGCGTACTGCTGATCGTCGAGTTCCGCCGGCGCCGAGCAGCGTTCGCAGACCCGGCGGACCAGCCGCTGGGCGACCACGCCACGCAGCGAGGCGGCCACCAGATAGCCTTCCACGCCGATGTCGAGCAGCCGGGTGGCGCTGGAGATGGCGTCGTTGGTGTGCAGGGTCGACAGCACCAGGTGACCGGTCATCGAGGCGCGCAGGGCGATCTCGGCGGTCTCCAGATCGCGGATCTCGCCGAGCAGCAGGATGTCCGGGTCCTGCCGCAGGGTGGCTCGCAGCACGGTGGCGAAGGTCAGGCCGATCTTCGGCATCACCTGCACCTGGTTGACGCGCGGGAGCTGGTATTCGACCGGGTCCTCGACGGTGATGATCTTCTTCTCCGGCGCGTTCAGCTCGTTCAGGGTGCCGTAGAGCGTGGTGGTCTTGCCGCTGCCGGTGGGGCCGGTCACCAGGATCAGCCCGTTCGGGCGGGTCGCCAGGAACCGGTAGCGGTCGAGCATGGCCGCCGGCATGCCGACCGTGTCGAGGTTGCCCGCCGCGCCGCTGTGATCGGCCAGCCGCATCACCGCGGACTCGCCGAACTGCACCGGCATGGTCGACAGCCGCACGTCGATGTCGCGGCCCTTCACGCGGACCTCGAAGCGACCGTCCTGGGGCAGCCGCTTCTCCGAGATGTCGAGCCCGGCCATGAGCTTCAGGCGCGACACCAGGGCGCTGGCGATGCGCGTCTCCTTGATGGTCTGCTCCTGCAGCACGCCGTCGACCCGCTGACGGATGCGCAGCACTTCCTCGTCGGGCTCGATGTGCACGTCCGAGGCGCGGATCTGCACCGCGTCCTCCATGATCGACTGCAGCAGCCGCACCACCGGGCTGTTGGCGTCCTCGTCGCTGGTGTCCCGGCCGAGGGAGAACTGCTCGGTGGACAGCTCGCCTTCGAGCTCGCTGGCGAAGCTGACGATGTCCGAGGTGCGCCGGTAGGCCATGTCGAGCATGGCCATCAGCTCGCTCTCGCGCACCACGGCGACGCTGATGGGTTGCCCGAGCTGCCGCGACAGCTCGTCGTAGGCGAAGATGTCCATGGGGTCGGCCATGCCCACCACCACGTCGCCGTTGCGTTCCTCGAGCACCAGGGCCCGGTAGCGCCGCGCATAGGTTTCCGGCAGCCGCGCCACCACCTCCGGGTCGAAGGTGAACTCCTTGAGGTCGTAGAAGGGCGCGCCGAGCTGCTCGGAGAGAAACTCGAGGAAGCGGTCCTCCTCGATGCAGCCCATGTCGATCAGGATGCGGCCGAGCTTGACGCCCTTCTTCTTCTGCTCCACCAGCGCCTGCTGGAGCTGCTCCTCGGTGATCTCGCCCTTGCTGACCAGCAGGTCGCCGATGCGGATCTTGCGGTGCGCGGCGGCCATCAGCCGAGCCCCCCGCCGCCATCATCGGCCGCACTCTGCGCGTCGGCCAGGGCGGCGGCGGCCGGTCCCTCGGATTCCAGGCCGAGACGCTGCTGGACTAGGGCGAGCCCCATCCGCCAGCGGCTCCGGTCCGGCTGCAGGTCCGCCAGGTGCCGATACAGCACCAGCGCCTCGCCGTCGCTGCCGACCCGCACCGCGGCCAGCGCCAGCAGGCCGAGAAACTCCGCGTCCCGGCCGGCTTCGGCCACCGCCGGACGCAGCAGGGCATAGGCCTCGGCGAAGCGCCCGCCGCGCAGGGCCGCGCGCGCCGCGGCCTTCTCCCGCCGCAGCCCGCCGGTCCCCGCGATCTCCCGCGGCGCCGCCGACGCCGGAACCGAGGCCGCCGGCGTTTTCCAGGCCGGTGCCGAAGAGCGCACCGGGTCCTGGTCCCGGGTCACGGCCACGGTTGCGGTTGCGGTCGCCTCGGCCGTCCCGCCGGACGTCCCGGCCGGCGGCACCTCGACGGGCTTCAGCGCGACGTCGGGGCGGATCGCCGGCGCCGGCCGGCCGCGGCGCGGCTGCCAGGCGCCGCTGGCGACCCGGGTGTCTCTGATCATTCCGGCGACGGCGTCGCGCAGGGCCGCCCGGTCGTCGAGGACCGGGACCGGCGCGAGCTCGACGGTGGCGGGCGGCAGCGCCGTCATCCCGGCGACATCCGTCGCCGGCGACGCTTCGATGGCCTGAAGCTGAGCGGTGGCCGCGACCACGCCGGCGGTCCAGACGACCAGGAACACCGGGTAACGGATGGCCCCGACGACTCGTTGACGGGTCATGGCCTGTCTCCTCTGCCGGCTCAGCCGCGCCGGTCGAGCGCGCGCTTGAGCGCCTGAATCCGGTCGACGCTGCGGCGCAGCGCGTCGTTCTGCCCGGCGCTGTCCACCACGATGGGCTTGAGCAGGATCACCAGCTCGCTCTTCACGCCGGACTGACCCTTCTGCTTGAACAGGTAGCCGAGCCCGGGCAGGCGGCCGAGGCCGGGCACCCGGGCGTTGTTGTCCTCACTGGAGTTCTGCATCAGTCCGCCGATCACCACGATCTGGCCGTTGGAGGCACGGACGATGCTGTCGGACTCGCGGATCTGGCTGGCGGCCAGCGGCACCTGCTCGCCGCTGATGGTCTTGAGCTGCTCGCGCACCTCGCTGACCGTCGGGTGAATGTGCAGGATGACGTCGCCGGCGTCGCTGATCTGGGGCGTCACGTCCAGGGCGATGCCGGAGAAGAACGGCGTCAGCTCGGGCGAGTCCACGGTATTGATCGCGCTGCCGGCGGTGACGGTGTTGGTGGAGATGTCGGTGACGAAGAACTCGTCGTCCCCCACCTTGATCACCGCCTTCTGGTTGTTGACCGTGGCGATCCGCGGACTCGACAGCACCTGCACGCTGCCCTGGGTCCGCAGCAGGTCGATGGCGGCCTCGAAGTCGCCGTAGCTGGCGTTCAGCGTGAACGCGCTGCCCAGCGGATTGAAGAAGTCCCCGCCGGAGCCGGCCAGGAATTCTCCCGCCGTGGCGTGCTCGCTGCCGTTGGTGGTGACGATGTTGCCGGCCTCGTCGATGAACGTGGTCGGCGCGAAGGTGCCGCCCGAAGCGTCACCGAAGGTGTTCCAGTTGATGCCGGCCTGGAAGCCGTCGCGCAGGGTCACCTCGATGACCTTGGCCTCCAGGATGACCTGGCGGTGCAGCGTGTTCTCCACCCGGGACAGGTAGGATCGAACGGCGCGCAGGGACTCCGGCCGGGCGCGCACCACGGCCAGTCCAACCTGGGGCGTCACCACCACCTGGCTGCCGGCGTCGCCGCCGACGATGGCGTCCAGGGTCTCCTGCAGCTCCTTCCAGAAATTGGTCTCGGCGCCGGTGTTGACGCTGGTGCCGACCACGCTGCCGCCGGAACGGCCGCCGCTGCGGCCGCTCTGCTGATAGTTCTGGTTGCCGCCGTCGTATCCGGCGCTGCCGCCGGTGCTGCCCGCGTCGGTCACCTTGCCGGCGCTGACCTGCATCTCCGAGTGGCCGGAGCGCTCCACGTTCAGGTAGTTGACCTGGAAAATCTCGGTGCGCAGGGCGTCCGGGTAGACCCGCAGCAGCCGCCCCTCCAGGGCGAAGTCGAAGCCGTAGACGTCACGCATGATCTCCATGACCTCCGGCACGCTGACGTCTTTCAGCTCCAGGGAGATCGCGCCGGTCACGTCCGGGTGCACCACCATGTTGTAGGGCGTGTCCTGCACCAGTCCGCGGAAGAACTCCTGGGCGGGAACGCCGTTCACGGCCAGGTCGAAGCGGGGCTCCGGCGCGGCCGGCTCGCTCTCGGCCTCGGGCATCAGCGCTTCCAGCAGGGCCTCGGCCCGCGCCTGCTGCTCCGCGGCGAGGCGCTCGTTGGCGGCGATGCCGTCCTCGATCACCGCCACCGACTCGTCCACGCTGTCCGTGGACATGGCCTGCCGCGGCCCGACGCTGCTGCAGCCCGCCGCAACGAGCAGCAGCCCCAGCAGCGCTGCGATCCATCGCAGCGGAGTTCCGTTCCTGTTCACCGCAGTTCCTTGTGCATGTCAGCGTTCGTCAGTTGCAGCACCAGCCGGCCCACGCCGGCCTGCCGCACCACTACCCGGTCCGGCTGGATGCTCACCACCTCGACGGCGCCGTGGCTCTCGCCCTCGGTCATGCGCCGCCCGTCGATCACCGCGACCCGCCGGTCGGCGCCGAACAGCACCGAGTCGAGCCGCGGCCGGGGACCGGCCGGGTCCGCCGGGGTCGGGGCGCCGGCCGGCGCGCGCAGCGGCCGGGTCGGATCCTTGAGCACGACCTCCGCCGCGGCGGCCGGGGCCACGCCCCACAGCAGGAGCGCCAGCAGCGACGCTGTGATCACGCGGTCAGACACCGATCCAGTTCCTTTCCCGGCTGAGGGTTTCGATTTCCAGGGTCACCCGGGCCAGCGGATGGTCTTCGACCTCGTAGCGCAGGGTGCGCCAGCCGAACCGCCAGGGCCCGCGCTCGAGCTCGTCGAGATAGGCCAGCACGTCGAAGTACTCGCCCTCGAATTCCATCACCATCGGGTGCCGGTAGATCCACAGCGGCTCGGCCGCGGCGCCGTCGGCCCCCTCGCCGGCCACGTCCAGCGGTTCCGCCGGCAGGCTCTCGAGGCGCGTCAGGGTCAGACCGCGGTGCCGTTCGATCACGTCTTCGAGCAGGGCCGGCATGCGCTCCGGGGCGACGAACCGCTCCAGCAGATCGCCGAGGGCGGCGTTCATCTCCCGGAGCTCGGCGTCGAGCCGCTCGCGTTCCGCCAGCAGCGCCTCGTCCGGATCCCGGGCGAGGGCCGCCTCCAGCCTGGCGCGTTCCGCCAGGGCGCTCTTCAGCCGCTGCTCGGCGCCGTTCGCGCTGCCCGCCAGGCGCTGCTCGGCGGCGGTCAGGTAGTCGCCGAGGGTCACGGCCCACAGGCCCCAGGTCGCCGCCAGCACGGTCGCTGCGATCAGGCCGCGCTCGCGCAGCGACAGCGCCCGGTAGCGGTCCAGCCAGTGGGTCAGTCGACGGCGGATCGGCATGGTCATCCTCCCGACTCCCCGGCCGGGCCGACGATGTCGAAGCGCAGCCGTCCGGAATCCTGGGCTTCGAGCCGGAACTCGTCGAAACGGTGGCCGCGGAACCGGCGGCCGTCCGCCAGCCGCTGGAGCAGCCGCGGCACGTGAATGGCCGCCTCGGTCTCGCCGGACAGCCGTACCTGGCCGCTGCCGGCGAGCTCGATGCGGTCGAGGGCCACGCCGTCCACGTGCTGGGCGGCGAGATCGGTGAGATAGCCGGAGAAACCCGCGCGGTCGGTGTCCCGGTAGCCGCTCACCACCGCCAGCAACCGGGTCTGCAGCCGGTACTCGTCCCGCAGGGCATCCACCTCGGTGACCAGCTCGGGCGCCGGCTCGGAGCGCACCTCGGCGGCGAGCCCGGCGTTGGTCCGGGCCACCGCCTGCAGCTCCGCCTCGCGCTCGGCCTGGCCGTCCGCGAGCCGCCACAGGGCGACGCCCTGCCACAGCGACACCAGCAGCAGCACGCCGAGCAGCCCGCCCCAGGCGAGCAGCAGGTGGCTGACCGTCAGCGGCTCGGGACGGGGAATCAGATCCGGCGCGAGCAGATCGACCTGCTGCATCATGCCGCGGCCTCCGTGTCCGTTCCGCCGTCCGCGGACGCCGCCCGCGGCGCCGAGGCGCCGTTCAGGCTGCGCAGCGCGCCGCCGAGGGCCGGCAGCGCGGCCGTCATGGCATTGCGCTGGGCCACGGAGGGATCGTGCCAGTCGATGTCCACCGGCTCGGGGTTGTGCAGGCGCACGTCGAACAGGGCCGCGAGCTCGTCCTTCACCGTCCGCACGGCCACCGGCAGCATCTCGTCCAGGTACTCGCACACCTGGACCTGCCAGCCGTGGGTGGTCGCGACGATCAGCGCGTTGCAGGGCTGCTGACCCATGGCGCTCTCGTAGTAGTCGATGGAGCGCTGCACCTGCAGCAGCAGCCGGTCCTTGAATTCGTCCCAGGCGTCCGCCGACAGCTCGGCGGGCATGCCGGAAATGCGCCGCGACAGGAACAGCTCCTCGCCGCGGCAGATGTTGATCACGCCGCTCGCCCCGGTCAGGCGCAGCAGCCCCACCGACCACTGGGGTTCCGGGTACAGACCATGGGTGATGTTGCGCAGCGCCAGCTCGGTGACGTCCACCGCGGCCACCCGGATGCCCGCCCCATGGGCGGCCTCGATGACCTGACGCAGGGTGTCCCGGTGCACGGCCACCACGAACACCATCTCCCGCTCCCGGCTCGCCGAGGCTGGCAGCGGAAACACGTCGATCACCGCCTGGTCGGGCGAGAAGTCCAGGCTGTCCTGGAGCCGCCAGCGCACCGCTTCCTTGACCTCCTGGTCGGGCACCCGGGGCCGTTCCACCAGGGTGACCGAGTACAGCTCGGGGGCCAGCACCAGATTGCAGCCGGTGCCGCCGAGCCCGAGGGCCTGGCTCTGCTGGCGCAGGCAGGCGGCGACCGCGCCGAGCCCGTCCACCGGGTCGGCGCGCAGGTCCAGGGCCACGCGCTCGCCGCGGCGCTGGCCCACGGCCGCGGAGACGCTGCGCGGCGACACGTACAGCCCGGCCGCGCGGCCGTCGTCCCGCGCACGCAGTTTCCACCAGCCTGTCAGCCAGTTACCCGGCATGAGCCCTTCCTGTTGCTCCGGATTGGTTCTCGATTCAGTATAGAAACGATCGCCCGCCCTGCCGGAACGCCCGTCGATGCCCGTTCACGTCGCGCTCTACGAGCCGGAAATTCCCCCGAATACCGGCAACGTCATCCGGCTGTGCGCCAACACCGGCGCCCGTCTGCACTTGATCCGGCCACTGGGATTCGAGCTGGACGACGCGCGCCTGCGCCGGGCGGGGCTGGACTACCACGAATGGGCGACGGTTACGGTGCACGACTCGCTGGCGGACTGCCTGGCCGCCCTGACGCCGCCGCGGGTGTACGCGTTCTCCACCCGGGCGGACACGGACTACTGCGCGGCCCGGCCCCAGGCCACGGATCTGCTGCTGTTCGGCCCGGAGACCCGCGGCCTGCCGGACGGCGTGCTGACGTCGGTTCCGCCGGAGCAGCGGCTGCGGATCCCCATGCAGCCGACGTCGCGCAGCCTCAACCTGTCGAACGCGGTGGCGGTGGCGGTCTACGAAGTGTGGCGTCAGCGCGGCTTTCCGCGCTGACGGCGGAGGCGGCTCCGGGGGCAGCTCCGGCGGCGGCAGGCCGCCGGCGCCCCGGAACCGGGGTGATCAGTGCTGGGGCGCGTCGCCCGGCTGGGCGCCGGCCTGCTGCTGGCGCACGGCCTCGGCGAACAGGGCGTCGAAGTTCACCGGGGCGAGGTGCGCCGCCGGGAACCCGCCTTTGACGGCCAGGCTGTCGACCGCTTCCCGGACGTAGGGGAACAGTGTCGCCGGGCAGATGGTGCCCAGCACCTGCTGCAGCCGGGCCTCCGGCACGTTGGCCAGGGCGAAGATGCCGGCCTGCTGGACCTCGACGATGTAGGCGGTCTTGTCCTCCGGGCCGCTGGCTTTGAGGGTGGCGCACAGCACCACCTCGAAGCGCTGGTCGTCCAGCCGCGCGGTGCGGGTATTGATGTCGAGGGCGAACTCGGGCTGCCAGGCTTCGTTGAACACGGCCGGCGAGCGCGGGCTCTCGAAGGACGCGTCCTTGAGATAGATCCGCTCGAGGCGGAGCTGGGCCTGGGCCGGTGCGTCCGTGGTGCTCTGATCGCTCATCGGTTCATCCTTTGACTACTGGCAGGTTCTGATTGCGCCACTCGGTCATGCCTCCGGACAGCCGGCTCACCTGCTCGAAGCCGGATTTGCGCAGCAGCGTCCCCGCGGCGCCGGCGCTCTGCCCGAGCCGGCAGACCACCACCACGGGACGGTCCTTGTGCTTCTTCAGCTCGTCGAGCCGGCTGTCCAGGCTCGCCTGGGGAATGTTGACCGCCTCGACGATGTGCCCGGCCTGGAATTCCTTGCGGTCGCGGACGTCCAGCACCAGGGCGTTCTCCCGGTTGACCATGTCGACGAGCTGCTGGGCCGTCACCGTGCGGCCGCCGCGCCGGGTCTCGTTGCGGATGAACAGGGCCAGCAGCACCGCGAAGGTGCCCACCAGGAACGGGTGGTTGGCGACGAATTCGAACAGTCTTTCCATGGATATTCTTCGGGTCGGGCGGGAGACGGAGGTCGCCGGCTCACAAAACCGCGCGATTATACACACCTGACCAGGCGCTCGAACCGGGGCTCCCCCATATCCGTTCTGCTAAACTGCGCTGCCTCGCGAACGGGCACCGGATCCATGAAAAAGGTTACTTTGCTTGTCGTTCTGGATGGCTTCGGATACAGCGAGAGCGACGACGCCAACGCCATCGCCGCCGCGCGGACCCCGAACTGGGACCGCTTCTGGGCGGAGCGGCCCCATACCCTGATCTCCGGCTCCGGCGGCGACGTCGGCCTGCCGGACGGCCAGATGGGCAATTCCGAGGTGGGCCACATGAACCTGGGCGCGGGCCGGGTCGTGTACCAGGACCTCACCCGCATCAACCGGGCCATCGAGCAGGGTGAGTTCCAGCGCAACCGGACCCTGAATCGCGCGTTCGAGCGGGCCAGGAAGCACGACGGCGCCGTCCATGTGATGGGCCTGCTGTCGCCGGGCGGCGTCCACAGTCACGAGGATCAGATCTTCGCCTGCCTGGAGATGGCCGCCGCGGCCGGCGTCGAGCGGGTCTATCTGCACGCCTTCCTGGACGGCCGCGACACCCCGCCGCGCAGCGCGCTCGCCTCCCTGGAGAAGGCGGAAGACCTCGGCCGGCGCCTGGACAACGTCCGGGTGGCCTCGATCGTCGGCCGTTACTTCGCCATGGACCGGGACCGCCGCTGGGACCGGGTCGAGCGGGCCTACAACCTGATGGTCCGGGGCGAGGCGCCGTTCCATGCCACCTCGGCCACGGCCGCCCTGGAGCAGGCCTACGCCCGGGACGAGAGCGACGAGTTCGTCCAGCCCACGGCCATCCATCCGGAAGGCGAGCTGCCGGTGCGCATCCAGGACGGCGACGCGGTGGTGTTCATGAACTTCCGCGCCGACCGTGCCCGGCAGATCACCCGGGCCATGGTCGACCCCGGGTTCGCCGACTTCGAGCGTCGCAGCACGGTGACCCTGTCGGACTTCGTCATGCTGACCCGCTACGCCGACGACATCGACGCCTCCTGCGCCTTCGAGCCCGCGGTGCTGACCAACACCCTCGGCGAGTATCTGTCCAGGCAGGGCCGCACCCAGCTCCGCATCGCCGAGACCGAGAAGTACGCCCACGTGACCTTCTTCTTCTCCGGCGGCCGCGAGGACCCCTACGAGGGTGAGCGCCGCATCCTCATCCCGTCACCGAAGGTCGACACCTACGACCAGTGCCCGGAAATGAGCGCCCGCAAGGTGACGGACGAGCTGGTGAAGGCGATCCGCTCCGGCGAGTTCGACGCCATCGTCTGCAACTACGCCAACGGCGACATGGTCGGCCACACCGGCGACTTCGACGCCGCCGTGGCCGCGGTCGAGACCCTGGACGAGTGCCTGGGCCGGCTCGAGGCGGCCATCGAGGAATGCGGCGGCCAGATGCTGGTCACGGCGGACCACGGCAACGTCGAGAAGATGCGCGACCACGGCACCGGCCAGGCTCACACGGCGCACACGTCGGAGCCCGTGCCGCTGGTCTACGTGGGGCCCCAGCAGGTCCGCTTCGAAGCCGACGGCGCCCTGTCGGACGTGGCCCCGACCCTGCTGAGCCTGATGCATCTGGAGGTGCCCCAGGAGATGACCGGCCGTTCCCTGGTGCAGATTCAGGCGCGTCGGTCTGCTTGACGCCCTCCCCGCGCAGCATCACCGACCCTCCCAACGCCGGGCCGACGGCCCGGCGTCTGTCCGCCGCCCTGGCGATCTGCCTGTGCGCCTGGCTGCTCGCGCCGCCCGCTGACGGCGCCCCAGCGGATCGCGCCGCCACCGAGGCCGAGCTGGCGCGGATCGCCGAACGGCTGAACGACCTGGACGTCTGGCTGGGCAGCGCCGCCCGCAAACGCGCCCAGTGGCAGCGGGAGATCCAGGCCAGCGACCGCCAGGTCGCGCGACTGTCCCGGGAAGTCGACGCCGCCGCTGCCGCCGTCGCCGCCGTGCAGGCGGACCTGACGGCGCTGCGCAGCGAGCAGCAGGCGCTGGAAGCCCGGCGGCGGGCCCAGGCGGCCCACATCGCGGAGCATCTTGCCTCCGCCCAGCGCCTCGCCGGCGAGGATTTCGTCAAGCTGCTGCTCAACCAGCAGTCCCCGGAAACCCTGGACCGGATGGTGCGCTACCACCGCTACTTCACCGCCGCCCGGCTGGATGCCGTCGCCGAGTACCGCGAAACCCTGGCCGCGCTGACCGAGAACGAGGCGCGCCTGGAGCAACGGGCCGCCGATGCCGAGGCGCGCCGGGCCGATCTCGCCCGGGAGCAGCAGGCGCTGGTGGAGACCCGCCGGGAGCGCCAGGCCCTGCTCGACGAGCTCGCCGCCGAGACCGAGGACAAGGAGGCGGAACGGGACCGCCTGGCAGCGGACCGGGAGCGCCTCGAGACCCTGCTCGCCGAGCTGCAGCGCCGGGCCCAGACCCTGGACGGCCGGGCCTTCGCCGAGCGCAGGGGCGCCCTGCCCTGGCCGCTCCGGGGGCGCGTGATGAACGCGTTCGGTCAGCCCCGGGCCCAGGGCCGGCTGACCTGGCACGGGCTGATGGTGGAAGCCGAGGAAGGCGCGCCGGTCCAGGCCGTGTTCCGCGGCCGGGTGGTGTTCGCGGACTGGCTGCGCGGCTTCGGCCTGCTCACCATCGTCGACCACGGCAGCGGCTACATGACCCTCTACGGCCACGCGGACCGCCTGGACAAGAGCGTGGGCGACTGGGTGGAAGGCGGCGAGGTCATCGCCAGGGCCGGCCGCAGCGGCGGCCTCGGCACCACCGGCCTGTACTTCGAGGTCCGCCACGAGGGCCAGGCCACCGACCCCATCGTCTGGCTCGCCCGCCGCTGAGCGCCGCGCCAGGGGCGCGGACCCGTCCCGCCGGCGACCGGGCCGGCGTCACGGAACCCGCGGCTCCGGTGTACGGCGGCACCGTTCGGTGCCAGACTTCCGCCATGAACCTCCGCCCCATCACCCTGATCGGCATCGTCATCAGCATGGTGACCGGCATCGGCCTGGGCATCACCGGCTACCGCACCTGGCTGGACGCGCCGCCGGCGTCGGGCCACGCCCGGGCCATCGACGAGGTGCTGCGCCACGTCCGGGCCAACTACGTCACCGACGTGAACGAACGGGACCTGGTGGTGGGCGCGCTGCGGGGCATGCTGGACGGACTCGACGACCATTCGGCGTTCCTGGACGAGCGCGACTACCGGGACCTGCAGGCCGACACCAGCGGCGAGTTCGGCGGCATCGGCATCGAGCTCGGCCTGGAGGACGACTACTTCACCGTGATCGCGCCCATGTACGGCACCCCGGCAGAGCGGGCCGGCCTGGCCGCCGGCGACCGCATCACCGCCATCGACGGCGAGGGCCTCAAGGGCTGGAAGCTGGTGGACGTGGTGGACCGGCTGCGCGGCGAGCCGGGCAGCGAGCTGCGCCTGGAGATCCGCCGCGGCGAGGCGACCCGGATCGTGACCCTCGAGCGCGCGGTGATCGAGCTCGCGAGCGTGGAAGCCCGGCTGCTGGAGCCGGGTTTCGGCTACGTCCGCATCGCCCAGTTTCAGGTCGGCACCGCAGCCGCCTTCGAGCGGGCGCTGGACGACCTGGCCGCCGAATCCGGCGAGGCCGGTCTCGCCGGCCTGGTGCTGGACCTGCGCGACAATCCCGGCGGCGTGCTGCAGTCCTCCGTGGAGGTGGCCGACGCGCTGCTCGATCGCGGCATGATCGTCTACACCGAAGGCCGCCAGCCGAGCAGCCGGCACACCTACCGGGCCAGCGCCGGCGATGCGCTGGCCGCGGCCCCGGTGGTGGTGCTGGTCAACCGGGGTTCCGCGTCGGCGGCCGAGATCGTCGCCGGCGCCCTGCAGGACCACGGCCGGGCCGTGGTCATGGGCTCGCGCAGCTACGGCAAGGGCTCCGTGCAGTCCGTGATGCCGGTATCCGCCCACCGGGCCATCAAGCTCACCACCGCCTACTACTTCACCCCCAGCGGACGCTCCATCGATCATGCCGGCATCGAGCCGGACGTGGTGGTCGACCGCGCCGAGGAGTCCGCCGAGGACTACGACGCGCGCCTGCTCGGAGATGCCCTGGAGGTTCTCCGCCAGCGCTCCGCCAGCCGGCTGCACGCCCGCCTCTGAACCCCCGGCCGCCCGCACGGGCGGTGAGGCTGGCTCCCACGTTGCGAACGCCTTATCCTCTCCCGGACGGTCCGTCGGGGAGTCGGTCCGTCGAGCGCGTCGCCAGCAGGCCGGAACGACAAGCCGGAACAAGACGAACAACAACCTTGAGGACAGGACGCACACTGCCTTGACGGGCCGGGCCCTCATTCTCGCGGCATGGCTGCTGATCCGCTGCGCCGACGCGGCGCAGGCGGGTGAAGCCTCCCTGGCCGTGGTGATCGACGACCTCGGCTACAGCCTGGTGCGGGCCGAGCGGGTGATGGCCCTTCCCGCGCCGGTCACCCTGGCGGTGCTGCCGTTCGCGCCGGAGACGCCGGCCATTCTCGACCTCGCCCGGCGCACCGGCCACGAGATCATCCTCCACCAGCCCATGGAAGCACTGCCCCAGTCGCGGGGCGCGTCGATTCCCGGGCTGCTCACCGTGGACATGCCGGCCGGGCACTTCGAATCGCTGATGGATGCGGCGCTGCGGGCGGTGCCCGGCATCGTCGGGGTGAACAACCACACCGGCAGCAGGCTGACCCAGGACCATGCCGCCATGCGCCGGCTCATGGGCCTGCTCAAGGGGCGCGACCTGCTGTTTCTGGACAGCCGCACCACCCCCGCCACGGTGGCCTACGCCATGGCCCGGGAGGCGCGCATTCCGGCCATCGAGCGGGACGTGTTCCTCGACCACGTGCCGCGCCGCGACGCCATTCACCGGGAGTTCCAGCGGGCGCTGGCCATCGCCCGGCGGGACGGCCACGCGGTGCTGATCGCGCATCCCTACGCCGTCAGCCTCGATTATCTGGAGGAAGCGCTGGCGGCGCTGCCGCCGGACGTGGCGGTGACGTCCCTCAGGCGTCTGACGGATCGCGATCCAGTAACGCTTGCCCGGCACGGAAGTCCAGAGTCCCCGCGTAGATCGCTCGGCCAGTGATGGCGCCAAGCAGGGTCCCGGAGCTGCCGCGGAAGGCGGTCCGGAGCGCCTCGAGATCCACCAGATCGCTGACTCCGCCGGAGGCGATCACCGGCACGCCGGCCGCTTCGGCGAGGGCGACGGTGGCCGCCGCGTTGACGCCGGTGAGCATGCCGTCGCGCTCGATGTCCGTGTAGACGATGGCGGCGATGGGCAGCCGCCCCGCCCACTCGGCGAACTCCACCGCCGTGCGGCTGGAGGTCTCGTCCCAGCCGGCGGTGGCGAGCCGGCCGTCGCGGGCGTCCAGCCCGAGAATCACCTTGCCGGGATAGGCCGCGGCGATCGCCTCGAGAAACGCCGGCTCCTCGATGGCCCGGGTGCCGACGATCACCTGGGACACGCCGGCGTCCAGGTACCCCTCGATGACCGACTCGCTGCGGATCCCGCCGCCGACCTGCACCGGCAGCTCGGGCAGGGCCGCCGTGATGGCGGCGATCAGGTCGCGGTTGCGCGGCTCGCCGGCGAAGGCCCCGTCGAGGTCCACCAGGTGCAGCCGCCGGCAACCCTGGTCCGCCCAGTGGCGGGCCATGGCGACCGGGTCGTCGGAGAACACGGTGACGTCGCTCATGCGGCCCTGCTTCAGGCGCACGCAGCGGCCGTCCTTCAGATCGATGGCGGGGATCAGCAGCATGGGTTCAGAGCGACCCCTTGGTCGACGGGATCTGGCCCGCCATGCGGGGATCCGCCGTGACCGCCGCGCGCAGCGCCCGGCCGAACGCCTTGAACAGGGTCTCGGCCTGGTGGTGGGCGTTCTCGCCGCGCAGGTTGTCCAGGTGCGCCGTCACCTGAGCGTGGTTCACGAAGCCCTGGAAGAACTCCCGCAGCAGGTCCACGTCGAAATCGCCGATCCGCGGGCGCACGTAGTCCACCCGGTAGAACAGCCCGGGGCGCCCGGAGAAGTCCAGCACCACCCGGGACAGGGACTCGTCCAGCGGCACGTAGGCGTGACCGTAGCGCTGAATGCCCCGCTTGTCGGACACGGCCTGGGCCACCGCCTGGCCGAACACGATGCCGACGTCCTCCACGGTGTGGTGGGCGTCCACCTCGAGGTCGCCGTCGGCGTGCAGGGTCATGTCGATCAGGCCGTGCCGGGCGATCTGGGTGAGCATGTGGTCGAAGAACGGCACGCCGGTGTGGAGATCCGCCCGGCCCGTGCCGTCGAGGTCGATGGCCAGGGTGATGCGGGTCTCGTCGGTGTCGCGCCTGACGCTCGCGGTGCGCGCGGTCATCGGTCTCGTCCCTCAGGAAAAAAGATCGCGCAGTATACGCGCTCGCCCGGTCAAAGCCGATCCATCAGGTTGCCGTAGGGCAGGAAGCGGTTGTCCGTGTTGGCCTTGATCCACGCCGTGAGCTCGGCCGGATAGGCGCCCCGGCGCTTGAGCTCGCGGACCAGGGGAATCACCGGCGACGCATCGCCCGCCTCCCAGCCGGACAGACGGCCCTCCGCCAGCGTGAACAGCCGGACCAGCGCCAGCAGCGCATCGTCGTCGAGGTTCCCGGCCGCGGCGGCCCAGTCGCAGGCCGCGCCGTCGTGGCGGGCCACCCGGGCGAGAGCGCCGGCGGCGGCCCCATCCAGGCCGAACCGGTCCTGCTCGAGCCGGGCCGCCGCGCCGAGCAGGGCGTCGATCGCCTGCCGGTCGAGCCGCGCCGTTGCGGCGCCCGGATCCCAGCTTTCCACGCTCATAGGAGTCCTCCGGAATGATTTCGGAACCGCACCTTACATTGCCGATACAAAAGCTTCATCCGCGCATCATCGGGATATGGTGCAATGCGATCGTACTCAGGGAGACGGGGGCCGTTGGACGCAGCGCCGAGGCGTCAGAGCGTATCCACACCAGGTCCGCCGCGCCAACGATCCAGCATGACCATGGCTACCAACAGAATATTCCAGGGCGACGACGGGCAGTGGTACTTCCACGTCCGCGGCAACCAGGCTGCCGGCCCCTACGGCTCTCAGCAGGATGCCGGCCGCGCCCTCGCCGACCACGTCCGAAGCTGCCAGCGCCGCACCACGCTGACGGTGCCGTGGCCGCGGGAGTGGACGCCGAGCCGGCTGCTGCGCCGGGCCGTGTCCGCGCCCAGGCACACCTGATCGCACCCGGCACCGGGGCGCAACCGTCCCGGCGCCGTTCAGCTCAGCGCCGCTCAGCTCAGCGCCGTTCAGTTTCGAGTCACCTCGGTTTTCCGATACTCTGCCGTCCCTGAACTCCCGACCAGGACGGTCCCTTCATGATGCGTGTCGTGCGCTTCGCCCTGATTGCGGTGCTCGTGGTGGCCACGGCCGGCGCCGCCGCCGCGGCCTACGTGCTGCATGATCCCAACCGCTTCAAGCCCGAGATAGAGTCCCTCATCGCCCGCCAGACCGGCGTGCCCGTGCGGATCGGCGGCGATCTGTCCTGGACCGTGTGGCCGTCGGTGCACCTTGCCGCCGCCGACGTCAGCGCCGAGCAGGACGGGCAGTCCTGGTCGGTGGCGGCGCTGGAGATCGGGCTCGACCCCCTGAAGCTGCTCAACCCGCCGGAACAGTGGACCGTGCAGTCGCTGCGGGTGGCGGATGTCGCCGTGCTGCAGGGCGGCCGGCGCTTCGACGTGGTGGACGCCGCGCTGAGCGACTTCACCCCCGGCCAGCCGGCGCCCTTCACGGCTTCCCTGCGGGTGCCCGGCAGCGCAGACGGCGAACCGCTGGCGATCCGGCTGAACGGCCGCATCGACGTCGACCCCGCCACCCTCGCCGTCCGCCTGGAAGACACCCGCATCGAGTCCGAGGCCGGCGAGGGCGTGTGCAACCTGTCCGCACGACCCAACGGGCTGCCCGCGGGCCCGGCGGACGGCCCCGGCGCGCTGATACCCGCCGGCCAGGTCCGCGCCCACGACTGGGACGGCCGCTGCAGCTTCGACTGGCTGCGCTGGAACGGCCGGCGTTTCGACGACGTCACCGTCACCAGCGAGGGCAGTCGCGGCATCGCCGACGCCAGGATCGACGCGCCCGCGTTCTTCGGCGGCTCGGCCCGGGCCGAGGTCACCCTGGACGCCGCCACCGCGCCGCTGCACTGGACCGTCGAGCCGACCCTGGACGGCGTCGACAGCGCAGCCGTGCTCGACTGGCTGGGCCAGGACCTGCACTGGGCCGCCCCTCTGGCCTACGGCGGCCGCCTGACCCTGTCGGGCAACACGCCGGAGGCGCTGGCGGCGTCCGTACAGGGCCGGACGCGCTTCGACGGCGGCCAGGGCGAGATCGACATCTCGCGGATCCGCGCCGATCTCATCGACCTGGCGGACCGGATCGACGCCGGCCAGCGCATCCGCGCCTGGCCGGAGCTGTGGCGCTACGAGCGCTTCGTCGGCGACTGGCGGATCGACGGCGCGCGCCACGCGCTCGACATGGACCTGGACAACCTGTCGGTGGACGGCGCCGGCACCTACCAGCCCCTCACCGACGAACTCGACATGCGCTTCGAGCTGACCTTCGGCCAGAACCCGAACCTGCCGGTGTTCGACGTCGACCCGCTGCTCTACGGCCTGCCGATACCGCTGCGCTGCCGCGGCAGCCTGGCCGAGCCGGCCTGCGGCGTCGACCCCGACGCGGCGGCGCAGATCGTCGGCCGGGCCCTGCGCGACGGCGGCGACGACGGCCTGCGCCGCCGGCTCGAGCAGCGCATCGACCAGGACGTGCCGGAGCAGTACCGGGACGCGGCGCGCTCCCTGCTGGAGGCGTTCAGCCGGGCCGCGGGCGAAGGCGCCGACGACTCGTGACCGACCGCTGGTTTCACCGCCGGGTGCTCGACTGGTTCGACCGGCACGGCCGCAGGGACCTGCCCTGGCAGCGGGACATCGACCCCTACCGCGTGTGGGTGTCGGAGATCATGCTGCAGCAGACCCAGGTGGCGACGGTGATCCCCTACTACGAGCGTTTCATGGCGGCCTTCCCGGACGTGGCGGCGCTGGCGGCGGCCGATCTCGACGAGGTGCTGCACCACTGGACCGGGCTCGGCTACTACGCCCGCGGACGCAACCTGCACCGCGCCGCCAGGATGGTGGTGGCCGAACACGGCGGCCGGTTTCCCGACGATCCCGATCTGCTGGCGCGGCTGCCCGGCGTCGGCCGCTCCACCGCCGCCGCGGTGGCCGCCATCGCCTTCGGCCGGCGCGCCGCCATCCTGGACGGCAACGTGAAGCGCGTGCTGGCCCGGTTTCACGCGGTGCCCGGGCATCCCGGCGAGAGCCGGACGCTGAACGCCCTGTGGGCCCACGCCGAAGCGCACACCCCGGCGCAGCGGGTCGCCGACTACACCCAGGCGATGATGGACCTGGGCGCCACCGTCTGCGTGCGGCGCCGGCCGCGGTGCGACGCCTGCCCCGTCGAGCCGCGCTGCGAGGCCCGCCGCCGCGGCGAAACCGAGCGCTTTCCCGGCCGCCGGCCGCGCCGCGACAAGCCGGTGCGCAGCGCCCGCATGTTCGTCATCGTCGACGCCCACGGCCGCTGCCTGCTGGAGCGCCGGCCGCCGGAGGGTCTGTGGGGCGGCCTGTGGACGCCGCCGGAGCGCGCCGCCGACGACGACGCCGGAGCGGTATGCGGAAGCTTCGGCCTGTCGCCGGCGGACGTGGCGGAGGCGGCACCGGGCGCCGTCTTCCGGCACACCTTCACCCACTTCCACCTGGACATCGAGCCGGTGTTCGTGACGTTGAGCGCGGCGGCCCCGGGCGTAGCGGACCGGGACGATCTATGCTGGTACGATCCCCTCGCAGAGGACGCCCGCGCCCTCGGGCTGTCGGCGCCGGCGGTGAAGCTGCTCGCCGCCGTCGACCCCACCGGCGCCGGGCGGCGGACGACCAGCGAACCCGTGTGACGACTCCATGACCAGAACCGTGCACTGCAGGAAATACCAACAGGAGCTCGAAGCCCTGCCGGCGCCGCCGATGCCGGGGCCGAAGGGCCAGGAGCTGTTCGAGACCGTGTCGCGCCGGGCCTGGGAGGAGTGGCAGGCCCTGCAGACCATGCTGATCAACGAGAAGCATCTCGACCTTCGCGACCCGGCCACGCGCAAGTATCTGTCCGTCCAGCGGGAGCGGTTCCTCGACAACGAGGACGTCGACCGGGCCGAAGGCTACGTTCCGCCGGAGCAGCGGTCCTGAGCGATTCCAGCCGCCCGGCGGCGGCGACCGACCCCGCCGGAGATCTCGAACGCAGCATCCCGTGGATTCAGAAGAACGGGATCGGCATCCAGATCATGGAAACCCTGGCGGTGGGCGCCATTCTCACCGCCTTCGCCATCGAGCTCGGGGCGAGCAACTTCCTGATCGGCCTGCTGGCGGCCATCCCCCACCTGTCCCAGCTCGCCCAGCTTCCGGCCATGTTCACCGTCGACCGCGCGCGTTCCCGGCGGGCGGTGTACACCTGGTCGGGCTACGTGGCGCGGCCCATGTTCCTGGTCATCGCGCTCACCGTGTTCATCCCGTCCAACGAGCTGGCGCTGGCGGTGGTGGTGGCCGCCTTCACCCTGCGCTACGTCGCCGGCGCGTACCTGTCCTGCGCCTGGAACACCTGGATGCGCGAGCTGGTGCCCGACGAGGTGATGGGCCGGGTGTTCGGCGAGCGGCAGAAGAAGATGATCGGCATCGGCATGGTGGTGAGCCTGCTGGCGGCCGGGTTCATCGACGGCTGGGGGCGCTTCACCCCCTGGCCGGCCACCTACGCCTACGCCATCGTCTACACGCTGGCGTTCTTCGGCGGCATGTACGCGGTGGTCACCTCGCGGCGCATCGCCGACGTGCCGGGCCGCCCCCACGAACGTCCGCCGGACCTGATCTCCCGGCTGCGGGAGCCGTTCCGGCACCGCAATTTCCGGCGCCTGATGGTGTTCCACGGAAGCTGGAACTTCGCCGTGAACCTGGCGGCGCCGTTCTTCACCGTGCACATGCTGCGCACCATGAACCTCGACCTGATCGTGGTGATCGGCCTGGCCACCCTGTCCCAGATGGCCGCCTACTTCACGGTCAGCCACTGGGGCGACGTGGCCGACCGCTTCAGCAACAAGGCCGTGCTGCGGGTGTGCGCGCCGCTGTTCATCGCCTGCATCTTTCTGTGGACCTTCACCACGATGCCGGACATGCACGTGCTGACCTATCCGCTGCTGATCGCCATCCATCTGGCCACGGGGCTCGCCAACGCCGGCGTCAGCCTGGCCTCCGGCAACATCTCGCTGAAGCTCGCGCCCAAGGGCAACGCCACCGGTTTCCTCGCCACCAGCTCGATGGTGAACGCCACCGCCGCCGGCACGGCCGCCATGGTGGGCGGGCTCACCGCCGATCTGTTCGCCTCCAAGGAGCTGTCGCTGATCCTGCGCTGGCACAGCGAGCAGCGCGCCACCGAATTCAGCGCCCTGGACTTCACCCACTGGGACTTCTTTTTCTTCTTCGCGACCGCCATCGGCCTGTACGCGCTGCACCGGCTGACGCTGGTCCAGGAGGAAGGCGAGGTCCACGAGAGCGTGGTGTTCGAGCACCTGCGCGCCGGCGCCCGGCGCACCCTGCGCAACCTCTCCACCGTGGCGGGGCTGCGCGCCAGCACCGACTACCCGCTGGACACGCTGATGGAGAACGGCCGCGAGGAGACCGACGGAACGGACCCCGACGCCGACACGGCGGAGGACGTGGAGCCGCCCGAGGACCCCGACCGCCCGGCGTCCTGAGCCGTCAGCCCAGCCGGTAGCCCAGAAGCTGCCAGTAGTTCAGCCAGGCCAGGAACGCGACGACCACCGCCAGATCGAGCAGCGCCGCCAGCCGCCCGCGCCAGGCCAGGCGCGGCCAGCCCATCGCCAGCGCGACGCAGCGGACGGCCAGCGCCGCGGCCGCGACCAGGGGCAAAGCCAGCAGCACGAGCAGCGCCGGCGGCGGGCCGTGAAACAGGGACTGCACGTCCACGCCGGCCAGCAGCGCGCCCAGCCCGAGCAGAAATCCCAGCAGGCAGAGGGCGGGCAGCGCGGTCAGCCAGCGCCCGCCCGCCGGCCGCCCTCGCCACACCAGCGCCAGCCAGCCCGCCAGCCACGCCGCCGTCGCCAGCACGTACCAGGGGGTGAACCAGGACGCCGTGTACCAGGGCACGCGCTCGTAGGCGCCGCCGCCGATGAATACGTGCGCCGGCGCCCGGCCAGCGCCGCCGTCGAAGGCGATCACCGACTCGCCGCCTTCGTGCCATTGCAGCAGCCCGGGTTCGATCTCGACGTACTCGCCCCAGCCCGGGTCGACGCCCCGGGGCGTGGCGCGGACCCGCAGGTCGTCGAACATGCCGATCAGGCGCTCCCAGGTGTGGCGCGCGGCGACCACGTTGCGGTAGTCCCCGGCATAGCGGCGCGCCCGCTCGGCCGCCCCGGCGATCGGTTCAGGGGGCGGGGTCGGGGCCGCGCCGGCGTCCGGCACCAGCGCATCCAGCACCAGCCCGGTCACCGAGCGGTTGAAGCGGGCCGCCGGCTCGAACCCGCCGAACGCACCGAGAATGTTGCGGTTGTGGACCACGAACACCCCCAGGCCGAGTTCCGGAACCAGCAGCAGCCGGGCGTTGAAGCCGCTCGCCTGGCCGTCCTTGAACAGCACGCGGAAACCGCCGTGGCGCGCCTCGGCGAATCCGTAGGCGCGCCCGGGCAGGCGCGGATGGTTGCCGGCCTGGCGGGCGAGCTGGACGGCGCACAGCGCGGGCTCCGGCAGCGGGCCGCGACAGTCGAGCAGCGCGGCGAGGTACTTCGCCATGTCGGCGGCCGAGGACCAGGCGCCGGCCGCCGGGGTGGTGATGACGAAGTCCCGCGGGTAGGGCCGCCAGCCGTCGCCGCTGCGACGCCAGGACCGGGTCATGCCGTCCGCCACCACCGGCGGCAGGTCCGTCTGGCGGAACGTCGTCGCCGCCATGCCCAGCGGACCGAGCAGTTCCTGCTCGGCGAGCGCCTCGAAGCGCGCCCCGGCCAGCCGTTCGGCCACCCAGCCCGCCAGCACGGTGTGATGGTCGTTGTACGCGATCACGGCGCCCGGCTCGATGAAGCGCGGCGGCAGATGCCGCCGCAGGTATTCGTCCAGCGAACGCAGATCTCCGGCCCGGGTCACGTGCTGGCCGAACAGCCGCTCGTTGAAGCCCGCGCCCTGGGTGAGCAGATGATGCAGGGTCAACGGCTCGGCCGGCGCCGGTCGCACGGGCAACGGCGCGAGCAGGTCCCGCAGATCGTCGTGCAGGCCCAGGCCGTGGGCGCCGGCGACCCGCAGCACGGTCGTCGCGGTCAACGGCTTGGACACGGAGCCGATGCGGAACACGTGCCGCGCCGGGTCCACCGGCGTGCCCGCCCGGGGATCCACGGTGCCGTAGCCGCGCAGGGCGACCACCTCCCGGCCCCGCACCACCACCAGCGCCGCGCCGGGCACGTCGAGGGTCTCCAGCAGCGCGGGCACTTCCCGGTCGAGTACCTCGAGGACGCCGGCCTGGCCCGTCCCCGCCGCCGCGAGCAGCAGCAGCGGAATGGCCCTGCGCAGCCGGCGGCCCATGTCAGCGGCCGCCTTCCAGATAGCCGAAGAAGCTGCGAACCAGCGCCCGGGTCAGGGCCGAATCGGACAGCGGCGCCGGTGCGGCGGGCACGGAGTCCGGGAACAGCACCTGGTCCCGCAGGGCGCTGAAGGTGAAGGCCATGGCGATCCGCACGTCCTGCGGCGTGGCCCGGGGCAGCGCGGCGGCGATCACGCGGGCCAGCGGCTCGAGCTCGGCGTTCATCATTTCGGTCCGGCGCCGATGCTGCGGCTGGTCGCGCTGCCGCGCCGCGGCCAGCACCGCCGCCAGCACACCGCGGTAGCGGCGGGACAGCCGCACCAGGCTGCGGATCAGCGCGGTGACTTCCGTCCGGACGGCCTGGGGAGAGCGTTCCAGCCGGCGGCGCCGGCGCTGCAGCAGCGACGTCAGCTCGCGGGCGTAGCGCTCGTCGAGATGGTCCAGCAGCGCGTCCTTGTCGGCGAAGCGCGCGTAGAAGGCGCCGACGGAAGACCGGGCCTCCCGCGCCAGGCGCGCCACCGCAATGCGATCCCAGGACTCGCTCGCCAGCAGCGTGACCGCGGCCCCGGCGAACCGCTCCAGGGTGTCCCGGCTGCGTGCCTGGCGGGGCGGGCTGAGGCGCTGATCGGCGGTGGTCATACCGCCTTATATCAGAATACGAATTCTGTTTTCCAGCGGCGCCGGCCGCTCATTTCTCGAAGCTGTACAGCAGGTCCATGGACGACTGCTCGCCGGATTCCGCCTCCAGCAGCCAGCGCTTCGTCAGCTCGTAGCGCACCAGGAACACGCCCACGGCGGACAGGGTGTTGTAGGTGTAGCGCACGTACAGGTCGTCGGAGATGCGTTTGCCGGCGACGATGGCGAAGCTGTCCTGGGACTCGGCGCTGGCGGACAGCTCGTCGAGGCCGGTCATGCGCATCAGCTCCGAGGTCAGCCCCTTGGACCGCGACAGCCCGAGGTTGATGGCGGCGGCCATGAGCTGGCTGCCGTCGGTGTCCTCGCTGTCCCGGGTGATGTCCCGCCCGAGTACCAGGAAGCCGAGCGCCCGGGTTTCCGACATGGGCGGCTCGGAGAACACGCTGGACGTGAGATTGTCGGCGTCGCCGCGGATGTGCAGGCCGACGGTGACGGACGGCGTGACGTCGTCGATCACCCGCACCGCGCGCAGGTCGATGTAGGGCCGGCCGACCGGGCCGTTGTAGACCACGGTGCCGGACTCGATGGTGAGGAGCTGACCCTGGGCCGACAGCACGCCGCCGGTGACGTCCAGGGTGCCCCGCAGGCTGGTCCGGCCCTGGGCGTCGAGGCGCGCCCGCAGCGAGCCCTCCAGCTCGGCGCTGAAACCGTAGGCCTTGAGCGACACGTCGTCGCCGAGCACCACCTCCACGTCGACGCGCAGGGCGTTGCCGCCGTTGCCGTTGGCGGACTCCCGGCCCACCACCACCACGTCGTCGGAGGGGCTGGGCACCGACTGCGGCAGCGTGTTCAGGCGCACCTCCGCAGCGGGCACGTCGACGCGGCCCCGCAGCCGCGCCCGGCCGTCGGCCACCCTGAGGGTCAGATCGGGGCTCACGGTCAGCTCCCAGTCCGGGTGGCGGGCCTGCAGACCCTCGCCCCGCAGCGTCGCCTCCGCCTGCAGCGCGCCGTCGAACAGGCCCGACCCGGACGCGTCCAGCCGGACGTCGCCGTTCTTCTGGCGGCCGGAGCCGGTGAGCTGGAACCGGCCCGAGTCGTCGATCTCCAGGCTGGCGGCAAGGTCCTGCAGCCGCGTGTCCGGATCGTTCAGCCGCACGGACCCGTCGGCCAGCTCGAACCGCCCGGTCACCCGGGGCTCGGCCGGCGTGCCGGCGATGGACAGCGAACCGTCGACCCGCCCCTCCAGGGTCTCGATGCGCTGGTCGAACACCCGCGCGGGCGCCAGATCGTCGATCGCGACCTCGATCGCGCCGGTCAGCGCACCGTCCCTGGCCAGCGGCGCGAGGGCCAGGTCGCCGACCACGTTGAACGCCGGATCGCTGGCCGCGAGCCGCACGTCGAGGCCTCCGTCCTCGACACGCCCCGAGGCCTCCAGATCCGGCAGCGCCACCGCTTCCTCCTCGGTGGCCGGCACGAACGCCAGCTCGCGGGCCGACAGCGCCACCTCGCCGCGCAGTTCGGCAAGCCTGCCGGCGAGATCCCAGCGGCCTTCGAGGTAGCCCGTGTCGGCGAGCTGCACCGGCAGCCAGGGCGTCAGCAGCGCCACCGGCGCGCGCACCAGCTCGCCGCGGGTCTCGAGACGTTCGCCGCTGAGCGTGAGCGCCGCGACGCAGGCAGAGGCCTCGAGCGCGGCGTCGACGGCGCCGATACACACGTCCTCGACGGCCAGACGGTCCGGCGACTGGCGCAGCACCACCGGCGCCTGCAGCGCCCAGTCGCGGTCGAGGGCGGCGAACTGCAGTCGATCGACCCGCAGCGCGCGGTCGGCAGTCCGCAGGTCCAGCCCGCCGGCGGCGTCCCCCGAAGCCCAGCGGAACTGCCAGTCGAAGTGCTCCACGGGGCCGCTGACGGCCAGGGCCGGAGCGTCGATCTGCAGCGCCTCGCTGCCGGCCCGATCCGCCGACAGGGTGCCGTCTATCCTGCCGCCCACCAGGCTCGCCTGCAGCCGGCCGCCGGACACGCTGGCGCCGAACCCGCCGAGCTCGGCGCTGGACAGGGACACGCGGCCGTCGAGCGCCGGCCAGGCGCCGTCCAGCACCACCCGGCCCGTCAGGTCACCCGTCACGCCGAGCGCCAGGGCGCCGAGTTCGGGGCCGTCGACGTCGGCTTCCACGGAGACGCGCCCGCCGGCGATCTCGGCGCGTCCGTTCAGACTGTTGGCCCCGACGGTGAGCCGCACCGGATCCAGCCGCCAGCCGGAATCGACCTGGTCGAGCGCCAGCGCGCCGCCGATCGGCCGGCCTGCCAGGGTGCCGGCCAGGTCGGCGAGCTCGAGGCTGACGCGCTCGTCCCGGTAGAGAAACTGGAACGACGCGTCCGCCCGGCCCGACAGCTCCTCGCGCAGGGCGGCGAGGTCGATCTCCCGCAGATAGCCGCCGAGACTCACCTGCACGCCGTCGGCCCAGGCGACGCTGCCCTGGGCCTGCTGGGTGCCGCCGGCGGCCCGGGCGACGATGCTGCCCAGCGTGAGCGGCCCGGTCACCGGACCGTAGGCCGACACCGACGCCTCGAACGGCGCCAGCCGGGGCACGGCGACCTGCGCGGTGGCGTCGGCCCGCAGGTTGGCGAGGGTGCCCTGGAGCCGGCCGTCGACGCCGCGCACGGCGACCTCGCCGAACACCAGGTCGTCGAGCTCGACACCGACGTCCACCGCGGGTTCGGCCAGATCGCTCAGGCTGCCGGTGCCGGCCGCGGTGCCGGCCACCGGCCCGCGCAGGGTGTGCCGCAGATCGAACCTCGACACCCGGCCGTCCACCCGGCCGGAGCCGGACCAGCTCGAATCGGGCACGGACCACTCGACGTCGGCGGCCAGCCGAGGGTCGGGGCCACTGCCGAGCCGGCCGGTGACGCTGAGATCGATCACCGCCGAGTCGATCTCCAGGGTCCGCACCTCGACGCCGTTGCCGCGCCAGGCCGCGGCGGCGGTCACGGCCATGGGAAACACCGGCTCGATGGCCAGGCGGCCGACGTGCAGATGACGGAGGTCGATGCCGAGGGGCATGAACGGCAGCTCGAGCGGCGGCGTCGGTCCGCCGTCCCCTGGGGCGGTGCCGGCGTCCAGCGCCACGGAGGCCGCGGTGGCCGAATCCACGATCAGCAGGTTCTCGAACAGCAGCGGCCAGGCCTGCACCTGGAGCGCGAGATCCTCGATCGTCAGGGTCCGGTCTTCCAGCCGGTAGCGCAGCGCGCCGACCCGCACCTCGCCGAGCAGCGCCCCGGACACGTCGTCGAGCTCGAGGGGCAGCAGCCGTTCCGCCTGGTCGGCGAGCAGCCGCGTGCCGCGGTCCGTGGCGGCGAGAAACGCCAGCGTCATGCCCACCAGGAACAGCGCCACCAGCACGGCGCCCAGCAGGATCACCAGGGCGCGCTTCACAGATCGGGGCCCAGGCTGATGTGGAACCGCACGCTGCGGCCAGGATCGTCGAGCGGGTGCGCGATGTCGAAGCGCAGCGGCCCCAGCGGTGAGTACCAGCGCAGCCCCAGCCCGACGCCGGTGCTGAAGTCGGGGCTCGAGTTGTAGGCAGAGCCGGTGTCGACGAAGGCGGCCACGGACCAGTTCGGCCGGATCAGCGCGTCGATCTCCAGCGAGCCGGTGACGAGCCGCTTGCCGCCCACCACCTCGCCGTCCTCCTCCGGGCCGAGCTGCTCGTAGCCGTAGCCGCGCACGCTGTTGTCGCCGCCGGCGAAGAACCGCACCGACGGCGGCAGGTTCTCGAACTCGTCCTGCCACGTCCAGCCTGCCTGCACCCGGCCGAGCAGCCGGAACCGCTCGCCGAGCGGCACGATCTGCCGGGCCCGGACGATGGCCTGCAGCAGGTCGTTGTCCGACAGCAGCGAGCGCGCGGCGCCCCGCACGTCGAGGCCGAGGGAGTAGCCGCTGGTCGGACGGGCGACGTCGATGCTGGTGGAACGGGCCCAGCTCGTGCCGATCAGCATGAGCTGGGACGTGCCTTCCTGGTCGCCGACGTCAAAGTCCTCGACCGTGTACTCGACGTAATTGGTCTCGGCCCAGGCTTCCCCGCGCCGATGGGTGCGGCCGACGGTGACGCCGCGCTCCAGGCTGCGGGCGGTGTCCGTATCCTCGTAGATGATGTCGCCCTTGACGAACAGCCACTCGTGGGTGGGATCGCCATAGGGTATGCGGTACTCGGCGCCGACCTCGCCGTTCACCTCGGAGACCAGGCTGGAAAAGCTGGCCCGGTGCCCCCGGTCGTTGACCCGCCGGTAGCGCAGATCGAAGCGCGCCCGGGGACCCGTGTCCGTCGCGTAGCCGGCGCCGACCAGGGCGCTGCGCCGGGTCTGGGCGACGGCGGTGACCTGCACCGGCACCTCGCCCTCGGTGCGCTCGTCGAGCTCCGGCGCCACCAGCACGCGGTCGAAGTAGTCGCTCTCGATCAGGTCCTGGTAGGTCCGGGTGAGCACACGGGCGTCATAGGGCTCGCCGGTGTCGAAGCGCAGGAAGCGCCGGAACAGGCCTTCCCGCAGGGCGCTCTGCTCCAGCCGGACCTCGCCGATGCGGTAGCGCTCGCCGCCTTCCAGGGTGAGCTCGACGTCGGCGACGTTGCGCTCCGGGTCCACGGTCACCTTGTGGCGGGTGAACGAGGCGTCGAAGTATCCCAGGCTCTGGGCACTCTCCAGCAGGTCGCCCTTGGCGTTCTCGTAGGCGCCGTGGCTGAAGTGCTCCTCGGGGCCGATGTCGAGACTGCTCAGAACGCTCTGCAGCCGCGCCTCGTCCGCCAGCGCGCCCTCCACGACCAGATCGAAGCCCTGGATGCGGACCGGGTCCCCCGGCGTGACCCGGTAGCTGGCCTGCCAGCAGTCATCCTCCCAGGACAGCTCGCCGCTCTGCTCGGAGCGGTAGTAGCCGAGCGTCTCCATGCCCCGGCGGATCTCCCCCGGCGCCTGGCGGTGCCGGCGCTCGACCCACCAGCGCGGCGCGTCACAGGGCAGCTCGTCGATGGTGACGAACGCCTCGAGGACGGTCTCTGTGTCGTCGTCGACGCCGCGAATGGTCAGATCCGCGGCCGCTGGCGCCGCGACGGCGAACCCCCACCAGACCAGCGCCGCGCGGATGGCGCGGGCCGAACGCTTGCTCAAAATCGATCCTATGCTGCGCGATCTCAGGCCGCCCGCAGGCGGCCGATTAGCCTACCACGGCGCCCGGACGGCCATTGCCCGGGACATGTCGTTGGACTGCAAGCACCGCGCCACAATTCCACCCCCACACCCCCTGTAGGAGCGGCCTCCCGGCCGCGACCCGCCGCCCGCCGCGACTACGCCCGCCCCCGGGCCCACGAAAGTTGAAATCTGCGCCCTCAGCGGATTAAATACGCCGCTTCCTCGGGGCCAGGTAGCTCAGTTGGTAGAGCAGCGGACTGAAAATCCGCGTGTCGGCAGTTCGATTCTGCCCCTGGCCACCAAGCAAATCAGTACCTTGCGGATTTCTCGCTTTCAGTCCGCGTGTCACGCGGTACATTTTCGGAACACCTGTGCTCCGAAGACCTCGTGGCCACCATCCGTAAGACACCGTCCGCGACCTGGAAAGCTGTGATCCGCAAGCGCGGCTGGCCGGCGGTGATCAAAACCTTCCGTACCAAACGCGACGCCACCGACTGGGCGCGACGCACCGAAGACGAAATGGTGCGCGGCGTATACATCGACCGTGCTGCGTCGGAGCGCCTGTTGCTGAAGAAAGCCCTAGACCGCTACGAGACGGAGGTGTGCGCCACGAAGCGGCCATCCACCGCGCGACGGGAGAAACCGGCGAGTGCCAACCTCAAGGCCAAACTTGGTGATTACAGCCTGGCGGCAATTACTCCGGACATCGTGGCGGGCTATCGGGACGAGCGGCTGGCAGAGGGTCTCTCGGCCAGCACCGTACGCCTCGAGCTCGCCCTCCTCTCACATCTTTACACGGTAGCCATCAAGGAATGGCGCACCGGGCTCATCTACAACCCGGTCACCAACATTCGCAAACCCGCTCCGCATCGCGGCCGCGACCGCCGTCTTTCCAAGGACGAAGAACGGAGGCTATTGCGCGCATGCGACAGACACTCCAATCCGATGCTTGGACAGATTGTGCGGCTGGCGCTCCATACCGGTATGCGCGCCGGTGAGATCCGCAGCCTGCAGCGCAGCCAGGTGAGCCTAGAGAAGCGACTAGTCACCCTGACGGAAACCAAGAACGGATCAGCCCGCGCGGTGCCGCTGTCCAACGCCGCCGTCGCCGTGCTGCGCACGGCCCTTGCCAATCCCGTGCGACCTTTCGACACGGATCTCGTGTTCTTCGGCGAGCCTGGACGTGATGGGGTTCGACGGCCGTACGAGTTCCGGCCCCAATGGCACCGGACGCTCGCAGCCATTGGCATCAAGAACCTGCGCTTCCACGACCTGAGGCACGAAGCCGTCTCCCGGCTCGTGGAGGCCGGTCTCGGCGACCAGGAGGTCGCCGCCATCTCCGGCCACAAATCCATGCAGATGCTGCGTCGCTACACCCATCTGCGCGCTGAGGATCTGGTTCGGCGCCTCGACCAGGTTGGCATGCGTTAGATCCGATCGGGGCAACAGAAGTACCCGCAGGCTCGGTTGGGTTAACCATGGCCGGCACGGGTAGAGACGGGTTTCCCTGGTCTCCACCTAGCGGGACAGCCAAAGTGAACCCATGAAAGACAAAGCCACGTGGTCTACGGATGAACTCGCCAACCAACTCACCGAGCGCTTCGGGCCGCTCCTGACTCAGACACAGCTGGCCGAACTGCTTGGTCGTACGACCGGCGGCCTTCGCTACAGTCTGTGCATGCCAAGCGATGCCAGAACGCGAGCGCTCAAATCCTGCGGACGGAAGATCGGCCGGCGCGTCTACTACCCGGCGGTAGAGGTAGCCCGGATCATCACGGCCACGGACGGGTGATTCATCCGAGTCGATACGCAATAGTACAACTCGCGAGTGATTACCCGGGTAATCACTGACCGGACTGACTACGTTGGGTGGAGCTGCCCGCGTCACTACCGGCGCAGCGGGTAGTGACGCGGGCGCCAACCCGAGAAACCGCGCGGGGTTCAGGATGTATTCTCCGGTGACCGGCGAGTGACGCGTTCCTACACTGCCACCCATACACCGTTTATCCGCCCGCCACGGCGGTTAATGTGGCCAGGCGTTCGGACCGTGAGAAACGCCACGTCGCTCGTCAGAGCGACGCCCGGTCCATCTTCCAACCCATCGGCCCTGCGGCCGAATTCGGGGACTTCGTTCCCGATTCCAACCGGCTCGACCGCTCTGTGGCGAATCGAGCTCTACTTCAACCCCGCGACCCTGCGGGTCGCCCTCTCGACACAGGAGGTACTCCACGATCGATACCGGCCCGATACGGGCCGGCTGGTGTTCGCCGGATCGATGCTCTACCGAGATCACCGGCGTGGCCTGCAGCCAGGCCTTTTCAGGTACGAACCGGGCGTAGTGTCCCGTGCCCCGTCGCTGCGTGAGCAGAGCTGGATCGGCCACGGCCATCCAGTGGGTCAGAAACGCTAACCAGAGTCAGCGACACCATGAGAGACCTGAACTACCAGCTCAAACAGCTCTGCCGCAACAACCGCGACGGCGGCTACCGAACCCAGGCGACCCGGGAGCGGGTCCTGACGCTGATCGCCAACCAGCTCCACGATCTCGGCTATCGCGGGATGCAGGCCCATTCGCTGAAGCCGAAGCACGTGGAGGCCCTGGTTCGCCGCTGGCGGGCCGAAGAATTGTCCGCCGGTACCCTGAAGAACCGGCTGAGCGCCCTGCGGTGGTGGGCACAGAAAGTTCAACGCCAGAACGTGGTGGCGCGCCACAACGACCATTACGGCGTGCCATCCCGGGTCTTCGTGACCAATGTCTCCAAAGCGACGTCTCTGGATGAGACGGCGTTGGAGCAGGTCCGGGATCCCCACGTCCGGATGAGCCTCGAGCTCCAGGCAGCGTTCGGACTGCGGCGTGAGGAAGCCATCAAGTTCATGCCGAGCTATGCCAACCAGGGCGATCACCTGCTGCTCAAGGCGAGCTGGACCAAGGGCGGCCGGGCGCGGGTCGTACCGATCCGCAATGACGCACAACGTGATGTGCTTCGTCGAGCCCATCAATTGGCCGGCCACGGCTCGTTGATTCCGAGCGCACGGAACTACCGACACCAGCTCCGCGTGTACGAACGACACACCGCGAACGCGGGGCTCTCTAAGCTACATGGCTTGCGGCATCGGTATGCCCAGACTCGATACCAAGAGCTCACGGGGTGGAGAGCGCCGGCGGCGGGCGGCCTTACCTCACGCGAGTTGAGTGGCGAGCAACGGGTAATTGATGGAAACGCCCGTCTTGCAATCAGTCGTGAGCTTGGGCACGAACGCGAAGCCATTACTTCGGTTTACCTCGGGAAATGATTGGCGCTAGTTCCCATCAAGCGGCCACTGTGGAGTCTTAATACGCCTACTTGCGACGGCAGCCGGCCATCTCGCGTCGATCGAAGCTTCGACGACCAGAGAAACCCGGGTTTACTAAGACACGGTCGACTCCCTCGCGGATACTCTGCAGAAGCGGCTCCTTTTTCCTCCACGATGCCGCAAATTGATTGACATCTGCCGGGCCCGTTATTACTACTTCAAGTTCCACTTCGACAGCTATAGGAAACGGGGAGACCACGGCTGTGTGGCCGGACAACGAAACGGAACGAGACTTCCTCAATTTCTCAGGCGTTGCTGATACCGTCGCCGAGATCATCCGCCAAGCTGACGGCCGGCCCACATCCATAGGAATTTCCGGTTCGTGGGGCGCCGGGAAGTCTTCGATGATCAAGCTGGTAAGGAGCGCTGTCGCCAAGGGCGATACCGCCACTCCGAAGAAGTTTGTCTTCGTTGAATTTAATGCTTGGCTGTATCAGGGATACGACGATGCTCGTGCTGCATTGTTGGAAGAAATCGCAACCAAGCTCAACGACGAAGCGGATGCACGAAAGACTGGCACAGAGAAGGCAAAAGAGCTCCTGCGCCGGGTGAACTGGCTTCGAGCCGCGAAGTTGTCTGCGGGATCTGCCCTGGCATTGTCGCTCGGTTTACCTCCTATCGGCATGATTGGCGATGTCGTTGGTCTCGGTAAAAGCCTTGCCTCAGGCATTGATGTGGAGGACATCGAGAAAGGTGGGAAGGTGGCTACCGACGTTGCAAAAGAAACACAGGGACTCCTTAAGCCGAAACCAGAACTCTCCCCGCCCAAAGAAATCCACGCGATACGCGAGTGCTTCAAGGAGGCACTCCAGGAAATGGGGATTACCCTCGTCGTTCTAATCGATGACCTCGACCGCTGCCTTCCGCCCACTACGATTTCTACGTTGGAAGCAATCCGCCTGTTCCTATTCCTGGAAAACACAGCCTTTGTAATCGCTGCCGATGACGCCATGATCAAACACGCCGTCCGCCAACACTTCGGCGGTGTTGACGAAGACCTAGTCATCAACTATTTCGATAAGCTGATTCAGATACCCATCCGTGTGCCGCCGCTTGGAACTCAGGAAGTGCGCGCTTACATGATGCTGCTCTTCGTGGAGAACAGTGGCATGGACGCCAGCGTGCGGGAAGACTTTAGGGAGAAGGTCTGCCAACAGCTCGCACAAAGCTGGCGAGGCAAACGCGTCGACAAGGCGTTCATGCAAACCATTCGTTCCGGATTGCCGCCCGATCTAATCCACAGGTTCGACACTGCGGACAGACTTGCGCCGCTTATGACGCAGGCATCGCAGATTGCCGGTAACCCACGCCTAGTGAAGCGTTTTCTCAACGCATTGTCGATCCGCATGGCGATCTCTCACGCCCAAGGCGTTGGCGTTGACGAAGCAGCGCTGGCGAAGATGCTGCTGTTCGAGCGCTGCGGAAACCCGAAGGCCTACGATGTTTTGACTGCAAGCGTGAACCAGGACGCCAACGGCAAGCCCCACTTCCTCAAGAAGTGGGAAGAGGCCGCGGTAGCGGGTGATAAAGTGGAATTAGACCCGCCGTGGGACGATCCCTTTACCCGCGAATGGCTGACAATCCCTCCGCAACTTGCGGCTATGGACCTACGTGGCGTCCTCTACGTCAGCCGCGAGCATGCGCCCCTAGTTACCCCTGAAGATCGGTTGTCGTCAGAGGGTGCGGAGCTGCTGGCCGCCACACTCGAGCACCCGGATATGGCTTCCAGCCTCAAGGAACGCCTAGTATCCCTGCCCCGCACTGAGACGGCGATCATTATGGATCGTCTCCTTGAACGAGCCCGTCAGGAGCAGGAGTGGGGAGCGCCGCCAATATTGGACGCATGCATCACTTTGGCAAGCGCCGACCCATCTCAGGGACCGCGTGTCGGTGCATTTCTCGCCGAACGCCCGCCCACGCAGATCAAACCCAGCATTGTGCCAAAGATTGGTGACCAGCCGTGGTCATCGATCCCTTTTGACGCGTGGAGGAACTCGGCTCAGATCGCACCACCGGTCAAGGCGGCAATTTCGAGACAGACGAAATAGTGGGTACGTCATCGTCCAGCAAAGGATCGCCCTCCAACGTCCCTATGGTTCCACCATGGGCTCCGGACCCGTTACCGCCCGATACCGGTGGCGACGGTGGGGACAATGGTGAGAACGACGCGGAACCGACCAACGCCATTCCGCCTAGCCAGTCCACACCTGTTCCGGTCGCCCCGGCAGGACGTTTCGGCCCTGCAAGAACAAGCCTGGGCAGCTTCGCGCGCACCGGCTCTGGCGAAGACATGCGCCGGGGAGTTGGTCACTACGCTGGTAAGGGACTGGGCGGTAGCAGAACCGGCGCGCGCCGCCTCAGCGGCACCGCTCGAACGGCCGGCACGCTTTTCGGAGCCTTGTCGGCCATGGCGGCCGGTCAGGCACCCACAGTCGGCAGCCCGCTGGATCCGGCGCTGCTGGCAGGGCGATCGGCCGATGAGGTCATGGACGCAATCGTCGAGGCGGTGCGACCCGTTGATGGGACACAGGATGGCGAGGCCAGCAGAGAAGCAATCAGCAAGGCACTGTCGGAGTTACTTGATCAGTATCCCGATGCAGACCTCCTTGACCTGTCCGAGGAGCAGCGACTTTACGCGGTGGAACGCTACATCGCTTGCGATGTGTTTAATAGGTTCAGACTCGATGTCGGCAAAACGATTCAGGAAAAGGCACCGTCGGCTCTGTCCGGCGTTGCCCGATTAAAGGAAGTAAGAGATTACATCACGCAAACGATCGCGGCTGCATTTCGGAAGCACACTGCTGGCGGCACAAACCTAGGAGCACGCAAGGTCGCGGCTATCGCGCACGAGTCGCTCATTGAAGCACTGGATGTGTTTCAGGACTACCTATCATGAAAGTCGTCTGCGGCCCATCCGACACGAAGGTCGGCGCGATCTCAAAACGCGAACTTCGCGTGATTCTGTACGGCTTCGCCGAGAAAAGCTCCCAAGGCTCAATCGGTGCATCGATGCTTACGCAGATTCGACGCGCCAAGATCGTGCCCGCTGCGCGCGCGTGGGATCTATTGTCGCTCGCTCTCTCGGTCATTGCTGCCGATACAGCCGTCAGGCGCGACGAAAGCCCGGATGGCTGGACCCGACAGATCGACCTCAAGGTCGCTGTGAGCGATGCGGCGTTCTGGAACTCGCAAGCATCTCTCGTCCAAGACCAGTTGCGCTTTCTTACAACAGATATTTGGAGCGTTGAATTCGTTGGCAACGGGCTGTTGCCGACTCCGCCGAAGGACGAGGTGAACCCCCCAGAGAAATGCGTCGCGCTTCTCTCCGGAGGTCTGGATAGTTTCGTTGGGGTTGTCGATCTTGTGGCTGCGAAGAACCGGCCTTACGTTGTTAGCCAAGTCGCCATGGGCGACAAACGGCTTCAAGCCTCGTTAGCCTCAAAGATTGACGGTGGGCTGAGCCATTTGCAGCTAAATCATAATGTTTCGTGTCCAGGCGAGAACGAACGCTCGCAGCGTTCGCGATCCCTGATATTCCTGGCCTACGGCGTTATCGCCGCGACGGCTCTGAAGCGCTACAGGAACGGTAAGGATGTGGAGCTCTATGTCTGCGAGAACGGCTTTATATCAATCAATCCGCCCCTAACTGGTTCTCGGCTTGGAAGCCTGAGTACACGAACGACGCATCCGATATTCCTGGCCAAAGTCCAAGCGCTGCTCGATGCCGCCGGGCTCAGAGTGAAGATCCGGAATCCTTACCAGTTCAAGACCAAAGGCGAAATGCTGTCGTCCTGCAAAGATCAGCCGCTCCTAATCAAGCATGCTGCACACACGACCAGTTGCGGACGATACGCCCGCAACGGCTACGAACACTGCGGGCGCTGCCTTCCATGCTTGATCCGTCGTTCGGCGTTCCATGCTTGGGGCAAGAAGGATAAGACCGGCTATGTCTATGCAAACCTGGCAAAGGACGACGAGAAACACGCGCGTTTTGATGACGTACGCTGCGCAGCGATGGCGATAGCGCAAGTCGGCTCGGAGGGCATCGATTCCTTGGCGAGACCCAATCTCAACTCGGTTCTAATGGGCGATACGGCACCCTATAAGGAGCTTTTAAAGCGCGGCATAGCCGAACTCGAACGCTTTCTGATCTCGGCTGGCGTCAAGTGATCGATTTTCACTGCCATCTTGATCTCTACCCCAAGCCGACCGAGATCGCGTCACGTTGCGAGCGGGAGGGGCTATACGTTCTGTCGGTAACGACTACACCAAGCGCCTGGCCTGGCACGCGCTCCCTGGAGCGCGGCCACATACGTACCGCGCTGGGACTTCATCCGCAGCTTGCTCATCAGCGCTTAGGGGAACTCAGCCAGTTTGATGAGTTCCTTCCACGCGCCCGCTACGTCGGTGAAGTAGGCTTGGACGGTGCACCCGAATTTCGTCACTCATGGAACGAACAGCTGCGCGTGTTCGACCACATTCTTTCTTCATGCTCCGATGTCGGCGGGAGGGTACTGTCCATACATAGTCGTCGCGCCGCTAGGCATGTTTTGGATCGACTGAGTACACGCCCGGACGCTGGTATTCCCATTCTTCACTGGTTCACCGGCACGATTGCGGAATTGGAGCATGCGATCGATATGGGCTGCTGGTTCAGCGTCGGACCACCAATGCTGAGCACTAAGAGCGGCCGGAAGCTTGTCTCAAGAATGCCACGAGATCGTATTCTGACGGAGTCTGATGGGCCCTTCGCACAGCACAGCCAGCAGCCGCTGTTTCCCTGGGATGTGACCCTTGCTGTCAAGGGAATCGCTTCGTTGTGGAACACCGACGCTGCCAGCGCGCAAGCGTGTCTGACAACAAACCTACGTATCCTTGCTTCGCAGCCCCCTGCCGTATCCTCCGCCGCGCAGTCTTAAGGGCCTATCTACCTGTGGCGACGACCTTGGCGCGCGCGAGCCCAAGCGATGATATATAAATGCATGTTCTTCTCTACATTTGAGCTATTTTAGTAGATCACATCTTCTCAACGCCACGAATCTCTGATATGTTTATACGCATCGAACAGAGGATACGATGTAGCAAAACAGATCATGAGTTACGCCACCGATCATATCGCGGCAACGCTCAAGAGCGCCAGGGAAGCGAAAGGCCTGAGCCAGCGCGCCCTGAGCGAGCTTGCCGGGGTGCCCCAGAGCCATATTTCGAAGATCGAGAATGGCGGGGTCGACCTGCGTATTTCCAGCCTGGTCGGACTCGCACGCGTTCTTGACCTGGAGCTTGCCCTTGTTCCGCGCAAGAGCGTCCCGGCGGTGAACTCCATCGTCCGCAGCACCAGCGATGGAAGGTTCGCGGATCGTACGAGCGCTTCCTCCAAAAACACGCTCAACGAACTGAAGCGGATGCAAAAACAGCTCGACAAACTCAAGCACTTCTTTTCATCCACCACCGAGCTTGCTCAGATGCAGCGGCAGATTCGAGATTTGCAGCGCCTGGCCGTTCCCGCACAGAGCCTCGACAAGCTGAAGGACGTCAACAAGATGCTTCGGGAGCTTACCGGCGTGCCTGACATTGAAAGCAGTCTTCGCCAGCCGCTCCGCGAACTTCAGGATCTTCGCAACCGAATCGTTCATTCCGGCAGCTATCCAACGACGACCGAGGTCCGGCCGGCTTACTCCCTGGAGGACGACGACGATGGCGGCTGACGTCTCCGTTCTCAACATCCTTCTCTATGGCAAGTCCGTCGGCACGCTGACGCGCGTCGACGGCGATCGTACGCTATTCGCGTTCAACGACGCGTACATCAACGATCAGCAGCGACCGACACTGAGCCTTGGCTTTAAGGACAATCACGGGGCGCTCATTACCGAGTTCAATCCTGTCCAGACGCGCGTCCTGCCGTTCTTCTCCAACATCCTGCCGGAAGGACGCATGCGCAGCTATCTGGCGGAACAGGCCGACACCAATCCCAAACGCGAGTTTTTCCTGCTCTGGGTGCTCGGCAAGGACCTGCCGGGCGCGATCACCGTTGAACCTGCGGACGGTGAGCTATGGCCCCCTGATGCCAATGAAACGCCGACCGCGGAGCAGGAAGAGCGGCGTCAGAATGCGCTGCGCTTTTCCCTCGCCGGCGTGCAGCTCAAGTTCTCCGCGATCGAGAGCGCTGGACGCAAGGGACTGACCATTCCAGCCAAGGGTATCGGCGGGTCATGGATCGTAAAGCTTCCCTCGCGCGAGTTCGAAAGCGTTCCCGAGAACGAGTATTCGATGATGACGCTCGCGCAGCTCATCGGTATGGACGTCCCGCCAGTCAAGCTTGTCGATATCGATGCCATAGAGAACCTTCCGAAAGGCGTTGAGACGCTCAAAGGACAGGCGCTGGCGATCCAGCGCTTCGACCGGCTGTCTGATGGTTCCCTGGTGCACATCGAGGACTTCGCGCAAATCTTCCGCGTCTATCCTGCTGACAAGTACGGCAAGGCCAGCGCCATGAACATCGCAAAGGTCATCGCTGCGGAAGGCACCGACGAGGACATCGCCGAGTTCGTGCGCCGGCTCACCTTCAATTCGCTAATCGGCAATGCCGACATGCACCTGAAGAACTGGTCAGTGATCTACCCGGACAAGCGCAATGCCGCCCTTGCGCCAGCGTATGACTTCGTTTCCACGATCCCCTACATGCCGGATGAAACGGCGGCGCTGAAGTTCAGCAGAACTAAGCGTTTTGATGGGTTCTCCGAGGATGAACTGAAACACATGGCGGCGCGGGCGCTACTGCCAGAGAAGATCGTGCTCGACGCGGCGCGGGAAACCGTCGCGCTGTTCCATGAGCATTGGAAGGCAGAAAAGAACCAACTGCCACTCACGAAGAGCATCGTGGAAAAGATTGAGGAGCATGTGCGTAAAGTGCCGATCGCTTCGGCATGATATGGAAGCTTCGAGGGGAAACGACAATGACGGACGACTTCTCCAAACGTCACGGCTACCGGACAGAGGCCCCGGAAATCACCGTTCGCGAGGACGCGCCTGACGATATCCGCGCGGCGATCCTGCTCATCGCCAAGCGCGAGGCGATGACGCCGCATGAATTGCGAGCGGTCGTGTGCGAAGTGCTCCTCAAGCGTCCCGATTCCAATAATTGGTCCCCATATCCGAATGTCTGGGACGAGGCAAATCGGCTGATCGAGGATTGCCCGTGGTTCCGCGTCTATGACATAGCAGAGGCACTGTTCGCGTACCTTCGAGACCACAACCATCCGGCCGCCGCCAGGTTCCAGGAGCGCTTGAACGAGTGCTTCATGGAGCAGGGGATCGGCTGGAAGATGGACGAAGGCAAAGTCGTGTTCCGCGGTTCGGAGACTTTCAGCGAGACAGTGGCAGGAGCGATCGAGGCGCTGACTACTGGCGGTCAAACCGCTGCCTCAGAGCAGATTCACGAGGCGCTTCAGGCTATCTCGCGACGGCCCGAACCGAACGTCACCGGCGCGATATATCATGCCATGGCAGCATTGGAATGCACCGCTCGCAGTCTGACCGGGGACCTGAATGCGACGCTCGGCAGGCTCGTCGGCAGACTCAGCCTGCCGCCGCCCCTCGATGTGGCCGTCGAGAAGCTCTGGGGATTCGCATCGGAGCGTGCCCGGCATATCAGGGAGGGTCAGACCGTAAGCATCGCGGAGGCCGAGTTCGTTGTCAGCACGGCTTGCGCTCTCTGCACACTGCTTACGCGGCGGTAACCGCCATGGCGACGCTGACCTATCTCGAGAAGAAACTCTTGGAAGACCTGTTCGGAATGGGGAGCGGATACGTCCTGGATTTTAGCGACTGGACCTACGAAGCCTTCTTCCGGGATTTCGACGTCAACATCGAAGCGGAGGCCTTCCACAAAAACGGGCGCTCCAAGGCAAAACGCATGCGCGCGTTTTGGGAACTTGCGCCAGACAAAAAGGTTGGTGAGGTCGTCGAAGGCCTGCTGCGGTACATCGATGCCACGAGCCCCATGGGTGCCGGCGGCGCGGTCGAGGACAAGCACTGGACGATCGTCCACCGGCTCTGTGGCACGCAACCGGAGGCACCCAAGGCAGCACAAACCGAGGGTGAGTTCCTTGCCATGGAGTTCGGCAAGCTCGATCTCACCTCACTGGCGCTCTCCCCCGCGATCGAAGTCACCATCAAACAGCGCCTTGAGGAGATCCGAACCTGTCTCATAAGCAAGGCGCCGCTATCGGTCGTATTCCTGAGCGGCAGCACGCTTGAAGGGTTGCTTCTCGACGCGGCGGTCAAGAACCCACAGGCCTTCAATACAGCGAAGGCGGCGCCGCGACGCGACGGCAGAGTCAGGCAGTTTCCGGACTGGACGCTGAACGAGTTGATCGATGTCGCGCACGAGACCGGGCGGATCAGCCTTGACGTCAAGAAATACTCGCATGCGCTGCGCGACTTCCGAAACTACATCCATCCCTTTGCCCAGGCGTCCGCGAGCTTCGCGCCGGACGAGCACACCGCGAAAATCTCGTGGCAGGTCCTCCGCGCCGCCATCGCCGACCTGACAGGAGGTCGTTGAAGGAACTGCACCGTATGATCACGCTGCACACATTCGCTGAATCGTATGACGACGCCGTGGCTCGATTTCACCAAGTTTCAACTCGCTCAAGCGAAGCGATGAACCCCCCGGCACCGCCTTGCGCTCCTTTTGTTGAGGCACCTAGCGGGAGGGCGAATAGGTCGCACACATGACTAGCCGCAGCCATGATCGATCTCATTTCTTCAAGTACACGTCCTACGAGACGGCAAAGCTAGTAATCGAGAACAAGTCATTCCGGTGGAGTTCGCCAGTTCACTTCAACGATCCGTTCGACCACCAAACAGGCTTCGCCGTACACATTGACGGGGAACAATTCGCCAGACTGCTCACGGAGTCTCTTGAGCGAGTCGTGTACTCGAATATCCGAGTTCAGACTGGTCATTCGGACCTTGCTGCGCTCTCGCTCCATTTGCGTGCCATTCGACACAAACTTCCCCGCGAGCAATTCCGCAAGGACATGTACGAGGATAGTCTGGAAAGCGCCAAGAACATCCATAGACACATGGATGATCTCAGCGCAGCCGTCAATAAGCAGCTATGCCATTCAAGAGTGTTCTGCGTCTCGGAAGTCGGCGACAACGTAGTCATGTGGTCACACTACGGTGAGCAGCATCGCGGTGTCGTGTTTCAGCTTGGCTGCGTTGAGGAGTTAGACCACCCACTTCTCATAGCACGGCCGGTCAGTTACGCCGACGCCTTTGTGCCTTTTTTGACCGCAGAGGAGTACGCGATGCATCTCACTGGAGAAAGACCAATAGACATGGCCGAGCTAATCTGGAAGATCGCCTATACGAAGCATGCGGATTGGTCGTATGAAAGAGAATGGCGTCTGCACCGGCCTCTAGTTGATCAGCCAGCCGGAGACGGCTACTCAATCGTCAGTGAAGACGACCGAGTTTTCGAGGCGGTCTATCTCGGTTGCCGAATGCCGGAGGAGCACGTCGCCGAAATGACTGCCCTGGTGCGTCGCCACCTTCCCGACACCAGGATTTTTTGTGGTCGCAAGGACACTCGTTCGTTCAGCCTGGTGTTTGAAGAAGTGTGACCTATCGACCCGGGCGGCACGCCGTCTTCAAATCTGGTCACAGATGTGCAGCCGACGCAGGCCAGGAACAAGTGAGCGAACGGTTCGAACATGGTTCGGCGCCGTGTGCCCATTACCGCTGGATGGACTCGTGGCGAAGGGTGAATTCGGCGTCTGAACATGAGAACTCCTCATGCGACCACGGTACACTTGCGGAACACCGCCGAATTCCTGCACTCTACGCCCACCTAACGTAACCTTCTGTTTCAGCTTGATTTTCCCTAACTGTTCCGCAGATTGCCCAATCGAGCAAAATCAGTAAGTTACTGATTTTTAAGGCACTGAAAATCCGCGTGTCGGCAGTTCGATTCTGCCCCTGGCCACCACACCTCCCCACCAGTCCTGAACAACGACCGCCGGAACTGCCGACACGTGTCGGCACAGCGTGGCTGCCAGTTCGATTCAACTCCTGGCGGACAGGGGACCTTCAGCGCCCGATGGACCGCTCCAGGAACGCCAGCAGCCGGCGGTACAGCTCCGCGCGGTTGTCGGGGTTGAGGAAGCCGTGGCCCTCTCCCTTCTCGACGATCCACTCCACGTCCTTGCCGGCAGCCTTCAGGGCGTCCCGCATCCGCTCGGATTGCTCGATGGGCGCGCGCTCGTCCTGTTCACCCGCCACCAGCATCACGTCCGCCTGAATCCGCTCGGCGTTGTACACGGGTGAGCGGGATTCGAGCTGCGCCCGGTCGGTGCCCAGCGTCTTCGCCAGGTAGCTGGCGCCTAACCAGGTCCTGGGCAGGTCGCCCTCCCGGAACATCAGGGGCAGGTCGTAGACTCCGGCATAGCCCACGGCACAGCGGTACAGCTCCGGCTCGCGGAATGCGCCAGTCAGCGCCGAATAGGCGCCGTAGCTGGCGCCATAGATACAGATGCGCTTGGGGTCGGCCACCCCTTCGGCGATGGCCCAGCGGGTCGCGTCAGTGACGTCGTCCTGCATGGCGCCGCCCCACTCGCCGTAGCCGGCGGCCTCGAACTCGCGGCCGAAGCCGGCGGAACCGCGGAAGTTCACCTGCAGCACCGCATAGCCCGCCGCGGCCAGGAACTGCACGCCCTCGTCGAAACCCCAGGCATCCTGGGCCTGGTGCGGCCCGCCGTGCACGACCACCACCAGCGGCCCGGGGCCCGCCGCGCCGTTGGGTGTCGTCAGATAGCCGCTGACCGCCGTGCCGTCGCGCATGGTCAGCGCCACCGGCTCCATCTTCGCCAGTCGCTCACGGGTCAGCCACGGGCGCCGGTCCTGAATCCTGCCGACAGTGCCCGCCTTCACGTCCACCAGGAAGAACGTTCCCGGATTGCGGTCGCCGTGCACCAGCGCCACGGCCAGGTCGTTGGCGCGGGTGACACTGGTGAAGATCACGTCGTCGTCCGGAAAAGACGCGCGAACGCGCAGATGCATCGCGGCGAGCGGATGTTCGGGATCGGGGTAGAAGTAGTCGGGATAGTGATCGACGAACCCGAAGGCAAAAGGCGCCCGCCCGCTCCAGCCGGCGAGGCTCGTCCGCACGTCGACCCGCGGGTGCCGGAACAGCGCCTGCTTCTCGTTGGTGGTGGGATTCCACAGCGAGACCCCGTCGGTCGGTCCGTCCTCGTCGTCGAGCACGAAGTACCGGGCGTCGTCGGCCGCGGCGAACGGCAGCAGACGCCCTGCCGGCGCCGGGCGGACCACGGGCTCGAATCGCCCCCGTCCCCCGGCGCGGTGGAACAGGACGAAGTCGTCGTCGGCGTTGCGGCCATGGCTCAACTCGACGCCGCCCGTGCTGGAAGCCACGAAGGTGCCTTCGGTGACCGGCGAGCTGGTCAGCTCGCGCTGCCGGCCGTTGTGCACGTTCAGGTAGACGGCCTGGGACGACCGGCCACGCTCCGAGAACCCGTGCACCTCGATGAGCACCTCGTCGGGGTCCTCCGGCAGCACGTCGATGAGCGATGCCCAGCCGAAGGTACGCTCCGCCCGGCGCACCCGCGAACCGCCCGCGCCGGGCGACTCACCGGCACGCCAGCCGAACAGCAGCTCCTTGCTTCTGCCATTGGCGTTGACCCCGATGATTTCCCCGGTGGGCACCTCGAAATCCAGGAACCAGAACCGCTGGGACGGCCACACCAGCAACCGATCGTCGTTGGCCCAGACCACGTCCACGATGCCCATGCGCTCGCCGAAGCCGAGCTTCGACAGATGCTTCTGCCCGACCCGCTCGATCACCGACAGAAACTCCTCGCCCTCGCTGCGGTAGACCACGGCCAGGTACTTGCCGGAGGGCGAGATGACGACGCCGTCGTAGTTGGCTTCCCGGGTGAAATCCGCAGCGTCGTCCGCTCGCGCCGCGGTATGACACCACACGCCCAGCGCCAACGCGCCAACCCAGAACCAGCGGCGGCCACGTCCGTGGCCGCCCACACGAGATCGAGTATTCATACCTTCAATCGACCTGGTTGAGCCGCCAGCACGATAGCACGCCGCCGGCCCGGGAATCGTGACTCAGATGTCGTTGGCCGAGCTGCGGTCGTCCCGGGAATCCGGGAAGGCTACTCGCCGAAACCGCCTACCACGACACCTCCGGCTGCAGTGGTACCCGGTGTTTTCGCCCGGAGTGGTACCGCGACGCCCTGGGCCGTCAGACCGACTTCGAATACAACGCAGACGGGCTCCTGATCGAACAGACGGACCCGCCGGACGGGGCCGGCGTCCGGCGCAAGACCTTCATCGAGTACGAAGTCACGACGGCAGGCGTGAGCCGCAAGGACGTGGTCCGCATGTGCGGCGATACCACCACCTGCGGGACGGCCTCGGAGATCCGCACCGAGTACGAGTACTGGGGTGACACGCTGCTGCCGAGCGTGGAGCGACGCATCGACGCCGCCGCCAGCGAAGTGCTGGAGACCCATTACAGCTACGACAACGCGGGTCGCCTGCTCAGCGTGGATGGCCCGCTCGCGGGCACGGACGACGCTCAGTACTACCGCTACGACGTGCACGGCCGACGCACCTGGGAGATCGGACCGCTCGGCGACAACGGCCTGCGCAACGCCAAACGCTTCACCTACCGCCCGGCTGACGACAAGGTGACGCGCATGGAAGCAGGCACGGTGACGTCGCCCACCAGCTCGACGCTGGCGGTGCATACCCAGACGGACACGAGCTACGACGGCCGGCGCAACCCCAACCTGGAGGAAGTCTCCGCGTCCGGAACGATCCACGGCCTGGTCCAGCGGACATTCGACAACTCCAACCGCCTCACCTGCGAGGCGCGCCGCATGAACTCCGCCGTCTTCAATTCGCCGCCCGGCAGCGCCTGCTCGCTGGGACCCGTCGGGAGCTTCGGCGGGGACCGCATTACCCGCAATGTCTACGACGCTGCGGGTCAGCTCCTGCAGGTGCAGCGAGCCTACGGCACCGCGCTGCAGCAGAACTACGCCACCTACACCTACAGCCCGAACGGCCGGCAGGCGAGCGTGACGGACGCCAACGGCAACCGGGCGGAACTGCGCTACGACGGCCACGACCGGCAGAGCCGCTGGGTGTTCCCGTCGAAGACCACGGCCGGAGCGGTCAACGAGTCCGACTACGAGTCCTACGGCTACGATGCCACCGGCAACCGCACGTCGCTGCGCAAACGCGACGGCCGCACGCTGACCTACCAGTACGACGGGCTGAACCGGGTCCGGGTGAAGACGGTGCCGGCGACGGTGAGCGGCACGCCCGGCTACAGCGTGCACTACGGCTACGACGTACGCGGCCTCGAGACCTACGCCCGGTTCACGTCGGCCTCGGGCACCGGCATCAGCAACGCCTACGACGGCTTCGGCCGGCTGGTGTCCTCCACCACCACCATGGGCGGCGTCAGCCGCACGCTCACCTCGGAGTACGACCCCGGCGGCCGGCGCACCCGGCTGACCTTCCCCGACAGCGTCTACTTCACCTACGAGTACGATGCCGCCGGCCGGCTCACCACCATCCGCGAGAACGGCGCCACCGCCGTTGCGTCCTTCACCTACGACAGCCTTGGCAGGCGTGCAGACGCATCCCGCACCGGCACGTCGACGACCTACGGCTATGACCCGCTCTCCCGCCTGGCGAGCCTCGACCACGACCTGACCGGAACGGCCGCCGATCAGAGCCTGACGTTCGGCTACAAC
>DLCH01000015.1 GCA_002480525.1 Gammaproteobacteria bacterium UBA7803 | reverse complement strand
GGACAGATCTATTTGCTACCAACAGGCGCGCGCGCCGGCGCCGGCGTGATGGTGCCGGCGGCGCGGCGCCGGCAATATGGCGCCCTGTCACGTCTCGGGGATCCACCAGTGGACGATCTCGATCTGATCATCGATCTGCACGCCGACGGCCCGCGCCAGGGTCCGGGCGGAGCGGACGAGACCCGCCTCGCGCTGACCCTCGCCGGGCTGCCCGGCCGCACGGACCTGCGGATCGCCGACGTCGGCTGCGGCACCGGCGCGTCCACCCTGGTGCTGGCGGAGGCCCTCGACGCCACGATTGTCGCCGTGGACTTCGTCCCGGAGTTCCTCGCCCGGCTGGCGGACGCGGCCGCCAGCCACGGCGTGGCGGATCGCGTCACGCCGCTGCGGGCGTCGATGCGGGCGCTGCCGTTGCCGGCCGCATCCTGCGACGTGATCTGGTCCGAGGGCGCCATCTACAACATGGGGTTCGAGGCCGGCGTCGCCGCCTGGCGGCAGTTCCTGAAGCCGCAGGGTGTGCTGGCGGTGACCGAGCTCACCTGGCTGACCGCCGAGCGGCCGGCGGCGCTGCAGGCACACTGGGCCCGTGAATACCCGGAGGTGGATACCGCGGCGGGCAAGATGGCGGTCCTCGAGCGCCACGGCTTCTCGCCGGTGGGCTACTTCCCGCTGCCGGCCCACTGCTGGCTCGACAACTACTACCGGCCCATGCAGCAGCGCTTCGACGGCTATCTGGATCGTCACGGCCACTCCGACGCCGCCCGGGCGCTGGTCCAGGCCGAGCGGAGCGAGATCGCACTGTACGAACGCTACCGTGACTACGTGGGCTACGGGTTCTACGTGGCCAGAAAGGTCGCCTGAAGCGTCGCCTGGCCGCCGGTCCGGCTAGCGCCCCATCGTGTGCAGAGGCTGGAAGCAGCCGTAGATCAGCCGAGCCGGGTCGAACGGAATCTCGCCGGTCACTGCCAGAGCGTCGTCCTCGTGCATCCTGGCCTCCGAGGCGTAGAAGCTGTCTCGGTCCGGCCAGATCTGCCAGGCGCAGACGATCTTCTCGCCCGGCCTGGCCGCGACCGCGCGGCGGAAGTGGTGTGCAGCCCGTCGGGCACGAAGTCTTCCCAGCCTTCGACGATCTCCAGGCATCCGTAGCGCTTGAAGATGGCTGCGCTGTTCCGGGCCCATGCCCGGTAGGCGTCGAGATTCTCTGCGGGAACTGGAATTACGAGCACCGCGATGTACATGGCTCGCTACCCGCAAGCGCCATTGCGCGGCCGGGCGTCACCGTGGCCAAGGCTATCCAAGGTGACCGGCGAGCGCCGGCATGTGCACGAACTCGAACTTCAGGCCGTCCGGCCCCAGGAAATAGACGGCATAGTATCCGTCGACGGCGAACGGAAACTCGCCCGGTCCGTCTAGTATCTCGCCGCCGAGGCGCAGCACCAGCTCCGCCATGTCGTCCACGCGGGATTTCGAATCGGCGTTGAGCGCAATGTGATGCAGCCCGGGCTCGTAGACCTCGAAGCGGTGGTGGGCGAGCTCGCCTTTGGCCTCCCAGACGTTGAAGGCTATGGCCGTGTCCGGATTCAGGTTGATTGCGAGCCTCGTGCCGGAGTTCTCGCCGCGCTCGTGGTAGGTGTAACCCAGGAAGTCGAGCCAGGGCCCGAAGAATGCCATGGCGCGGTCGAGGTCGCTGACCGTCACGGCCACGTGATTGATCGTTCCCAGCCATCGGTTGCTCATGACCGTGCGCTTCCTCTGCTCCAACCGCCTGCGGTGGCGACGCGGCAGCGCCTGGTGCCGGCGCGTCGGTTGCGCGATCGAAACCGGCGCAAATTCCCCTCGACGCAGATTGGCGAGTATCCACCGGCGGATGCCGGCCGGCAATGCCCGCCTGCCGAGGCCGTCTCCCGGAAGATCGGCCAGATGGCGTCGAAGTCCTGCGGATGCGCGGTCCTGATCTCGATGGGCATGCGGCGTGTCCGGTGCGGCGGGAACGACGGCCCGATCATACAACGGCGCCGTTCGGCCGGCCCTGCCGTTTCCGCGCGACCCGGGTCGCGCAGGCCTCGAGTCACTGGGCCTTCGGCATGCGCCGCTAGCGCAGCCCGATCACCACCAGGGCGGCGAGCGCCAGCATCGCCGTGGTGACAGGCCCCCACAGGCGTCTTTCGGCAGGCGACGGCGTGATCCAGTTCAGCACGGTGCTGACGGCCTGGATGCCGAGCGCGGTCCAACCCGTCCAGGCCGGCCAGCCGGGCGGCAGGCCGGCGGCTGACGCCACGCCCGCGGCCATGGCGAGCAGCAGCAGAATGGACACCCCGGCGGCGACGCGGCCGCGTGCCGGCAGCGCGCCGGCGTGGCCCCCGCCCTGGGTCAGTCGGCCCCAGGGGGCGCCCGCGATGAGGCAGACCTGAAACGCCACCACCCCGACGATCATGGCGAAGTACACCACGGCGGCCATCTGAATCACGGGCGGCCCCGACGTGCGGCGGCCTGCTGGAGGCAGGCATGTACGGCGACACCCTCCGGGCGCTTTCGCCTGGCCGCCCGATCCAGCGCCGTGGTGTTCATCCAGCCCGGCACCGTCGGATCGGCGCCGGCCTCGACGAGAATCCGGGCGACCTCCAGGGAGCACGTGGCTGCCACCGACGCCAGCGCTGTATCGCCGATGCGCGCCACATCGCGGGCATTCGGATCGGCGCCGCGCGCCAGCAGCATCCTCATGATCTCGACATGGCCGTGCTCCGCCGCATGATGCAGAGGCGTGTACGACAGGCTGTCGAACGCATTCGGGTCACGGCCTTCGTCGAGCAGGCGCCCCACCGCTTCCAGATCGCCATCCCCGGCGGCGCGATGCAGCCGCTCCCGCTCGAACCAGTCGTCGTCGTCATCCCGCATGATGGTCGGCTTCGCCTCGTTGTTCCGGGGCATCCGGAGGAAACACCTGCCGGCGCGGCCCGACGATCGAGCACCCATGACCCCTGCCTGTGCCCGGGACCGGCGGCGCGCCGCAAGCAGGACCGTGGATGTGCAGCGGACCGGGGAGCCGACATGGCGTGGGCCACTGCGCCTCAGGTCAGCAACGCCTCGAATGGCGCCAGCGTCACCAGACCGCCTGCCTGGCCGCGCAGCTCGGCGCTCCCGGCGATCAGCGCGTCGCCCTGGAGCTGGGTCAGCGCCAGGTACTCGGCGTTCGCCGTGCCGTCCATGCCGGCTCGCGCGGCCAGCGCCCAGGCGCGGCGCCGCAGCACGGCGTCGCCCAGGTAGCGGATCTTCAGCTTTGCGAAGCGCTGGTTGAGCCCGAGGCCGGCTTCCTCGGTGAGGACGCCCTGCCGTACCCGGCGGTACAGGACATCGAGCACCTGGGAGCGCAACAGGGTCGGCGCCAGCAGCGTGTGCGCCTGCGCCGGCTCGACCCCGGTTTCGACGATCCGCAGGGCGGCGTCGGCATCGATCACGAATCGCGTCAACGCCCGGGGCTCCTCGCCGGTGCCCCGTCGGCCTCCCGGTTCGCCGGAGCGGTGCGGGCCAGGTTCGCGACGTGCACGTCGTGCATGTCCTCGAGATCTGCCTGCAGTTCCGGATCGCGCAGCCTCGGCAGCATCTCCGCGAGCAGCCGCACCACCGCGCTCTGGCCCCGGTCCAGCAGAGTCATCTGGGCTGCCAGGCCCTCGCGAGCCAGCAGCTTGTCGTAGAAGGTGCCGGTGGCACGACTCGGCGTCCCACCCAGCCGGCGCACGTGCCGGCCGAGCATCGCGCAGAATCGACCCTCGTCCCGGGCCAGCGACCGCAGCAGGGCGGTCGTCTCCGGCGGGTGGTCTCGCCTGCTGAGCTCGCTCAACCCGCGCGCGCCGGCGCGTTCCGCTTCCAGCAGCTCGTTGAGCAGCGACAGCAGCTCGACGTCGCCGTAGGGCTCCCGGCGCATCTCGTCGGCGTAGCAGGGAGAGGAAGCGGGCGTTCCCGCGGGTTCTCGAGCAGCCATGGCGGGTGAGCCTCGTCGATCGCCGGGCGATGGGCCGAGTGTAATCAGCGCGACCCTGGCTGTCGCCCTCCCGCGGGGGCCCCTTCTCAGCGCGCCTGCAGCAGCGCCGGCTCGTACCGGATCTGCGGCGTTCCCAGGTGCTGCTCGATCCAGTCCTGCTCCAGGTGCGCCTCCACGACGGGTGTGCAGGCACCGACGGCGAACTCGCCGCTGGTGTTGCGGCTGGTGGCCAGAACGTATTCGTCTCCCAGGGACAGCATTCGCGGCATGCTCACCGAAATGGCTTCCCGGGGTTCGACGGCGCCCTTCCAAACCCGGAACACGTCGACCTGGAAGTAGGTCACGTTCTCTTCGATCGAGAGTGCGCCCTGCATCGGAATGACCGAGAACACGGCGTCGGCGACCTCGAAGAGGCTGGCGCCGGGGATGCACGTCCTGGCGGTCAGGTCTCCGGGGGAGAGCAGTAGACCGAGGGCGAGGAGCAGCGCTGAAACCGCTGACGCGGGGGCTGACCGGCAGGACCGGCGTGCCGGCGGAAGCCCGCGACGGGTCGCGCTGCCGCCGGGCGACCGTGCTGGCGCCGCAGGTTCGGGCAGACAGTCCGTAGTCCGCTCCGGGTCGGGTGTCGCACGCCACATCCGGTTCACCTCCGCGTTTGCCCGATCATTGGGCGGTCGCCCTCAGGCGCCCACGGGTTCGACGAGCTGCACGAGGTTTCCGCAGGTGTCGTCTAGGACGGCCATCCGCACCTCGCCGGCATCGCAGGGCGGCTGCGGAAATCGCACGCCCGCCCGCGACAGCCTTTCATGTTCCGCGTCGAGATTCTCGACCTGAAAGGACGCGAGTGGTATGCCGTCGGCCTTCAGCGCGGCACGGTACGCCGGCACGGCCGGGTGCGTGGCAGGCTCGAGCAGTAGCTGCGGCCCGTCCGGATCGCCCGGGCTCACCAGCGTTAGCCAGCGGAACTCGCCCATGGGCACATCGTGCTTCTTCATGAAGCCCAGCGTCTCCGTGTAGAAAGCGAAGGCCTTCTGCTGGTCGTCTACGAAGACGCTGGTGATGTAGATCTTCATGCTCGATCCTTCTCCACGTTGATTGCAGCAGGTCCATAGAGCGGCGGTCGGCGCCGACGGCCGCGCGGTACCTCAGGGCACGGGCAGCCGGCTGCCGTGGACGCGCTTCTGGGGCACCGAGTCGGTGTCGAACCCTTCCAGGCACCGAGTGTTGACCGCCCATCCGTCGAATGCGGCGGGTTGCCCCGGGCCCGGCGACTCCGACGGGTGGCGGGTCCGCGGTCGGCGCAGCGGCAGTATTCCGCAGACCGGACAGAAGTAGTCCTCCGCGGTCATCGTCCCCCACTGGTACAGCGTCAGCTCGCTGAGCGGGGTCACGAGCCGGACGGCATCCTCCGGCACGCGGAAGTTCAGGGCGCCCCGCATGTGGCAGATCGAGCAATCGCACACGCGAACGTGGTCGATGTCCGCCACCACTTCGAAGCGGAACCGCCCGCAGTGACAGGCGCCCCGATACGTTCGTTTCATAGCGTCGGCATCTCCGGCAGTCCCGGCGGGTGCCTGGCGGTCATCGCCAGATCCCATCCTCGTCGAAGCCGAGCGCTTCGAAATCGGTAGAGCGCAGCGCACGCTCCCGCTCGTGGTCGAGGAAAAACTCGTCGAGCTGGGGTGGCGGGACCGCGGTGTCCGACAGCATGGCGTGCACCTGGCCCCGGTGGTGAATCTGGTGCTGGAACAGGTGCAGCAGCGTCCGGTCGACACGCTCGGTCTGCACCCAGTCCGCGCGTTGATGATCCACGCCTGCGGCGAGCGCGTCGTCGGTGAGCTGCTCGCAGAAACCAATCAGGCGGCGGTCCGTCTGGCGCTGTCGATCGGAGAGTTCTGCCAGGTCCGGACAGGGGATCTCCGGATCGAATGCCGATACGCCGAGGGAACGGCCTTCGAGACCGCTGAGGTAATACCAGTCCACGGTCAGAATGTGGTTCAGCGTGTGGATGATGCTGGGGAAGAAGCTGGCTCGCTTCGCCGCCAGCTCCGGGGCAGGGAGGGCGCCGCACGCCACCAGCAGGCGGTGGTTGGACCACGCGTTGTTGTACGCCTGGGCACGGAAGTAGGTCGTCGCGCTCATCGGTCATCACCTCCGGGCGGAACCGCTCGGCCGCTCGAAGCGCCCCGGTGGCTCCCTGGTCGGGAGGGAAGCATGGCGCCGAATCGGCGTCAGCTCAACGGCTGCTCGACGCGCGCCGTTGCGGCGCCGGCGTCAGTCGGTTGCGCCATCGGGCATTCTGAAAGCCGCCCCGACCATCCGGGACAGCACCGAGCTGTCCACATCGGCCAGCTTCGAGAGGTGAAGGCATCCGCCGTGGTATCTGTGCTTGCCGAGATGGGCCACCAGAGACGCGTGCTCCGGGTACTTCGGCAGATAGAACGCGAACGACCGCGCCCGCGGCGCGAAACCCACCTGACAGATCTCCGCCGGCTTGCCGTCCGCGTAGCGGTAGTGGCGCTTGCCGAAGCCGATGATGCTGGTACCCCACATTCTTGGCGACATGCCCGTGGCGTCGCTCATGATCCGGGCGATGGCGCGGCAGTCGTCTCGCTTCCGCTCATCCGCGATCGAATCGATGAAGTCGTCGACGCTTTCGTCGGTTTCGTTGGTCTTGCGTCGGCTCATCGCTCGAGCTCCGTCAGTCGGTTGCGTCGGCGAACCGTGCCCGGGCGAACCAGATGGTGCGCCGAGCCGATTGCGACCATCGGCAGGTCACCGGCGGCGTCTCTCTGAGCGCCGGGCATTCCAGGCCAACGTCACGAACCGTTGCGTTCGAGCAGCCGCACCATTTCCTCGGCTACCAGCGCGGCCGACGGCAGGAACATGGTCGAGACGACGCGCTCGTCGACCACGACCGCATGCTTGTCCGCCAGCGTCTCCTTGTTCTGGGCCTCCGCTCCGTTGCGGCGGAGTTGATCCTCGACGAGAAACGGCAACAGGCTGCCCTCCTTGGCCCATGCCTTGGTGCGCTCCGTCGAGTTCGGAAATCCGGCTACCCGTTTCCCTTTCACCAGATAGTCGCCGCTTCCCAGCCTGGCGTTGGCAAAGCCGCCCGGGCCGTGGCCGCAGCCGCCCACCACGCCGCCGTGATCGTAGACCGCGCCGATGAGGGTCATCAGCGCTTCGTTCGATGCAACGTCGAACAGCGTACCGTAGCCGCCACCGACGTAAACGGCCCGATACTGGCTGGCATCCACCTCTTCCGGCTTCAGCGTGCTGCCGGCCTTGCCGAGAAAGTTCTCGTACCGGATCGCATAGCTGCTGATGCCCAGCGGGTCCACCATGAACTCGACGGCTCCGCCTCGAGGCGACACGAAGTCGACCTCGTAGCCGTGCATCACGAAGACATGGTAGGGCGGTGCATACTCCCAGAGATTGTTGCGCGCATCGTGCTGCTCCGGATCGCCCATATCGAGCAGGTTCGACGCAACGAAGAGCACCTTGCCCTTCGCTGCTGCGAACGCCGCAGCCGGAGCGAGTGCAGCGGCAACCAGTGAACACGTGAGTACGAAGACGAGGGGCTTCCAGGCCGGGGGGATCATGATCATTGGGTTCCTGTGTCGGGTCGCAGACACAGGCCATCAGCGGGCAGGCAGGTCGGCAGCCGGGTTGGGAAACTGGTTTGGGTGACGAGTTGGACGAAGCGCTGAATGGTCATCGTTGGAGGACGGACGCCTAGTGCAGGACGTCGCCGGAGTCGCTGTTCCTGCCACCACCGATGCGCTGTATCTCGGCGAGCCTGGAGCTGAGGACGTCATCCGAAATGACCCCTCGCTTGTGCAGCCAGCGGAACTTCTCCGTCTCTCGAGCGGCATCGTTGCTCGGGTCGATCTCGCCGTAGAGCTGCAGGAGTCTCTCGCGCTTGCGGGAGACAAGCTCTTCGACGATCTGATCATGTTTGGCGTCGTCGATGATGAACAGGCTGCCTTGGTCGGTGTTGAAGACAGTGTATCTGACCTGACGCCACTTGTAGGCCGCCAGACAGATACTGCCCACGAGTACCCAGAAACCGGTTCCCGAGAGCGGCCTGTCGTTCAACAGAGCGAACGTGACCTGAAAGCCGCCGATCAGGAGCCAAAGCAGGCCGACATTGCGCAACCATTCGTTTCGCTCGATCTGGGTCGACGTTTTCTCGGGAATGGCTCCATAGTCGATATCGACGTCTCCCGATCCGCTTCTATCCTTGAACGCGAAGTTGACCTCGTTCTCTCCGAAGTCGAAGGTGTGTTCGTTCCCGAACTTTTTCTGTTGGACGATCATTCAGCATTCCCCTGATTTACGGTCGGCCTCGCCTCTGGTTGCAGCAGCTCCAGCCAACGGTGGCCTGGATGAGTCATCGAAAGTGAGGCGGCCAACCACGATCGAGATGCCGGGGGCAGGCCTGGCAGGCACGCCTCCAGATCGGCCTGGTCTTTGGCACGAGGTGATCTTGCCTTGTAGAGCAGCACGCCCTCCGGTCTCAGGAATGGTATGCCGCCGCTGCGGTCAATCATCCTGCTCCGCGGTTGCTGGATTCGTTCGTCGCGTCGGAACACCCACCTCCGCGAGTCTCCCGGCTCGAGCATGAGGTCCAGGCGCCATTTCCCTGAAGCTGGATCCGCTACCCAGCATTGGTGCCGGGATGAAGGAAACTCCTCGTAGATGCCGAGAGCGGAAGTCTCTCCGGCGCCGGCTGCATAGAGTCGATAACGTGGCTCGAGAGCGCGCCGAAGGCTGCCGAAGTCATTGCGCGGGGCGGCGATCTCGATGTCGCTGTGGTCGCGGGTGCGGCGGCCCAGCCAGAGGTCGATGGCCCAGCCACCAACGACGCACCAGGTTGGGGTCGAGTGCTGCAGAACCGCCGCCACCTGTGCCGGCGACCAGGGTGCCCAGTCCTCAAGGGCGGGGCCTTCCCAACGTGAGTTCGCGTTCGGAGCGTTCAATATCGCACTGCCTGATGACTCGACCAGCGTCGCCGCGACCTGGCGGCCAGGCGGCGACGAAAATTGAATGACAGGTTGTAGCGTCCGATTGAATCGTCCTCTTTGGGCGCCGTGGCGTCCAGGACCAAACTCACCTCATTCGGACTCGTGATCGGATCTCGAACGGTCAGGAGATGTTGACGATCGCCCCGAATGGCGACGTGTCAATCAACCTACGAGCAACCTACGAGCAATTGAAACCCGCCGTACGCCATACGTCCCGCATCGAACCCCGAATCCGACGATCTGACGAGCTCCGCCATTCGTGGGTCGGCCGCGACCTTCCTGTTGGCCAGATCACGTGCGTCGCGAGATTCGAATTCGACCCAGCCGAAGACGATCACTTCGCCATCGTCTGCATCTACAACATCAGTGAATGAGCGCGTCCCCTCGAGCATCAGATCGTCACCAAGGTATTCCCTGTAATCGAGCGCACCGTGTTCCTTCCAGATCTCCGCCGCCGCTTCAACAAGACGCCGATAGTCATCCAGGCGATTCCGGGGAACGACCAACACGAATCCGTCAACGTATTGGGCCATGTTTGCTCCAGTAGCCGTGATTCAGTTCGGTTTGGGGTGCGATGAATTCTTTAACGGAGACGACTGATAGCGGCCTGTCGATGTCGTGCCGTCCTGGGCTGGCATTCCGCAGCGGGGCAAGCCGGTGGCCAGATTGAGAAAGCGATTCGGGTGACGGGTTGGACGGTTTGCTGCATCGCAATGGTCAGACGTCAATCCAAGTCTCCCCGACGTTGGGCATGAGCCATGCATTCAAGCCTGAACGCCTCATCTGTAGTGAGCCGACGGAAAACGTCCTTGAGCGCTTCGCTGGCCTCCTCCGACGAGACCGTGGCAAAGAGTGCGTCGCCCTCGGAATTGTATTCGACGTCATCTGCGTACGGTGATCGTTGAAGCTCCAACGCAGACCTGACCAGCGCTTCCCAGGTGTACCCGCCGCCTTGAAGGTCGCGAGACTGGAACCATTCGAGGATGTCTTCCCGATAATCGAAGTAGGAGACCTGAACCGCTCCGCCGAACTCCGAGGTGGTGAATCCATAGTCTGTGGAATCGGCCATCGCGCTTGCTCCGATCATCGCAACTAACGCAATAAGTAGCGTTCGCATGGTTGTCCCTCAAGCGACGCCTAACGCCGGCGAGCACTGGCCGGGCAAGCCGGCGGCCAAATTGCGGAAGCAATTCGGGTGACCGGTTGGACGGTCCGCTCCTTCGCCATTGTTGAACAGCGCTTCGCAAGAGACCACTGGGTCTGGTTGCGGCATCATCGGGTCATCTGAGCCAATCGAGGCGCTATGACGCGCCTCGCAAACTCTTCAGGGACGTCCTCTTCAAACGTGGGGAGATCCTCCGCAAAGACCTCCCATGAAGCCGCGTTTCTCATGAAGATGGAGGCGTCCGGAGGAAGACTGAGAGGGTTATCGAAAGCAGCGCCCCTGATGCCACGAAAGTAATCGTTTTCCAAGACTCTCATCCCGATTGGCGATCCGCACTCAGGGCAGAACTCGTGAATCGAATGCGTGCCCTTATCCGATGTGCATGAGTGGCCGGCTGGTTCACAGTTTAGAGCTACGTCATTCGAACTGAACCACACGTTCGCTGCATACGGTGCGCCCGATGACCTCTGGCAGTCTCTACAGTGACACAAGAAGATTGCTATAGGGAGTGAGGAAATCTCGAAGCGCACTTTTCCACAAGCACATCCGCCTAATAGGGTCTCCATGGGCAATACCCCCTCTTAGATCGCCCGCTCAGTGTAAGCGAACTAGCTCGAGGCAGCTGACGACTTTTGCCTACGGGGCCCCGATTCGCTGAATCGCCATGGTTAGGCGGCCGACTCGTTCTCCACATCCCACCCGGGGAACACTAGAGCGGCAGGATGACACTTCAGTGCCCGGCCAAGCTGCTTGGCGCGTTCTACGCCCAGGTTGATGCGGTCACGCTCGATTCCGGAAATCGTGGACTGGGGAATGCCTGAGACTTTGGATAGCTCGTTCTGGCTCATACCCTGCAATTCGCGAATGATGCGAACCGATTCCCCGGGAGAAACCTCAATGTTCCGGCGGGCCTTGCGATACTCGCTCATGTCACTTCCTCCGATAGTCGTGAGCCGTAACGCTCACGACCTCGACAAGCACCTCATTGCGTTCGATCCGATAGATCACGCGATATTGCTCGTTCAAACTTGATGATCGGTGGCCTTTCCAGTCTCCATTGAGAGCCTCGTCATTGAAGCCACGAATCATACGCAGCCCCGCAGGGCCGGAGACCGAGACGATATCCTTCCACTTTTCGTAGCGCTTCAGGATTTCGATAGGGAGCTTCTTCAGCTGGCGGGCAGTGCGCCTGTGTTCAAAGATCTCCCACATTGGGCGATGGTATATACCAAATATGGTATGTCAATCTGTGGCAGGATAGCCCGTAGATGTCGGAGCCGGCCGCCTAACGCCGGCGATCAGCGGCCGGGCAAAGCGGCGGCCAAATTGCGGAAGCAATTTGGGTGACGGTTTGGACGGCCCGCTGCATTGCCATGGTTGGATGGCACTATGCCGCAGACTCGAGGTTCTCTCTAATGATCCTTGGATGGCGCGCTGCGATTTTAAACAGCGCAAGAGCCGGCCCGTCGGGCTTTCGCCGACCTTGTTCCCAATTCCGCAAGGTATGGACACTAATCTCCATGGCACGGGCGAACTCCGCTTGGCTCAGCCCGACAAATCGTCTGAGTGCGGCGATATCATCCCCAGAGGCCACGCCTTCCCGTGCAAGCCGAGCCCTAAGCTTTGCTGGGATAGCATTCCTAAACTGCTCGTCTGAAATTTCTGGGATGTCGCTCATCTGTACTGATCCATATATTCTCGATACCGATCGCGCTCTCGATTCGTCGCCATGCGGGCTCCGATGATGCGGACCGTATCTTCGGCTCGCTCTGTGTAGATCACCGCCGCGACTCCACGGTGAATCTCACCGATTGCGATGAACCGATCTTCGTCTTGCGAGTGAGCAGCGTCGAAGATCTCTAGATAGTCCTGTGGTTCGCCCCCGATTCAGTGAGC
>DLCH01000047.1:2128-72170 GCA_002480525.1 Gammaproteobacteria bacterium UBA7803 | reverse complement strand
GTTCCAGTACCAGGTGCCGCCGAAGTCGCCGCCGGCTTCGATCACCTTGAAGTTGGAGACGCCGCGCTCCTTCAGGCGCGCGGCCGCCATCAGGCCGCTGAAGCCACCGCCGATGACCACCACGTCGATCTTCGCCTCGATCGGATCGCGGTCGATGGGCTCGGCGTAGGGGTCGTCGTCGGCGTAGTGGGCGAACTCCTCCGCGGCCTCGATGTACTGGGCCTCACCGTCCTCGCGGATGCGCTTGTCCCGCTCGTAGCGGTACTTGGCGCGCAGTTCCTCGGGGTCGAAATCGAGATCCGGAAAAAGGTTGTGCAGGCGCTCGCGCTCGCTGGCCATGTGTTCTCTCCCTCGGGCGTGATTAAAACAAGTTATAACGACTATAAATCCCACATCGGAGGCATGCAGGTCAAGCGGTCGCGGTCGTCGCGCCGTCGATGCAGGCGGATGACAGGGGCAGGCGCTTAGAGACGCTGAAGGTGTTGGCGCAGCCAGGGAAGCAGATGTTCGAAGTCGCAGACGTTGCGTTCCAGCAGATCCACCAGGAACCGATGGGCCGGGTCTGGCTCCACCTGGAGGCGCCAGCCGTTCAGGCGCAGAAACACGTCCGTTGCGAAGAATGCGACACGCTTGTTGCCGTCCACGAAGGGGTGGTTCATCAGCAGCGATTCGAAAAGCGCCGCAGCCATTTCGGCCAAGTCTTCGTAGTAGCCGGTGCGCGGGCGGAACAGCGCACTTTCCAGCAGCCCGCCATCGCGAATGCCCGGTGGCCCGCCAAAGGTCGCGATCAGTGTGTCGTGGATGGCCCGGACTTCGTCGACGGTCAGAAACTGAACGTCAGCGGGCAAGCAACTCTCCGAGCCGGCGATTCTGCTCGATGGAATCGTCCAGGTGCTCGAGCACGGTGGGTCGTATGCGGCGCCGCTGAACGTATTCGCTGATGGCCTCGGTCAGAAGCCCGGAGACGCTCTGATGCGACTCTTCCGCCAACGCTCGCAGCTCGGCCCAGACGTGCTCGTCGACTTTGGAGCTGACTTTTATGGCAGGCATGATGGGACGGTAGCCGGGCACGTCATGACATGTCAAGCATCGTCAGGCTGGCATCGGTTGCCCAGCCGGACATGCGCGAGCCGCCCCGGACCCTCGCTCACACGCGGTCGTGCCGGAGCGCCCGCGGCACCCGGATCTCCGCGCAGGTGCCGCGTCCGGGCATGGAGCGGATCGTGAAGCCGTAGCCGTGGCTGGCGGCGAACTCGCGGACCACGGCGAGGCCGAGCCCGCCGCCGTCCGGGTCTGCGGGCGTGGCGCCCGGCTCGAGGTGGCCGGCGAGGGCCTCCGGCGTCATGCCGACACCGTCGTCGATCACCTGCAGCGCGGCTTCGCCGGGCAGGCGTCGCACGCCGATCAGCACCCGGTTGGCCTGGCCGTGCTGCAGCGCGTTGGCCACCAGGTTCGACAGCATGCGCATCAGCACCAGCGGCGCCGCGATCACCTCCAGGCCGCTGTCGACGGTGCCGAGCCGCACGCCGCGCTGGTCGGCGTCGCGGGCGAACATGTGGGACAGGGTGGCGATCAGCAGTGAGAGCTGAACGATCTCTGCCGCTTCGCCCGACACGGCCTCGGCGTCCTCGCTCTCGTGGTAGGCGGCGTCGAGGCTCGCCTCGTTCACGTAGGCGCCGGCGAGACGGTCCAGGTAGTCCACCGCTTCCAGCATGCGCGCCGCCCGGTTGCCCGGCGCCGCGGTCTGCTCGAGGGCCGCGCGCAGTGCCTCGATGGGCGCCTTCAGGTCCTGGGACGCGCTGGCGAGCTGACGGGCCTTCTCCGCTGCCACCGCCTGCACCTCGGTGTAGCGCCGCTCGGCGGCGAGCAGGGCGAGCCGGGCTTCCGCCGAGCGCTTGTCGGCCAGCAGCGTGGTCTTCTCGGCGTCTTCCTTGTCCCGGGCGATGGCCAGCACGTTGGCGGTGGCGGTGGCCAGGGAGAACACCACGTAGCCGAGAAACAAGGCGCGGTTGATGACGTCGAGCTCCGGCCGCGAGAAACCGACGAAGGAGAAGTGGGCGGCGTAGACCAGCAGGGTGGCCGCGGCCATGGCGATGGGCGTGAGCAGCGCCCAGCGGTGCTGCTGGGGCGAGAGCGAGCGCCAGGTGAGCGGCGGCAGCACCTGCAGCACCAGCATCACCAGCACCAGCACGTTCATCGGCAGATACAGCGCGAAGTAGGAGAAGAACGGCAGGCCGAAGGGAATGATCAGGCAGCACGCGCCGAGGGCGATCAGCACCGGCTTCAGCGCGTCGTAGCGGTGCGGGCTGTCGATTGCCCAGGCGGCCTGCAGGAAGCCGAATCCGGCGAGCAGCCCGGCGGCCACCAGCGGGGCGCTGTCGGCGAAGCGCTGGCTGCCGCCCACCAGCCAGGTGAGGGTGCCGTCGAGGGTGGACCAGAGCAGCAGCATCAGCGCGGCGAAGGCGCCGAAGCTCAGGAACCGCAGCGGGCCGATCACCAGGATCAGCGCGGTATAGAAGATCGTGGCGGCGATGCCGAAGGTGTAGAACACGCCGTCGAGTACGTCCGGTGGCGCGGCGGCGGCGGCCAGGGCATGGGGCGCGGCGATGAGCAGCAGCGCGGCGGCCACGGCCCGGCGGCCCAGGTTTACAGGCCCCGGGGCCGATGGTGTACTCCGGACTATCGATCTACCCACGGGCCATCCAGTTGCAGCGCCATCACACCGTCGTCATCGCCGACGACCACGACATCGTACGCAAGGCGTTGGCGGACGTTCTGCTCTCCGAAAGCGGAGCCGCCGGGCCCACGTTCGAGATCGTGGCTCAGGCGGTCAATGGTCTGGACGCCATCGCCAAGGTCAAGGCCCACACGCCGGATCTGCTGTTCCTCGACATCTCCATGCCCCACGCCAACGGCCTCGAGATCATCAACGACGTGCGCCGCTGGAGCCCGGACACCTGCATCGTCGTGCTCACCGGCATCACCGCCGGCGGCCTGCTGGCCCACGTGGTGCAGGCCGGGGTGCAGGGGCTGTTCAGCAAGGCCTCGCCGGCGGCGGACATCGTCGAGCAGCTCGATCTGATACTCGATGGCGGCCACTACGTCGACCCCGGGCTGGTGGCGCTCATCGAGCAGAGCAACGGCGCCGCCTCCCTCACCGACCGGGAGCGTCAGACCCTCAACATGATCGTCGCCGGCAAGAGCAACAAGGAGATCGCCCGCCAGCTCAACATCAGCATCAAGACGGTGGAGAAGCATCGGGGCAGCCTCATGAGCAAACTGGCGGTGCGGTCCGTGGCCGAGCTGATGGCGCGCGCGCTGAAGGACGGCCTGATCGATCCCATCTGATGCCGCCGGATCAGCGCCGCGGCTGCGGCGCCTGGGTCCGGAACCGCACCCGCATGCCCGATCGCGACTGCCGTTCCCGCTGGGCGCGGGCAGGCGGCGCCGTCACCGGTCCGGCCGCCCGGTTCCAGGCGGACCAGCGGGCGAACGGCGGCGCGCCGAGCCGCACACCGTTGCGCCGGCCCGCGGCGGGCGCGGTGGCCGAGGCGCCGCTGGCCTGACGCCGGGCCCGGGCGTCCGCGTTGGCCCGGGTCGCCCGCGGCGTCACCCGGGCGACGTAGCGCGAGGCGCGGGAGTCGGGGCGGCGCGCGCTCGCACTGGATCGGGTGGTCGCGGGTCGTGTGGCCGGGGCGCGCGGCGCTGCCGCGGCGTAGCTGTCCGCCGGCAGCAGCGTCAGGGTCACGGGTATCGCCGGCAGCAGGGCCGACAACGCCCAGGCCAGAACGAGCGAGGCGCGGCGGATCGTGTTCACGGGGGTCGGGTCTTGGTTGTTCATGTCATTGAACCGGTGGACTGGTGGTCATGCGGACGAGGGTGCCGCTGCTGGACGTGCGCTGCAGCTCGCGCGGCCGTGTGGTCTGCAGCGACGCCGAAGCGTTCTGACGGACCAGCGGCGGCGGTGCGGCGGCCGGCGTGCGGGCGGCTGGGGGCGCCTGCCAGGCGGCGGGCGCGGCGGCGGTGCCGGACACCCGGGTCGCCGACTGGCCGCTCATACGCCGGCCGGCGCTGGCGGCGCTGTTGGCGCGGTCCTGGCGGCCGCCGGTCCTGAAGCTGCCGAGGCTCGACAGGCTCGACGAGCGCACGGGTTTTGCGCTGGTGGCCGGCTTGGCGGCGGCGCCGGGCTTCGGGCGGGCGGCGGCGCCGTGGGCGTTGATGGACGTGCCGGCAATGATCACCAGACCGATCACGGCCAGCCCCAGCGCGCGCAGGCGGGACGACGTGTTCATGGCTCACCGCCCTCCCTGGGGTTCGGCGGCGTCGACCAGCAGCAGCTCGCCGCTGGCGAAGTCGCTCATGGCCGCCAGCGCCGCCAGGTCCGGATGGTCGCCGTCGAACACGTCCTGCATGGCGAAGTTCACCAGATCCTCCTGGACCACCACCGTGTCCCACACCCGCAGCCCGGCGATGGCGCCCTGGAACTGGTTGTTCTCGCCGTCGATGGATGCGACCCACAGCCCCACGCTCGGCAGATCTTCGATCACCAGCTCGGACAGGCCCGCGAGCTGGCCGTCGATGAAGAACGCGGTGCCGTCCTCCAGGCTCACCATGGCCACGTGGTGCATCTGGCCGTCGCTGAAGTCGAAGGTCACCACGTCCTCCTCGGCGCCGGTGGCGAAGGCCAGGCCGTCCCGGTCGCGCAGCATGGCGACCAGGTAGGACGGGCCCTCGGGGCCGGCGTTGCAGACGATGACCGGGTCGTAGCCCGGGTCCGCGGTCCAGTCCGGCGCCACCCAGAACTCCAGGGTGCCGCCGCCGGCGAGGTCGAGCTGCTCGGCCGGCGCGAAGGTCAGCGCGTTGCTGCCGTCGAACTCGGCGACGTCGGGCACGTAGCTCTCGCCGTGGACCGCGGTGGGGATCGCGGCCAGCACGGTCAGCAGCGCGGCGGCGCCGATTCGCGTGAGATGGTTTGTCATGGTCGTGGTCCTCGTGTAACCGGTCACTTGATGCGCTTGAAGCGCAGCCGCAGATGGAAGGTGGGCCACTTGCTGTCGCCGCTCACCTTCCAGACATGGTCCTGGCTCTTGCCGACGGGCAGGTTCCTGTAGAACGGGTGCGCCGTGGTGCCGAACGGGTCGGTCGTGTCCTTTTCCCACGACTGGGAGAACACGGTGCCCTGATAGATCCAGTCGAGGTCGAAGGACGTGCGCCGCTGCTTCATCTCGCTGCGGGTGCCGAACAGCCGCAGCAGCTCGCCGTCGGTGGCGCGATAGCTGAACGTGGCCGTGTCGTACTTCTTTTTGCACTCCACCGAGATGGTCTTCTTCGAGGTCTTCCTGTCGCCCTCGCTGATGGTGATGCGGCCTTCCACCCGCTTGACCTTGCCCACGCCCTTGCCGGTGCACCACGCCTGGCGCACGTAGACGTGCCACTCCTCCTTCGGCTCGGGCTTCGCCTCCTCGATGGCCGGCAGCCGCGACGTCGCGTCGATTGGGCCGGCCGTGCTCGCTACTGTGGCCAGATGGCGCTGCACCGCGCGCTGCAGGTTGGTGCGCACGGTCTGGTACACCTCCGGCTCGCCGGGGAAGTTCATCGGGTTCAGCAGTTCCCAGATGGGCCGCAGGTCCAGCAGGATCGGGTAGTGGGAATCGCCGGCGCTGTAGCCGTTCTGATCCCAGGAGCCGTTGCCGCCCACGGCCACGAAGCTCGCGTTCTCGCTGCCCAGCGACCCGGACGTGCCGGTGGTGGTGCCGGCGTTGCGGCTGGCGCTGATGGAGCCGCCGACGCCGAACAGGGTCGCGCCCACCGAGCCGCTCTGGCCGGAGGTCTGCGCGGCGATCTGCTGGTAACCGGTCTCGGTGAACGACTGGGTCATCTTGGCGGTGGCGCCGTAGGTCACCGCGTAGGGGTAGTGGGTGCCGAACTTGTCGATCAGCCCCTGGTAGCGGAAGTTGCGGCGTGCGTCCTCCACCGCGTCGACGAAAGCGGCGGACAGGCGGGCGTAGGCGTGGTCCAGCACCAGGGCGTACTTCTTGGAGCGGGAGTAGCCGATGGCCTGGGCCACGGACTCGGTCTCGCGCAGGCTGTTCATGCTCGACTTGGTCGCGCTGTAGGCGGCGCTCGCCCCACCCGTCTCGATGCTCGCCCCGAAGCTGTGGGAGGTGGTCTCCTGAATGTGCTTCTCGCTCGACATCAGCGACTTGCGGTACACGGTGCCCTGGCCCGACTCCGGGATGTAGCTGAAGGTCACCGGGATCACCCGCCGCTCGGCGATGTAGTAGTAGCGCGGGTCGATCTCCTCGAAGATCTCCAGCTTGTCGTTGCTGTTCAGGTAGAACGGGTCCTGCCGGGCGATGTCGTAGCCGCGGCGGCTGGCGGCCAGGTACTCGAGGTTGGAGGACAGCAGGAACGGGTCGTTGCCGGGAATCTGCGCCTCCATGGCCGCCTGGCTGTTGTTCGGCTCCGGGCGGTAGAAATCGACGCCGTCCAGGCGCAGCCGCACCCGCCCGCTGCGGGTCACCGACAGGGTCAGCGTGCGGCCGTAGTCGAACGCGCCGGTGGCGGTGTAGGTCTTCACCGGGCCGCCGCGGACCAGCACGTTCTCGAGCGTCAGGCCGTCACCGCTGACGAAGCGGACGAACGGCGAGCCGGTGAGGCCGGTGGCCAGGTACAGGGCCGTCGACGGGTCGTCGGGTTCCACCACCACCAGGTGGCGCGGCGTGGTGTAGGTGCCGGTGGCCAGCGGCAGCAGCTCCGGGCCGTCGCTGCCCCAGACGGTGCTGTCGAGGCCGCGGGTGTCGAGGACGACCTGCGCAGCCTGGCGCCACACGCCGTCCATGCGCGCCCAGCACGAGCCGTCCGCCGCGGCACCGGCCTCGATCTCGTCCATGCTGAAACTGGCGAAGGCCCGCTGGCTGAACCGGTCGACCTTGGGCGCGCGCTCGATGCGTTCCCGGGGGCTGGCGACCTCCGCGGGCGGACGGTTGTCGCCGTCGCAGCCGGCGAAGATGGCGGCCGGGCCGGTGTCCTGACCGGCCGCCCAGACGCCGGCGCTGGCGGCCAGCCCGAAGGCGCCGGCGAGGCCGCGCCAGGGAATGCTCAGGCGCATATCGTCGCTCCGGTGTCCGGGTCGATGCCGATGGCCTTGCAGTCCGCCGGCGGAGCGACGGGCGCCGGGGCAGGCGCCGGTGCGGGCGTCGTCGGCGGCAGGGTGCCGGGCATGCCTGGCAGCGACCCGGGGGGCGGCGCGGCTGGGGGTGCGGTGATCGGCGCGGGCAGGGGCGTCACCGGCGCCGGGGCGATGCCGACCGGGGTCATGCCGGCGGCGCTGATTTCGGCGCTGAGCGCCTCGGGATACTGCGCCTCCAGGCGCTGCAGCACGTAGCGGGCCGGACCCAGCGCGCCCTGCACCGTCACGGCCAGGTTGCCCTGGGCGTCGAGCTGCATGGTGGCTGCGCCCATCAGCGGCAGGTCCTGGGCGATGTACTGGCCGGGGCCGGTGCGCTGGACGTCCTTGATCACCACCATGTCCGGCATCACCTTCAGCACGAACAGGTGCAGCCAGCTGTCGACCGCATAGGCGCGGCCGGCTTCGATGCGGATCTTCTTGCGGATGGTGTTCACCAGCCACACCCCGTCGATGGGCAACGGCTGACTCTTGGCGACGCTGTAGCGGTCCGGCAGGAACGCCGGAATCTGCGGCACCCCGGCGGCCTGGCCCAGCGTCTGACCCAGGTCCTGGGCGGCGGCCGGCGGCGCGGCGACCGCTGCGAGCAGCAGGGCGCAGCCGGTCAGGGCCCGCGCCAGGGCGTTCGGTCGGTTGGTCGTCATGGTCTGCCTCGTTGCTGCGGGAACGTCCGCCTTTCGAAGCAGCCTAGGGGGCGGGTCGGCGCCTGCGTATGGGGTCGATACCCCAATCGGCCGGATCTGAGGCCAGGGCGTCGTGACTCAGAGTGGCTGATGCCTCGCCGTGACGTCGGAACTCATTCTGGCAGTCCGAGCACGATCTGAAGATGAGTCTCGAGTTCAACGAGTTCGCCAGGTGTCAGCTTGGTGAGCTGCTCAGCTTGCAGACGGCGGTTGTCGATCGTGCGGAGCTGGTCGACCATCACATCCGAGTCCTGCCGGAGGCGCTCCCTGGCGGGAATGCGCAAGCGCAGGGGGGCTGCGTCGTCGATGAGGCGCGTGGTCAATGGCAGAACCGTCGTGCTCGGATGGTCTTCGTCGTTCAGAAGATCAGTCTGGATGACCAGACAGGGTCGGATTTTCCCTGGTTCGGTGCCCTTAGACGGGTTGAAGTTGGCCAGGTAGATACCACCGCGCTCAAAGGCCACGGGCTAGAGTCCGTCTCCAACGGCGGCATCGAGCTCTGATTGAATTTGGGCGGCTTGGTCGCGGGTCTTGCGGGATGCCTCGCGGATCTTGTGGCGCAGGGCATCCCTGTCGAGCTGACGCTCATAGCTCCTCACGGCCTCTCTGATCACGTCGCTGCGGGTTGTGCCCAAGCGTACCGCCAGCCGGGAGAGCATCGCGTCGAAGCTGTCGTCTGCCTTCAGAGTAATCGTCTTCATGATTAAGACTGATAAAGCAATTAGGTAATACGAAAGCAATACTAGGCGACGCTTCGATGCCGCGCAACGGTCTTCGCCCGATCGCATTGCGCGAAATCAGAGCAGGATCTCCGGGGTCAGCGCGCCAGGCGGGTTCGCCGGGTTTCAAACCGCCGGCGCCGGCAGGACGCCGTCCACCAGGAAGATCTCCCGGGCGATCGTCACCACGCTGTGCGCCCCGTAGCGCCGCCAGGTCACGCGCTCAGGCGTGGTCTCGCAGGTCCATGGCGTCTGGGTGCGGGGCGCGCGGCCGGCCAGTGCCGCCGGCGTGAACAATGCGCCGTTCAGCCCTCCGTCCGGATCCCGGGCGGAGGTGAAGGTGAACGCCTCGATGCCGTGCTCGCGCATGGCGGTGCCCAGCGCCTGGGTGGCGGAGTAGTCCACGGGCGAGGTGAGGGCGGCACGGTGCTCCGAGAACGGCGCGGTTTCCAGGCGCAGCCCCCGGGTCGTCCGGAAGTTCGCCGAGAACGCGGTGTGCCGCGTGAGCAGCGGCTTCGGAAACGGCTCGACGGGCCCGGCGGCGAACACGAAGCGATAGTAGGCGGCTTCGCTCAGCAGTGTCTGCGGGTGCATCGAGCCGTAGAACAGGCTCGGCTCGAAGCGGCGGCCGAAGCGGGAGCCGTGCCGCAGCGGCGGGTAACGGAACGGCGTGGCGAGCAGGTAATGCAGGTCGTCGAGGCCGGAGCGGCGGGGTTTGGTCGCATCGAGCAGGTACTCCAGGGCCGCCTGCTCCTCGAGGGTGTCCACCAGCGCGTTGGTGGCGATCTCCTCCTGGCTCTCCGCCATGCGCAGGAGCGTGCCCGCGAGGGTGGCGGGGGATACCCGGTCCGTGCCGCTTTGCCAGATCCCGCTCATATCCGCTCGCTGCCGGCTACGACGTCAGAGCCGGCCGCTCACAGCTTGCCGCGGATGGCATCGACGTATTCCAGCACGCCGATCAGGCCCGTCACGGTGAGGATCTGCTCTCTGGGGACGCCGCCGGTGTGACGGTTCTCGGTAGTCATCCAGTGACGCATGGCTTCGGCGTCGCCGCCCACCAGCGCGTAGAGGGCGCGGTACAGGCGGATCAGCAGCGCGGCGAGCTCGCCGGCCTTGCTGTCCGGATCGATGCCCCGGCGCAGGCTGGTCCGGTCCCGGCCGATCACAGCGCCGACGTCGGCCTGGGTGAGCCCGAGCGCCTTGCCGGCGCGCAGGGTGGCCTTGGTCAGGGTCTGATCGAGGGCGGGGGCGGTGGTGGCGAGGGAGCCCATGGCGAACCTCTGAGGTGCATACGCATCATAAGATCAAAAACATGATGCATTTGCAACAAAATGAGTCAGCGTTGCCCTCCACGACCTGAATCCAGCGGGTTGGACCATTTCAGATGAGCAAACCGAGCGAAGTCGCGGTCCGACGAACACAGCGTCGCCCCATGCTCGATGGCCAGCGCCGCCAGATGCGCGTCCGAGGTCAGATTGCCCGCCGTGCCGACCGGTTCGAGCAGCCCCTTCAGTATGCGCCAGTGCCGCTCGCTGGGGTGCAGCAGCCGGGCGGCCGGCTGCGCCAGCCACCCGTCGATCACCGTGGTCGACTGTTCCAGCGAAAGTGGTTTGGGCAGGATGCGCGGGTGCGTGGTGATGCGCAGGTACCCGAGCACCACCTGCCAGGCGAACCCCACCGCTTCGTCTCCGGACAGAACCGACTCCAGCCACACGCGGGCCGCGTCGTGATCCTTGCTGTCGCGATTGGTGGCGTAGAGCAGCAGATTGAGGTCGACGACCAGCACGGATGCGGCTATTTGCCCAACGCGAGCTTGCGGGCCGTTTCCTCGTCCTCCAGTGCGGCGGCCAGGGCGAGGCTTTTGTCGAGGTCCGGCACGAGCGGCTGACCCATGGCGAACGTCGTCGCCTTGAAGGGCTTGGACGCAGGCATCTGCTCGTCGGCCGCAAGCCCCCGGCGCAGCACCTGATTCACGACCTGCTTGAACGGCAGGTCGTCGCGATACGCCCGCGCCTTGAGGGCGGCGAGGATGTCGTCGTCGATGGTCAGGGTGGTTCTCATGGGAGGCATCATAGCATCAATATCCACGCATCGACGCATCGTTTTCGCTGGCGGCACGTCCATCAGAGTCTCCCATGGCGCGATGGCGTGGTGCGTGGGCGGTCCTTCCCCCGGCATGTCAGCCGACGCCTGTGCAGACAGGCTGCGTTAGTATCGCGTCGTCCGACACAGGAGTGCGCGTCATGGAGATTCAACGGGCCGCGGGCGCCCTCGGCGCCTGGGTGAGCGACGTGTCGGTGGCCGATGCCGCCCGGTCCGATGCCCTGTTCGACGAGATCTCCGCGGCGCTGCTCGAGCACGAGGTGCTGTTTCTGCGCGGCCAGCGGGTCACGCCCGTCGAGTTCCAGCAGTTCGCCCGCCGTTTCGGCCAGGTGGAAGGCCACCCCGCCTACGACACCGTCGACGGCGCACCGGACGTGCAGATCCTCGAGAGCACCCCCGAGAAGCCGAGCAAGATCGAGGTGTGGCACTCGGACATGACCTTCCGCCCGGCGCCGCCGGCCATCACCCTGCTGCACGGGCAGATCATTCCGCCCTACGGCGGCGACACGCTGTGGGCCAGCGCCACGGCGGCCTACGAGGCGCTGTCCGAGCCCATGCGCCGGCTGGTCGACGACCTCCACGCCATCCACGACTTCCGCCACGGCTTTCAGGAGAGCCTCGCCGAGCCCGGTGGTCCGGAGCGGCTGGCCGACGCCATCGCGGCCAACCCGCCGGTGCGCCATCCGCTGGTGCGCACCCATCCGGAGACCGGCCGACGGGCCATCTTCGTGAACGCCCTGTTCACCACCCGGGTGGAAGAGCTGACGCCGCGGGAGAGTGCCTCGCTGCTGGATTTCCTCTACCGCCACGTGGTGACGGAGGAGTTCACGGTGCGCCTGGGCTGGGAAGCGGACACCATTGCCATCTGGGACAACCGCGCCACCCAGCACAAGCCGGTGAACGATTTCTTCCCGATGCACCGGAAGATGCACCGGGTGACCATCGCCGGCGACCGGCCGGCCTGACGCCGGGCGTTACCTGGCGGGCGGACCGTCCGCCGGGGGTGCGCTTCAGTCGCCGGCGGCGGGCGAACCCCCTGCGGCGCGCGCCTGCGCGATGCGGTACATCAGCAGCGCCGCCCGCTTGGTCTGGGACGGCAGCGTCGCCAGATCCGCCGTCTCCTCCACCGTGTGCCCGCCGCTGCCCATGAGGCCCAGGCCGTCGATGGCCATTTCCACCAGCCCGGCAGTGAACGAGATGTCCGCGGCGCCGGCGGCGGCCGGGTCCACGGCCGCGACGGCGCCGAAGCCGAGGTCGCGGCTGGCCTGGTCGTACAGGGCCAGCAGCCGCCGGTTGCCTTCGGTGGGCGCGAGGGGTGGATAGCCTTCGGTGAAGGTGATGGTGGCGGTGGTGCCGGGCAGGTGCTCGTCGACCACGGCCTGCATGCGGTGGCGGGCGGAGGCTTCCTGCTCGGCGGACAGGGTGCGCAGATCGCCGCTGGCCACGGCGTGCTCCGGGATCACGTTGGGCTTGCCGAAGGCGCGGCCGGTGGAACTGGCCGGGTCGTGCTCGACGGTGGTGCCGGCGAGGATCAGCCCGGGGTTGAAGGTGAGGTTCTTCTCGCCCGCCAGCGTGCTGCGGAAGCCGTCGAGGATGCGGGCGAGCTCGTAGCTGGCGCCGTAGCCGATGTCCTCGCGGAAGATCTGCGAGGAGTGAGCCGGCGTGCCGGTCACCTCGAGCTGCCAGCCGGTGTAGCCGCGCCGGGCGATCACGGCCGTCTCGGGATTGCTGTCGCCGTTCTCGAAGCCGAGCGCGATGTCCGCCTCCCGCGCGGCGTCGGTGAGGGCTTTGCGGGCCACCGACAGCGGCCGGCCGGAAGACTCCTCGTCGCCGATCAGCACCACGGTGACCTGGATGTCGTCGAGGGCGCCGACGGCGTCCAGCGCGCGCAGCGTTTCCAGGATGATGACATTGCCGCCCTTCATGTCGACGATGCCCGGACCCTTCGCACGGTTGCCCTCGATGCGCTCGAAGCGCTGGAACGGGCTGTCCGGTTCGAACACGGTGTCGAGGTGGCCGATCATCACGAAGTGGGGGCCGCGGTCGCCGTGGCGGGCGACGAGGTGGCCGGCGCGGTCGAATTCGGCCCCGTCCACCCATTCGGTCTCGAGGCCGGCCTCTTCGAAGGCGGCGGCGAACAGCGCGCCCACCTCGCGCACCCCGGCCAGGTTGTAGGAACCGCTGTTGACGTTCACCGAGCGCTCGAGCAGATCGAGGGCCGCGTCCTGACGCTCGTCCACGGCGGTCACGATGCGCTGCTCGGTCTCGGTGAGCCCGGCGGCCATTGCGGCGCCGGCGAAGCCGAGCGTGCCGGCTCCGAGCGCGAGGACGACGGCGGTTCTGCGGAGGCGTGAGATGAACGACGGCATGACGGGCTTCCCGGTGTGACGAACCCTCACCTTACCCAAGTTGCCACCCGATGTGGCGCCCCGGCCGGTTCGCCGGCGTGTCAGCCGAGCCTCGTCCGGAAACCCGAGTCGCGCCCGACGGTGCGGGCCAGCGCGGCGCGCAGCACCGCGTCGGGGCCGAGCACGGTGAGCCGCTGCCGGGCCCGGGTGATGCCGGTGTACACCAGCTCCCGGGACAGCACCGGACTGTCCTGGGCAGGCAGCAGCAGCCACACCGACTCGAACTCCGAGCCCTGGCTCTTGTGCACCGTCATGGCGTAGGCGGTCTCGTGGGCCGGCATGGACGCGGGCAGCAGGGTCTGCAGCCCGGTCTCGGTGCGGAACCACACCCGCAGGTGGCCGTCGTCGCCGGCCAGGCACACGCCGGTGTCGCCGTTGAACAGCCCCACGCGGTAGTCGTTGTGGCGCACGATCACCGGCCGGCCGTGGTACCAGGGCTGCCGTGGATCGAGGCCCCGGGCCTCGGCGAGGTGCTCGACGATGCGCTGGTTCATGGCCTGGGCGCCGGTGGGGCCGACCCGGGTGGCGGTCAGCAGCCGCACGCCGTCCAGCGCGGCCAGCGCCGCCTCCGGCGTGGTGGCGTCGAGCAGCGGCTGGTAGGCCGCGGCCAGGGTCGCGGTGAGGGCGTCGAGATCCGGCTCGCCGTCGAGGTCGACAACGAGATGCCCGTCCGCCGCCCCGCCCACCGCAACCGCCGCATCCGCATCGCCGGCGTTCACCGCGGCGGCCAGGCGGCCGATCGGGCTCTCCGGGCTGAACCGGTGGCTGGTCTGCAGGGTGACCACGTGGTCGGCCAGGGGCCGGTCGGGGGCAGCGGCGTCCGGCGCTGCGGGCACCAGCGGCGCGAGCGCGGCGCGCTGGGTCGGGGTGAAGTCGTTGACGCCGGCCGCGGCGGCAAGCTCCGCCAGCACCGAGCCGGATTCCACCGAGGCGAGCTGATAGCGGTCGCCGAGCAGCACCAGCCGGCCGTGGTCGGGCAGCGCGTCGGCGAGCTTGGCCATCAGCGGCAGGTCGATCATCGACGCCTCGTCGACGATCACCACGTCCGCGGCGAGCGGGTTGTCCCGGTCGTGGCGCGGCAGCACGCTGCCCCAGCGCAGACCCAGCAGGCGGTGCAGGGTCGACGCCTTGTCCGGCAGGTGCGCGACGAGCTCGTCGCCTTCCGCCAGGTCGTCGAGGCCGGCGCGGATGGATTCCATCATCCGCGCGGCGGCCTTGCCGGTGGGGGCGGCCAGGCGGATCACCGGCGGCGGATCGCTGGCGGCCGCGGCGGCCGCCAGCAGCAGGCGGATCAGCCGCAGCACGGTGTAGGTCTTGCCGGTGCCGGGGCCGCCGGAGATCACGCAGAAGCGGTGGCGCAGGGCCACGGCGGCGGCCACGGCCTGCCAGTTGGTCTCGCCGTCGCCCACCCAGCCGTACTCGAACAGGCCGCCGGCGGGGCCGAGGCGTGCGGTGTCCACCGGGGCGGGTTCGCCGGCGAGCAGGGCCTTCAGGCGGTCGGCGAGCCGGGTCTCGTAGGTCCAGTAGCGGTGGAGGTACAGGCGATCGTCTTCGAGGACCAGCGGGGTGGGCGCGGTGCCGTCGCCGACCAGGGCGCTGGATTCGAGGGCGGCGCGGAACTCGGCGGCGGTGCACAGGGGCTGTTCGCCGGGGAGCGCGGGGCCGTCCGGCGGGAGGACGCAGCAGCTGTGGCCTTCGGCGACGGCGCGGGTGGTGAGGGCCATGGCCAGGGCGACCAGGTCGGAGGCGCCGTGGGATCGGGCCCAGGTGGCGAGGGCCAGGTCGAGGGGGGTGGTCTGGTCGCGTGTGAGGGCTTGTTGGAGGTGGGTGATCGGGTTGGACATTCTACCGGGATCGCGATCTGGAGATCGCTCCTACAGGCGGACGGTTGGCGAACAGGGCGTCGAGGGCGGCGATGAAGTCGGGGGATGGCGAGTCGACGTAGACGCCGGTGTCCGCGGTGGTGCCGTCGAGGCCGCGCAGGAACAGGTACTGGGCGCCGCCGAGGTGGGCGGCGGGGTCGTAGTCCGGCAGCGTGCGGCCGAGGTGGCGGTGCAGGGCCACCAGGTAGATCAGGTACTGCAGGTCGTAGTGGCCGTGGCGGACGGCCCGGGCGAGCGCGTCGCCCTGGTAGTCGGCGACGTTGGGGCCGAGCACGTTGGTCTTGTAGTCGACCACCCAGTAGCGGCCGTCGGCTTCGACGGTGAGGTCGATGAAGCCCTGCATCAGGCCCGACAGGGTCTGGGCGGCGCGCTCCGGGGCCAGCGTCACCGCGTAGCCGTGGGCGTCGAGCAGGGCGAGCAGCGCCTCGATGGGCTCGCCGCCGAGCGCCAGGAAGAACTCCATCTCCATCTGCCGGCGATCGCCGGGGAGCGCTGCAAGGGGCCCGATGTCCGGCAGCGGCGTGTGCAGCGTGCGCGCGACCAGCCGGCAGACGTTGTCGAGCAGCGCGGTGCGGGCGTTGCCTTCGCCGAGCACCAGACCCGCGCCGTGCAGGCGGCGGGCGGCGGTGGCGCGCTGCTCGTCGCCGAAGCGGTCGCCGGGTGCCGGCCACCCGGCGGGCATGGCGTCCTCGAGGATCTGGTGGACGGCGGTGCCGAAGGCGGGGCCCATCAGCGGAATCGTGGCGAGCGCGGGCAGCGGCACCGCTTCCGGCAGCTCGTCCACGGACTCGTCCTCGGCGCCGCCGCCGGGCAGCGGGTGATGGCTGCCACCGGCCACCAGCCGCGAGAAGCTGAACACCGACCAGTCCTCGCGCCGCGCCGGCAGGTCCGTGCGCGCGGCACCGGCGGGCGGCTCGCCGGGCGCGGCCCGGAAGCCTTCCGCCAGCGGCGCCGGCGGCGCGGTGACGCGCACCGCGTCGCCGGCGGCCTCGGCCCAGCGCGTCAGCGCGGCATGGACGGCGCCCTCGGTGAGCCAGTCCGGCAGCTTCGAGCCGGGGCCGGCGATATTGCCGGGCTCGATGCCCTGGCCGGCGTGGAGCAGCCAGGCCAGCGCCGAGTTCTGCGCGCCCTTGATGGCGCCCCAGGCGAAGTAGCAGGCCTGCTCCGCCCGGGTCAGCGCCACGTACAGAAGCCGCAGGGCCTCGGCCCGGGCCTCGAGGGCGGCGTCGGCCTTGTGGCGGTCGTCCGCCAGGGCGAAGTCGAGCCAGGCCCGGCCCGCGTCGTCGTGGTAGATCCACGGGCGGGTCGGCGCCCGGGCGTCCAGGGACGGCGTGAACGGCACGAACACGATGGGATACTGCAGGCCCTTCACCCGGTGCACGGTGGCGATCCGCACCAGCTCGTCGTCGGATTCGAGGCGGAGCTGCTGGGTCTCGGCGTCGGCGTCCGCACGCGGGTCGGCGATCTGTTCGGCGAGCCAGCGGATCAGCCCGGCGAAGCCGAAGGTCTCGGTTTCGGCCTGGGCCAGCAGCTCGGCGAGCTGCAGGTAGTTGGTCATGCGTCGCTCGCCGTCCTCCAGGGACAGCACCCGCGGCGCAGCCTCCTGAAACACAGGCTCGAGCATGGCGAGCACGCTGCGGGTGCGCCAGGTTTCGTGGGCGGCCTGGAATCGGGCCACCTGCCGGTGCCAGCCCGTCTCGTCTTCGTCCAGCGCCACCAGGTCCGCCATGCGCCAGCCGAACAGCGGCGTCGCCAGCGCGGCGCGCACGGTCTCGGGGCGCGCGGTGCTGTCGGCGGCGCGCAGCAGGTACAGCAGATCCTGGGCCTCGTCGCTCTCGAACACGCTGGCCCGGTGCAGGCACACGGCGGCGATGCCGCGCCGCGCCAGCGCCCGCTGCACGTCGGCGGCCTCCCGGTTGGTGTTCACCAGCACGGCGACGTCGACGGGCCGGACCGGTGTCTCGCTGCCGTCCGCCTGGCGCACCATCGCGCCCTCGTCAGGATCGAGCAGGCGGCAGATCTCGCTCACGGTGGCGTCCAGCAGCAGGCCTTTCGCGTCGGCGGCCCGGTGATCGGCGCCGGGCACGGCCCAGGCGGTGAGCGCGGGCAGCGGTGCGCCGTGATGCATGATCGTCCGGTCGCCGTCGGCGCGGCCGCTCTTCACCGGGTGGAAGGCGATGTCGGAGACCAGGAACGGCCCGATGCCGGTGTCCTGGGCCGGGCCGCGGAACAGGTGCTCGATACCGTCGAGCACGCCCTGGGTGGAGCGGTAGTTGGTGTCCAGGTCGTAGCGGCCGTCTGCGTCCCGGGCGGCGTCGAGATAGGCGAACACGTCGCCGCCGCGGAAACCGTAGATGGCCTGTTTCGGGTCGCCGATCATGATCAGCGCGCCTTCGTCCCGCCCCCGGTAGATGCGCTGCAGGATCCGGTACTGCAGCGGGTCGGTGTCCTGGAACTCGTCCACCAGGGCGTAGGGCCAGGTGCGGTGCAGGGCGTCGGCGAGGGCGTCGCCGCGGTCCGGGTCCGTGATGGCCTCGTGCAGGGCCTCGATCATGTCCGCGAAGCTGAACTGGCGGCCGGCGCGCTTGCGGCTGCGGATGGTGTCGCGGACCGTGGCGAGGGCATGGCGCAGTGCGGCGAGGCGGCCGAGCGGGGCGAGGCGGGCCAGGGTCTGGACGAGCGGCAGGTCCTGGGGGCGGCAGGTCTTGATGGCGCGCTGCTTGATGTGACGGCGGGCGCCGGCGTCGTCGGTGAAATCGGTGAGCCAGCCTGGCAGGGCCGGGTGGCCGGAGGCGGTGCCGGCGAGGCCGGTGTCGATGGCGTGGAGGAGGCCGTCGACGCTGCCGGCGGCCTCGAGGTCCTCGTACAGGGCGCCGGCCTTGAGGAGGTTGTCGGTGTCGGCGGCCGATTGGAGCAGTTTGCTCAACTCATCGCGATCTGGAGATCGTGCGCTCGCATTGCGAGCGCCAAGCCGAACTTCGTTCGGCCGCTCCCACAGGGTTCTGGCCTGCGACGTCAGCGCATCGAGGTCGCCGGTGGTCGGGCCGGGGATCTCGAGGTGGGGGCGGGTCAGGGCCGGGGTGAGGTCCTTCAGGAGGCTCGCGGGGTCGGGCCAGAGCTCGAGGAAGGCGGCGGCCTGGGCTTCCGGGCGTCCGAGGACGTGGTGGCGCCAGTAGTCGGTGACGGCCTCCCTGTGCACCTCGGCGTCGTCGACCTGGGTGCCGCGGTCGAAGGGCAGGCCGGAGTCGAAGGCGTTCTCCCGGGCGGCCTGCTGGGCGAAGCCGTGGATGGTGCTGATGGCGGCATCGTCCATGCGGGCGGCGGCGTCGCGCAGGCGCCGGGCGATGGACGGCCGCGGCTCGCCGGCCTCGGCGGCGGCGATGATGGCCGCGGCGATGCGCTGCTCCACGTCGTCGGGGTCGGCGTCCTCCGGGCGTGCGGCGATGCGGGCGGCCAGCGCGAGCCGGGTGCGGATGCGTTCCCGCAGCTCCTGGGTGGCGGCCCGGGTAAAGGTCATCACCAGGATGTCCCGGACGTCGAGCCGCTTCTCCACCAGCAGCCGCAGGAACAGGCCGGCCAGGCTGAAGGTCTTGCCGGTGCCGGCGCTGGCCTCGATCAGGCGCATGCCGTCGAGGGGGAACGTCTCCAGATCGAAGGGCTGGTGGTTCACGGGCCCGCTCCCGCCAGCCAGTCGTCCGCGTCGACCGGCGCGAGCCGGCGCTGCATGGGGCCGAGGATGGCCATGGCCGCGCGGCAGAATCCGCTCGTCTCCGCGTGCGACCCGAGAGGCTCCGGCATCGGCGCCAGCACCCGCCGGAACCACACGTCGCGGACTTCCCAGGGCGGACTGAAGTCGTTGGCCAGGCGCGCGTTGCACTTCGCCAGCGCTGCGTCCGGGTCGAGGCCCTTTTCGCCGTCGACCAGCTCGACGAACTCCCCGGCGGCGCCGGGCAGGAAGCACAGCGGCCGCTGCTGGCCCTCCAGGTAAAGTTCCGCAAGCGTTTCCAGGTAAGCGAGTGCTTGCTCCGGGTCGAGGCTGGCGATGCGCACGTCGAGCCCGCCGTCGCGGGCGAAGCCGCAGCAGGTCAGCGTCGCGCTGCGGCCGGTGGCGGCCAGGGCCAGCAGGTCGATCCAGTGGGGCAGAAGCTGGCGCTCGCTCGCCCGGCGGGCCTCGATGCGGCGCAGCCCCTCCGGCGCGACGTCGCCCAGGCGGCCGGTGAGCCGGAGCGCGTTGGGCAGCAGCACGTCCACGGGCACCACGTCCGGGTCGTCGAGGCGCAGGCGCTGCCAGGCCGGCAGCAGGCCGTTCAGCTCGGCCGCGGCGTTGGCGTAGGGCACCTCGTCCAGCGGCGGTGGCGGCAGCAGGCCGAGGGCGCGGATCTGGTCCGGCGGGGCCTCCGGCAGCGGGCCGTGGCTGCGGACCCGGTCGAACAGCCGCTGGCGGAGCTGATGCTCGTCGAGGCCGCGCAGATCCAGGGGCTCGTCGTCGGCGCGCCGCTCGACGGCGGTGTCGAGGTCGAGCTGGAGGACGTCCTGGAGGAAGTAGCGGCTCGGGTGCTGGAAGAAGCGCTTCAGCTCCTCGAGGCCGATCTGGTCGATGTCCGGTGCCGGGGCGCGGCTGGCGTCGAGGAGCGGGGGGAGCTCGGTGCGTTCGGTGAACAGGGCCTCGGTGCCGGGTTGCCATTCGGCGCGGAAGGTGAAGATGCGGGACCGGGCTGTGGCTGGGAATGAACTGTAGGAGCCTTCTCCAGAAGGCGATTCCTGTGAAGATCGCGATCTGGAGATCGCTCCTACAGGGGGGTGTGCGGTCGGCGTGGGGGCGGCGAAGTATCTGGGGCTGAACGGCTGCATGGGCTGGCGGGTGACCAGGGCGGCCAGGGCCTGCTGGCGATCGAGGTCGGCGAACTGGTTGCGGGCGACGAAGTCGAGCAGCTCGGCGACGGCGGTGGAGGGCGCGAGGGCCTCGCCGGTGCTGGTGTCCTGGCCGGTGTAGCTGACGTAGAAGACGTCCCGGGCGGCGAGCAGCCACTGCAGCAGCAGCAGGCGGTCGTCGTCGCGCACGCTGCTGTCGCCGAGTCTGGGCTTCAGGCGGATCAGGTTGATGGCCCGGTCCCGGTCGCGGCGCGGGAACTCGCCCTCGTTCATGCCGAGCAGGCACACCACCCGGAACGGCACCGTGCGCAGCGGCACCAGGCCGCAGAAGGTGACGCCCCCGGCGAGGAACGGCTGGCGCGCGCCGCTGGCGTCGAGCTCGCCGTCGACGATCTCGCGCACCGCGTCCCAGTAGAGCGGCTCGTCGTCGAGGGCCGCCGCGGCCGTGCCGAGCACGGCCAGGGCCTCGTTGACGGCGTCCAGGGCCGCCTGCTCCTCCCGGTCCCGAGGGTCGATGCGGAACACGTCGTTCGTCAGCGCATTCAGTCGTTCCTGCCACACCGCCGCCGGGGCCGGGCTCGGCAGCACGCCGCGCCAGTGGCGCAGCCGCTCGATCAGCAGCCACAGCTCCCCCAGCGCCGCGGTGGCGCCACCTTCCAGGTCGACCACCGGCGCGACGCCGTCCACCAGCGCGTCCGGGTCGGAGACGGCGACACCGGCCAGCAGCCGTTCCAGGCCGAAGGCCCAGGAGTTCTGGGCCCAGTGCCCGGCGCCGGTGGCCTCCCGGTGGTCGCCGTCCAGGCCCCAGCGGATGCCCGCCGCGTCGATCCAGCGTTCGAGGTTGTCGACGTCGCCGTCGTCCAGCCGGCAGCGGCGCATCACCGCGGGCACCGCCACGAGGCTCATCAGCTCGCTGGCGGCCCAGCGCCACAGCGGCAGATCCAGCAGCGCGCGGAACGTGAGCACGATGGGGTGGGTGCCCCGGCGCGGCTGATCGGAGAGGTTGAAGGGAATCGCGGTGGGGCCGTCCGCCCCGCCGAAGACCGCTTCGATGGACGGCGCGAACCCGGCCACGTCCGGCGTCATCACGATGATGTCCCGGGGATGGAGGGTCGGGTCGGCGGACAGCAGGTCCAGGAGCTGGTCGTGCAGCACCTGGACCTCCCGCAGCGGGCCGTGGCAGGCGTGCACCTGAAACGAGCGGTCCGCTCCAGCCAGGCCGGCGTCCGTGGGCGTGGCGTCCATCTCGATCACGCCGGACTGCAGGCGATGCAGCAGGGTGTCGTCGCCGGGCGGCTGGTACTCGAGCACGTCGCCCAGCTCCATCTCGCGGATGCCGGCGAACTCGTCGGAGTAGATCAGCCGCAGGAAGTCCCGGGACGCGTAACCGAGGCTCGCCAGCAGCGGGTGACCCTCGAACACCGTCTCCTCCCCCGGCAGCGGCTCGCCGTCGAGCGCCACGTCCAGGGCCGTCGGCCGCTTCTCGATGTCTCCCCAGTATTCGGCGCTGGGGTTGTGCATCAGGAAGTGCACGTCGCTGTGGCGGCCCACCGCGTACAGCAGCCGCAGGTAGTCCGGCGGCAGGTTGCCCAGCGCGAAGCAGTACAGGCGCTCGGGCCAGTGGTCCGTGCGCACCGGCTCGCCCGCCTCCACCCGGCGGACGAGCTGGCCCAGCAGACGCGCCCGGTGGTTGTCGCCGAGGCGGGCGACCAGGGCCCGCCACAATGGCGCCTGCCAGCTCCCGGGCGGACCGGTCTCGTCGCTGCCCTTCTCCCAGGCGAGCAGCATCTCGCGGCGGTAGATCAGGTAGGCGTCGAACAGATCTGCCAGGCGCTCGGCGAGCTGCCAGCGGCGCAGCTCCTCCGCGGGCTCGCCCAGATAGCCGCGGATTTCCGGGACCTCGCCGGCCAGCGCGGGCAGGTGGCGGTAGAGGTGCCAGCGCAGGTTCTCCCGGCGGTAGGCGGAGCTGTCCGGCCGGCCGCCGGGCAGGCCGCCGGCGACCACGTCCCACAGGAACGGCGCCGGCAGCAGGGTGTCGATGTTGGCGGCGATGCCGTCGCGCTCGGCCACGTGCATCTTCAGCCAGCGGCCGAGGCCGGCGTTCGGCACCAGCACCTTGTCCGTCGCCAGGGGCGACGCCGCCGCGTGCTGCCGCAGGGCGGTGAGCACGTCGGCCAGCCGGGAGAGGTCGTGGTGGTGATAGAGGAAGAACATGAATCCGCCGAGGATAGGGCGGATTCCGGTGCCAGGCCAGACGGCGGCGGCGTGGACCGCCGACAGTCAGGGGCCGGGGCTCAGCCCAGCCCTCTGATCACGGCAATGGAGGCGTCCGACGCATCGAACCGATGCCGTGCCAGAGCCTGGTACTCGTCGGAGTCGTACCACGCCCGGAGCTTTGCTTCGTCGGGAAAGGACAGCAGCACGGTGCGCGTCCAGGGCCACTCGCCCTCGAGCACCGTCGGGTCCTCCTCCACGGCCAGCAGCGTCCCCTCGTACTTCGAGAAGATCTCCATGAAGCCCTGCTCGTAGTTGCCGTAGCCTTCGCGGTCGTCGATGTCGATCAGCGCCACTGCGTACACGGTCATGCTCGTCACCTCCCTGGTGTGGCCTGTCGGCAGCGCCGGCGCGGTCGGCAATCGAATGCCGCACGGCTGTCCTGGTCTGTTCCCGGGTGGGGCAGGGCTGTGCCGCTGACGGGCTGGAGGCCGATGTTCCCAGGGCTCGGCCTTCCGGACAATCGTGCGTTGTGCGCAAGTCGCACGACTATTACACTACGTGGAATAATGTAACAGGTCGTGATCGTCAGCTTCAAAGGCAAGATCGCCAGAGAAATCTGGGAGACCAGCCAGTCCAGAGGGTTGCCGCGGCACCTGTGGTTTAGGGCCAAGGCATTGCTCACCATCATGCATGCGACGGCGACACTCGATGACCTCCGAATTTCCGGTGAGCCACCCGACATCCGGCTGCACAAGCTCCGGGGGCGTCGACGGGACCAGTGGAGCGTGACGATCAAACTGCCCTGGTGCATCACGTTCAGGTTTCGGGACGGCGAGTTTTCGGACGTGTGCATCGAGAACTATCATCGAGGTTAGCGTGATCGACAGTCCTTCTCCCCTTCATCCCGGGCGGGTGCTGGCCGAGGTCTACATGTCGCAGATGGGCCTCAACCAGAGCAGCCTGGCCAGACGCTGCGGCTGCTCGCCGAGGAAGATCAACGAGATCGTCAACGGCAAGCGCGGCATATCACCGTCGTTCGCACTGGTTCTGGAGTCGGTGCTCGGGACCAGTGCCGAGATGTGGGTGCGGATGCAGGCGGACTACGATCTCTGGCAGGCACGTCAGGCCGTCGCCTGAGCGGCCGGGTCCCTTCCGTTCAGGCTCGGGTGGCCCGCCCGGCTACGACAGCTTTCGCTGGGCCCAGCGGGTGACGGCGGCAGCGCCTGCCACCGGCAGCGACAGCACCGCGAGCAGGATCATGCCCAGCGGCCACAGCGACAGTCCGGCGGCGGTCATCAGCAGCCCGGCGAGCTGGCCGATTCCGGACCACAGGGCGATCAGCCACACGCTGGCCCGGGTCAGCAGCGCGGCGACGCCGCCGGCCAGATAGAGCCCCGGCAGGGCGACGGACCAGTACGCGCCTTTGTCCCAGGCTTCGCCGCCACCCCCGGTCATCGAGACCCCCAGCCAGGCGGCGAGGGAGACGAGACAGGTGGCAGTCAGGATCAGATCGAGCTTCACGGCGTGGGTCCGGCGTCGGGCGGTCACTTCTGACTATAGTGCACGCCGTCGGGGTGGGGCGGCGCCGGCGTCAGCTCCGTGCCTGCAGCGCCAGGTAGCCGCCGAGGATGATGGCCGCGCCGCCGGCCACGGTGGTGGCGTTCGGCACTTCGCCGAACAGCGCATAGGCGGCCAGTGCCGCCCAGATCAGGTTGGTGTACTCCAGCGGCGCGATGGCGCCCGCCGGTGCGTGACGGTAGGCGAGCACGATGGAGAAGTGGATGGCGCCGCCCGCACAGCCGGCCAGGCCGAACCACAGCCAGTCGCCTGGGGCCGGCGGTACCCAGTGGCCGACGGTGAGCACCGCCGCCAGGGCGCAGGACACCGGCATGGTGTAGAACAGCATCACCGCGGGGTTCTCCCGGGTCGCGAGCTGACGGTTGGAGATCGACAGCAGCGCCCAGCACAGCGCCGAGCCCAGCACCGCCAGCGTGCCGAGCGCCGGGCCGGACAGCGGCTCATCGGTATCGATGGCCGGTGCGCCCGGCCCCAGCATCGCCAGCACGCCGGCCACGGCGATGGCGATGCCGAGCCAGCGGTGGGCGCCGATGTGCTCGCCGAGCAGCGGACGGGCCAGCAGCACGATCACTACCGGGGACACGTAGGCGAGCAGGACCGCCGTCATCAGCGGCAGCTCCGAGAGGGAATAGAAGAAGCCGAAGTTGGCGCCGGCGGCGAGCAGGCCGCGCCAGGTCTGCCAGCCCCAGTGGGGCGTCAGCAGCGACCGCAGGCCGCCCTGCAGATGGCAGAAGGTCAGCACCAGGGGCAGCGACAGCAGGATGCGCAGCAGCACGATCTGGGGCGTGCCGTAGCTGCCGGCCAGCGCCTTCACCGCCACGTCCACGCAGGCCGCCATGAACATGGCGACGCACATGAAGGTGGCGCCGAGGCGGACGTTTTCGCTGGCGGGGTGTGGCATGGGTTTGGCAGGTCTGGTTCGTTCTCGTTGGTTGCGGGCCCTTTCCTGTTCCTGTGTGGGAGCGCTCCCGCAGGCTGTTCGGGGCGGCGCGAACGATAGCGCACGGCCGGATGTCATGCGACGGCCGCGTCGGGTCTGGCACACTGGCGTCGGGAGTTCGAGATCACGGGACGCGATGGCGGCGATGATGGCATCCGGGGCGATTCGACTGGCGACGCTGGCGCTGGTGCTGTGGCCCGTCGTGCCGCTGGGCGTCGGGTTGCGTGCCGGACTGCCCGGGGACGCGGCCGCCTGGCTCGGCTGGCTGGGCCGGGCCTGCGGCGTGGTGGGGCTGGCGTGGCTGCTGCTCGCCATGGTGCTGTCGATCCGGCTGCCCCGCTGGGATCAGGCTCTCGGCGGGCTGCTGAAGCTCTGGCGGTTCCACCATTTGCTAGGGGCCGGCAGCTTTCTGCTGCTGATGCTGCACCCGCTGCTGCTGGCGCTGGCCGCGGTGCCCGGCGGGCCGGCGGGGGTGCTGGCAACGCTGACTCCGCCCGTCGGTGCCTGGCCGGTCTGGGCCGGCTGGGCGGCGCTGGTGCTGATGATGGTGTTTCTGGCGCCGTCCTTCTCGTTCTTCGGTCCGCCGGACTATCAGCGCTGGAAATGGCTGCACCGGCTGTCCGGGGCGGCCGTCGTGCTGGGGCTGGTGCACACCCTCGCGCTGTCCCGCACGCTGGGGCCCGCTTCCGCGGCCTGGGTCTGGGGCGGCGTGACCGCTCTGGCCCTCGTCGCCTTCGTCTGGCGTCTGGGGCTGTCGCGCCGGTTCGCCCGGCGTCGCTACCGGATCAGCCGGGTCGAGCTGCTCGCCGAGCGGGTGGTCGAGCTGACCCTGGAGGGACCTCCGCTGGCTTACGACGCCGGCCAGTTCGTGTACCTGGCTCCCCTCGATCCGGCGCTGGCGGCGGGGCGGGGCGAGGAGCACCCCTACTCGCTGGTCAGCGCGCCCCACGAGTCGGCGCTGCGCATCGCCATCAAGGACCTCGGCGACGCCAGTGCCGCGCTCATGCACGTGACCGTGGGCAGCGACGTGACCGTCGAGGGCCCCTACGGCCGCTTTCTGCCGCGCCGCCACGACCAGCCGGCGCTGTGGATCGGCGGCGGCATCGGCATGACACCGTTCGTGTCGGCGGCCCGTGGGTTTGCGGTGCAGTCAGAGTCCGTCGACGTTCAGCTCGTCTACTGCGCCAACGATCCGAGCCGCGCGTACTATCTGCGTGAGCTGGAGGACATTGCGGCGGAGCGGCCGGGCTTCGTGGTCCATGCGCACTACTTCGCGGACGAGGGACCGCTGTCGCCGGCGTTTCTCGAGTCGCGGGTGGCGGATTTCCGTCAGCGCGACGTCTACGTGTGCGGACCGGCGCCGCTGCTCGCGCTGGTGGAGCGCCTGCTGCGGCACGAGGGCGTGCCCCGCCGGCGCATCGTCATGGAGGAGTTCGATCTGCTATGAAACGATTCATGTTCGCGGCCTTCGTCGCTTTCTGGTCCAGCGTGCTGTCGATCTGGGCCTATGCGGCGCTGGCGGCCGGTGGCGGCGACGCGGCCCCGGCAGACGCCGCCGAAGCGGAGCGGACCGTCAGTCTGGAAGAGCTGGCCCGCCATGCCACCCCCGAAGACTGCTGGATGGCCATCGACGGTGTGGTCTACGACTTCACCGACTATCTGCCCCGGCACCCGGCCCCGCCGGTGGTGATGACCACCTGGTGCGGCCGGGAAGCCACCGAGGCCTACGACACCAAGGGCTACGGGCGGCCCCACAGCCCCGCCGCGGATGCGCTGCTGCCCGCCTACCGAGTCGGACGATTGGCGGACGACCCTTAGGTGAAAGTCACGATGCTGGCGCGGCGTTCGAACCTCTAGGCTGAGAAGCGATACGGATCCGGGAAATCGCGATGCGCATGGCCTGGACAGCCCTGGGAATCTTCTGGAGCTTCTGGGCCACTGCCCAGGCGCCGCCGTGTACGGTATGCCATGCCGATACGCTGGAGCGCGGCCATGTGCACCCGATGGCGACGGTGGCCGGCGCCGGTCCGGCCTGCGCCGACTGTCATCAGGGAGCGGAGGCCCATGCCCTCGCGCCCATGGCCCCGGAAGCCCGTCAGGACATGATCACCTTCGGTGCCGACGGGCGGGGGGCGGCGGTCTGCTCGGAGTGTCATCAGCAGGTGCACGAGCGTCCGGTCCGGGATGCCCACGCCCAGGCGGGCATCGCCTGCGACGGCTGTCACCGGGTGCACGACACCGCACCGTTCGCCGGGGCGGACGGTCCGGTGCCGGCGGGATTCGACGGCCTCGACGACGTCTCCCGGCTGTGCGCCGACTGCCATGCCGACGTGCTCGCCTCCTTCGCCTTCAACGAGCGGCACCGGCTGGCGGAGGGCGCGGTGACCTGCGTGTCCTGCCACGATCCTCACGCGGCGGCACCGCCGGCTCTGGTTGCTCATCCCGGCGACGGCATGTGCAGCGACTGCCACGACGACAAGACCGGACCGTTCGTGTTCGAGCACGGCGCTCAGCGGGTGGAGGGCTGTCAGGCCTGCCACGAGCCTCATGGCGGCCCCAACCGGTTTCTGCTCACCCGTCAGCAGGAGGGCGCGCTGTGCTACGAATGCCACCTGACCGTGCCCCAGTTCCACGTCGGCTTCGCGCCCGGGGCGCCGCCGCGCTTCGACGAGGACACGGTGTGTACCAACTGTCACACGGCGATCCACGGCTCGAATCTGGATCGTAATCTGCTGAGGTAACGACCGATGGCACGCGCGCGACAGCCCTCAGGCGTCCGGCGGATCGGCCCGCTCGCCATGCTGCTGGCGGCCATCGGCCCCGGCGAGCTGCGCGGGGAGGTCGACGGCGGCATCACGCTGGGCTGGCGCAGCGTGGACGTGGACGGCGATCGGACGAAATATCGCCAGCACCTCAATTACGACGACGGCGCCTGGCTTAAGAATCTCGAACTCGACTGGCGCGCGGCAGAGCGGCCCGACGAATCCTGGCGGCCGGACACGCTGGCGCTGCGGGTCTCGGATCTGGGCGGGGAGCCGTTCGAGCGGTCGCGGCTGACCCTGGAGCGAACGGGGCGTTACCGCCTGACTTATCAGCGGTCCGTCTCGGAGTACGTCTATGACGATCTGCTGATACGGCCCGAGGACGCGAGCATCGAAGCGTCCACCGGCGGCGACTATCGCCGGTTCGACTTCGAGCGGGTGCGCGATCACGCGGCCTTCGAGCTTCAGCTCGCGCCGCGCACGGAGTTCGCCCTCGACTATCGGCGCGACCGCAGGGACGGCGACGGCACCGCGCCCCTCGACGTGTCCCGGGAGGAGTTCGTGGTCGAGCGGCCTATCGACGAGACCTCACAGACGGTGGCCGCGAGCATCGCCCACACCGGCGAGCGCTTCAGCGTGACCTGGACGGAGCGGTACCGACGCTTCGACTTCGACTCGTCGATGTTTCTGGCGGGGTTCTCCGAGGGTCTAGATCCTGACGGTCCCACGACGCTGGAGACGTATCTGCTCGAGCAGCCCTACGAGCTCGAAGGCTTCGAGCACGAGCTGTCCGCCCGAATCCGGCCGACGCAGCGCCTGTCCCTGACCGGCAACGTCGTGCTGGCCGACGTCGACGTGTCGCTGCGCGCCCTGGAGCGGGTCGTGGGCACGGACTTCACCGGCGCGCCTCTGGACGAGCGGCTGACGGGCCGCGGCGATCTCGACCAGCAGCGCCGCCTGATCGACATCGGCGCCTCGTATGCGGCATCGGAGCGGCTGGCCCTGTTCGCCAGAGTCCGGGCGGCGGAGTTCGAGCAGTCGGCCGCTTTGACCTACCAGCCGGACGGCGCCGCGGATTGGGACATCGACAGCGTGCGCCTGGAAGCGGGTGCCGAGACGGCGCTGGGCCGGACGCTGCGCGCTGCGGTCGGCGCGGCCTCGGAGTCCCGCGACGTGGCCGCCCGGCAGCAGGCCGAGCCCTTCGTCGACGCGGCCGACGTGGATACCGATGCCGACGGCTATTTCGTCCGCTTCTGGTACCGGCCGGTGCGACGGGCGGAGCTGCACCTGTCCTGGGAGGACGACAGCATCGACGATCCGTTCACCCTGGCCTCGGCCACCAGCGCCGAGCGGCTGCGGCTGCGCGGCCGCTACCGCTGGTCCAACGGTCTGTCGCTGACGGCGAGCTATCTGGACGTCGACCGCAGCAACGACCGGTCGGGATGGGTGGCCGATGCCGAGCGTCTGGATCTGCGGCTCGCCTATGCGGGTGCGCGATTGGGCTGGTCGGCGGGTGTGGGCCGTACCGACCTGTCCCGCAGCGCCGACTCGCTGGTCGTGGCCGGCAGCCGGACCGTTCCGTTCGATCTGCGCTACGGCGCCAGAGCCGACACTCTCGACGTGGCTGTGAGCTGGCGCATCACGGAACACGTCACCGCAGGCGGCAGTCATCGACGCTTCGACAACGATCGCAGCTTCGAGGTGGACCGGGACGACTGGCGCGCCTTCGTCCGCGGCCGCCTCGACGAGCGCTACCGCTGGGGGCTCGAGTATCGGGACGTGGATTTCCAGGAAGGCGGCATCGAAGACTTCCGCGCCCGGCTCGTCGAGGTGTCGGTGGGTGTCGACTGGTGAGGCCGGCGGCAGCGCCCGTGGCGCCGGGCCGCCGGCCCCGGGCCGGTCACCAGGCGTGCAGACGCACCGGCATGCGCGAGTAGCCCTTCACGAAGCTCGACTGCACGCGCTCGATCTCGCCGGTGATCTCGATGAAACGGAAGCGCTGCATGATCTCCTCCCACAGCACCCGGAGCTGCATCTCCGCCAGACGGTTGCCCATGCAGCGGTGCACGCCGAAGCCGAAGGACAGGTGGTGGCGGGCGTTGGGCCGGTCGATCCAGAACCGGTCCGGGTCTTCGATCACCTCCTCGTCGCGATTGCCGGACACGTACCACATGGCGAGCTTGTCACCCTTTCTGATCTGCTTGCCGCCGAACTCGAGGTCGCGGGTGGCGGTGCGGCGCATGTAGGCCAGCGGCGTCTGCCAGCGGATGATCTCCGGGACCATGTTGGGAATGAGCCCCGGGTTCTCCCGCAGCTTGTCGTACTCGCCCGGGTTCTGATTCAACGCCAGCACGCCGCCGGAGATGGAGTTGCGGGTGGTGTCGTTGCCGCCGACGATCAGCAGGATCAGATTCCCCAGGAACTCCATGGGCGGCATGTTCTGCGTGTCTTTGCCGTGGGCCAGCATGGAGAGCAGATCGGGTTTCGGCTCCTCCTTGATGCGCTCGTCGCGCAGCCGCGTGAAGTACTCCAGGCACTCCATCAGCGCTGCCCGGCGCACCGGCTCAGGCGTCGGCCCGCCGGCCAGCTCGCCGGAGGTGGCCATGTCGGACCAGTGGGTCAGCTTGCGCCGCTCCTCGAAGGGGAAGTCGAAGATGGTGGCGAGCATCTGGGTGGTGAGCTCGATGGAGACGTTGTCGACCCAGTCGAACTCTTCGCCGACCGGCAGGCCGTCGAGGATGCGCGCCGCGCGTTCGCGGATCGTGCCCTCGAGCTTGGCGAGATTCATCGGCGCCACCACGCCCTGCACGGTCTTGCGCTGAACGTCGTGCTTGGGCGGGTCCATGGAAATGAAGTTGACCGTCTGGAAATCCTCCGGGCGGTCGGCGAGGACGATGCCGTCGGCGGAGGAGAAGTCCTGAAAGTCCGATTCCATCGCCATGATGTCCCGGAACTTCGTGATCGACCAGTACGGGCCGAACATGCTGTTCTCGCAGTAGTGCACCGGGTCTTCTCTGCGCAGGCGGCGAAAGTAGGCCCAGTGGGTATCGGTCTGGAACAGCTCCGGGCGGCTGACGTCGATCTCCTCGAGCGGAATGTCGGCGACGTCGACCTCGGGCGTGGGTGCGTAGGCTTCGGCCATGATCGTTCTCCGCTTCGCGTGACCTGACCCAATCCTGCGCCGTTGGCGCCGGTTTGTCATCCCGTGCGCGGCGGTGCCCCGGCTGCGGGCGCCGCCGGCGTCCCGGCTGCGTGCGCCGCCGGGGGCGCGATCAGAACAGCAGGGAGTTCATGCGCCGGCGGGCGGCGCGCACCAGGGCCTCGTCATCGACGACGTTGAAGGCATCGAGCAGGGCCCGACGCGGCAGCCCGTCCTGATAGCCGCGGTCGCGGCGCAGCAGCTCCAGGAGCTGCTCCAGCCCCGCCGCACCGTCGCCGGCGTCCACCAGCCGCAGACCCAGCAGGTGACGCGCCGCGTGGTCGTCGGGGTCGTCGGCCAGCCGGGCTTCGAGGTCCGTTGCGGACGGCGCATCCGCCAGCGTCCGCATTATGCGGACCTGCGAGCAGGCGCGGGCCGCGCGGGGCTCGAGCGTCAGCTCGGTGGGCAGGGCGTCGAGCAGTCCGCCCGCTTCCTCCGTTTCGCCTGCAGCCATCAGCGCGAGTGCCAGCTCCAGCTTGTGCTCGGCTTTGTCGGGTTCGTCGGCCACGGCGGCGCGCAGCCGGGCGATCGCTTCGCCGGGATCCTGGTCCGCCTGCCCGGCACCAGCCGTCACTTCGTCGCCCGGCTCGACGCCGTGCTGGCTGAGGAACTGGCGGATCTGACCCTCGGGCAGCGCGCCGGGGAAGCCGCCGGTCACCTGGCCGTCCTGCACCAGCATCACCGTCGGCACGGAGCGGATCTGGAAATGGCCCGCCAGGGCCTGCTCCCGGTCGACGTCCACCTTGGCCAGCACGAAACCGCCGCCGTAGTCGTCGGCGAGCTTCTCGAGGATCGGGCCGAGGGACTTGCAGGGGCCGCACCAGGTGGCCCAGAAGTCGAGCAGCACCGGGGTGTGGTGGGACCGTTCGACGACGTCGCGCTCGAAGGACTCGGCGGTGACGTCGAAGACGCGTGGCGTGGCTGTGGCGGTGGTGTTCATCTGACTCGATATGGGGGCGGGTGGTCGGGTTTCAACGCGGGCCGGCCGGCTCGGCCGGCCGCGCCCAGATGGCGGAACTGTAGGCCCGTTCCTGGATCACGTCCGGGAAATCGCCGGCGGTGTCGTAGCCCAGGGCGATGGCGTCCATCAGCGAGTGCCGCGGCGTCGGGATCTCGAGCACGCGAACGTAGTAGAAAGCGCTCTGGCCGGGCCGGTAGTCCGGGTCCCGCCACACGGCCGACAGGGTCGGGGCGCCGATGTCGTTGGTGTAGGTGGCCGTGGCCCGGTCCACGGTGTCGCCCACGGCGGGCAGGCGGCCGCCGGGTCCGGGTTGCCGGTCGCCGGACCAGACGACGTCGAAGACCCTCTCCCGGGGCGCGCCCTCCGCATCGAGCCAGCCCTTCACCACCTGCACCCGATCGAGATGGCCGGAGCGGGGGTCGGCGCTGGCCATGATCATCAGGGTCGGGGCCGCGTCGGCGCCGGCGGGCGGCGCGGGCAGCGTCGCGCCCATGGGCACGCCGCGCCGGTAGCCCTCGGCGACCCAGTCCGCGGCTTCGAGGTCGTCGGCGGTGAAGTCCCAGCCGCCGAACACCCGCAGACGGATGCGCGGTCCGGTGGTGGCGTAGACCTCGCGGCGCGCGAACGCGTCGAGAATGCCGCTGCGGGTGTTCTCGTCCGCCCACACCGCCGCCAGCCCGGCGGCGGCCATGTCCCAGCCGGTGGCGCCGCGGGTGAGCGCGTCGCCGGCCTTGTGTTCCGGCACCGAGTCCCAGGCCATCTTGCCCCAGAAATTCGGCTCCTCGGCGGAGGACAGGCCGGTGTGGGCGTCCGTCGAGCCGATCACGCCGAATTCGAAGGGGTTCACGCCGAGCTCGGCTTCCAGGGCGAGGCCGGTCTTCAAGGCCTCGCGGACGTAGTCGCCGGGGCGGGGCTCGTAGGCGGCCTCGATCTGCTGGATGTAGTGCCCGTAGGGCTCGTAGTCGGCGAAGTCGTCGTCCGGGGCGAATTCCGGATGGGTCTCGGAGTCGCCCTTGATCTGGGTGATCTCCACCACCGGCTCGAGACGGGCCCGGGTCTCGGCGTAGGCCGCGTCCATGCGCACCCCGCGCAGGGTGTCCTCGGAGAACATCAGGCCCTTGGAAATGTTCGAGTTGTGGGGAATGGCCAGAAAGCGGGTGCCGGTCTGCTCGCCGGTGCGGTCGAGAAAGGCCCACAGGTCCTCGGGATACGGGCTGTCGGTGGAGCCGAAGGGAATGAACTGCGACGCGCGCCCGGCGTCGGCGTCGCTCACCACCACCCGGTGCAGGTTGGCGCCGCCCGGGTTCGAGCTCCATTCCCAGCCGATCAGCGCGGTGAACTCGCCGGGCTCGTTGTGGCGGTCGGCGGTCTCGGCGAAGCGCTGCCAGGCGTTGCGCCGGGACACCTCCGCGCCGGGGGGCAGGTCAGTGCCGATGTCGTCCTGCCAGGTGGCCGCGGCCTCCACCGGCGGCTTGTCGCCCACCGGAAGCTGGTCGCGGAAGAAGTCGGCGCCGGTGCCGTCGTCGATGGCCGAGCGGATGCGCCACTCGCCGAACCAGTACAGGAGGCGGTCGATCGGGCCCGGGTCCTCCGCCTGGACGCCATCGTAGTAGACGTCCTTGATGCCACCCATGAACTCGGCGTGGTCCGACACCACGAGGAAGTCCAGCGGCGTGCCGATCCGCACCCGGGTGCGGTTGTAGGGGTGGATCACCGGCAGCCCCTTCGCCCAGCGGAAGGCCACGTCCGGGTCCGCCGTCATGTTGCCGTTCAGGAACGCGTCGAAGGAATTGTTGGTGTGCAGGTGGGTATCCCCCCACAGCAGCTCGCGGTCGGGGTTGGCCAGGGCCAGGCCCGGGAGCACGGCGACGAGGGCCAGCCACGCACGGGTCGGATTGCAGAACATGGGCGGACTCGATGCTGAAACCGGACGCAGCATAGCGAAGCGGCGCCGGGAGGTGGACTGTCGCTCGGCGAGAAAGTGATGTGTAATCGGCATGTGTATGTGTAATCCGGATGCTTGAGATGGCGCGTGTTCAACTCGTCATGCCGGACCGTGACCGCGACCGGTTCGTCCAGCAGGCCCGGCGCGAGGGTCTGTCGCTGAGCGCGTGGCTGCGGGCTGCCGCCGAGGATCGGCTGCGCCGGCATGCGGAGGCCGCGCGCTTCGAATCGGTCGAGGATCTCGACGCCTTCTTCACCGCCTGCGACGAGCGGGCCGGCGAGGGTGACGAGCCCGACTGGGAAGACCATCGCGCCGTTATCGACGCCTCCCGTCGCCGGGGCGCCGGGGACTCGTGATCTTCGTCGACACCAACGTGCTGATGTACGCCGTGGGGCGTTCCCATCCGCTCAAGGCCCGGGCGCGGGCGTTCTTCGAGCAGGCGCTGAACGAAGGATGGCGCCTGTGCACGTCGGCGGAGGTGCTGCAGGAACTGCTCCATGCCTACCTGCCCGTCGGACGCGTGACGACCTTCGAGGATGCGGTGCGGCTGATCGAGCGGCTGGACATCGAGGTCTGGCCCCTGGAAGCCGGCGACGCGCTGGCGGCGGCGTCCCTGGCGACCCAGCATCCCGCCCTCGGCGCCCGGGATCTCTGCCATCTGGCGAGCTGCCGGCGCCGGGGCGTGGGCCGGATCGAGACCTTCGACCGCGCGCTGGCGTCCGCTGGAAGCTGATCTCGTTCGCGGCGCCCGGCGGTGGCATAGTCGGTCGATCCGTCAGGCAGGGGAGAGGTGCCATGACCGTTTCCATGAACGCCGCGCCGGGCCGCCGCCCGGGCGCGCCCTGGTCCCGTCGGCTGCGCCGCTGGACCTGGCTCGCCGCGATGCTGCTCGCCCCGGGGCTTGCCGGCGCCGCCGACTTCGACGTAGCCATCAACGGCGGCCGCGTGCTCGATCCCGAGACCGGTCTCGACGCCGTGCGCAGCGTGGGCATCCGGGACGGCCGCATCGCCGCCCTGGCCGAGACGCCGCTCGCCGGCAGCCTGGAGATCGACGCCGGCGGCCTGGTGGTGGCGCCGGGGTTCATCGACCTGCACGCCCATGGCCAGGACGCCTTCAGCAACCGCTTTCAGGTGGCCGACGGCGTCACCACGGCGCTGGAGCTCGAGATCGGCGTGCTGCCGCTGTCGGACTGGGTGGCCCGGCGGGCCGGCAAGGCGCTGATTCACTACGGCGCCACCGCCGGGCATCCGGCCGCCCGCCACAACCATCTGACCGGCGACGCGGTGGGCAACATCGTCTACGCCGGCGCGCTCACCCGGGACGACGGCGAGTTCGCCGCCTACCGGCCCGACGCCGCCGGCATCGCCGACATCGTGGCGCGGCTCGAGGCCGGGCTCGACGAGGGCGCGCTCGGCATCGGGCTCGGCATCAGCTACACGCCGGGCGCGTCCCACACCGAGATCTTCCGGGTGTTCGAGCTGGCGGCGCGCCGCGGCGTGCCGGTGTTCGTGCACATGCGCAACGCCAGGACCCTGGGCGGCGACGCGCTGGCGCCGCTGCAGGAAGTGCTGGCGGATGCGGCGGCCACGGGCGCGGCGCTGCACGTCGTGCACGTCAATTCCAGCACCAACACCGACGCACCGGTGGCGCTGGCGATGATGCGCGGCGCCCGGGCGCGGGGCGTCGACGTCACCACCGAGTTCTATCCCTACACCGCCGGCTCCACCCGGCTGGAGAGCGCCCTGTTCGACGACTTCCAGGGCGACTACTCGACCCTGCAGTGGACCGCCACCGGCGAGCGGCTCACCGAGGAGACCTTCCACCGCTACCGGGCCGAGGGCGGCTGGGTGATCCAGCACGGCCAGGACCCGGCCACCAACGCCTGGCTCGCCGCGCAGCCCGACGTGATGGTCGCCAGCGACGGGGTGCCGTTCGTGGACGGCTTCTCGCATCCGCGCAGCGCCGGCACCTTCGCCCGGGTGCTCGGCCATTACGTGCGCGACGAGCAGGCCCTCGATCTCATGACCGCGGTGGCGAAGATGACCCTGCTGCCGGCGCGCCGGCTCGAAGCCGTGGCGCCGGCCATGGCGCGCAAGGGCCGGGTGCAGGTGGGCGCCGATGCCGATCTGACCCTGTTCGATCCCGGGCAGGTGGCGGACCGGGCGACCTTCATGGAACCCGCTCAGGCGTCGGCCGGCATCCGCCACGTGCTGGTCGGCGGCGTGCCGGTGGTTCGTGACGGCGTGATTCAGCAGGGCGTGTTTCCGGGGCAGGCCGTGCTCGGCGGCAGCGCCGCCCGTCCGTAGCCGCGGGGGGCAGGCCGGTCAGCCGGTGTTGCGCAGCCCGCTGGCGATGCCGGCCATGGTCACCTGCAGCGCCTGCTCGACCGCTTCCCGGTCGCTGGTCTGGTGGCGCCAGCGGGCCAGCAGCTCGGCCTGCAGCAGGTGCAGCGGATCGAGGTAGGTATTGCGCACGTACAGGGATTCCGCGAGCTCCGGGTCGTCGGCCAGCAGGTGGGGCTCGCCGGTGGTGCGCAGCAGGTCGGCGGTGAGGCCCGCCAGGCGGTTGCACAGTTCGTCCACCGTTCGCTGCTGGTCCGCGTCGGTGAGCCGCTCGGCGTAATATCGCGCCAGGGTGGAATCGGCCTTGGCCAGCACCATCTCCAGCATGTCGCTCTGCATGCGGTAGAACGGCCACGCCATCATGTCTTCCAGAACGTTCTCTTCGCCGGCCGCCAGGGCCTCGTGCAGGGCGGTGTCGGTGCCGAGCCAGGCGGGCAGCATGAGGCGCACCTGGGTCCAGGCGAACACCCAGGGAATGGCCCGCAGGCTTTCGATGCCGGCGCTCGGCTTGCGCCGGGCGGGACGGCTGCCCAGCGCCAGGATGCCGAGTTCCTGTTCCGGGGTGAGGGTGCGGAACAGCTCGACGAAGCTCGGGTCCTCCCGCACCACCGCCCGATAGGAGGCGAGCGCGGTGCGCGACATGGCGCCGATGGCGTCGCGCCAGGCCTGGGTCGGCGCCGGCGGCGGATTCAGCGTGGCTTCCAGGGTGGCGCTCAGATAGCGGCGCAGGGTCTGCACCGCCAGCGCCGGCAGGCCCAGCTTCCAGCGGATCATCTCGCCCTGCTCGGTGACCCGCAGGGAGCCGGCCACGGAGCCCGGCGGCTGGGACAGGATGGCGGACTGGGCCGGGCCGCCGCCGCGGCCGACGGCGCCGCCGCGGCCGTGGAACAGCGACAGCCGCACGCCGTGCTTTTCCGCCACCGCCACAAGCTTTTCCTGGGCCTGGTACTGGGCCCAGGCCGCGGCGAACTGGCCCGCGTCCTTGGCGGAGTCGGAGTAGCCGATCATCACCTGCTGATAGCCGCCGGTGTATTCCCGGTACCAGGGAATGGCGAGCAGGGCGTCGATGGCGCCGGCGGCGCCGTCGAGGTCGGCCAGGGTCTCGAACAGCGGCACCACCGGCAGGTCGCGCGCGAGGCCCGATTCCCGCAGCAGCAGGATCACCGCCAGCACGTCGCTGGGCGCGGTGGCCATGGAGATGACGTACTCGGCGATGCCGGCACCGTTGCCGGCGGCGATGGTGCGGCAGGTGGCCAGCACCTCGGCGCTGTCTTCGCTCACCGGCCAGCGCGCCGGGAACAGGGGCCGCCGGTTCTCCAGCTCCGTCAGCAGGAACCGCTGCCGCTCGGCCTCCGACCAGTCCGCGTAGCTGGCGCCGTCGCGCAGAATGTTCAGGTAGCGGGTCAGCTCGTCGAGCACGGCGGTGTGACGCTCGGCGTCCTGGCGGACGTCCAGGCGCACCAGATGCACGCCGAAGGCGGCGGCCCGGCGCACCGTGTCCTTCAGGGGGCCGTCGGCGATGGTGGCCATGCCGCACTCGGTGAGCGAACGGTGGCACAGGGTCAGTGGCTCGAGCAGCTCGTCGCGGTGCAGGTAGACGGCGTCCGGGTCCGCCGGCGGCGTCGGGTCCAGGGCGGCGGCCCAGTCCCGGGTGCGCAGCAGCCGGTCGCGCACCTGCTTCAGCAGCGCGCGGTAGGGCTCGGGTGCGCCGTCCACCCGCTCGACGAGCTCGGCGCTCGCCCGGCGCATGGACAGCGACGCCTGCAGCGCTTCCACGTCCCGCAGGAACAGGTCCGCCGCCATCCAGCGCGCAAGCATCAGCACCTCGCGGGTGACGTCGGCGGTGACGTTGGGGTTGCCGTCCCGGTCGCCGCCCATCCAGGTGGCGAAGCGGATCGGCGCGGCGTCCAGGGGCAGGGCGTCGAGCCCGCGCTCGGCGAGAGCGTCGTCCAGCTCGCGCATGAGCTGGGGCAGCGCCTCCCACAGGGAGTTCTCCACCACTGCGAAACCCCAGCGGGCCTCGTCCTGGGGCACCGGCCGGGTCTGGCGGATCTCGTCGGTGTGCCAGGCCTCGGCGATCAGGCGCTTCAGCACCCGGTCCGTGTCCGGCCCGGCGCCGGTGCGGTCCCGATCCTCCAGCGCCTCGGCGATGGCGTCGTACTTCTGGATCAGGGTGCGCCGCAGCACCTCGGTGGGATGGGCGGTCAGCACCAGCTCGATGTCGAGTCCGGCCAGGGTCTCCGCCAGCCGGTCGTCCTCCGGCAGCGCCACGGTCACGGTGCGGTCGCGGTGGGGGCGGGTGAGGTGGTGCTGCTCGGCGATGTTGGCCAGGTTCAGAAACTGATTGAAGGCCCGGGCGACGTCGACCATGTCGGCGGCGGGGATGTCGGCCAGGAACTCGCTCAGCCGATCCCAGTCGGCGGCGTCGCCGTGGCGGGCGTCCTTGGCGAGCGCGCGGATGGTCTCGATGCGCTCGAGGAAGTCCTCGCCCCGGGCCTCGGCGATCACGCGGCCGAGCACGTGGCCGAGCTTGCGCACGTCGTCGCGCAGCGGTGCTTCGAGGTGTTTGAGGTCGCCGCCCTGGCTGGGAGAGTCCGCGCTCATGGGCTCAGAGGATACGCGCGGTCCCGTTCCGGGGCCATTGGCCGGCCCTCCGCTCAGGCGGGCCCGCCCTCAGGCGTACCCCGGCGGCGCCTCGAAGCGGTGCCAGACCTGCTCGACGAGCTGGGCGAACTTCAGCGTGGTGCGGTCCTCCAGGTACGGGCCGATGGCCTGCAGCCCCAGGGGCAGGCCCTGGTCGTTCAGGCCGGCAGGGAATGCGGTGGACGGCAGCCCGGTGAAGATCGCCAGCATCGGGAAGGCGATGTTGTGGAAGTAGGGCACGGTCTGGTTGTCCACGGTCAGGGTGCGCTGGTCGAACCGCTCGGTCTGGTGGGGAAAGGCGGCATCCAGGGTCATGGGTGCGATCACCACGTCCCACTGCTCGAAGAAGGCGCGCCAGGCCTGGCGTGCGGCCTCGCGCCGGTTCACCAGCGCCAGATAGTCCTGAACGTCCAGGGTGAGGCCGGCGGCCTGGGCGGTCGTCAGCGGGTCGCCGGCGCTTCGCAGGTCGGCGGCCCGCGCTTCCCGAGCATCCCGGGGCTGGCCCTGGGAGATCATGGCGTTCAGCAGCATGGCGTAGTCGCTGAAGCAGGCTTCGAGATCGACCGCCGGCGCCGCTGCCTCCACCCGGGCGCCGGCGTCGGACAGCAGATCGGCCAGGGCCGTCAGCCGCGCGTGCATGGCGCTGGCGGCGCGGATGCCGGCGACGCTGTCGATGACGGCCACGCGAAAGTCGCCCAGCGCGCCGTGGCGCGCCGGCGGCAGGGTCTGGGTCCAGCCGGCCTCCTCGCCGATGTCGGGCCCGCGCACCACGTCGAACAGCAGCTCCAGGTCGGTGGCGGTGCGGGCCAGCGGGCCCTGGGTGCCCATCAGAAACGCCGGGTTGGGCAGGTCCGCCATGGGGAACGCGCCGGATTTCGGAATCGCCGTCTCCGACGGCCGGTGGCCGTACACGCCGCAGTAGGCGGCGGGCACCCGGATCGAGCCGCCGATGTCGCTGCCGATCTCCAGCGGGGTGAAGCCCGCGGCGAGGGCCGCGCCGCCGCCGCCGGTGCTGCCGCCCGGGGTGCGGTCCAGGTCCCAGGGATTGCTGGTGCGGCCGTAGACCGGGCTGTCGGCCTGCCAGTCGCCCAGCGCCACGGGAATGTTGGTCTTGCCGAGCAGGCCGGCGCCTGCCTGGAACACGGCGCCGGCGATCAGCCCGTCGGTGGCGGGCCGGTAGTCCTTGAAATCCATGATGCCCGCGGACTGGGGCAGCCCGGCGGCCTGGGTGGACTCCTTGAGGGTCATGGGCAGGCCCAGCAGCGGCGCCTGCTCGCCGGCGGCGATCCGCGCGTCTGCGGCCCGGGCGGCTTCCCGGGCGCGGTCGAAGGTCTGCACGGGAATCGCGTTCAGCGCCCAGTCGTGGGCCTCGATGCGCCCGATGTGCAGCTCGGTGAGCTCGACGGACGAGATCTCGCGGTCGCGCAGCGCGGTGAGCATGTCGGCCGCGCTGCTGAAATGGTCGATGGCCATGCCTTTCCCCTCCCCAGGTCCCCGGCGTGCCCGGGCATGTTACCACCGCCCGGGCGGGGCGGCGGGCGGCCGGTGCGCGATGCTGTAATTTCGTACAGGGGTCGGGCAAGATGGGCCCATGACCGTCGACGTCGACATCGGCACCGCCGCCGCGCCGGACACCTTCGGTGACGGCCTGAACGACGCCCAGCGCTGGGCGGCGACGTTCGGCCGGGCGGTGCCCGCGGCGGCGGGCCGGGCCGCCGGCTTCGAGTCGGAGCCGCTGCTGATCATCGCCGGCGCCGGCACCGGCAAGACCAGCACCCTGGCCCACCGGGTGGCCTGGCTGCTGCTCCAGGGCGTGGCGCCGGAGCGCATCGCGCTGCTGACCTTCACCCGCCGCGCCGCCCGGGAGCTGACCGACCGGGCGGAGCGGATCGCCCGGGCGGCGCTGGCCGAGGCGCCGCGGCGCCGCGTGCACCCCGACGCGGCCAGAATGATGTGGTCCGGCACCTTCCACGCCGTGGGCAACCGGCTGCTGCGGGAGTACGCCCACGTGCTCGGCCTGGATCCGGCGTTCAGCGTCATCGACCGGGGCGACGCCGCGGACCTGATCGATCTGCAGCGCCAGGCCCTTGGCCTGGCCGGCAAGGGCAAACGGTTCCCGCGCAAGGACACCTGCCTCGCCATCTACTCCCACCGGGTGAATACCCGAGGCTCGCTGGCGGACACGCTGGAGGCGGAGTTTCCCTGGTGCGCCGAGTGGGAGGAGGAACTCACCGGTCTGTTCCGGGCCTACGTGCAGGCCAAGCAGGCCCAGCAGCTTCTCGACTACGACGACCTGCTGCTCTACTGGCACGTGCTGGCCCAGGAGCCGGCGGTGGCGCGCGAGCTCGGCGCCCGTTTCGACCACGTGCTGGTGGACGAGTACCAGGACACCAACACCCTGCAGGCGGAGATCCTGCTGGCCATGAAGCCCGACGGCGCGGGCCTGTGCGTGGTGGGCGACGACGCCCAGTCGATCTACTCGTTCCGCGCCGCCACCGTCGACAACATCCTGGAATTTCCCTCCCGCTTCCCGACGCCGGCGGCTTCGGTCACGCTCGACCACAACTACCGTTCGGTGCAGCCGATCCTCGACGCGGCCAACACGCTGATGGCCGAGAGCGACCGGGGCTTTCCGAAGCGGCTCGAATCCGGCCGGTCGTCGGCCCAGATGCCCTGGTACGTGACGGTCGAGGACGACCGCAACCAGAGCCTGTACGTGGTCGAGCAGATCCTCGCCGCGCGCGAAGCCGGCACGCCGCTCAAGCGTCAGGCGGTGCTGATGCGCAGCGCCCACCACAGCGACGCGCTGGAGGTGGAGCTGGTCCGGCGCAACATCCCCTACGTGAAGTACGGCGGGCTCAAGTTCCTCGAGTCCGCCCACGTCAAGGACATGCTCGGCGTGCTGCGCTGGATCGACAACCCGCGTCACCGGCTGGCGGGCTTCCGCACCCTGCAGCTTCTGCCCGGCATCGGCCCGGCCATCGCGGAGCGCTGCCTGCAGACACTGGAGGACGCCGAGTTCTCCTTCGCGGCGCTGGCGGACTGCCGGGTGCCGGCGGCGGCCGCCGAGGACTGGGCCGCGCTGGTGGCGCTGGTGGGCGAGCTGCGCGGCGCCCGCGAGTGGGCGGGCCAGATGGCGCGGGTGCGGGCCTGGTACGAACCCCATCTGGAACGCCTCTACGAGGCCGCCCAGGTGCGGCGCGGCGATCTCGAGCAGCTCGAGCTGCTGTCCGCCCAGTCGCCGACCCGGGAACGCTTTCTCACCGACATGACCCTCGACCCGCCCCAGGCCACCGGCGACGAGGCCGGGCCGCCTCTGCAGGACGAGGACTATCTGATCCTGTCGACGGTGCATTCCGCCAAGGGCCAGGAATGGGACAACGTGTTCGTGCTGAACGTCAGCGACGGCAGCTTTCCCAACGAGTTCGCGGCGGGCAAACCCGAGCGTGTGGAGGAGGAGCGCCGGCTGCTGTACGTCGCCATCACCCGGGCCCGGGAGGATCTGCACCTGATCGCGCCGCTGCGCTTCTACGTCACCCAGCAGCAGCGCTGGGGTGACAAGCACGTCTACGGCGCGCGCAGCCGCTTCATGACCGAGCCGGTGCTGGCGGCGTTCGAGCCGCGCGCGTGGCCGGCCGGCGTGGCCGGGGTGGCCGAGCCCTCGGCCGCGTCCGCCGTGCGCATCGACGCGGGGTCGAAGCTGCTCGACATGTGGTAGCCGTCAGCCGTGCAGGGTCAGGCGCTGCAGGCAGGTCTGCAGCTCTTCCTGGCTGATGTCGACGTACTCCAGCACGCGGCCGTACAAGGTGGCGGTCGGCACGTTGCGGCCGCCGAACTCCTCCTGGGCCTCCCGCAGCACGTGCAGCACCACGCGCTCCAGACGGGTCAGGCCGTCGCGGACGTCGGGGATGCGGTCGTTGATGTCCATCGCGGGTGCCCTTGCCGTGATCTCCCCGGCGATCATACTGGTCCGGGCCGTGGCTTGCGTGGGTGGAGGGAGAGAGACGTGATCCGATTCGTGCTGACCGTGCTGGCAGGACTGTTGATCGCCGGCGCCTTCTGGCTGTTCGAGGGCGATCTGCCCGCCGACGTGGTCGATGCCCGCTACACGAATGAAGCCTCCGCCTTCCTGACGACGCCGGACGGCGCGCGCATCCACTATCGGGACCAGGGCGCCCGGGGCGGCCTGCCCGTGGTGCTCGTCCACGGTTCGAATTCCTCGCTGCACACCTGGGAGGGCTGGGTCGACGAGCTGGGCGATCGCTACCGGATCGTCACCCTCGATCTGCCCGGGCACGGCCTGACGGGCCAGGTGCCGTCGGGCGATTACAGTCCGGACGCCATGGTGCATACGGTGGACGCCGTCGCGTCTCACGTCGGCCTGGACGACTTCGTGCTCGGCGGCAACTCCATGGGCGGCGGGGTGACGTGGCGCTACACGCTGGCCCACCCGAAGCGCGTCCGGGCCATGGTGCTGGTCGACTCGTCGCCGCCCCCCGGGTTCAGCCGCGAAGCGCCGCCGGACAGCGAGGGCGACACGCCGCTGGGATTCACCCTGCTCAGGAGCGACGCGTTCCGGGCCGTGGCACGGTATCTCGACCCCGGGTATCTGGTGGCCCAGGGGCTGCGCGCCGCCCACTACGACGACAGCGGCGTCGACGATGCGCTGATCGCCCGCTACCGCGACCTGACCCTGCGCGCGGGCAGCCGCGAGGCGATCATGGCCCGCTTCGGCGCGCCGCGGGTGGAGACGCCGGCGGTGGACCTGTCGACCCTGGCCCAGCCGACCCTGATTCTGTGGGGTCGGCACGACACCCTGATCGGCGTCGACGTGGCGGAGCAGTTCCACGCGGCGCTGCCGGACTCGACGCTGATCGTCTACGAGGATCTCGGGCACGTGCCCATGGAGGAATCGCCGCGGCGCACGGCGCAGGACGTGCGGGCGTTTCTCGAAGACCTCGAACTCTGACCTGGCGCGCACGGATGCCCGCCCGCCGGCCCGGTCGTGGCAAACTGGCCCTCCGAGTCCCGCGCCCCGCGCCCATCACAGGAGACAGCCTCATGCGTCATGTCCTTCTCGTCCTCGGCCTGGTTCTGCTGGCGGGCTGCTTCAACGGCGGCAACAGCAACATCAGTCTGGGCGACGTGTCCCTCGGCCAGCAGCTCATCGACCTCAAGCGCGCGCTGGAGGAGGAGGCGATCACCGAGGACGAATACGAAGCCGCCAAGGCGCAGCTCATGGCGTCCATGAACCTGTGCGAAGACATGGAGCAGGACGACGGCTGGTTCTGAAGGCCTCGACTCGTTCCGCAACCGAACCACCCAGAGGAGAGCCCCATGACCGACGGGATTCAGGCCTTCGAAGTGCGCCGGGACGCCCTCGGCGAGACGCGGCTGGTGACGGACCCGCTGCCCGAGCCGGGGCCGGGCGAAGCGCTGCTGAAGGTGAACGACTTCGCCCTCACGGCCAACAACATCACCTACGGCGTGGCCGGCGACGCCATCGGCTACTGGAAGTTCTTCCCGCCCCAGGGTGGCTACGACGACGGCTGGGGCCGCATCCCGGTGTGGGGCTTCGGCGACGTGGTCGCTTCCACCGTCGACGGCATGAATCAGGGCGACCGCTTCTACGGCTACTTTCCCATGGCCAGCCATCTGCTGGTGAAGGCGGAGCGGGTGAACGACTACGGCTTCTCCGACGGCGTGGCCCATCGCGCCGAGCTGCCGCCGGTGTACAACAACTACACCCGCACGAGCACGGACCCGGCGTACCGCGCGGACCAGGAAGCGATGCAGATGCTGTTCCGGCCGCTGTTCTACACCAGCTTCTTCCTCGACGACTTCCTCGACGACAACGACTTCTTCGGCGCCGGGACGGTGGTGCTCTCCAGCGCCTCCAGCAAGACCGCCTTCGGCCTCGCCTGGCTGCTGCACCGCAACCGCCGCGACCGCTGCCGGGTGATCGGCCTGACCTCGCCGGGCAACGTGGGCTTCGTCGAGGGCCTCGGCTGCTACGACCAGGTGGTCACCTACGACAACCTCGAGTCGCTGCCGAAGGACCCGACGGTGTTCGTCGACATGGCGGGCAACGCGGACGTGCGGGCGAAGCTGCACCACCACTTCGGTGACACCCTCGCCTACAGCTGCTCGGTGGGCGCGACCCACTGGGACCACGCGCAGATCGGCGGCAACGCGCCGCTGCCGGGTCCGCAGCCGACCATGTTCTTCGCCCCCACGCAGATTCAGAAGCGCTCCCAGGAGTGGGGCCCGACCGGCATCGCCGAGCGCACCGCTGCGGCCTGGGAGCCGTTCGTGGCGCTCGCGTCCGGCTGGATCGACGTGCGCCGCGAGTCCGGGCCGGAGGCCGTTTCCCGGGTGTATCAGGAAGTGCTCGAAAACCGGGCGAAGCCGTCCGACGGATTCATTCTGTCCCTGTGAGGAGATGACGCCATGGCGATCACCGGACTGGTCCACGCCAACATCAACTGCAGCGACTACGACCGGTCGCTGCGCTTCTACGAGGCGCTCGGGTTCCGGGAGTTCTGGCGGGTGCCCGAGACCAATACGCCGGAGGTCGCCGCGGCCGTGGGCATGCCGCCCTATCGCGTGAAGGGCGCGCTGCTCGCCCTCGAAGGCGCCAATCCGCCGGTGGTGATCGATCTCCTCCAGTGGCTCGACCCTCAGGACGCCGAGGCGCCGTATCCGCATCTGTACCACCTGGGCATCGCGCGCCTGGCGCTGGCCACCGACGATCTGGACGGCGACATGCGCCGCCTCGAAGCGGCCGGCGCGGAGTTCCTGTCCGAGCCGGCGCAGATGCCCGCCGGGTCCGGCAGCCGGGCGCGGTTCGTCTGCTTCCGGGATCCGGACGGCACGGTGCTGGAACTGGTCGAGAATCCGCAGGGGGAGTGAGCGGCATGGGCAGAGTCGACGGCAAGGTGGTGATGGTCACCGGGGCCGCCTCGAACCCCGGGCTCGGCCGGACCGCTGCGGCGGCGCTGGCCCGGGAGGGCGGGCGCCTGGTGGTCACGGACATCGACGGCGCCGGCGCCGAGGACTGCGCCCGGCAGATCCGCGACGCCGGGGGCGAGGCCGTGGCGCTGGCCCACGACGTGACCAGCGAGGCGGACTGGCGCCGCGTGGTCGACGCCGTGCTCGAGCGCTTCGGCCGGCTCGACGTGCTGGTCAACAACGCCGGCATCGCGATCCTCAAGCCGCTGGAGTCCCTGACCCTGGAGGATTGGCGGCGCCAGATCGACGTCAACCTCACCAGCGTGTTCCTGGGATGCCGCCAGGCCATGGCGGCCCTGCGCGCTTCCGGCGGCGGCTCCATCGTCAACCTGTCGTCGGTGGCCGGGCTGGTGGGCATTCCCACCACCGCCGCCTACGGCGCAGCCAAGGGCGGGGTGCGGATGATGTCGAAGACCGTGGCGCTGGAAGGCGCCCGGGACGGCATCCGCTGCAACTCGGTCCACCCGGGCATGATCTGGACCAACATGCAGGCGCAGGCCACCGGAGCCGCGTCGCCGGATCAGGTGCCGCCGGACGTGCTGGGGATTCCCCTGGGCCGGATCGGCACCCCCGAAGACATCGCCAACTGCATCGTCTACCTGGCCTCCGACGAGTCGAGCTACGTCACCGGGGCCGAGTTCACCGTGGACGCGGGGATGACGGCGCAGTAGCGCCGCCGGCCCGGGGACCACAGGGAAAGGAGGGAGCATGGACTTCGGCGTCTGCGTCGCTTCGCACATCAACGACATCGACTACGTGGTCCGGGCCGAGGCGCTCGGCTACAGCCACGCCTGGCTGGCGGACAGCCAGATGCTCTGGTCGGACTGCTACGCCACCCTGGCGCTGGCCGCGGACCGCACCTCGACGATCCGCCTCGGCACCGGCGTGGCGGTGTCCGGCACGCGCCCGCCGCCGGTGACGGCGGCCGCCATCGCCACCATCAACGCGCTGGCGCCGGGGCGCGCGTTCCTCGGGGTCGGCGCCGGCAACACCGCCATGCGGGTGATGGGCCAGCCGCCCCACCGCATCCGCGAGTTCGACCGCTACCTCGCCACCCTGGCGCCACTGCTGCGGGGCGAGGAGGCGATGATGGATCCGCTGACCGCGGGCGCGACCGGGCCGGCGCCGATCCGCCACGTCATGCCCGACAAGGGCTTCGTCAACTTCGACGACCCCATTCCGCTCTACGTGTCCGGCTTCGGGCCGCGCTCCCTGGGCCTCGCCGGCCGCTACGGCGACGGCGCGGTGGTGGCGCTGGCGCCCAACGCGGCGGTGTTCCGGCAGTTCCGCCACGCCATCGAGGAAGGCGCGCGTGCCGCCGGCCGGGCGCTCGACTTCGACGACTTCTACACCACGGCGCTCACCACCATCGTGGTGCTCGACGACGACGAGGCGGTGGACTCGGAGCGGGTCAAGGCCGAGTGCGGCGCCATGGCCATGGCCGCCGTTCACTACGCCTACGACCAGTGGCGCAACTTCGGCCACCAGCCGCCGAACGTCTATCGCGACATCTGGGACGACTACTGCGCGCTGCTCGAGACCTACCCCGAGGAGCGCCGGCACCAGCGCATTCACGCCGGCCACAACTGCTGGGTGCTGCCCGAGGAAGAACGATTCCTGACGCCGGAGGTGCTCACCGCCAGCAGCATGATCGGCACCCGGGCGGCGCTCGTCGAGCGCTTCGCGGAGCTCTCGGCGGCGGGGCTCGACCAGGTGATGATCCTGCCGAGCTTCGACGCCCGCTTCGACGTGCTGGAGCGGGTGGCGCGGGATCTGATCGGGCAGGTCTGAGGCCGGCTTCACCCGGCGCTCACGAGCCGCACGCTAGGTTTCGGGCCATGAGCAGCGACCCCGCAAAGCCCGTTCGGCGTCTCGGCGTCATCGGCGACGTCCACGGCGAGCACGACCGCCTCGCGGCAGCCCTGGACTGGCTGGCCGGTCAGGGCTTGGATGCCGTGATCTGCACCGGCGACATCGCCGACGGGGCGGGCTGCGTCGACCGCTGCTGCGCGCTGCTCCGCGAGGCCGGGGTGCTGACGGTGGCGGGCAACCACGACCGCTGGCTGCTGTCCGACCGGGTCCGTCACGTCGCCGACGCCCACCGGCTCGAGGACATCGAGGCGGATACCCGGGCGTATCTCGAGGCGCTGCCGCGCACCCTGGAACTCGCGACCACCGCGGGCCCGCTGCTGCTCTGCCACGGCATCGGCGAGCACGACATGGCCAAGGTCTGGCCCGGCACACGCGGTCCCGAGAGCGTGCGGCGCTGTGAACCCCTCGACGCGCTGCTGGCGGCATCCAGCCACCGCTTCATCGTTCACGGGCACCTGCACTACCGGGTGCTGATCGACTTCGAGTCCCTGCTGCTGATGAACGCGGGCACCCTCAAGGGCGATCGCGGCGGCGTCAGCGTGGCCGACTTCGAGGCGGACGAGGTGGCCGCCTACGACCTGGCCGAGGCAGGCGGTGTCCACTGCCGGGTGCGGCATTCGCTGACGCCGTCACCGGAACGCCGTGTGTGGTCGTCGACGGCGGAATTCGACGGCGCCTGGGATCCCGTGCTGCTCTGAACTCCGCCAGCGGCGTCAGCAGTGGACGTCCGACGTGCCGGTCCGTGGATTCCCGTGTGGACAGCGGCAGGCTCGGAACATATAACGCCCGATATCCTTCGATCGTATGGAGCCCAGGTGCCCAGAGTCGTCGACCAGGACGAGAAGCGTTCCACCATTGCCAGAGCCGCCTACGAGGTCATCGCCAACCATGGGATCGGCAACGCCACCATGCGGGCGATCGCCCGTCAGGCCGGCTGCACCACCGGCATGGTGGTGCACTACTTCAAGAACAAGCAGGACGTTCTTCTCCATGCCCACAACCACGCAGCCCAGGATGTCCGGCGGCGCATGCGCGACGACGAGAAGGCGTTCCAGGGCCTCGCCCTGTTGAAGGCGCTGCTGGTCGAGGTGCTGCCGGCCGATGACCGCCGCCGCGGCAACTGGCGGATCTGGATCGCTTTCTGGGACGAGTCGGTGGCCGACGGTGCCGTCACGCGGGAGCAGTCCAACCGTATCAGCGAGTGGCATCGCCGTCTCAGACGCGCCCTGGGTCAGGCGGTCGAGGCGGGAGAGATCGACCCGGCCATCAACGTCGCGGACGAGGTCGACCTCATCGCCTCGCTGGTCGAAGGCATGGCCATTCAGATCATCGTCCATGGCCGGTCCATCAGCGAGAACCGGCAGCTTCGCCTGATCGACGAGTACCTGAGACGCCTCGCGTCCCCTTCCGCTTGATGCCCAACCCGGCGTGCTCCGCCGTTGACTTTTAAATATCACGGGTTATATAACACGCGTTAGCAGTAACCGGCACCCGGGCGCCGTTCGGGTGGTATCGAGCTACTGGGAGGGGAGAGACCATGGCGGTTAACCATTGGATGGGTGGTGCTGTTCTGTGGGTTTTGTCCGGGGCGTCGCTGGCCGCTTCGGCACCGGGCGAGACGTTTCTGGAGGAAATCGTCGTCACGGCGGAACGTCGTGAGAGCACGGTTCAGGACACGGCACTGTCGATCACGGCGTTCTCGGAGGAGGTCATGCTGGCCCGGGGAATCGAGGACACCGAGGATCTGCATTTTCACGTTCCCAACTTCTACTACAGCGAGCCGGGCCAGGCCGGCATCGCGCAGATCGCGATTCGCGGCATCGGCAACGAGAACGTGACCGCCGGAGGCGACCCGGGCGTGGCGTACCACCTCGACGGGGTCTATCTCGGGCGGCCGGGCTCCGCCCTGGCTGACCTCTGGGACGTCGAGCGGGTGGAGGTGCTGCGGGGGCCTCAGGGCACGCTCTACGGACGTAACGCCACCGGCGGTTCGATCAACGTGGTGACGAAGAAGCCGACCAGCGAGTTCGACGCGGTCGCCGACGTCCTGTTCGGCAACTACGGGCGGACCCAGGGGCGCTTCGCCATCGGAGGCACGATCATCGAGGACCGGCTGATGGCGCGCATCTCCGGTTTCTCGAACGAGCGGGACGGCTACATCGACAATCTGGTGGACGAGTCGATCTGCCCGTCCTGCGAGGATCTGGGGTCGGAGGACGCCCGCTCTGTCCGCGCGCAGCTCCTGCTGACGCCGAACGAGGCGACCAGCGTTCTGCTGATGGCGCAGAAGTTCGAAGATCAGGGGCTGCGTGGCTTCACCACGCTGTCATTGCCCGGCCAGCTCAGCCGGGGTATTCCCGATCAGCCGAGGTTCGCCGACGCCACGCCGAATGCCGACGACGTGCGGACCATCGTGGAGGACTTCCCCGAGAGCTTCGATCTCCGGCAGGACATCTACTCGATGAAGATCTCCTGGCAGGGTGAGCGATGGGGATTCTCGTCGCTGACGTCCTACGGGGAACTGGAGTATCGGACCCTCATCGACCACGACAATTCCGACCTGCCCATATCGACGCAGCGCTGGCACGACGATACGGACCAGTGGGTTCAGGAGTTTCAGCTCGTCAGTGACTTCGACGGGCCGTGGCAGGCCATCCTCGGTCTGTTCTACTTCGAGGAGGAAGTGCGCATCGAGTACTTCTTCCAGGACGTGGACGTGTTCACCTTCATGAACGGTGGTAACTACACCACCACGTCCGTCGCGCCGTTCGCGAACGTCAGCTACGACTTCGCAGCCTCGAGCGGTTCCGACCTGCCGTTGGTTCTGACTGCCGGCGTACGCTGGACGCGGGACGAAAAAAAGGGCGACGACTTCCAGCAGATCCCCGAGTTCGGCGTAGATCTGGCCAAGGACGTCGACGAGGAATGGACGGAAGTCACCTGGGAGCTCGTGGCGCAGTACTATCCGGTGGAAGACACCATGCTCTACGGCAGCGTGTCCCGCGGCTACAAGTCGGGCGGGGTGCTGGTCGGCAACTTCCCGGGCGAGTACGACCCGGAGACGATCATCGCCTACGAGATCGGTGCGAAGTCGCAGTTCGGCGGCCGCTATCAAGTGAACGCGGCGGCGTTCTATTACGACTACAAGGACCTGCAGCTCTTCCTGCTCGAGGCCTTCGGGGCGCGCATAGACAATGCCTCGAATGCCGACATTCAGGGTGCGGAGATCGAGCTTCTGGCGGAACCGGTGGACGGCCTGCTGCTCAACGCGCAGCTCACCTGGCTCGATGCCGAGCTCGATGGCTACGTCACGATCGATGACATCTTCCCTGCGCTCGGTCCCCAGGACCTGTCCGGCAACCGGCCGAATCGTGCCCCTGAATCCTCGTTCAGCATCGGCGTGCAGTATGCGTTCTCTCTCGGCGAGTACGGCACTCTGACGCCGCGGGTCGACTACTACTGGCAGGACGACACCTACCTTCGACCTCAGAATCTGGACCGGGACAAGCAGGATGCCTATCACCGCACCAATGCGCGGCTGACGTGGGACAGTCTCGACGGGCGCTGGTCGATGCAGGCGTTCGTCGACAACATCGAGGACGACGACATCGTCCAGAACCTGGCACTGGGTTCCGGTTCTCTGGGCTATCCCAACAACGTGACGCTCTATCCGCCGCGCATGTACGGCCTGCGGATGAGCTGGAGCTACTGAGGGGAGGTCCACATGGCAGCCGAATGGACAGTCGATTCCATGTACCACACGGTGGTCAACGTCACCGATCTGGATCGCAGCATCGCATTCTACGAGCGGATCGGTTTCCGGGTTCTGGATGACCGTCGCCACGTCCACTGGCCGGACTTCGTGGCGACCAACTTCGGCATGCGGGTCGCCCAGGGGCAGGGCGTGCTTATGGTGCTCGAACGGGACGAGAACGGGCCGATGCTGGATCTCATCCGCTGGCTCGAACCGGATAGCGACGCCTGGGATCAGTCGGTGCCCGAAGACATGCGGGTGCCGCGTATCCTCGCGTTCCGCGCGACCAGCGTCCGCGCGCTCTACGACGAGCTGCGGGCCGAAGGCTTTCCGTTCACCAACGAGTTCACCGGGCCGTTTCCGGAACTCGGGATCATCGGCGTCTGCTGCATGAAGGACCCGGACGGGACCATCGTGGAGTTCATGGAACTCGAGCCGGGCGTGCGCCACAGCCAGGCCAACAAGGCGCTGGGAGCGCGATCGTGACGGCTGGGCCGTCCAACGTCGCACCGGTCTCGTCCGACGAGCTGTGGCGGATATTCGACCAGGTCAAGAACTGGGGGCGCTGGGGTGGCGACGACGAGGCGGGGGCGCTGAACCTGCTCACGCCGGCGCGGGTTCGGGATGCGGCAGCGCTCGTCCAGGACGGCTGCACCGTCAGCCTGGCGGCGGACTTTCCGGTTCAGATCGCGCCGGACAATCTCTATCCCGCCCACCACATGATGGTGATGGCGGGGGACGCGAGAAAGGACCACGGTGTTCCGGGCCTGGAGACGGCCCTGGACTACATCGGCATCAACTACCACGGCATGGCCTGCAGTCACATCGATGCGCTCTGCCACGTGTTCGTCGACGGCCGCATGTACAACGATCGCGACGCGCTCGACGTCAAGAGCACGGGCGCCCGGCACAACGACATCATGGTCGCCCGCGACGGTATCGTCGGCCGCGGCGTGCTGCTGGACGTGCCGGCCCTGCGCGGCGTCGAGTGGCTCGAGCCGGACGCCGTGATCGAGCCAGACGAGCTGCTGCGATGCGAGGAGGCTCAGGGCGTCACCGTGGAGGAAGGCGACATCCTGATGGTGGCGACGGGCAGGTTCGAGCGGCGGGCGGTGCACGGCCCCTGGGACACCCAGACGGTGGGGCTGGCCGGGCTGTCCGCCCGCTGTGCGCCGCTCCTGCACGAGCGCGGCATCAGCGTGCTGTGCGGGGACGGCGTCAACGATCCGTTGCCGTCCGCGACCATCGAAGGTTGGGCCATGCCGCTGCACATGTGCTGCCTGGTCGGCATGGGCGTTCATCTCTTCGACAACCTGGACCTGAGCGGTGTCACGGCCGCCTGCCGTCAGCGAGGGCGCTATTCGTTCCTGTTCTGCGCCTCGCCCCTGCGGGTCGTCGGCGGTACCGGCTCTCCAGTCAATCCTCTGGCGATTTTCTGATCGGGCCTGGCGGGCGCGGATTCGCGACGGCGGACTTAAATATAACGAGTGTTCTCCAAAAAAGGAGTAATGGCGATGAAGCTCGACATCTTCTGTGAGATTCAGAAATCCAAGCCGTGGCGGCCGGATCACGAGCGCACGTTGTTCCAGGAAACCCTGGACCAGGCCCGCGCGGCCGACGCGCACGGCTTCGATACGTGGTGGCAGGTCGAACACCACGGCGCGCTGGAATTCAGCTACAGCGCGGCTCCAGAGGTGGTGCTGACGGCGATCTCGCAGAATACGACACGACTCAGAGTCGGCCATGCGGGTGTGCTGGCACCGTTCCGGATCAATCACCCGCTGCGGGTCGCCGAGCGGGCGGCCACGCTCGATCTGCTGAGCGGCGGGCGATTCGAGCTGGGGCTGGCGAAGTCCGGCGGTAAGGAGTGGGAGACGTTCGGCGTCGACCCCGACTGCGCCCGCGATCAGCTTCGGGAGGCGATCGAGGTCATTCCCCGAATGTGGTCGGATGAGCCGTTCGAGTGGCATAGCGAGCACCTCGAGGTCCCGGAGCGGGAGGTTCTGCCGAAGCCCCTGCAGAAGCCGCATCCACGTCTGTGGCAGACGGCTGGCAGCCCGGAGTCCTTCCGGATGGCGGGAGAACTCGGTGTCGGCGTGCTGGGCACGACGCTGCTCAGCCCCGTGGAGTTCATGGGAGAGTTGCTCGCAGCCTATCGAGAGGGGTTGGCGTCGTCGGAGCCCTGCAGCTATCGCCGGCGCAACGAAGAGCAAGGCGTATTCACGTTCGTTCACGTCGCCGAGTCGCGCAGCGCGGCCATCGAGAATGGCGCGGCGCTGTCGGCGTTGTGGTACGTGCATGCGGCGCCCATCATCTTCAAGGTGCCCCGCTCGGTCTGGTACGACGCCATCCGGTCGGGCATGCACCCCAACTCCCCGGAGATGACGGCGGCCCTCAAGGACGCCGATCAGACCAGCCTGGAGATCTCGAAGGACGAGATTCCCGTCATCAGGCTGCTCAAGCGGATGGCCCTGGGCGAAACGGTCTCGAAGGAGGAGGCGCACGAGGTCTGCGAGACGATGGATTCGGTGATCATCGGGGACATCGACGAGTGCAGGCGGAAAATGCGCAGGTATCGGGAAATCGGCTGCACGCGCCTGCTCTGTCTGATGCAGTTCGGGCAGATTCCTCATGCGGGCGTCATGGACAGCATTCGACTCTGTGGCGAACACCTGGTGGGGCGCCTGTAGCCGTCGGTGGTGAGCGCCCTCCCGCGACCGGCGGCTCGCTATCGGCGTGAGCATTCACTACCCTACCCCGGGTAGGGTTCAGAAGCCGTGCCATGACCGATTGGGTCGTTCGATCCAAGCTCGCCCCGTCCGTCCGCCTTCGGCACCCGGTGCCGCGGCCGCGGCTGCTCGCGCGGCTGTCGGAGGCCCTCGATGCCCGTGTGGCCGTGGTGCACGCGCCCGCCGGCTACGGCAAGAGTTCACTGCTGGCGCAATGGCACGACCGGCTGCGGGCGCAAGCCGTGCCGGTGGCGTGGCTGTCGCTGGACGAGCACGACACGGATCCCTTTCAGTTCCTCAACTATCTCATCGAGGCCTGCAAGAGTGCCGGGTTCGCTGCCGGCGTGGACCTGGTGAATTCACCCCACGGCTTCTCGGCGTCGGGCCCCGCGGCGGCCAGCTCGGCGCTGCTCACGGCGCTCGGCCGCAGCGAAGGACCGCATGCGATCGTCATCGACGATTACCACCGGGCCGAATGCCCCGAGGTCGGGGCCCTGCTCGACTATCTGCAGCAGGCCCTGCCCCCCAACCTGCATCTGGTGATCAGCGCGCGTCAGTTTCCGCGGTCGCTGTCGGTGGCGGACCTGCGGGCCCACGACGAGCTGCTGGAGCTGGACCAGTCCGATCTGCGATTCGATCCGGAGGAGATCGCGGCGTTCGTCGGTCAGGCGGCGGGTGAAGCGGTGTCCGCCGAGGCGGCCGGTGCGCTGTACGAGCGGACCGAAGGCTGGCCGATCGCGCTGCAGGCCGTACGGCGCTGGCTGGAGGAAGGGGTGCCCCTGGCCCAGACCCTCGAGCAGTTCAGCGGCCGGACGTCGGATCTGGTCGACTACTTCGTCGAGCAGGTCTTCGACGGCTTGAGTGGGGCGGACCAGACGCTGCTGCTGTCGACCTCGATCCTCGAGCGGGTCAACGGCGACGTGGCCACTGCACTGTGCGGCTCGAACGACTGCTGGCGGCAGCTCGAGCACCTGGAGCAGCGGGATCTGTTCGTTCACAGCCTGGACCGGGAGCGCGCCTGGTACCGCTACCACCGGCTGTTCAGCGAGTTCCTGCAGGAACGACTGCGCCGCAGCGGCGGCCCGCCGGTGAGCGAGCTGCACGCCAGGGCCGCGCGGTGGTTCCAGAGTCACGGGCACAGCACCGAGGCCGTGCAGCACGCGCTGGCCTGCGGCGATGCGCAGCTCCTCGCGGAAGTGCTGGAAGCGCTGGGCGGCTGGCACTACGCGCTGCTCGGCCACGTCGGCGCCTTCGAGCGGGCTCTGGCGGTGATTCCGCGTGAGGCCCTGGAGCGCCATCCCCGGCTGGCGCTGGCCGAGATCTATCTCGACGTGCGGCTCGGCGAGCACGCCCAGGCCAGGCGCAAGCTCGACCGCTTGTCCGGGCTGCACGGCGCGACGAAGGACTCGGGGCTCGCGGCCGAGTTCCACATCATGGATTGCCTGCTGGACCGCTACGCCGGACGCGAGGTCACGGAATCCCAGCTCGCGGAGCTCGAGCGGCTGACCGATCCCCTGCCCGTGGACAATCACGTCATGCGCGCGGTGAGCTGCAACCTGCAGTGCGCCATGCACGCGCGCCTGGGCCGCGCCGAGGAAGCCTTCGCCGTCGGCGAACGCGCCATCGGTCATTTTCGCGAGATGCAGTCCGTCTACGGCGAGACCTTCATCTACTTCCACCAGGGTCAGGCGCGCCTCGTGCAGGGTCGGCTGCGCGACGCCGAGGCGCTGTACCGCGAAGGCTTCGACCTCGCCGTGGAGCACTTCGGCGACGAGAGCGATCTGGCGGCGATCGGCCGGGCGCTGCTGGCGGAGGTGGCCTACGAGAAGCATCAGGCGCACGAGGCGGCGCGGCTGCTCGAACGGGCGCTGCCGCACATCGAGCAGTTCGACTCCTGGCCCGAGGTGTACGAGGCGGCCTACTTCACCGGGGCGAGGGTCGCCGCCGCCCGGGGCGACGGCGATGCGCTGGCAGCCATCGCCAGGCGCGTGTCTGCCACCACCCGGTCCCGGGCGCTGCCGGACCTGGGAGAGCTGATGGCGGCGCGCCTCGTCGCCGTGTCGGCGGCGGCCGGGCTGCCGTGCCCGGTTGCCGAACCGGCCCTGGCGGAAGCCGATCTGGACGTGCCGGACCTGCGCCTTCGTCAGGCGCGCGTAGCGGCTCTGGCCCAGGTCAGGCTGGCGGAGGATCAGCCGCTGGCTGCGGAGACGCTGCTCGCGCCGGAAACCGAGCGCGCCTACGGGCAACGCCATCTGCGTGCCTTCGTGGCGCTGTCGATCCAGCGCGCCATCGCTCTGTGGCAGCTCGGCAGGCCCGCGGATGCCAGGGGCGTGCTGGAGAAGGCGCTGGCCGCGGCGCTGTTCGAGCTGCTCAAGCGCCCGTTCATCGACGCCGGCACCGCGCTGCTGCCGGTGTTGCGGGATCTCACCCGACGTTCGGAAGGCCGGCGCCGCAACGGTCTGAGGGACACCTTTCTGGCGGAACTCGTGCTCGAGATCGGGCGCCGGGACGAGGTCGCCGAGACGGAGGGGCCGCTCAGCCGACGCGAGCGCGAGGTGCTCGGCCACCTGATGCAGGGGCGCTCCAACCGGGAAATCGCCGAAGTCGTGCCGCTGTCGGTCAACACGGTGAAATTCCACCTCAAGAACCTGTTCGACAAGCTCGGCGTGTCGAACCGCCAGGAGGCCGTCACGGTCGCCATCCGCCGCGGCCTGATCTGACGCGGCGCCACGCGAGCCGGCGGCGGCGAGCCCGGGCTGCCGTGCCTACCCTACCCGCGAAGCAGACCCACCCTACCCGTGGCAGGTGTTCCCGCGGGTCGCCGGCCGCTGCTAGCTTGCGGATCGAGCCGGGCAGGGGGCCACAGGGTGAGAATCGGAGTAGACGTCGGAGGCACCAACACCGATGCCGTCGTGATGGATGGCCGGACGGTGCTCGCGTCCCACAAGGCGCCCACCTCGGAGAACGTCAGCGACGGCATCGTCGCCGCCATCGGCGAAGTGCTGCGCAGGGCGGACGCCTCGGCCGCCGACGTGCGCACCGTCATGATCGGCACCACCCACTTCACCAATGCCTTCGTCCAGCGGCAGCACCTGCTGCCGGTCGGCATCGTCCGCATCGCCCTGCCGTCGTCCCGGGGAATACCGCCGCTCAGCGACTGGCCTGCCGACATTGCCGAGGCGATGGGGCCCCACCATCACATGATCACCGGCGGCTACCAGTTCGACGGCAGCGTGGCGGACCCCCTGGACGAAGGGGCCGTGGCGGCCGCGGCCCGCAGCCTGCGGAACGCCGGCATAGCCACGGTGGCCATCACCGGGCTGTTCTCGCCGGTCAACCCGGCCATGGAGGTGCGGGCGGCGGAGATCATCCGGCAGGAGATGCCGGACGCCGCGCTGACGCTCTCCAGTCAGATCGGCCGGATGGGCATTCTCGAGCGGGAGAATGCCGCGGTCATGAACGCCAGCCTGGCGGAGCTGTCCCGGGAGGTCGTCGGGTCGTTCCGGGCAGCCCTCACCCGTCTCGACATCCGGGCGCCGTTCTTCATCAGCCAGAACGACGGCACGCTCATGAGCGCCGCATTCGTCGAGCGCTATCCGGTGCTGACCTTCGCCTCGGGTCCCACCAACAGCATGCGCGGCGCCGCCTACCTGTCGGGGCTCGAGGACGCGCTGATCGCCGACATCGGCGGCACCACGACCGACATCGGCGTGCTGCGCAACGGTTTCCCGAGGGAGTCCTCGCTGTCCGTGGACGTGGGCGGCGTGCGCACCAATTTCCGCATGCCGGACGTGCTGGCGCTCGGCCTGGGCGGGGGCTCCCTGGTTGCGGAGACGGATGCCGGGCTGACCGTCGGGCCCCGCTCCATCGGCTACCGGCTGACCCGGGATGCGCTGGTGTTCGGCGGCGACACGCTGTGCGCCACGGACATCGCCGTCGCCGCCGGGTATGCGGCCATCGGCGATGCGAGCAGGGTGGCACACCTCTCCGCGGCGCTGGTGCAGGCTGCGGTGCAGCGCATCCACCGGATCGTCGCCGAGGGCGTCGACCGGATGAAGGCGAGCGCCACGCCGGTACCGCTGGTGCTGGTCGGCGGGGGCGCCGTGCTCATCCGCGACGCCATCGGCGGGACCTCCGAGGTGATCGTTCCCGAGCACGCCGGCGTGGCCAATGCCATCGGCGCGTCCATCGCCCAGATCAGCGGTGAGACCGACCGGGTGTTCGCCTACGAGGCGGTCGGCCGGGAGGCGGCCCTGGAGGAGGCCGCCAACGAGGCCCGTGACAAGGCCGTCGCCGCCGGAGCGGATCCCGCGACCCTCGAGATCATCGACCGGGAGGAGGTTCCGCTGGCCTACATGCCCGGGGGCGCGGTGCGTATCCGCGTGAAGGTGTCCGGGGATCTCGATCTGGCGCGCAGCGGAGACACGGCATGAAGCTCACCGTAGAGGATCTGCCGGACATCGCCACCGGCGCCGCCCTGCTGGGCACCGGCGGCGGCGGAGACCCGTACATCGGCCGCCTGCTGGCGATGCATGCCATCGAGGCCTTCGGCATGCCGGAGGTGATCGACGCCGCGGCGCTGCCCGACGACGCCAACGTATTCACCATCGCCATGCTCGGCGTGCCGACGGTGCTCGGTGAGAAGGCGGCCTGCGGAGACGACGTCGACCTGGCCGTGCGCAGCCTCGAGCAGTACCTCGGCCGCAGGGCGGATGCGCTGGTCGGCATCGAAATCGGCGGCATCAATTCGCTGCTGCCCGTCATGGCCGCGGCGCGGCTCGGGCTGCCGCTGGTGGATGCCGACGGCATGGGCCGGGCGTTCCCGGAGATCCAGATGGTCACCTACAACGTCTACGGGGTGCCGGCCACGCCGCTGGTGGTGACCGACGACCACCTGACCTCCCTGGTGGTGGACACCAGGGACGCTGCCGCCGCCGAGGGGCTGGTGCGGGTCGCCTCGGTGCAGATGGGCTGCAGCGTGATTCTCAGCAGCTATCCGATGACCGGCGAGCAGGTGAAACGCACCGGCGTGCACGGCACGCTGACGCTGGCGCTCGAGATCGGGCGCGCCATCCGCCACGGCCGGGAGACCGGTGATCCGGTGACGGCGCTGGTGGACTATCTGAGGACCACGCCGTACTACAACCAGTGCGAGGTGCTGTTCGACGGCAAGGTCGTGGATCTGAGCCGGGAGACCCGGGGCGGCTTCAACATGGGCTTCTGCCATCTGGAGGCGCTGGACGGTTCCCGCCGGCGGCTCGAGGTGACGTTCCAGAACGAACACCTGGTGGCCCGGGAGGGCGGCCGGGTGCGTTGCATCGTGCCGGACCTCATCGCCCTGGTGGACCGGGAAACGGCGGCGCCGGTGCCGGCGGAGGCGTTGCGCTACGGGCAGCGCCTCAAGGTGATCGGCATCAGCGCCGCGCCGATCATGCGCACGCCGGAGTCGCTGGCGGTGTTCGGACCCCAGGCATTCGGCCTCGACGATCCGTTCGTGCCCATCGAGCAACTCGGCGACTGACCGCCACGGAGGACCACCATGCACACGCGCATCGAACTGATCACGCCCATCATCACGGAGGGCATCCGGACCCTGGACGAGGTGGCGCCGTATCTGCGTGACGATCTGACGATCACCCACAGCCTCATCGAGCAGGGGCCCGCGTCGATCGAGTCCGAATTCGACGAGGCCCTGGCCGTGCCGGCGACCATCCGCCGCGCCATGGACGCCGAGGCGGCCGGAGCGAACGCGGTGATCATCGACTGCATGGGCGACCCGGGCCTGCATGCCTGCCGCGAGGCCGTGTCCATTCCCGTGATCGGACCCGCCCAGAGCGCGATGCACGTCGCGAGCATGCTCGGCCACCGGTTCAGCTTCGTCACCGTGCTCGACCGGTTGCGCGCCATGGTGGGCAAGATCGTCGCTGGCTACGGCCTCACCGGGAACTATGCGTCGTTCCGCGCCATCGACGTGCCAGTGCTGGACATCGCCCACGACCCCGCCAGGCTCAACGCGGCACTCGCCCGTGAGGCGGCGATCGCGGTTCGCGACGACGGCGCCGACGTGATCGTGCTCGGTTGCACCGGATTCCTGGGCTGCGCCGAGGCGATGCAGCAGGCGCTCCGGTCGGACGGGCTGGACGTGCCGGTGATCGATCCCATTCCGCTGGCGGTGCACATGGCCGACGCGCTGGTCAAGACAGGACTGTCCCACAGCAAGCGGACCTATCCACGTCCCGGCAGCAAGCCGCTGGCCGGCTACGCGTTTCCGGAAATCTCATCGGACTGAACGAGACAACGTCAGGGGTATCCTCATGCACAAGAAAAATCCATGGCCATCGACGATGGCGCTCGCAGCGCCTCTGCTGGCCGCGCTGCTGCCGGCCGCCGCGGCCGCTCAGGAGAGCCGTCAGATCGAGGAGATCGTGGTCACCGCCCAGAAGCGTGCCCAGTCGTTCGGCGACGTGGGCATCGCGGTGTCCGCCTTCACCGGCGACGACGTGCGGGATCTCGGTCTCGAGCAGATGAAGGATGTCGCCGCCCAGACGCCGAACCTGAAGATCAACGACACCCTGGCCAACAGCATTCCCAACGTGTCGATTCGCGGGGTGGGCCTCAACGACTATGCCGCCAACAACAACCCGGCGGCGGGCATCTACGTGGACGAGGTCTATCTGGTGTCTCCGGCGATGCTGACCTTCCAGCTCCTGGACATCGAGCGCATCGAGGTGCTGAAGGGGCCCCAGGGCACTCTGTACGGGCGAAACACCACCGGCGGCACGGTGAACTTCGTCAGCAGCAAGCCCACGGAGGCCTTCGAGTCCGGGATCACCGTCGACTACGGGCGCTACGATCACTTCGCCGCCGAGGGGTTCGTCAGCGGCGCGCTGGGAGACGGTGTGGCGGGACGGCTCGCGGTTCAGACCGTGCAGCGGGGCGACGGTTATCAGACCAACCGCCTCACCGGTGAGTCGATTGGCGAGATCGACAGGACGTCGTGGCGCGGTCTGCTGAGCTGGCAGGCCTCCGAGTCGGTCAGCGTGCTGCTGAACGTGCACGGCGGCCGGGACGAGTCCGACGTCTCGCTGGTGAAGATCGACAATCCTTTCTCCGCGGAGGATGACGGCGACGACGATCCCTACCGCAGCGGGGCGTCGCTCGACCCGCGCATGGACATCGAGACGAAGGGTGTGGCGCTCACCGTGGACTGGGATCTGTCGGACGCGCTGACGCTGACGTCGGTGACCGGGTACGAGGACTTCAGCCGCCTGCACGTGGAGGACCGCGACGCCACCAGCCTGATTCAGCTCGACGGGTTCTTCGACAACGACATCGAGCAGTTCTCCCAGGAGCTTCGGCTCACCTATGTCGGCAGTGAGGTCGTGATCATCGGCGGGCTGTTCTACGGTGAAGACGAGATCGACACCCGGGACCGGTTCGACGCCTCCGACCTGCTGCCGCTGCTCGGTCTGACGGGCGTGGACTCGCTCGGCAACGAGTACGTGCAGAAGACCCAGTCGGCGGCCGCGTTCGTTCACGCGGAATGGCAGTTCTCGGACGACTGGCGCCTGACCACGGGATTGCGCTACACCGACGAGCAGAAGGACTTCGAGGACGCCTTCACCTATCTGGTCGCCGGCGGCGTGGAAACCCGGCTCTTCCCGGCGGTTTCGAACGACTACGATTCAGAGGACGTGTCCGGCCGCATCGGCATCGACTTCGTCGGCATCGACGACACGCTGATCTATGCCAGCGTCAGCCGCGGCTTCAAGTCAGGCGGTTTCCAGGGCCAGCTCACGTTCAATCCGGCCGACCTGCAGGCCTTCGACGACGAGACTCTCTGGGCGTACGAGATTGGCGCCAAGTCCCGTCTGGCGGACGGCACCGTGCAGCTCAACGGGGCGGTGTTCTTCTACGACTATTCCGATCTCCAGTTCTACGGCGGTCTGTTCGACTCCCCGGTCGGCACGCTGTTCGGGATCGCCAACGTGGGCGATGCCGAGATCACCGGCGCCGAGGTGGAGTTGTGGTGGAGGCCCGCCGTCGGGCTGGACGTGCGCCTGGGCGCCGGGTTGCTGGACACCGAGGTCACCGAGTCCGTGGTGGCCGGGGTGGCGGAAGGCAGTGATCTGCCGAACGCCCCGGAGCTGAACCTGAACGCGATGATCCGCTACGAGTGGGGGCTCACCGACGGACTGCGCGCGGATGCCGTGCTGGCCACCAGCTATCAGGACGACGTGACCTTCGACATCGTGCGGAGCCCCGCCGAAGCCGAGGAGGACGGCTACTGGCTCACCGATGCCCGCGTCGGCGTTCTCGCCGCCGATGGCCGCTGGAGCGTGCACGCCTGGGTGAAGAACCTGGCGGACGAACGCTACCGTTCCCAGGTGCTGTTCTCCAGCGTCGGGTTCGGCGAGAGCTACGGGCCGCCACGCACCTACGGCGTGAGCTTCTCGGTCGCCTTCTGACGACCCACGCTCGGCCGGTGCGCGGCGGCGCTCCGGCCGGGAGCCGCCGTGCACGGGAGGGCCGGGCGCGGACGAACCGTCAGGCTTCCGGCAGCCGCTCCCGGAACACCCGCACCACGTTCTCCCCCATCACCGCGCGGATCTCGGCTTCGCTGAACTCCGCCTGCAGCATCAGCCTGGTCAGCACGGCGAGCTCCGAGGTGTCGAAGGTGACGGTGGTGGCGCCGTCGTAGTCCGACCCGAGTGCCACGTGGTCGACGCCGAGCAGGTCGACGGCGTAGCGCAGCGCGCGCACCACCGACTCGGGGCTCGGATCGCACACCGCGCCGTCCCAGTAGCCGATGCCGATCACGCCACCCGTGGCGGCGATGCGCTGCATCAGCGGGTCCGGCAGATTGCGCGGGCTGTCGCAGGCGCCCTTCACGCCGGTGTGGGAGACGAAGATCGGCGACGCCGTCAGCTCGAGCACGTCCTCCACCACGGCCGCCGAGGAGTGCGCCACGTCGATGAGGATGCCGCGGCGTTCGAGCTCCCGGACCACGTCCCGGCCGAATTCGGTGAGGCCCGACTGGGCGACGCCGTGCAGCGAGCCGCCGAGCTCGTTGTCGAAGAAGTGGTGCAGGCCCATCATCCGGTAGCCGATGTCCTGGAGCCGGGCCACGTTGTCGAGATCGCCTTCCAGCGGGTGCAGGCCTTCCGTGGCGAGCAGGCCGCCGACCACCTCGCTGCCGGCGGCGCGGGCCGCGAGCACGGCGTCCAGGTCGGCGCGGCTGCGGATCACCCGGAGCGCGTCCGGGGCTTCTGCCGCCGCCGCGTCCAGGCGGGCGGCCTGGTAGCGGGCGCGCTCGAACAGGCTGGTCCACGCCGCCACCGGCCAGCGCTGGAGGATCGCCGCGCCGGTGATCTGGTCGGATTCCGCCGTGTTCTCCTCGTAGTTGAGTCCCTGGGGCACCTTGGTCACCGCGGCGAACACCTGCACCGCGACATTGCCGTCCACCAGCCGCGGCACGTCGACGTGGCCGCGGTCGGCCCGGTCCAGCGGGTCCCGTTGCCAGAGCAGCGTGTCGGCATGCAGGTCGGCGATCACCAGCGCGGCGTGGAGCGCTGCGGCCCGCTCGGGAATGGCGTACGGCTCGTGGGGCACCACCTGATTGAAGCTGCGTTCGAGCATCCCCGGGCCGATGGCGAACGCGCCGACGATGCCCAGGATCAGCAGGGCCGCCACGGCCAGCAGAATCCGCTTCATGTCCTTCTCCCCCTCCACGGAAGCCGCCATGCTGCGTCGATTCGGTCTGGAAGGCCAGCCCGGCGCCGCCGGGGCAGCGGGGAAGTGGTAGATTGACGCGGCGACCAACGGACAGTCGGGGGAGGCGGTGGTGGTGACGACGACGAGGTGGCCGCGGGCCGTGGCGGCGCTCGCATGGGTGATGGCCGCGCTGGCGTGGGGGCAGGCTGCGCCGGTGCTGGAGGCGCCGGCACAGGTCGGCGTCGGCGCCGAGGTGGAGGTCGGCTGGTCCGGGGCGGAAGCCCCGCGGGACTTCATCACCATCGTTCCGGCTGCGGCGCCTGCCGGCCAGTACGAGGCCTATCAGTACGCCAGGCGCCGCCCGGTGACACTGGTGGCGCCGGATCGGCCCGGCAGCTACGAGATCCGCTATCTGGGCGCCGAGTCGCCCTACCCGACGCTGGCCAGCGCGCCGCGCTGACGGTAGTGGACGTCGCCGCGACGCTGGCGGCGCCGGCGTCGGTGGAGGCCGGCGCCGACGTCGCCGTGTCCTGGGAGGGGCCGGACAACGCCCGCGATTTCATCACCCTGGTGCCTGCGGGCACGCCGGAGGGCGACTACGCGGGCTACGTCTACACCCGGCGTGGCTCACCCCTGACTCTGAGCGCGCCGGACCAGGCCGGCGACTACGAGCTCCGCTACCTGCTCGGCTCCGGCGCCTACCGGACCCTCGGCCGTCGGCCCCTGACCGTGACCGCCGCCGGCGCGGTGCTCTCGGCCGCCGGTTCCGCGCCGGCTGGTTCGGCCGTGGAGGTCGCGTGGCAGGGACCGGACAATCCCCAGGACTTCCTGACCATCGTGCCCGCCGGCGCCCCCGCTGGAGAGTACGCCGATTACGTGTACACGGCCCGCGGCAGCCCGGCGACCCTGACCGCGCCCGAGGCGCCGGGCAGCTACGAGATCCGTTACCTGACCGGCCAGAGCTACGCGACGCTGGGCGTCGTGCCGCTGGAAGTGACTGCCGTCTCCGCCAGCCTCGAGGCGCCGGACGCCGCGCCGGCCCGGGCGGCGCTGGACGTCGGCTGGACCGGGCCGGGCAACGCCCTCGACTACGTCACCCTCGTGCCTGCCGGCAGCGCCGACGACGTGGACGGCGCCTACGCGATGGTCGCCCGGGGCGACACGCTGCGGATCGCCACCCCCGACGAGCCGGGCGCCTACGAGCTGCGCTACCGGACGCCGCGCGGTCGCGTGCTCGGGCGCCGGCCCGTCACCATCGTGCCACGGCCGATGCCGGGATCCCTGCGCGTCGTCGCGCAATCCTCGGGCACGGATCTGACCGGAGCCACCGTCGCCGTGGTGCTCGACGCTTCCGGCAGCATGCTGCAGCGGCTGGACGGCACCCGCCGCATCGATCTGGCCAAGGCGGCGGTGACCGGCCTCGTGACGGACGTGCTGCCCGACGGCGTCGACTTCGCCTTGCGCGTGTTCGGCCACCGGGAGGCGGATGCCTGCCGCAGCGACCTCGAGATCTCCCCCGGCGCCCTCGATCGCGGGCAGGCGGTCGCGGTGGTGTCGTCCATCGAAGCGATGAATCTGGCGCGCACCCCGATTGCCGATTCCCTGCGTCAGATCGCGGCGGATACGTCCGGCCGTTCAGGGCCGCTGCTGGTCGTGCTGGTGACCGACGGTGAAGAAACCTGTGACGGTGATCCGGCCGGGGTGATCGAATCGCTGTCCGCGTCGGGGACGGACGTGCGGGTCAACATCGTCGGCTTCGCCATCGACGAGCTGATGCTGCAGGAGACCTTCGCGGAGTGGGCACGCCTCGGGCGCGGCCGCTACTTTAATGCCGCCGACGGCGACGAGCTCGCCGCGAGCCTGCGCGAGTCGGTCGAGACGCCGTTCGCGGTGCTGGACGGCGACGGGCGCGTGGTGGCCTCGGGGATCGTCAACGGGCCGGCCGTCGAGGTCGCGCCGGGCGCCTGGCGGGTCGAGCTGCCGTCCGACCTGGCGAGAGCGGCCGACGGCGTCGAGGTCGCGCCCGGCACCGAAACACGGATCGCGCTATGAGCCGGTGGGCGAATCACGCCGACGTGGTAGATTGACGGGTCATACCTATGGGAATCAGGCAGGGGAGGACGGATGAGCGACATTCACGGTACCTGTGACGAGCGCTTCGCGCCGGTGCGCGAGGCCTTCGAGGCGAACTTCCGCGACGGCAGCGAAGTGGGCGCCAGCGTGGCGGTGAGCATCGGGGGCGAGTACGTGGTCGACCTCTGGGGCGGGTACCGGGATGCGGCGAAGACCCTGCCCTGGGAGCAGGACACCATCGTCAACGTCTACTCCTCCACCAAGACCATGGCGGCCCTGTGCCTGCTGGTGCTCGCCGATCGCGGCGAGGTCGACCTGTACGGCAAGGTCGCGAAGTACTGGCCCGAGTACGCCCAGAACGGCAAGGAGGCGACCGAAGTCCGCCACTTCCTGAGCCACAACGCCGGCCTGTCGGGCATGGACGAGCCCTTCGCGGGCGACGCCGTCTACGACTGGGACAGGATGATCCACGCGCTGGAGCGGCAGGCGCCCTGGTGGGAGCCGGGCACGGCCAGCGGCTACCACGCCCTGACCCAGGGACACCTGATCGGCGAGGTGGTGCGGCGGGTGACCGGGAAGACCCTGGGCACCTTCTTCCGCGAGGAGATCGCGGGGCCCCTCGGCGCCGATTTCCACATCGGCACGCCCCGGGAAGCCTGGCCGCGCATCGCCGAGCTGATTCCTCCGGCGAGCCCGCCGGCGGGGGATGCCCCGGCGGACTCCGTCGCCGCGCGCACCTTCCGCAATCCGGCCGTGTCGGCCAATGACGCCGCCACCGACGGCTGGCGCCTGGCGGAGATTCCGGCGGCCAACGGCCACGGCAACGCGCGTTCGATCGTCCGCGTGCAGACGGCGGTGGCCAACCTCGGCTCGGCCTGGGGCGTGCAGCTCCTGAGCGAAGCGGGGGCGCGCCGGGTGTTCGACGAGCAGAGCTTCAGCGAGGATCTGGTGCTCGGGGTGCCGATCCGCTTCGGCATGGGCTACGGGCTGACCAGCGATCAGCTGCCGATGGGTCCGAACCCGCACATCGCCTACTGGGGCGGCTGGGGCGGTTCCACCGTGGTGGTGGATCAGGACGCGCGGATGTGCGTGTCGTACGTCATGAACCGGATGGAGGCGGACCTGCTGGGGGACATGCGTGGGTTCGGCATCCTTCAGGGGGCGTATCAGTCCATCGCGTGAGTCGGGGGGATCGCGGCCGGGAGCCTACCCGGCCAGTGCCGCTCCTACGGTCGATCATGGCATGTAGGAGCGGCCTCCCGGCCGCGATCTTCATCGATTCACACCGCCGCTTCCGGCCGCCCCCTCACGGCCTGAACTGCAACGCCCGCGGCCCCAGCCGCCCGGGCTGACCGACGAGCCGGTACGCCGTCTCCACCCACTCGCACACCAGCCGCCGGGTGTCGCGCGGATCGATCATCTCCTCCATCTGGAACTTCGACAGCGGACCCGTCGGACCTCGGGCGCTCTCGATCCGGGCCATCAGCTCGGCGCGCAGCGCGGCCGGGTCCTCGGCTTCGGCGAGCTGGCGCTTGTAGGCCGCCTCGATGCCGCCCTCCGGCGGGATGCCGCCGACGTCGGCGGCGGGCCAGACCACGCGCACGGACGGCGCCGCCCGGGGCGTGGCGTAGTTGTTGCCGGCCACGCCGAAACTGCGGCGCAGGATCACCGTGAAGATCGGCACCCGGGTCTGGGCGAAGGCGATCATCCACTCGCCGCCGGCGCGGATGGTGGCGGCCTGCTCGTGCTCCAGGCCGACGGCGAAGCCGGGATTGTCGACCAGATTCAGCACCGGCACGTGGAACAGGTCGCACAGATCGAGATGGCGGGTGAGCTTGCGGCAGCCGTCGGCGGTGAGCGCACCGCCGTTGGCGTGGCGTGAGTCCGAGGCGATCACGCCGAGGGTGTGGCCGTTCATGCGCACGAAGCCGGTGATCTGGTCGGTGCCCCACATCGGGCCGATCTCGAAGAACGAGCCCCGGTCCGCCATCAGGGCGATGGCCCGGCGCATGTCGAAGGTGGTGGTGCGCTTGCGCGGCACCAGGGTGAACAGCTCCTCCTCGCGGCGATCGGGCGGATCGGCGGAATCCGGCGGCAGCACCGGCGGCGCTTCGAACACCGACGACGGCAGGTAGGACAGAAACCGCCGGGTCTGGGCGAACGCTTCCTCCTCGGTCTCCGCCAGGTTGTCCACCGCGCCGTTGGTGCAGTGGATGTGCCAGCCGCCGAGATCTTCCTTGGTGATGTCGTAGCCCATGGCGTGGGCCACCACCGGCGGGCCGGCGACGAAGAGCTGGGCGATGTCGCGGACCATCACCGAGAAGTGGCCGAGCACCGCCTTGGCGGCGCCGATGCCCACCACGCTGCCGAGCAGCAGGTTCACCACCGGCACGGTGGCGAGCTGTTCCGCGTACAGGGTGCTGCCGAGATGGCCCGGCAGGAACGAGCCGCCGGTGCCCGCGAGCCGGGGGCGTCCGGCAGTGATGTGGCCGCTGCTCTCCTGAGCCTTCGATTCGCCCTGCTGCTTCTGCTCCGGGACCATGGCGGCGACGCTGCCGCCGCCGGAGGAGCCGTCCAGCAATCGCACGGACGGGACCTTCAGCTCCAGCGACAGGTGATCCAGATAGCGGCTCTTCTGGCCGATGGCGCCGTCGGCGTGGCCGCCCCGGGAGGTGAAGTCGTCGGCGCAGACCACGGCGGTGCGACTCTCGATGGCGCCCCAGCCGCCGACGTGGTTCGCGGGGGTGAAGTCGGCCACCCGGCCGGCGTCGTCGTAGGAGGCGAAGCCGGCGATGCTGCCGACCTCGCGGAACGAGCCGTCGTCCAGCAGCGCGTCGATGCGCTCGCGGCAGGTGAGCTTGCCGCGGCTGCGCTGGCGGACCACGCCGGGTTCCTCCGAGCCCGGGGCCAGGCGCTGATGGGCGAGCTGCTGCAGGGTGTGCACCTCGTCGAGCACGTCGGCCCAGGTCTGATCCGCCGGCAGGGTGGTGGGGCCGGCGGATTCGTCCGGGTCCATCAGGGCGACGATCTGGCCGGCGGCGACCGTGGCGCCGGGCTGCAGATCCTGCAGCTCGGCGAGGGTGCCGGCGCAGGGGGCGGTGACGACCGTCTCCATTTTCATGGCGGAGAGGATGAGGATGGGGTCGCCGGCGGCGAGGGTGGCGCCGGGTTCGGCGCGGATTTCCAGGACCTGGGCGTCCATGGGGGCGGGGACGGGGGTCTGGGTGGGGGAGGGTTGAAGCGGCGGCGCGGTTGGGGCGGCAGACGGGGATCGCGGTCTGGAGACCGCTCCTACGGGGGCCAACAGATCGTCGAGTGGGCCAGGTGCGGCTGGCGTGGCCAGGGTGTCGGCGGCTTCCTCGATGAGGGTGACGCGGGCGTCGCCGTCGCGCACGGCCGGGTGGGCGAGCAGGGCGCGCAGCTCGTCGAGGTTGGTGGGCAGGCCGGCGACGTGGAACTCGTCGAGGGCACGGCGGGTGCGGTCGAGGGCGGCCTGGTAGGCGGCCGGGCCCGGCGGCGCGCTGCCGATCACCTTGGCGAACAGCGGATCGTACTGGGGCGGCGGCGTGTAGCCGGGGTAACCGCAGGCGTCGACGCGCACGCCGGGACCGGTGGGTTCCTTGTAGCCGGCGAGGGTGCCGGCGCCCCGGGCGACGACCCGGGCCTGGACCGAGAAGCCGCGGGGCGCGCCGACCGCGTCCTGGTCCGCCAGGCCCAGTTCGGCCAGGCTGGCGCCCGAAGCGATGCGGAACTGGGCTTCCACCAGGTCGATGCCGGTGACCTGCTCGGTGACCGTATGCTCCACCTGAATGCGCGGATTGCACTCGATGAAGAAGTGCTCGCCGGTCTCCGGCACCACCAGAAACTCGACGGTGCCGGCGTTGACGTAGTCGGCGCCGCGGACCAGCGTCACGGCGTCAGCCAGTATCCGCTGGCGCAGCGCGTCGTCCAGCGCCGGAGCCGGCGCGATCTCCAGGACCTTCTGGTGACGGAGCTGCACGGAGCAGTCCCGCTCGTGCAGGTGAACGATCCGTCCGGTGGCGTCACCGAGCACCTGCACTTCCACGTGGCGCGGGCGGGACAGCAGCCGTTCGAGGAACAGGGCGCCGTCGCCGAAGGCGGCCTCGGCCTCGCTGCGGCAGCGGGCGAAGGCGTCCGTCAGCTCGTCGGGGGTTGCGACGCGGCGCATGCCCCGTCCGCCGCCGCCGGCGGCGGCCTTGACGAGAACCGGATATCCGATCTCCGCGGCGATGGCATGGGCGTCGTCGCTCGGCGTGACCGCGCCATCGGACCCCGGAACCACCGGAATGCCGAGGCTTTTCGCCGTCAGCTTGGCCTCGATCTTGTCGCCCATGATGCGGATGTGTTCGGCCGTCGGGCCGATGAAGGCGATCTTGTGCGCCTCCAGGATCTCCGCGAAACGGGCGTTTTCCGACAGGAAGCC
>DLCH01000047.1:1847-2052 GCA_002480525.1 Gammaproteobacteria bacterium UBA7803 | reverse complement strand
CGCCGCCGCCGGCGGCGGCCTTGAGCATGAGCGGATAGCCGAGCTCGTTTGCCACGGCCGCGGCGTCCTCCGCCGAGGTCAGCGGTTCGCTGCTGCCGGGCACGACCGGCACGTCGAGGGAGCGGGCGAGCGCCCTCGCCCGGACCTTGTCGCCGAACAGGGCCAGCGCCGAGGCCGTCGGGCCGACGAAGGTCAGCCCGGCCTC
>DLCH01000047.1:0-1498 GCA_002480525.1 Gammaproteobacteria bacterium UBA7803 | reverse complement strand
GCCAGGAAGCCGTAGCCGGGGTGGACGCAGTCGCAGCCGGTGGCGCGGGCGGCTTCGATCAGGGCGTCGATGTCGAGGTAGGCCGCGACCGGATCGGCGCCGGCGGGCAGCTCGTGGCGGGTCGTGGCGAGCCGGGTGTGCAGGGCCCCCGCGTCCGCGGGCGGATACACCGCCACCGACTCCATGCCCAGGCCGGCGGCGGCGCGGGCAATGCGTATGGCGATCTCGCCCCGATTGCTGATCAGAACCCGTCGGAGCATGGCGTTCCTCCCCTCGTCTGCCGTGTGTTCTCCCAATCGTGAGCTTACCTCACCGCGGCGGGCGACTGCCGCGGGGAACGCGTATGCTTGATCGCTCGAGGCATCCGGGAGAGGTCATGGAAAACCGACAGATCGTCATCGCGTCGCTGCCCGCCGGCCGGCTGGCGGCGGAGAACTTCGAGCTGCGCACGGCGCCGGCGCCGACGCCCGGCGACGGCGAGGTGCTGTGCCGCACCCTGGTGCTGACCATCGGCGCCGGCCAGCGCGCCGGGCTGCAGGGCAGCGCCAGCTACGCCGGCGCGCCCACCACGGGCATCGTCATGGGCGGCACCGCGGTGGCGCGGGTGGAGGCGTCCAACGCGGCGTCGGTGCCCGTCGGGGCGCTGGTGACCTGTCCTGCCGGCTGGCAGGACTATTCGGTGCACGCCGCCGAGGCGGTCAACGTGGTCGACGACGACGGCGATCCGGCCCATCACCTGGGCGTCTACGGCACCAACGGGCTCACCGCCTACTTCGGCCTGTTCGCCGTGGGCGAGCCGAAGCCCGGCGAGACCGTCGTGGTGTCCGCCGCGGCGGGGTCGGTGGGCCATCTCGTCGGGCAGATGGCGAAGCTCGCGGACTGCCGGGCCGTGGGCGTCGCCGGCAGCGACGCGAAGTGCGCGCGGTTGAGGGACGAACTCGGTTTCGACGCCGCGGTGAACTATCGCGGCGACGGCTTCCGAGACGAGTTCAAGCAGGCCTGCGGCAAGGGCATCGACGTCTACTTCGACAACACCGGGGGCGACATCCTCGGTGCCGCGCTGCGGCGCATGCGGCCCCACGGCCGCATCGTCTGCTGCGGCGTGGTGTCCCAGTACGACACCGACGACCCGGCGCCGGGCCCCCGCGGCGTGCCCGGGCTGCTGGTCAACAACCGGGTGCGGATGCAGGGCTTTCTGGTGTTCGACTACGCGGACCGCTACGCCGAGGCCCGGGCCCAGCTCAAGGAGTGGGTCACGTCCGGCCGGCTCGTGCCGTGGATGGACGAGTTCGAAGGCCTCGAGCGGGCGCCGGAGGCGTTCGTCGATCTGCTGGCCGGCGGGAACGTGGGGACGCGGATCGTGCGGGTGGCGGACTAGGGTTGTCAGGATCGGGGGTGGAGGGTGGCTCGTCGGGGGCGGCCATGAAGATCCGATGGCGATCGCGGCCGGGAGGCCGCTCCCACGCCCGATCGGACCCTGTAGGAGCGGCCTCCCGGC
>DLCH01000021.1 GCA_002480525.1 Gammaproteobacteria bacterium UBA7803 | reverse complement strand
CCCCTGCGGCCTGCACGCCGCGCCCGGCGAGCGTCGCGCTACGGCCGCCCGCCCGACTGTGATCTAATACCGCCGTTCGGCGCCGGACCGGCGCGATCTGTCAGTTGAGGAGAGTATTCGACATGCGCAACCGTACCTTGGGTCGTCGGAGTCTGGCGGGGCTGGTGTGCCTGCTGGCGGGGCTGGTCAGCGCCGGTGCGCTGGCAGCGGACGCCGCTGCGGGCAAGGCGCCCTACGCCGTGTGCGCGGCCTGTCACGGGCAGCAGGGTGAGGGCAACATGGCCATGAACGCCCCCAAGATCGCCGGCATGGAAGGCTGGTACGTGCGCCGCCAGATCGAGGCGTTTCAGCAGGGCCTGCGAGGCACCGCCAACGGTGACGCCTACGGCATGCAGATGCGGCCGATGGCCATGGCGGTGACGGATCCCACCGCCCTCGACAACCTGGTCGCCTACATCGAGTCGCTGCCGGACGTGCCGTCCCAGCCCACCATCGAGGGCGACGTGGCCGCCGGCCAGGCCGCCTACGCGGTATGCGCGGCCTGCCACGGGCCGGAAGCGGGCGGCATGGAGCAGATGGGCGCGCCGGCGCTCGCGGGTCAGGACGACTGGTATCTGGTTCGCCAGATCAAGAACTACCAGCAGGGGCTGCGCGGGTACGATCCCAAGGACATCTACGGCAACCAGATGAAGCCCATGGCCTCGACGCTGACCAGCGACAAGGCCATCCACGACGTGGTCGCCTATATCAACTCGTTGCGTTGAGTGCGCGGCTGCGCATCGATCTCGGTGCGCTGACGGCCAATTACCGGGTCTTTCAGCGCGCCGCCGCGCCGGGTTCGGCCGCCGCCGTGGTCAAGGCGGACGGGTACGGGCTCGGTGCCCCCCAGGTGGGCGTGGCGCTCCGGCAGGCGGGCTGCCGGGATTTCTTCGTGGCCACCGCGGCCGAGGGCGTCCGTCTGCGCAGCGCGCTGCCGGATGCCCGGATCTTCGTCTTCGAGGGTGCGCTGGACGACACCGTGGCCGCCCTGACCGCCGCCGCCCTCGTTCCCGTACTCAATCATCCCGCCCAGGCCGAGCTCTGGCGTCGCGCCGGCGGCGACCGGCCCTGCGCCCTCCACGTCGACACCGGCATGCATCGCCTCGGCTTCCCGCCGGACACGGCCGCGGAGGCCTTCGCCGGCCTGCGGCCGGCGCTGCTGATGACCCACCTCGCCTGTGCCGACGAGCCGGACCATCCGCTCAACCGGCGCCAGCTCGAGGTGTTCGCCGCCGTGCGCGCGCGCCTGCCCGGGCTGCCGGTGAGCATCGGCAATTCCGCAGCCACCCTGTCGGGTCCCGAGCGGGCCGGTGACCTGGCCCGCCCGGGCATCGGCCTGTACGGCGGCAATCCGTTCCTCGCGGCCGAGAGCCCGGTAGCGCCGGTGGTCACCTTGGAGGGTCGGATTCTGCAGGTGCGCCGGGTGGCGGCGGGGGAGAGCGTCGGCTACGGGGCGAGCTACACGGCCCGGTCGGCGGCCGAGGTCGCCATCGTCGGGCTCGGCTACGGCGACGGGTTGCCCCGGCTGCTGTCCAATCGGGGCGAGGCGGCCCTGGCGGGCCGGCGCTGTCCCATCGTCGGCCGGGTGTCCATGGACCTGACGGCGGTCGACGTCACCGGGCTCGGCGCCGCGCCCGGCGACTGGGTGGAATTCCTGGGCGCCACGGTCACCGTCGACGAGGTGGCGGGCTGGGCCGAGACCATTCCCTACGAGGTGCTCACCGGTCTCGGCCAGCGTCCGCTGCGCCGTTACCAGGCTGCCTGACCGCCGCCGACGCCCCCAGAACGCGTGCCCGCTCGACGTCCTCGGCCGCCGCGACGGCGTTGCCCAGCGCCCGGTGGCTGAACCCGCGATTGATGTAGCCGGCCGGATCCCGCGGCGCCAGCGCGATGGCCTGGTCGTGGGCGTCCAGCGCATCCACGGGGCGGTTCAGGCGCAGCAGCAGGTTGCCGCGGTTGCCGTGCAGCGCCGCGTTCTGCGGTGCGAGCGTCAGGGCCTCGTCGAGGTCGGCCAGCGCCGGCGCGTACTTCCCGGCGGCGGCAAGCACCAGCGAGCGGTTGGCCAGGGTCGCGGCCAGCGCCGCGCGATCGGGCCGGCCGGCGGAATCGGTCAGGTCCCGGGCGACCTGCACCGCCAGATCGCAGGTGTAGGCCGCCCGCTCGTCCCGCGGCCGGGCGGGCTGTGCGGCGAGTTCCGCGGCCGCCTGGAAGCAGTCCTGCACCGGATCGGTGGCGGACGGCGCGGCGGCGGCGTCGCGGGCGCCCGCCGCGGCGCGGGCCGGCGCCACCGGGCGGGTCGGCGCCAGGTCGCCGGGGGCGGGCCGGGTGGCCGGGTCGGCCTCCGGCTCCGTCGTCCGTGCGGCCGCCGGTTCCGCGGGCTGGGCCGCTGCCGCGGCGGCGGCGACGAGGGCGGCGAGGGCCAGGATCTGGATGGGACGCTGCGGAGTGCTCATGCCGGCAGTTTACCCGCCCCCTCCGGCCGCACCCAGTCCGTTCGGCGTCCGGCGGCCGCGGTGTCCGGACGGGGTCGGCGTTGCGGTATAGTCGAGGTTGATTCGTCTGGGGAGAGGAACGCATGGGCTCGATCAATCCGAACGGGGTGCTGGCCGGCAAGGTCGCCGTGATCACCGGCGCCAGCCGCGGCATCGGCGAGGCGATCGCCCGCCGGTTCGCCATGGAAGGGGCAAAGATCGTCGCCTCGGCCCGCACGGTGGAAGCGTCGGATCACTATCTGCCGGGCACGATCACCGACACGGTCGAGCGCATCAAGGCAGCGGGCGGGGAGGCCATCGCCGTGCAGGCGGACCTGGCCCGTGCCGAGGATCGCCACCGCTTGATCGAGCAGGCCCGGGAGGCGTTCGGCACCGTCGACATCCTGGTGAACAACGCCGCCATCACCTACTTCATCCCGGTGGCGGAGTTTCCGGAGAAGCGGTTCCGGCTGATGATGGACGTGCAGGTGTGGGCGCCGTTCGAGCTCGCCCAGCTCGTGCTGCCGGACATGTGCGAGCGCGGCTCGGGCTGGATTCTCAACATCTCCTCCCATGCGGCCCTGCATCCCGCCAGGGACGCGCCGGGCCGGGGCGGCACCGTCTACGGCATGTGCAAGGCGGCGCTCGAGCGCTTCACCACCGGCCTGGCCCAGGAGGTCTACGACGCGAAGGTGGGCGTCAACGTCATCTCGCCGGGCCTCGTGGCGACCCCGGGCGTCATGCATCACAAGCTCATCAACGAGAGCAACAAGGACCGCGTGACGCCGGTGGAGCACATGGCCGAGGCCTGCCTGCGGCTGGTGCACGGCGATCCGCGCAGAATCACCGGCCGCATCGACTACGCCGATCAGGTGATCGAGGAGTTCGGCCTGAAGCCCCTCGACCTGATCTGACCCTCCGGCGGCCGCACGGCCGCCCCAACCCCTCCGGCCCCGCAGGAGCGCCCTCCCGGGCGCGATCAACCCCGCCCTCACGCGCGCCTGTGGGAGCGCTCTCCAGAGCGCGAT
>DLCH01000022.1:35778-44015 GCA_002480525.1 Gammaproteobacteria bacterium UBA7803 | reverse complement strand
GTGAGCCAACAACAACCGCAAAGCCACGGCAAACTGGCCCTCAAGCTGGTCGGCATCGTGGTCGGCATGTTCGGCTTCGGCTTCGCCCTGGTGCCGCTCTACGACGTGATCTGCGACATCACGGGTCTGGGCGGCCGCACCGGCGATCAGTACACCTACGATCCGGCGACCATGACCGAGGACCGCTCCCGGCTGGTGAAGGTGAATTTCATCACCAACACCAACGGCGGCATGCCCTGGGAGTTCTGGTCTGAGGCGGGTGGCACCCGGGTGCACCCCGGCTCGGTGAAAGAGGTCAAGTTCTACGTGACCAACCCGACGGACCGCCGCATGATCGGTCAGGCCATCCCGTCGGTGGTGCCCGCGAAGGCAGCCGAGTACTTCCACAAGACGGAGTGCTTCTGCTTCAACTCGCAGGTGCTCGAGCCCGGCGAGACCATGGAGATGCCCATGCGTTTCATCGTCGACCCGGCGCTGCCGGACAACGTTCAGTCCATTTCGCTCAGCTACGCGCTGTTCGACATTACGGAGTTCGCCGCGGCCGACGTCGGCGAGCGGGAGGGACCGCGGGGCTGACGTCGTCGGACGCGCCGCGGCAGATTTATCGGAGATCATTCGGACATGGCTAATCCATCGGACCAATCCACCTACTACGTGCCCCACAGCAGCTGGTACCCCGTCGGGGTCGCCGTCGGCGCGCTGCTGCTTGTCGCCGGCCTCGGCGTCTGGCTGAACGACATCAAGAGCGGCGACGAGCCCACCCGGGTGATGTTCTACATCGGCGCCCTGATTCTGTCGGTGGTGCTGTTCGCCTGGTTCGGCAAGGTGATCGAGGAGAACCAGGAAGGGCTGAACAGCCCGCAGCTCAAGCGCTCCTACGTCTGGGGCATGTCCTGGTTCATCTTCTCCGAGGTGATGTTCTTCGCCGCGTTCTTCGGCGCCCTGTTCTACGCCCGGGTGCTGGCCGTGCAGTGGCTCGGCGGCGAGGGCGAGAAGGGCCTGACCGGCGACTATCTGTGGCCCGATTTCGAGCCGGTGTGGCCGGTGGTCAACAATCCCGATCCCCAGGCGTTCCCGGGGCCGGGCCAGAGCATGGAGGCTCCCAGCCTGACCAACATCGGCGGCTGGCTGGCCTACCTGCCGTTCTACAACACCGTCATTCTGCTGTCCTCGAGCGTGACCGTGCACATGGCCCATACCGCCATCAAGAACCAGGACCGCACCAAGCTGCTCACCTGGCTCGGCATCACGGTGCTGCTCGGCGTGATCTTCCTGATCCTCCAGGCCGAGGAGTACATCCACGCCTACAACGAGCTGGGACTGACGCTGTCGAGCGGCATCTACGGCTCCACGTTCTTCCTGCTCACCGGCTTCCACGGATTCCACGTCACGCTGGGCACCTTCATTCTGGGCGTGCAGCTCTGGCGTGCGTTCCGGGGCCATTTCCACCACGACGACTGCTTCGGTTTCGAAGCGGCGTCCTGGTACTGGCATTTCGTGGACGTGGTCTGGGTGATGCTGTTTCTGTTCGTCTACGTGTTCTGACGAACCGCCGGACGAACACCGGAACGGGCGGCCCTGCCGCCGCCCGTTACGATCAGGCCCGCCGCGGCGTCAACGCGGCTCCGCGGGCGGGGCGGCGTCCGCCGGCACGGCGGGCGCATCGGCGCCTTCGGGCGCCCCGGTCCCGGGGGCTTCTCCGCCCCGGGTCTGCTGGTGCCAGGGCGCGTTGGTGCCCATCTTGAGCTGGCCGGTATACAGGCCGTAGAACACCGTCAGCAGCAACGCCGCTGCGAGGGTCACCCGAATTCCCAGCGCGTAGAGCGTGCGCTTCGAGTCCTGCCGGTCGCTGTCCTTGAACAGGAACACGAGCCCGCTGAACAGGCTCGCCACCACGCCGATCAGCAGCACGAAGATGATGACTTTCAGCAAGGTACTCACTCGTTGGAACTGCTCGAACACCATAACCCAAGCGCTGGTCGCTGGCGAAACGGCCCCCGCATGACCGCGCGCCGCTGGCAGCCCGGACGGCCCATGACGGTGTTCGTCGCCGTCATGCTGCCGGTGGTGCTGTCGCTGGGCGCCTGGCAGCTCGACCGGGCGGCGGAAAAGCGCGGATACCAGAACCGCTATTTCGACCGCGTCGGTGCGCTGGCGGTCCCGCCGCCGGCCGACCTGACCGACGCAGCGTTCCTCCGTGTCCAGCTCGACGGCCTCTACGAGTCGGGCCACGACTACCTGGTCGACAACCGGCCGCGCTCGGGCCAGCCCGGATACTGGGTGGTTTCGCGCTTTGTGGCGGATGACGGGCGCCGCTTTCTGGTCAACCGCGGCTGGCTCGCCGCGCCGCCAGGGCGCGACAGGCTGCCGGAGATCGCCACGCCCGCCGGCCGGGCCTCGGTCACCGGCGTGGTCTGGCCGGACACCGGATTGACGCCGCTGCTGGCGGACGACCCCTGGTCGACCGACTGGCCACGACGGGTTCAGCGCCTGAACGTGGACCGCATGGCGGCCCAGGGCCAGGACGTGGTGCCCGCCGAGATCAGGCTCGAGCCCGGTCAGTCCGGGGTGTTCGCCCCGCTGCCGCTGGACATCGAGTTCCGGCCGGAACGCCACACGGGCTACGCCGTCCAATGGTTCGGTCTGGCCGTTGTGCTGGTGGTGGGCTATCTGCTGTTCGGGTTCCGGCGGCCCGAAGCGTCGCGAGAGGATTGTCATGACTGATGCCGCGATCAAGCGTGGCCGCGTTCAGATGCTGGTCATCATGGGCATCGCCCTGGTGTCCCTGGGCGGCGCCTACCTGCTGTTCGGCCTGGCCCGGGAAGGCGGCGTCTGGGGCACCACCAACCACGGCACGTTCGTCGAGCCGCCGACCACCGCCGCCGATCTCGCGGTGGTCGACCCGGTGGGGCGTCCCCTGGAAGGGGGCGTCTGGTGGCTGTGGGCCGTGCCCGGCGGCGCCTGCGAGGCCGACTGCCGCGACGCCGTGCATCAGCTCCGCCAGCTCCACATCCTGCTGAACCGGGATGCCGCCCGGGTGCGGCGGGGTTTCGTCACCCGTCCGGGCGAAACCCTGCCCGAAGACCTGGCCGAAGCCTATCCGCGGCTGGAGGCGTTGACGGGCGACGTCGCCGCTCTGTCCCCCGGCGTCTACATCGTCGATCCGATCGGCAATCTGGTGTTCTTCTATCCCTGGTCCGAGGCCGGCGAGCCGGTGCTCGACGACCTGAAACGACTGCTCAAGGTATCGCAAATTGGTTAGACAGAGATTCACCCGGCTCGCCCTGTTCGCGGTCGGACTGGCCGTCGTCGTCGTAGTGCTCGGCGCCTTCACCCGGCTGGTGGACGCCGGGCTCGGCTGTCCGGACTGGCCGGGCTGCTACGGCTTCCTGACGGTGCCGAGCGCCGATCATCACGTCGCCACCGCCGAAGCCCGTTTCCCGGACGCGCCCCTGGAAGCCCACAAGGCCTGGTGGGAGATGATCCACCGCTATTTCGCCGGCACCCTGGGCCTGGTGATCGCCGCGCTCGCCTTCATGGCCATCCGCGGCGCCCGCCACTACCCCGAGCCCGATCGCCCCTGGCCCGTCGGCCTGACCGTCGGCCTGGTGGTGCTGGTGATCTGCCAGGCCGCTTTCGGCGCCTGGACGGTGACGCTCAAGCTCTGGCCCCAGGTGGTGACCGCACACCTGCTCGGCGGATTCGCGACCCTGAGCCTGCTGTGGCTGCTGTGCCTGCGTCTGGGCGTTCTCGGCCGGATGACCGTGCCGCGTGCCCTCATGCCCCACGCGCTGCTGGCCATGGCGCTGGTGATCGTCCAGATCGCCCTCGGCGGCTGGGTGTCGTCGAACTACGCCGCCCTGGCCTGCCACGACTTCCCCACCTGCCACGGCGACTGGTGGCCGGCGATGAATCTGGCCGACGGCTTCAACGTCACCCAGTCCGTGGGACCGAACTACCTCGGCGGCCAGCTCGAGAGCGACGCCCGGGTGGCGATCCAGTTCGTCCACCGGCTCGGTGCCCTGGTGGTGCTGCTGGCGGTCGGCTCCCTGGCCTGGCGCCTGTACCGGCGCGGGTCGGAGATGGCTCTGCCGGTGGCGGCCGTGCTGGCCGTGCAGCTGCTGCTCGGCATCCTCAACGTGGTGCTGGTGCTGCCGCTGTGGTCCGCCACGGCCCACAACGCCGTCGGCGCCCTGTTGTTGCTGACGATGGTCACGGTAAACTACCGCGCCTTCCGCGAGGCAGGCGCCGACCCGGCGCGCGCGCGGGCGATTTCGATGGCGGAGAGCCCATGAGCGACATCACCACCGCAACCGCCGCCGGCTGGCGCGATTACCTGGAGCTGACCAAACCCCGGGTCGTGCTGCTGATGCTGCTGTGCGCCCTGGTGGGCATGTTCCTGGCGGTGCCGGGCATGGTGCCGCTGGACGCCCTGGTCTTCGGCATCACCGGCATCGCCCTGGTGGCCGGGTCCGCCGCCGTGGTGAATCATCTGGCCGACGCGGAGATCGATGCCCGCATGGCGCGCACCCGCCGCCGGCCCGTGGCCACGGGCCGGGTCGGCCTGGCCCAGGGCCTGGCGTTCTCCGCCGTGCTCGGGGTCACCGGCATGGCCATTCTGTATTTTCTGGTGAACCCGCTCACCGCCTGGCTGAACCTGGCGTCCTGGGTCGGCTACGGGCTGATCTACACCCTGTTCCTGAAGCGGGCGACGCCGCAGAACATCGTCATCGGCGGCCTGTTCGGGGCGGCACCGCCGCTGTTCGGCTGGACCGCGGTGACCAACAGCGTCGATCCGTTTCCGCTGCTGATGGTGCTGATCATCTTCGCCTGGACCCCACCCCACTTCTGGGCGCTGGCGCTGGAGCGCAAGGACGAGTACGCCGACGTCGACGTGCCCATGCTGCCGGTCACCCACGGCGAGGCCTTCACCCGGCTGCACATCTTTCTCTACACCGTGATCATGGTGGCCATCAGCCTGCTGCCATTCGCCATCGGCGAGAGCGGCTGGCTCTATCTCGCGGCCGCCCTGGCCCTCGGCGCCGGCTTCCTCTACTGGGCCGTGGCGCTGGTGCGCAACCGTGATCCCCGGGCGCCCATGGAGACCTTCAAGTACTCCATCGTCTATCTGATGCTGCTGTTCGTGGCGCTGCTGGCGGATCACTACGTGCCTTATCCCCAGGCCGCCACCGCCGTCGCCCAGCCCGCCATGGAGTTCATCCGCCTGTGACCCCCGTGCGCCTGACCATCGGCCTGTGCTTCGCGTTCATCGCCATCGTGCTGGGCATGTTCGTCCACAGCGTGACCCGCACCCCGGTGCTCACCGACGAGCAGCTCCGCCAGCAGGGCGTGTTCCTGCTGCCCCGCCCCCGGGAGATCGCCCCCTTCGAACTCGCCACCCACACCGGCGAGCCGTTCACCGTGACGGACTTCGAAGGCCAGTGGTCGTTCATCTTCTTCGGCTTCACCAACTGCCCCGACATCTGCCCGACGTCCATGTCCGTGCTGGCCCAGGCGGAACGCCTGATCCGCGAACGGGCACCGGACGCCGCCGACGACTTCCAGGGCATGCTGGTGTCGGTGGATCCGGAGCGGGACGATCAGGAAACCCTGGCGAAGTACGTCACCGCGTTTTCGCCGGCGTTCGTCGGCGTGCGCGGCGATCGGGCGGCCACGGCGGAACTCACCACCCAGCTCAACGTCGCCTTCGCCAAGGTGCCGAGCGACGACGGCAGCTATCAGGTGGACCATACCGCCAACATCGTCATCGTGAATCCACGCGGCCACTACGTGGGTTTTGCGAAAATGCCACATCAAGCTGATACCATCGCCGACACGTTCATCACGCTGCACGAGCGCTGGGGCTGATCCGGGCGCACCGGCGCAGAGGCGCCGGCGGGGCGCCACTCGAGACACCCGCGACGGGGACGGCATCATCGACGGCACCGACCACGCAAGCTACGCCAGGGTCCGGAACATCAGTGAGACGCTGTGCGCGCCCCTGGCCGTGGAGGACTACGGCGTTCAGCCGATGGACGACGCCAGCCCGCCGAAGTGGCACCTCGCCCATACCTCCTGGTTCTTCGAGACGTTTCTGCTGAAGCCGTTCCTGCCGGGCTACCGGCCCTTCGACGAGCGCTTCGAGTACCTGTTCAATTCCTACTACAACGGCGTGGGCAATCCGTATCCCCGGCCGCGCCGGGGCATGCTGTCCCGCCCGACGGTCGCCACGGTCTTCGAGTACCGCCGGCACGTGGATGAAGCCATGACGCGGCTGCTCGAGCGCGTCGGCGACGCCGAGGTCGCGGCGCGCACCGAGCTCGGGCTGCATCACGAGCAGCAGCACCAGGAGCTGCTGCTCACCGACATCAAGTACAACCTGGGCACGAATCCGCTGCTGCCCGCCTACCGGGACGACCTGCGCGACCGCTACGCGGAAGCGGGCGGTTCCGGTCGCGACCGGCGGCGTTTCGAGTTCGCCGGCGGCATCGTCGAGATCGGCGCGGCTGCAGGCGCGGGTGCAGGCGCGGCTGCAGGCGCCGACGGCTTCTGCTTCGACAACGAGCAGCCGCGGCACGAGGTGCTGCTGCGGCCGTTCGCGCTGGACGACAGCCCGATCACCAACGCCGAGTTCCTCGCCTTCATCGAGGACGGCGGCTACCGGCGGCCCGAGCTGTGGCTGTCCGACGCCTGGGCGCAGATCGCCGGCCTGCCGCCGCTCGACGGCGGCGACCGGGATCCCTCGGCGCAGCGGCGGGCCGGGCCGCTGTACTGGTATCGCCGCGACGGCGAGTGGTATCAGTACCGCCTGTCCGGTCCGGCGTCGCTGGATCCGGACGCCCCGGTCGCCCACGTAAGCTTCTACGAAGCCGATGCCTATGCCCGCTGGGCCGGCGCCCGGCTGCCGACCGAGGCGGAGTGGGAGCATGCCGCTGCGGGCGTGCCCGTCGCCGGCCACTTCGCCGACGGCGAGGCGCTGCACCCGCTGCCCGCGCCGCCGGCGGACCCGCTCGGCACCGCGCCGCTGCGGCAGATGTTCGGCGACGTCTGGGAATGGACGGCCAGCCCCTACGGCGCCTATCCCGGTTACCGGCCGCTGCCCGGGACCCTCGGTGAATACAACGGCAAGTTCATGAGCAATCAGCTCGTACTGCGCGGCGGTTCCTGCGTGACCCAGCCCGGGCACGTGCGCCACACCTACCGCAACTTCTTCTACCCCGGCGACCAGTGGCAGTTCAGCGGATTCAGGCTGGCCCATGACCGTTGAGCGCCGGAACCAGGGCCGCTTCGAGTTCTTCGACCTGAAGCCGAAGGCGGCGGACATGCGCGAGGAGGTGCTGGCCGGGCTCGGCGCCTCGCCGAAGACCCTGTCGCCCAAGTACTTCTACGACGAGACCGGCTCGGAGCTGTTCGAGCGCATCACCCGCCTGCCGGAGTACTACCTCACCCGCACGGAGATGGCGCTGTTCGATGCCTATCTGGAGCAGATCGCCGCGGCGCTGGGCGATGGCGTGTGCCTGGTGGAGTACGGCGCCGGCGCGACGCTGAAGATCCGCAAGCTGCTCGAGCGGCTGCGGCCCGCCGCGTACGTGCCGGTGGACATCTCCGGCGATCATCTGGAGGCCCAGTCCCGCGAGCTCCACGCCGATTTTCCCTGGCTCGACGTGTTCCCGACCTGCGCCGATTTCACCGCGCCGTTCCCGCTGCCGGAACCCGTGACCGGCCTGCCCATCGTCGGTTTCTTTCCCGGCTCGAGCATCGGCAATTTCGATCCTGCCGGCGCCGAGCGGTTTCTGCGCAACGTTCACCAGACCCTGGGCCCCCGCGGCCGGCTGCTGGTGGGCATCGACCGCAGGAAGGATCCGGCGGTGATCGAGGCGGCCTACAACGATGCCCAGGGCGTCACCGCGGCCTTCAACCTGAATGCCCTCGAGCACATCAACGCCCGCCTCGGCGCCGACTTCGACGTCGGCGGTTTCCGCCACGAGGCCCGCTACGACGCGGAGCTGGGATGTCTGCAGATGTTCCTGCGCAGCACCCGGGCGCAGACCGTGCACATCGGCGGCGTCGCCATCGACTTCGCCGCCGACGAACGCATCCACACCGAGAACAGCTTCAAGTACCACCCCGAGGAGTTCGAGGCCCTGGCCGGCCGGGGCGGCTTCGGCGTCGACACCTGGTGGACCGACGAGGCCGCCCGGTTCGCCCTGTTCCTGCTGCGCGGCCGCTGATCCCCG
>DLCH01000022.1:0-35442 GCA_002480525.1 Gammaproteobacteria bacterium UBA7803 | reverse complement strand
GGGCCCATCGCCTCACCCCACTTCCAGCAGCCGCTCGTCCAGATAGAAGAAGTGCGCCCGGTGGTGCCGGACGATCCGCTCGAACTCCTCCGGATTGTTCGCCCGCACCGGCTTGCCGCGGCGCTTCTCCAGCGCCACCACCAGCCGGGAGGTCCAGAAGGCCAGGGCGCCGTACAGGGCGAACACCGGGAAGAACCACAGTTCCGCCCGGGTCAGCGGCCGCAGCCGGTGATAGGCGCGCAGCAGCGCCAGGGTGCGTTCCGGGTCCAGCACGCCGTCCGCCTCGGTGCACCAGTCGTTGGCCGCCACCGCCAGGTCGTAGACCAGGAAGCCGTGGGACGCGTGATGGAAGTCCAGCACTCCGGTCAGCCCCCACTCGTTGAACAGCACGTTGTCGCGGAACAGATCGCCGTGAATGGGCCCCCGGGGCAGGCCGGCGACGTCCCGGCGTGACAGGGCGTCGGCGATTTCCGTGCGCGCGTCCGTCATCAGCGACGCCGAATCGAAGCCGACGTAGCCGGCGCACTCGGCGGCGCGCCGCTCGAGCCAGCGGAGGTCCCTCGGGTAGTCGGGCAGCTTCCGGCCCGGTTCTTCGGCGCCGCCGCCGGTGGCCCGGTGGAAGCGGGCGAGGAACCGGCCGAGCGCCTCCACCTGGCGCAGCGTCGGGTTGAACACGTGGCGTCCGGGCAGCCGGGGACACAGCAGCGCCGGCTTGCCGTCCAGCTCGCCGAAGGGGAGCCCCCGCAGATCGCGGATCACCGCCGGCACCGGCAGGCCGGCGGCCACGCAGGTGTCCAGCAGCGGGACGAACCCGCCGCCGGCGTTCGGCGGCTGCTCGAGGAGCGTCAGCACGTAGTGCTGCTCCATGCCGCCGCGGACGGTGCTGAGGAAGTAGTTGCTGTTCTCGATGCCGGCGCTGGCCGGCCAGTAGCGGATCAGCTCGCCCACGCCGTAGGACGACACCAGCCCCTCGAGGCGCAGCAGGTCGAGCTCTGGAACGGCGTTCACGGCGGAGAATCGGTCAGAATTCGACGATCACCCAGGAGGGCAGCAGCATGTCGGCGCGCTCGAGATCACCGAAGCCCTGGGTCGGATCCCGGGGGACCAGGTAGTAGGGTTTGCCGAAGGCCGGCACCACCCGAACCATGCGCAGCTCGCCGTTCTGGCGGAACTCGTAGATGGTCCGCTCCTTCTCGGCGATGATGGTCACGTCCGGTCCGCGCAGGGACTCGTCCGTGGTGGCCGCCACCGCGGTGGCCGCGCCGCCGCCGATGGCCAGCGCCAGCAGCCCCGCCGCCGCCGTCCGGCGCAATTTCGAGCCTGTGAGAATCGCGGGTACCATAGCCGGCAATGGTGACCCAAAGCGGTCGCCAAGGCAAAGCACTCGCGGCGGCCCGGTCCCGGAAGCCGCTGCCCATCGATCAGGGAGCAGTCATGGCGAAGCAGGGCAACGACCAACCCGGCGGCGACAAGCCGCTGCTGCTGGTGGACGGCTCGTCCTACCTGTTCCGCGCCTTCCACGCCCTGCCGGATCTCCAGACCTCGGACGGCTTCCACACCGGCGCGGTGCGCGGCGTCATCAGCATGCTGCGCAAGCTCGCCAAGGACTACCAGGGCAGCCCCATCGCCGTGGTGTTCGACGCCAAGGGCAAGACCTTCCGCAACGACCTGTACGCCGAGTACAAGGCCCACCGCCCGCCCATGCCCGACGAGCTGCGCGAACAGATCCAGCCCATCCACGACATCATCCGCGCCATGGGCCTGCCGCTGCTGATCGTCCCGGACGTGGAGGCCGACGACGTCATCGGCACCCTCGCGGCCCAGGCCACCGAGGCGCAGCGCGACACCGTGGTCTCCACCGGTGACAAGGACATGGCCCAGCTCGTCACGGACCACGTCACCCTGGTCAACACCATGACCGACACCCGACTGGACCGGGCGGGCGTGATCGACAAGTTCGGCGTGCCGCCGGAACGCATTGTCGACTACCTGGCCCTCATGGGCGACAGCGTCGACAACATTCCCGGCGTGGCCAAGGTGGGCCCGAAGACGGCGGCCAAGTGGCTGGCCCAGTACGATTCCCTCGAGGGGGTCATCGCCGCCGCGGACGAGATCAAGGGCAAGGTCGGCGACAACCTGCGCGACGCCCTCGACCAGCTTCCCCTGTCCCGCCAGCTCACCGAGATCAAGTGCGACGTCGAGCTCGACGTGCACGTCACCGACCTGGTTCCCGGCCCGCCGGACGAGGATGCGCTGCGCGAGCTGTTCCGGCGGCTCGAGTTCAAGACCTGGCTGGAGGAGCTGGAGACCGGCGCGGACGGCGAGGGCGGCGAGGCCGGGGGCGGGCGCAACGGCTCCGAGTTCGAGTGGGAGATCGTCGACACGCCGGCCGCCCTCGACGCCTGGACCGCGCGTCTCGAGAGTGCCGGGCTCATCGCCTTCGACACCGAGACCACCAGCCTGAACTACATGGACGCCGAGCTGGTCGGGTTCTCGTTCTGCGTCGAGCCGGGCCGGGCCGCCTATCTGCCGGTGGGCCATCGCTACGCCGGCGCGCCGGACCAGCTCCCGCTGGACACGGTGCTCGAGCGCCTGAAGCCCATTCTCGAGGACCCGGACCGCCCCAAGGTCGGCCAGAACCTCAAGTACGACCTGAACGTGCTCGGCCGCTACGGGATCGAGGTCCGCGGCGTCGCCCACGACACCATGCTCGAGTCCTACGTGCTCGACAGCGTCGGCGGCCGGCACAACATGGACGACCTGGCCAAGCGCTTCCTCGGCGTCGACACCATTCACTACGAGGACGTGGCCGGCAAAGGGGCGAAGCAGATCGGCTTCGACGAGGTGCCGGTGGAGCAGGCCGCGGAATACGCCGCCGAGGACGCCGACGTGGCCATGAAGCTGCACCGGGAGATCTGGCCCCGGCTCGAGGCGGCGCCGACGCTGGCCGCCGTCTACCGGGACATCGAGCTGCCGCTGGTGCCGGTGCTGTCGCGCATGGAGCGCCACGGCACCCTGGTGGACGGCGGCCTGCTGGCGGACCTCAGCGCCGAGCTGGCGGAGCGGATGGAAGCGCTCAAGGCACAGGCCTGGTCCGCGGCGGGCGAGGAATTCAACGTCGATTCGCCGAAGCAGCTCCAGGCGATCCTGTTCGAGAAGCTCGCGCTGCCCGTGCTGAAGAAGACGCCCAAGGGCCAGCCGTCCACGGCGGAGGCCGTGCTCCAGGATCTGGCCGTGGACTACGAGCTGCCCCGGCTGATCATGGACTACCGGGTGCTGGCCAAGCTGAAGTCCACCTACACCGACAAGCTGCCGCTGCAGATCAACCAGCGCACCGGACGCATCCACACCTCCTACCATCAGGCGGTGGCGGCCACCGGCCGGCTGTCGTCCTCGGACCCCAACCTGCAGAACATCCCGATCCGCCATGCCGAGGGGCGGCGCATCCGGCAGGCCTTCGTGGCGCCGCCCGGGCGGAAGATCCTGGCCGCGGACTACTCCCAGATCGAGCTGCGGATCATGGCGCATCTGTCCGGCGACCAGGGCCTCACCCGGGCGTTCGAGGAGGACCAGGACATCCATCGCGCCACCGCCGCGGAAGTGTTCGGCTGCACCCTCGACGAGGTGACCGGCGAGCAGCGCCGCAGCGCCAAGGCCATCAACTTCGGGCTGATCTACGGCATGTCCGCCTTCGGCCTCGGCCGGCAGCTCGGCATCTCCCGCACCCTCGCCCAGGAGTACATCGACCGCTACTTCGAGCGCTACCCGGGCGTGCACGCCTACATGGAGCAGACCCGGGCGCTGGCCCGGGAGCAGGGCTACGTGGAGACCGTGTTCGGCCGCCGGCTGTATCTGCCCGAGATCAACGCCAAGCAGCCGCCGCGCCGCCAGGGCGCCGAGCGCGCCGCCATCAACGCGCCCATGCAGGGCACCGCCGCGGACATCATCAAGCGCGCCATGATCACCGTCGACGCCTGGCTCACCGAGTCCGCCCTCGACGCCCTGCTGATCATGCAGGTCCACGACGAGCTGGTGTTCGAGGTCGCCGAATCCCACGTGACCGATCTGGAAGAGAACGTGCGCGCCCGCATGATGCAGGCCGCCGAGCTCACCGTGCCCCTGCTGGTCGAGGTCGGCGTCGGCGCCAACTGGGACGAGGCCCACTGATCCTGGACCCCGCCCACCCGTAGGAGCGGCCTCCAGAGCGCGACACCTGCCAACCTCTCCCGTAGGAGCGGCCTCTCGGCCGCGATCCCCGGGGCCTCGGCCTCCGATCGCGGCCGGGAGGCCGCTCCTACGTGCATCCAGGGTGTCCGATCGCGGCCGGGAGCCAATCCGGCCAGAACCGCGCCTACGCAGCCTCCGCCGCGAACCACCCGCCGAGTACCTCCAGCACCCGGTCGACCCCCTGCCCCTTCAGCGCCGAGAACACCATCGCCCGGGCCTCAGGCATCTCCTTCAGATACCGCTGCACCTCCGCCAGCGCCTTCTGCTGGGCGCCGTGCTTGAGCTTGTCCGCCTTGTTCAGCAGCGCCAGCAGCGGCAGGTGGGAGGCGGCGGCCCAGTCGATCAGCTCCCGGTCGAAGGGCTGCAGCGGGTGGCGGATGTCCATCACCAGCACCACCGCCACCAGCGCCTCGCGCTCGGACAGAAAGCGGTTCACCGCCGCCTGCCAGCGGGCCTGGGCGTCGCGGTTGGCCTTGGCGTAGCCGTAGCCCGGCAGGTCCACCAGCCGGCCCCGGACCGGCTCGCCGGCGATCCGCGCCACGTCGAAGAAGTTGAGGAGCTGGGTGCGCCCCGGCGTCTTGCTCACCTTGGCGGTCTGGCGGCTGCCGGTCAGCCGGTTCAGCACGCTCGATTTGCCGGCGTTGGAGCGGCCCGCGAATGCGACCTCCGGGCGGTCGCCCGGCGGCGCCCGGGCGATGTCCGGCGCGCTCGTCAGGAACGTGCAGTCGAGGCGCCCGGGCGGCTGCGGGGCGGCGTTTCTGGGGTGGTCCGGCACGGCGTCTCCGGCCTGTATCGACGGGCTCACTAGTATATAATTTCGCGTCCACTGACACGGGAATGAGAAGTACATGGGTTCGTTGCCCCTCGCGCTGCTGATGCTGGCAGCCGTCGTCATCGCCCCGCTCGCACACGGCGCGGGAGACCCCGAGGCAGGTAAGGCTCAGGCGGTGCCCTGTGGCGCGTGTCACGGCCAGGACGGCGCGTCCCCGATCGACCCCACCTATCCGGTGCTCGCCGGCCAGGTCGAAGGCTATCTGTTCCGTCAGCTCGAGATGATCCAGTCCGGAGAGCGGAACATTCCGCTGATGGCCGGTCAGCTCAACGGCAAGTCCGAGCAGGATCTGATGGACCTCGCCGCGTACTACGCGTCGCTGCCGGACAAGGTCGCCCAGACCGACGCCGACGACGAGACCATCAGCCTCGCCCAGGGCATCTACCGGGGCGGCATCCTCCACAAGGGCGTAGCGGCCTGCACGTCCTGCCACGCGCCCAGCGGCGACGGCAACGGCCCGGCGGGCTTTCCCGACATCGGCGGCCAGCCCGTCGCGTACACCGTCGCTCAGCTCAAGGCCTACCGGGAAGGCGATCGCGCCACCGACGAGACCTACGGCGGCATGATGCGCGGCGTCGCGTCCCGCCTCACCGACACCGAGATCGAGGCGCTGGCCGCCTACCTGCGCGGCCTCCACTGACCCACGGCCGCCGGGCTCCGGCGGCGGCCGCGCGGGCGGCGCGCCGCCGGCACGACACCCCGGGGCACCTTTCCGCTGCCGGGGGGTCGAACAGGGCGATGGCAGGCGGGCGGCGACCTGCGAGAGGTGCCCGCGGCCCGACCGGTTCCCGGCAGACGTCCGGATCCGGCCCTGTCACGGCAGCGTGACGCCCATCGACTACACTGATCGTCAGCACAGCGAGAATTCCATGCAGCGCACCGCCCTACTCACGATACTGTTCTCCGCCCTGACCTTCGGTCTCGCCGGACCGGCGTTCGCGGCCGATACCGCCCGGTTCGAGGAGGGCACCCACTACGAGCGGCTGCCGATTCCGGTGGACACCCGCGAGCCCGGCAAGGTCGAGGTGGTGGAGGTGTTCTCCTACGGCTGCATTCACTGCAAGAACTTCCAGCCGGTGGTCGACGCCTGGCAGGAGGACATCCCGGATTACGTGGATTTCTACCGCATGCCGGCGACGTTCAGCCAGCCGTGGGAAGTGCTCGCGCAGCTCTACTACACGGCCGAGGCGCTTGGGGTCACCGAACAGGTGCACGCGCCGATCTTCGCCGCCATCCACGATCGCGGGGTCAACCTCACGGATCCGGACCTGATGGCAGAGCTGTTCGAGCGGGAGGCCGGGGTGGCGCCGGCGGACTTCCGCAAGGTGTACAGCTCCTTCAGCGTGCGCAGCCGGGTCCAGCAGGCCCACGCCCGCGGCCTGGCCTACCGCCTGTCCGGCACGCCGACGGTCATCGTCGACGGCACCTTCCGGGTGGACGGCCGCATGGCGGGCAGCAACACGGGCATTCTCCAGGTGGTCGACTATCTGGTGGCCCAACGCCGGGGCGAATCCGGCGACGCGTCCGGCGAATGACGCCGGGACGCCGACAGCAGTAGACGGCGAGCGAAATGCCAGACAGTCCACAGTCACGCCAGGCGCGCGCCGCTAGACTCTTCGGGCGTTCCCTGGAGCAGTCCGCCATGCTGGCATGGGCCAGGCGCGGCGAGGCGCGGGTCGTCCCCGCAACGCCGGCGTCCACGTCGTATTCCTGTGAGCAGACCCTGCACGACGGTGTGCGGCCGCTGCGGTTCCTGTCGTTCAACATCCAGGTGGGCATCGGCACCGCCCGCTATCGGCATTACGTCACCAAAGGCTGGAAGCACGTGCTGCCGCACCAGGGCGGCACCCTGAATCTGGAACGCATCTCCGAGGTGGTGGGCGGATACGACTTCGTGGCGCTGCAGGAGATCGACAGCGGCAGCCTGCGCTCGAACTACGTCAACCAGGTGCAGTTCATCGCCGAGCGGGCCCGCTTCCCGTACTGGTACACCCAGCTCAACCGCGATCTCGGCCCCCTGGCCCAGCACGGCAACGGCCTGCTGTCCCGGGTCGCGCCGATGGCCATGGAAGATCACAAGCTGCCCGGCGCCATTCCGGGCCGGGGCGCCATTGTCGCCCGGCTGCCCTATGGCGATTCCAGCGTGCTGGTGGTGCTGCTGCACCTGTCCCTGGGGGAACGCTCCCGCAGGCTCCAGCTCGAATACGTGCGCAATCTCATCGACGCCGAAGAGCACGTGGTGCTGATGGGCGACATGAACTCCCATCTCACCCAGCTGCTGTTCGATTCGCCCCTGGCGGAGACCGACCTGCGCCCGGTGGGCCAGGTCCAGCCGACTTACCCGGCCTGGCGCCCGCTGCGCGCCCTCGACCACGTGCTGGTGTCATCGCGACTGGTGGTCAGCGACTACGAGGTCCTCGACTGCCGCCTGTCCGACCACCGCCCCATCGCCGTCAACCTGGAGATGGCCGACCGCCCCGTGGCGGTGCAGTAGCCCAACCCGCGCTCCGGATCCCTCCGCCGTACCGGATCCCCCCTGTATCGGTTCGCTTCCCTGCACCGGATACCTCCCGGTGCAGGATCCTTCAGCTACGCCGGATTCCTTCCTGTGCGTGATCCCTCCCCTGTAGGAGCGGCCTCCCGGCCGCGATCGATGGGCCGGGTGTGGCGGGAACGGTCTTCAGAGTGCGATTTCGTGCGGCCTTGCTTGGCCATCGCGGCCGGGAGGCCGCTCCTACGGCGCGCGTGTGAGCACGGCCCAGGTGTGTAGGACGCGCGTGTGTCGGGCGGGCGTGTGAAAAATGCGGGGGTGTGAGGCCGCCCTGCTCCCAGGACGGCCTCCCGGGCCGGGGCTACCGCCCCGCGCTCTGCACCTCGGCGCGCACGCAGGCGTTGCCGATCAGCTCGGGATAGTTCTCCCGGTAGGCGCTCTGGCACAGCGCGATGGACCCTTCCACGGCGGCGGCGATGTAGGCCTGAATGGCCCGCGAGCCCGCCTGGTCGAGCACGTGGTCGAAGCCGACCATGCCCTTGCCGGTGTAGGCCCCCTGCAGCACGATCGCGTCCCAGGCCGCGTGGACCTCGGGGCCCGAGTAGCGCAGGTCCGGGGTGCCGCCGCCGCTGGAGACCGCGCCGGGCCCGTGGCACACGGAGCAGTACTGGTGGTAGAGCTTCTCGCCGCTGGCGACCTGCTCCGCCGTGTAGTCCACGTCCGGCGGTTCCGGCAGCTCCAGGAAGGCCACGTTGGGCTCGGGCAGGCTGTCCTCGCCGCCGAGCTTGAAGGTCAGGATGCGGCCCTCGGACAGCACGTTGCCCCGATGCCGCGGCACCCCGGAGGCCAGCGCGAAGGCGCCGCCCCAGCCCGCCACCACCGACACGTACTGCTCGCCGTCCACCTCGTAGGTCACGGGGGCGGCGATGATGCCGATGTGAGTCGGGAACTCCCACACCAGCTCGCCCTCGTCGGCGGTGTAGGCCGCGAAGGTGCCGTCGGAGCGGCCCTGGAACACCAGGTTGCCCGCCGTGGTCAGCACGCCGCCGTTCCACGACGTCTCGTGCTGCACCCGCCACTTCTCCTGCTGGGTCACCGGGTCCCAGGCGGCGAGATGGCCCTTCACCGCCTGCAGGGACTCGACCATCTCGTCGGGATCACTGGTGGGAATGGTCTCCTCGAGGTCCACCCCGGTGTTCCACTCACCTTCCTGATAGCGGAAGGCGTTGTCCTGGGCGAAGTTGAAGGACAGGTCCAGCGCCGGGATGTACACCAGGCCCGCGTCCTGGTTGAAGGCCATCGGATGCCAGTTGTGGCCGCCGTAGGGCGCCGGGCGGATCTCCTTCACGTCGTTGGCGTAGTGGGCGTCCGGATTCTCCACCGGCTTGCCGGTCTCGGGGTCGATGTGGCTCGCCCAGGTCACCGGCACGTAGGCCTCGGCGGAGATGAACTCGCCGTTGGTGCGGTCGAGCACGTAGAAGAAGCCGTTCTTCGGCGCCTGCATGATCACCTTGCGCTCGACCCCTTCGATGGTGAGGTCGGCCAGGATCATGTGCTGGGTGGCGGTGTAGTCCCAGGTGTCGCCGGGGGTGGTCTGGTAGAACCACTTCATCGTGCCGTCGTCCGGGTCCACGGCCACGATGGACGACAGGTACAGGTTGTCACCGCCGCCGGGCGAGCGGATGTAGCGGTTCCACGGCGAGCCGTTGCCGACGCCGATGTACAGCAGATCCAGCTCCGGGTCGTAGGCCATGGAGTCCCACACCGTGCCGCCGCCGCCGACCTTCCACCACTCGCTGCCGCGCCAGGTGGCGGCGGCCTGCTCGAGGTGCGGCCCTTCGAAGGGCTTCGAGGGATCGCCGGGGACCGTGTAGAAGCGCCAGTTCTGCTCGCCGGTGTCGACGTCGTAGGCGGTGATGTAGCCGCGCACGCCGTACTCGGCGCCGCCGTTGCCGATGATCACCTGGTCCTTCACCACGCGGGGGGCGCCGGTGATGGTGTAGGCGCGTTCCCGGTCCGTCGTCTGGACTTCCCAGACCGGCTCGCCGCTGCCGGCGTCCAGCGCCACCAGCCGGCCGTCCAGGGTGCCGACGTAGACCTTGCCTTCCCACACGGCCACGCCCCGGTTCACCACGTCGCAGCAGGCGTACTTGCCCCACTCCCGGGGCACCTGCGGGTCGTACTCCCACAGGAGCTGGCCGGTCTTGGCGTCGTGGGCCCAGACCACCGACCAGGAGCCGCTGGTGAACATGGTGCCGTCCACCACGATGGGCGTGGCTTCCAGCCCGCGGGTGGTGCCGGTGTCCCAGTACCAGGCCAGGCCCAGGTCGGCCACGGTTTCTTCGGTGATGTCGGTGAGCGGGCTGTAGCGCTGCTCGTCGTAGGTGCGGCCGTGGGCCAGCCAGTTGCCCGGCTCGCTGTCGGCATTGGCGATGCGCTTGCCGTCGAGGTCGGCGGTGGCGTCGCGGATGGCGCCGGCTCCGGCATCGCCGCCGGCCGCTTCCGTGGCCGCCGTGGCGGCGGGCGCCGGCGCGGTCACGTCGGTGGATTCCTGTGAGCAGCCGGCGAGCGTGCCGAGCAGGCACGCGAGCGTCAGGCCCGCGAGTCCGGTACGTCGGATCATGGTGTCTCCCCTTCCATAAGGCGTTTCAATCCACCGCCGAGTCTACCAGAGCCTCGCCGGGTCGGGACGACGCGCCGGGCCGGAGCCACGAGCCCCGTGGAGGCCGCGCGCCCTCCGGCGGCGACCGCGCCGGACCCGGTGCAGCCGGACCGGGGATTTACCCGCTCCCCGCCATGCCGTAGTTTGTCCCGCCAGCCATCCACCGCGAGACCGCCGCCATGGCCGCCAATCCCATTCACGACGACTGGCCCGAAGAGCAGCAGGAGTGGGAAGACGCCCTCGACGACGTGCTGCGCCACCGGGGACCGGAGCAGGCCCGGGAGCTGCTGCTGCGCCTCCAGGGCTACCTGTCGCACAAGGGCATGGTGCTCACCGAGGCGGCCCTCAACACCCCCTACAAGAACACCATCGATCTCAAGGACCAGCCCGCCTACCCGGGCGACGTCGAGCTCGAGACCCGCATCGGCAACATCATCCGCTGGAACGCCGCCGCCATGGTGCTGCAGGCCTTCGACAGCGGCTCCGGCGTCGGCGGCCACATCGCCACCTACTTCTCCGCCGCCACCATGATGGAGGTGGGGTTCAATCACGTGTTCCGCGCCGCCGGCGGGCAGCAGGGCGGCGATCAGGTGCACTTCCAGGCCCACTGCGCTCCCGGCGTGTACGCGCGGGCGTACCTGGAAGGCCGGCTGTCGGCGGAGCGCCTCGGCAACTTCCGCCGCGAGCTCGCCCCGGGCGGCGGCCTGCCTTCCTACCCGCACCCCCGGCGCATGCCGGACTTCTGGCAGATGCCCACCGCCAGCATGGGCCTGTCCACGCCCAGCGCCATCTACCAGGCGCGCTTCGCCAAGTATCTCGAGAAGCGCGGCCTGAAGGCGCCGGACGGCGGCAAGATCTGGACCTTCATCGGCGACGGCGAGGCCGACGAGCCCGAGGTGCTGGGGACGGTCAACATCGCCAGCCGGGAGGGCCTCGACAACCTGGTGCTGGTGATCAACTGCAACCTGCAGCGGCTCGACGGGCCGGTGCGCGGCAACGGCAAGATCATTCAGGAGCTGGAGCGCTCGTTCCGCGGCGCCGACTGGCACGTCATCAAGGTGATCTGGGGCGGCGGCTGGGATCCCATCCTCGACCGGGACGAGCACGGCCTGCTGCAGCGGCGCATGGAGGAGGCCGTCGACGGGGATTACCAGATGTACTCGGTGTCCTCCGGCGACGTGGTCCGCGAGCACTGGGTGGAGAAGGCGCCGGAGCTGCGCGCCCTGATGGCGTCCCTCACCGACGAGGAGATCCGCTCCATCAAGCGCGGCGGCCAGGATCACAAGAAGATCTACGCCGCCTTCCATCACGCCGCCCGGGTGCAGGGCAAGCCGTGCGTGATCCTGTTGAAGACGGTGAAGGGCGACGGCCTCGGCCCCGGCTCGGAAGGCGCCAACACCGTGCACCAGAAGAAGTACCTGAGTGCCGACGAACGCCGTGACCTCGCCAAGCGTCTCGGCATACCCCTGTCCCGGGAAGCGGTGGAGCGCGCCGAGTTCTACCACCCCGGCGAGGACAGTGAGGAACTCGCCTACCTCAAGGCGCGGCGCGAGGCCCTGGGCGGCTACCTGCCGCGCCGGGAGGTGCGCTGCCCGCCGCTGGCGACGCCGAAGCTCGAGCTGTTCGCCGACATGCTGAAGGGCTCCAGCCGCGAGATCTCCACCACCATGGCGGTGGTGCGGATGCTCTCGAAGCTGCTGCGCGACGACGATCTCGGCCGCTACATCGTGCCCATCGTGCCGGACGAGGCCCGCACCTTCGGCATGGACGGGCTGTTTCCCCAGGCGGGCATCTACTCGCCCGCGGGCCAGCGCTACCGGCCGGTGGACGCCGGCTCGATAGCGCCCTACCGGGAGGCGGAGGACGGCCGCATTCTCCAGGAGGGCATCTGCGAGACCGGCGCCATGGCGTCGTTCATGGCCGCCGGCACGGCCTACGCCAACTACGGCCTGCCGATGATCCCGTTCTACGTCTTCTATTCGATCTTCGGCTTCCAGCGGGTCGGCGACATGATCTGGGCCTGCGGCGACAGCATGTGCAAGGGCTTCCTGCTGGGCGGCACCTCCGGGCGCACCACGCTCAACGGCGAGGGCGTCCAGCACCAGGACGGCCACTCCCACCTGGTCGCTGCCACGGTGCCGAATCTCGTCAGCTACGATCCCGCCTTCGCCTTCGAGATCGCGCTCATCGTCCGCGACGGCATCCGCCGCATGTACGTCGACTTCGAGGACGTCTTCTATTACCTCACGATCACCAACCAGAACTACCCCCAGCCCGCCATGCCCGACGGCGTCGAGGACGGCGTGCTGGCCGGCATGTACTGTTTCGAGCGTCAGGAGGGCGCCGACATCAACCTGTTCGGCAGCGGCGCCATCATGACCGAGGTGCTCGCCGCCTCGGAGCTGCTGCGCGAGCTGGGCCTGCGCTGCAACGTCTGGAGCGTCACCAGCTACAGCGAGCTCGCCCGCCAGGGCCTCGCCGCCGAACGCCACGCCCTCCTCACCACCACCGAAGACGCCCATTCGCCTTTTGGGGCCGCCGAACGCAGTTCGGCTACGCGCTCGCACAGCGAGCGCGCGGCCTCCGGGCCGCGATCTGCCCTGGGCACCGAAACGCTCCTGGTCTCCGACCTCCTCGCCAAAGAACGAGGCATCTTCATCGCCGCCTCCGACTACATGAAGTCCCTCCCCTTGAGCATCAGCCGCTGGATCCCCGGCCCCTACACCGTCCTCGGCACCGACGGCTTCGGCCTCTCCGAGGGCCGTCCGGAGCTGCGCGACTATTTCGAGGTCTCGGCCCCCTGGATCGCCTACGCCGCCCTGGCCACCCGGGCCCGCCATAACCTCGGCGATCCCGCCGCCGCCCGCGATCTCGCCGCGGCCCACGGCCTGGACCTGGACAAGATCGACCCCGCCCGGGCCTGACCGGCCGCCGCCGGGCGGCGGTCCCGGCGGGCCGGCAGGGCTTTTCTATACTTATCGGGTAAACCCCTGCCCGGCGTCGGGCGGGCCCGGCCGCGGTGCGAACTGGTTAACGCCACGAACGACCGCCGCTGGCCATACTCGCGGTCACGGCACAGGTCCGACCAGCCTATGGACTTAAACTTCTCGCGCTTCGAGATCCTCACCGCCACCGGCGCGCTGTTCCTGTGCCTGGTGTTCGCGGCGACATTCACCAAAGCCTCGGCCATCCAGAGCGAGATCACCACGGCCGCGGTGGCGGCGGTGGAGCGCGAGGACCTGTTCTGGGTCAGCGTCGAGGGCCGGGGACAGTCCCTGGTGCTCACCGGCGCCGCGCCGGATTCCGTGGCCCGGGATCAGGCCGGCGAGCTGGCCGCCGGCATTCCCGGGGTCAGCAGCGTCGACAACCGCATCGCCATCATCGGCGAGTCCGGCACCTGCCAGAAACGGGTGGACGAGTACCTCGAGGACCGGCAGGTGACCTTTAAGTCCGGCCAGGCCGAGCTCACCACCGGCAGCCTGGCGGTGCTCGCCATGGTCGCCAGCATCGCCCGGGGCTGCGGCGCCAGCTTCGAGGTGGCCAGCCACACCGACGACCGCGGCGACGCCGCCGTCAACCAGGCCCTCAGCCAGCGCCGGGCCGAAGCCGTGGTGCGCTACCTGGTCGGCAGCGGCGTGCCCGCCGACCAGCTCCGCGCCGTCGGCTACGGCGAGACCCAGCCCGTGGCCGACAACGCCACGGAAGCGGGCCGAGCCGCCAACCGCCGGGTGGAGTTCCGGATCGTCGCCGCGAACGGCGGCGCCACGGGTGACCGCGGCACCACAGGAGAGGACGCGTGATTTTCCTCATCGCCAAGATTTTCGTGTACCTGCTGCTGGCGCTGGGCCTCGGCGCCGCCGCCGGCTGGCTGTGGCGCCACCAGCAGGCCACCGGCCGGGAAGCCGAGCTGGAGAAGGCGCTGCTGGACGCCCGCAGCCGTCTGCCCCAGATGGAGACCGCGCTGCGCGCCCGGGAAGAGCGCGTCGAGGTCCTCGGCCGGGAGCTTGCCGCCCGGGACGAGGCCGTCGCCGCCCACGAGGAGACCGTCGCGGCCAGAGACCGCGCCGTGACCGAGCTGGAACGGGCCTGCGCCGATCTGCGTCAGCGCCTGGCGGAGATCGAGGCCGCGGGAACCCCCGAGACGCCGGACCACACGGCCGCGGAGGACGAGCTGGCGCTGCATCCGGGCGACCCGCACGCGGGAGGCACCGTCGTCGCGGCAGACCCGGCGCCGGCATCGGACGCGCACGGTGCGCCTGCCACTCTGCCGGAACAACCGGGCCCGGCCGCCGACGGCGCGGACCAGTCCGCAGACGCCGGGACGCCGCCCACGGTCACCGAGGCAGAGATCGAAGCCCTGGAAGCCGAGCTCGAGGAAACCCGCGCCGCTCTGGCGTCGGCGCAGAACGCCCTGGCCGGCGAGCAGCGCCGGGTCACCGAGCTGACCCGGGAGCGGGAGCTCCAGCATCATGCCCTGAAGGCGCTGGAGCAGCAGCTCGAGCTGGCCCAGGAGCGCCGCGCCGCCAACGGCTGACGGCGCGGCCGTCGGCCGGGCCGCCGGCCGGGCCGCCGGCTCAGCCGCCCGTTCAGAAGAACCGGCGCACCAGATGGGCGATCAGCGACAGCGCCACCGACAGCAGAATCATCGAGGTGATCGGGAAGTAGAAGGAAGCGTTCGGCCGCTCGATGCGGATGTCCCCGGGCAGCCGGCCGAACCAGGACAGCGCCCCGGTCTGCACCAGCAGCCCGATCACCACCAGCACCGCGCCGGCCAGCATGATCCATTTCCCCAGATCGCTCATGCGGTGGACTCCTCGGCCGTTCCCGGCCGTTGAGCGTCCGCCGGGCGGTGGCCGGTTCCGTCGCCACCCGGCGCCGCGTCGTCGGTGACGCCCACGCCGCGGCCGTCCAGGCTGCGGATCACCGGCCGCGCCACCGCCACCCAGGCCACCACCGCGAGATACACGCCGCTGCCGATCCACACCGCCGGCGCGGCGCCGAGCCGTTCCACCAGCGCGCCCAGCAGCAGGCCCCCGAGGGGCATCAGGCTGAAGCCCATGGTGTGAATGCCCATGACCCGGCCCCGCAGCCGGTCGGGCACGGTGAGCTGCATGACCGTCATGGAGCTGATCATGAACACCGAGGCGAACAGCGACGCCAGGAACACCGCCGCCAGCGAGGCGGCGAACCAGCCGTTCGTGGCCAGGGCGGCGAAGCCCATCATGGTCAGCGCCGCGCAGGCGGCGCCGCCGAGCATCATGGCACCGAGCCGTCGGAACCGGTGGATGCCGCCGATCAGCAGCGTGCCGGTGACCGACCCCACGCCGCCGGCGGACAGCAGATAGCCGAAGCCGGTCTCGCCGGAATCCAGCGCGGCCGCGAACACCGGCATGATCTGGTTCACCGACTGGGAGAAGAACATGCCGACGAACGTAGTCAGGATCAGCCAGCGGAACAGCGGCGTGTGCCAGATGTAGCCGACCCCCTCGCGCACCTGCTGCCAGGGCGAGCCGGGCGCCACTGGGGTGTGGCGGATCGGAATGCTGGTGATCACCGCGAACATCACGAAGAAGCCGGCCGCGCCGGCGGCGAACACCACCGACGTGTCGGTGGCGGCGATCACCACGCCGCCGGCGGCGGGCACCGCCATCCGCGTCGCCTGCCAGATGAACGAGTTGAGCGCCACCGCGCTCATGAACGCGCTGCGCTCGATGAGCTGGGGATACAGCGACACCCGCACAGGCCAGTCGAGGCCGGTGATCAGCGACACCAGCGCCGCCACCGTCAGCACGTGCCACACCGCCACCCGGTCGGTGGCGTCGAGCCACGCCAGGGTCGCCAGCAGCAGCGTGGTGGCGAGACTGGTGCACATCAGTATCCGGCGCTTGTCGAAGCGGTCGGCGATCACCCCGCCCGCCAGGGTCATCAGGATGTTAGGCAGCGCCGCCGCCGCGCCGAGCAGCCCGAGCTGCACCGCCGAGCCGGACAGCTCGAAGATCAGCCAGCCCTGTCCCAGGGTGATGAGCTGGGTCGCGCCCACCGAGGCGAAGGACGCCAGCCAGTAGCGCCGGTACAGGGGAAAGCCCAGGGCCGGATAGCGTGCGACGATGTACTGGATCATCCGATGACCATGGGCCCGGGCGGGTGAAGGGCAGAGTGTACTGATTGTCACACCGTGCCAGTACACTGAGGACCCGACCAGCGAGCATGTGATCGACCCATGAGCGAGGCCCGCGAGCTCCGGTTCGCCAGCAAGTCCGACGCCCGCCAGTGGTCCTGGGACGCCCTGCAGGATCAGGGCGCGGCGCGGTTTCCGTTTCCGCCCCACGGCCGCATACCGAACTTCGCCGGCGCCGAAGCCGCGGCGCGCCGGCTGTTCGAGGAGCCGCCGTGGCGCGACGCCCGCACGCTCAAGATCAATCCCGATTCGCCCCAGCGGCCCGTGCGCGAGCTGGCCCTCGCCCGCGGTGCGGTGGTGTTCGTGCCCACGCCGCGGCTCAAGGGCGGCTTCCACCGGCTCGATCCGGCGCGCATTCCTCGGGGCGAGCTGGCCCGGGCGGCGGCGCTTGCCACCATGACGGAGTACTCGGAGATCGTGCCGCTGGAGGACATGCCGGCGCTGGACGCCATCGTCACCGGCTGCGCCGCGGTCACCGTCGACGGCCGCCGGGCCGGCAAGGGCGAGGGCTACAGCGACCTCGAGTTCGCCATCCTCCGGGAGCTCGGCTTCGACGCCGTGCCGGTGGCCACCACGGTGCACGATCTGCAGGTGGTGGCGGGCTTTCCCATCGAGGCCAACGACATCCCGCTGTCGCTGATCTGCACGCCCACCCGCACCCTCCGGGTGGCGGAGCCGCCGCCGGCGCCGGCCGGCATCGACTGGTCGCGCCTGTCCGAGGACGATCTCGACGCCATGCCGATCCTCCGCGACCTGCAGGCCGTGCAGGCGCGGCGGCGGGAGGCGGGCCGATGATCGGCAGCCGCCGTCCCCGGCTGCGAGGCGTGCTCGGGGCGCTGGCCGTCGTCCTGTGGGCCGCCGTCGTGGCCACTGCCGCCGCCGGCGCGGTCACCGCCGCCGCTGCCGCGCCCGGCGTCGCCGGGGCCGAGCCCGTGGTGGTGGTGCTGTCCTGGGACGGCGTGCGCCACGACTATCCCGACCGGCACGCCCTGCCGAACCTGGCGCGCCTCGAGCGCGAAGGTCTGCGGGCCGGCCGGCTGGTGCCGGTCTATCCGTCCAATACCTTCCCGGGACATGTGTCCCTGGCCACCGGCACCTATCCGGACGTTCACGGCATCATCGACAACCGCTTCTACGACCCGGAACGCGGCCGCTACAGCTACAGCCCCGACGCCGACTGGATCGAGGCCGAGCCGCTGTGGATCGCGGCGGAGCGCCAGGGCGTGCCGGCGGCCACCTATTTCTGGGTCGGTTCCGAGTCCGACTGGCGCGGTCAGGGCACCCGCTACCGCATCGCCCCCTTCGACGGCGACCGCCCGACCTCGGCCAAGGTCGACCAGCTCCTCGAGTGGCTGGCGCTGCCGCCGGAGGAACGGCCGCGGCTGATCATGAGCTACTGGGGCGGCGCCGACGGTGCCGGTCACGATCACGGCCCGGACAGCGACGCGGTGGCGGACGCCCTCGAGGCCGACGACGCCCAGCTCGGCCGGCTGCTCGCCGGCATGGACGCCCTCGGCCTCTGGGACCGGACCACGCTGATCCTGGTGTCGGATCACGGCATGACGAGCTGGAGCCGCCATCTGGATCTGGCGGGCGTGCTCGCGGACGCCGGCATCGAAGCCACGGTGGTCGGCAGCGCCGTCGCCCAGGTCTATCTGGAGGATCCCGCCGACGCTGCGGCGGCGCTGGCGGCGGCCTCCGTCCTCGAGCCGGCCCGGGCCTTCCGCCGCGAGGACGTGCCCTCCGAGTGGCGGCTGGCCCATCCGCGGCGCAGCGGCGACCTGGTGGTGGTGACGGAGCCGCCGTATTCCTTCACGCGTCCGGGCGGGCTGTCGTCCTGGTTGGCGAAGCTGTACTTCGCCGTCGGCGGAGACTTTGGCGGCCACGGCTACGATCCGTCGCTGCCGGACATGGCGGGGGTGTTCTTCGCCATGGGCCGTGGCGTGCCCCGGGATCTGGTGGTGCCGGAGGTGCATCAGGTGGACGTGGCGCCCACCGTGGCGCGGCTGCTTGGCATCGAGCCGCCGCGCCAGTCCGAAGGTCGGTCGGTGCGCGGTATCGGCGAGCATCTGCTCGGCGACGGGGCGCCGTGACCGGGCGCGTCAGACCCCCGGCGGCTCCGGCGTGCCCTGGTCGGGCTCGATGGCCTCGGCGGTGCGGCGCGTGACCTCCTGCAGGCGGTACCTGAGGGTCGCGCCCTCCCGGGTGGTTTCCAGCCGCAGCCAGGTGTCGTCGCTCGCGTCGTACCACAGGTCGATGGGGGCGAGCCCGTCCGTTTCCAGCCGGTAGCGCCGCGCGTCGACGCCGTCCACCGTGTCGGTGCCGCGCGCCTCCAGCCTGGCGGCCACGGCCTCGCCGTTCTGCGAGTTGATCAGCCGGTCCCTGCCCAGACGCTCGCGATCCCAGTAGGCGAAGGAGGCGGGACAGTCGGCGTCCAGGGTGACCTGGGCCCGTTCGGGGGCATGGCGGGTCAGGACCAGCCCGGTCTCCCGGGGCTGGGCGTCCACCTCGTAGCGCCTGCCGTTGTCGTCGGTGACCGAGCGCAGCCCGGTCAGGCAGCCGCCGCGCCACAGCTCGTTGGCCTGGTGCTCGTAGCGGTAGGCGTTGATGAACAGCAGCTTCACCTGGAAGTCCGCCCGGGAGCGAACCCGGGTGGCGTCGCCGTCCTGGACGATCTCGTAGCGGTGCTCGCCGATCCGGCGATCGCCGTAGTAGACGGCGAACCGGTATTCGGTGGCGGTCGGCTCGGCGGCCAGCGCCGCGGGGGACCAGAAGGCCGCCGCCGTGAGGACGGCGGTCAGGGCCGTGCGGGCGACGACGTCACTGCTTTTCATGGGTCTGAAACCTCCCCTGGACGGCGCCGATCAGGCCGCCCAGCACGGGCACGTGCTGGTACAGCCCGGCGGCGCTGTCCCAGAAGTCCTGGTGAAGGATGATCCGGCCGTCGGCGTCGAAGCGCAGATGGGTGACGCCGACGGTGTTGGAGGTCACGGCGCCGGAGACCGGCGTGAACACGGCCGTCATCTGCCAGATCAGGTACACGTCCTGGCCCCGAACCAGCCGGTCGAGCACGGTCACGTCGAGGGACTCCGTGCCGGCGTGCATGCGCCGCAGGTGAGCGAGCGCCGTTGCCCGGTCGTCGGTGGTCAGCAGCGTGTCGCTGAAGTACAGCGGCTCACCGTACAGGGCTTCCGGGTCTGCCGGTTCGCCGCCGTCGCCGGCGCTGCCGTGGCTGAAGAAGGTCACGAACCGGTCAGTCATCGCGTCGGTCACCTCGCTGGTGCCCTGGATGCGGACCAGCGCGGCCTGGTAGGCGTCGGCGTAACCCGGTCCGCGGGTCGGCGAGCAGCCGGCCGCGGCGGCGGCCAAGGCGACGATGGCGATTAGGCGGGCGCACGTGTGCATGACCGTATGGTCTCCGCCCGCTCGTGAAGCAGCCGTGAACGGCGGTGTCCGGCCGGGTTGACAGCGCCTTCACGGCGGGCGGCGCAGAGTTCTCGGCCGGATCATTCGAGAAAGCCGATGTTCGCCGTGTTCGCCCGCTGGTTCGACAATGCGCGCAGTGAAGCGCTGATCGGCGCCGCCGAGTCGCCCGGCGGCGGCGAGCGGCTGGACTGGAGCCGTTTCGCGCCGTTTCTGCTGCTGCACGCGGCCTGTCTGGCGGTGATCTGGGTCGGCGTCAGCCCGGTGGCCGTGGCCGTCTGCGCCGGCTCCTACCTGCTGCGCATGTTCGCGATCACGGCGTTCTATCACCGGTACTTCTCGCACCGGACGTTCCGCACGTCCCGTCCCATGCAGTTCGTGTTCGCGCTGCTCGGCGCTTCCGCCACCCAGCGGGGGCCGCTGTGGTGGGCCGCCCACCACCGCCAGCACCACCGTCACGCCGACCGGCCGGGCGACCCCCATCGCCCGGCGGACGGCTTCCTCCACGCCCACGTCGGCTGGTTCCTGAAGGACCGCAACTTCGCCACCGACCGCGCCCGGGTACGCGACTGGCTGAAGTTTCCGGAGCTGGTCTGGCTGGACCGGTTCGACGTGCTGGTGCCCGTGGTCTACGCCGCCGGCATGTTCGCCCTGGGCGCCTGGCTCGGCGCCCGCTACCCGGGCCTCGACACCAGCGGCGGGCAGATGCTGGTGTGGGGCTACTTCGTGTCGACGGTGCTGCTGACCCACGCGACGCTGCTGGTGAACAGCGTCGCGCATCTGTGGGGCGCGCGCCGGTTCGCCACCGCCGACGACAGCCGCAACAATCCGCTGGTGGCGCTGCTGACCCTGGGCGAGGGCTGGCACAACAACCACCACCGCTACCCCGGCTCGGCCCGTCAGGGGTTCTACTGGTGGCAGCCCGATCCGTCCTGGTGGGGGCTGCGGCTGCTGGCCGCCGCCGGCCTGGTCTGGGACCTGCGCGGCGTGCCGGCGCCGGTGCTGGCGGAAGGGCGCGGCCGCGCGACGGAGGCTGGACGATGGACGGAGGCTGGAGAATGAAGGTCGCCGTCGTCGGTGCCGGCATCTCCGGTCTGGCCGCGGCCCACGCGCTGCAGGACCGGGCCGACGTGACGCTGTTCGAAGCGGCGCGGCGCATCGGCGGTCACAACGACACCCACGCCATTCTGACAGGCGGCCGCACGTACCGGGTGGACTCCGGGTTCATCGTGTTCAATCGGGAGAACTACCCGGGCTTCAGCGCCTGGCTCGACGAGCTCGGCGTGGAGGCCCAGCCGTCCGACATGTCCTTCGGCGTCAGCAATCGGCGCACCGGTCTGGAGTACGGCACGCGCAATCTCAACGCGCTGTTCTGCCAGCGGCGCAGCGCGGTGTCGCCGCGCTTTCTCACCATGCTGCGGGATCTGCGCCGCTTCTATCGCGAGGCCGCCGCCGTCACGGCCGACGACGGCCGCTCGCTGGCGGAGTTTCTCCGCCAGGGCGGCTACGGCCCCGGCTTCGCCGAGGATCATCTGGTGCCCATGTGCGCGGCGCTGTGGTCGCTGCCCAATCAGAACGCCGGCGAGGTCCCGGTGGCCCACGTGGTCGCCTTCATGGCCCAGCACCGGATGCTGCAGGTGGCCGGCCGTCCCCAGTGGCTGGTGGTCAAGGGCGGGTCCGGCGCCTACCTCGATGCCTTCGCCGCCAGCTTCAGCGGCACGCTGCGGCCCGGCGAGCCGGTCCTGTCCGTGGCCCGCCAGCCGAGCCAGGCGGTGGTGACCACCCGCAGCGGCCGTCACGTGTTCGACGCCGTGGTGCTCGCCTGCCACAGCGATCAGGCCCTGGGCCTGCTGGCCGATCCGTCCCGGGAGGAGCGCGAGATCCTCGGCGCGATCCGCTATCAGGAGAACGTCGCGGTGGTGCATTCGGACCCCTCGGTGATGCCGCGCCAGCGGCGGGCCTGGTCGAGCTGGAACGCGGTGGCTGGCGAGACCGCCAGCTGCCAGGTCACCTACTGGATGAACCTGCTGCAGTCCCTGGACGGTCCGCAGCCGTTCTTCGTCACCCTGAACCCGGAGCGCGAGCTCGATCAGGTGTGGTGCCGCCGCCACTACGCGCACCCGGTGTTCAGCGCCGAGGCGCGTGCCGCCCAGCGCCGCTACGACGAGATCAACGGCGTCCGCGGCACCTGGTACGCCGGCGCCTACTGGGGCTGGGGCTTCCACGAGGACGGCTTCGCCAGCGGCGTGCGCGTCGCCGAAGCCATGACCCGGGAGCGGGCCAATGCTGCGTGACCAGGCTTGTGAAGGCTGGGTGGTGCACCGCCGCGGCGGCGCGCCGGCCCACGAGTTCCGTTATCCCGTGTGGATGCTCTATGCCGACGCGGACGGCCTGGACGCGCTGTCCTGCCGCTGGTTCTCCGCTCGGAGCCGGCTCGCTCCCCTGTCGCTGCGGCCGGTCGACTACCCGCGCCCGGACGGTGCCGGGGCCGACGGCATCCGCGGCGCCATCAGCCGCCGGCTGGCCGCCGCCGGGCTGGCGCCGGCGGATCGGGTGTTCTTGCTCACTCAGCCCCGCACCTGGGGCTGGCTGTTCAACCCGGTGAGCTTCTACTTCTGCTTCCGCGACGGCACGCTCGCCGCGCTGGTGGCCGAGATCACCAACACGCCCTGGGACGAGGTCCACAGCTACGTGCTGGACGCGTCCGGCTTCGATGGCGAGGTGGTCGACTTCCGCTTTCCCAAGCGCTTCCACGTGTCGCCGTTCCAGCCCATGGACGTGGAGTACCGCTGGCGCCTGCGGCTGACCGGCGCAGGCATCGAGATCGCCATGCGGCTGTGCCGCGACGGCGAGGAGGCGTTCTTCGCCGGCCTGTACCTGCGCGGCGAGGCGGCCGATGCGGCGGCGCTGCGGCGGGGCGCGCTCGCCTATCCCGCGCAGAATCTGCGGACCCTGGCGCGCATCTACTGGCAGGCGGCCCGGCTGTGGCTCAAACGGGCGCCGTTCCACGCCCATCCCGAATCCCATCAGGAGGTCTCGCAGACGTGACCAGACCACTCGCCGACGCGCTCCACCAGGCGGCCCGTCCGGCCCGCTCCGGCCCCTTCGCCCGGCTGCTGCAGCGGGCGCTGTCGCGCCTCTCCCGCGGCAGCATCACCCTGCGCGACCGCGGCACCGAGCTCGTCTTCGGTGCCGGGGAGCCGGCGGCGGTGGTCACCGTGCACGACCCGGCGTTCTACCGCCGCGCCGCGCTCGGCGGCTCGGTGGGCGCGGGCGAGTCGTACATGGACGGCGACTGGGACTGCGACGGCCTGGTCGCGCTGGTGCGCATTCTCGCCGCCAACCGGGACGCCCTGGAACGGCTCGACGGCGCCGGCCGGGTCGCGGCGCGGACGGCGGACCTGCTGGCGCACCTGCTGCGCGCCAACACCCGGCGGGGCAGCCGCCGCAACATCGAAGCCCACTACGACCTGTCCAATGCGTTCTTCGAGACGTTCCTCGACGAGCGCATGATGTACTCGGCCGCCGTCTACGAGTCGCCGGCGATGACCCTCGAGGAGGCCAGCCGGGCCAAGCTCGAACGGCTCTGCCGCAAGCTGGAACTCGCCCCGGAGGATCACCTGCTCGAGATCGGCACGGGCTGGGGCGGGCTCGCCGTTTACGCCGCCGGGCGGTTCGGCTGCCGGGTCACCACCGCGACGATCTCGCCCTCCCAGTACGAGGCCGCCCTGGACCGGGTGCGCGCCGCGGGACTGGAAGACCGGGTGGAAGTGCTGCTGACGGACTACCGCGACCTCACCGGCCGCTACGACAAACTGGTGTCGGTGGAGATGGTCGAAGCCGTGGGCAACGACTTCCTGAACGGCTACTTCGAGACCCTGTCCCGGCTGGTCCGGCCCGACGGCCTCATCGCGCTGCAGGCGATCACCATCGAGGATCGGCGGTTCCGTCAGGCGCTGCGTGACGTGGACTTCATCAAGAAGCACGTGTTCCCGGGCAGCTTCATCCCCAGCGTGTCCCGGCTGGTGTCCGCCGCCGCCAGGCACACCGACACGGTGCTGGTGAATCTCGAGGACATCGGCCTCGACTACGCCGACACCCTGGCGGCCTGGCGGGAGCGCTTCGAAGGCGCCCGCCGGCGGGTGCTGGAGCTCGGCTTCGACGAGCGCTTCCTGCGGCTGTGGCGTTTCTACCTGTGCTACTGCGAGGGCGGGTTCCGGGAACGGGCCATCAGCGACGTGCAGCTCCTGTTCGCCAAGCCCGGCTACCGCCGCCGCCCCTGGCGCGCCGGCGTGAATCTGCCCGGCGGCGAGCTGACCGTGGTCGACGGTGATCTGGACGGACCGGCGGCGGCGGGCAGCCGGTCGGAGCGCACCCGATGAACCGCTGGAACGTGGTCAACGGCGTGCTGTTCCAGGCGGCCTGGTTCGCCTGTGTGCTCGGCGGTGCCGCGGGCACCAACCTGTGGGGCGTGGGCGTGCTGCTGCTGATGCTCGGCCAGAGCCTCGTCGGCACCGCGCCGGCGCGCGATCTCAAGCTGGTCGCCGCCCTGGTCCCCCTCGGCTTTGCCCTGGACACGGCGTGGATCCGGCTCGGCGTGCTCGACTACGGCGCCGCCCTGGCGCCCGCGTGGATCGTGCTGCTGTGGGCCGGGGTCGGGCTGGCCGTCCACCACTCGCTGTCCTGGTTCAAGTCGCGGCCCTGGCTCGGCGGCCTGCTGGCCGGCGCCGGCGCACCGTTCAGCTACCTGGCGGGCGAGCGCTTCGGCGCCGTGACCATCGACGATCCACTGCGGCTGGCGGCCGTGGCCCTGGTGTGGCTCGTGCTGTTCGCCGTCCTGTTCACCCTGGCCGCCGGCGGCGGCTCATCGGCTGCGAGCCGGAGGAACGACTATGAGCGTGCTCACTGACATCGCCGAATCCGGCTTCGTGCCCGATGCGCTGGTGCGGGTCGGCATCCGCCGGCTCGTCGGCCTGCGCCTGCGGGAGGAGCACGACGACGATCCCCAGATCCGCGAGGAGCGCAGCCAGCGGCTGCTCCGCGAGCTGGCCCGCTCGCGCATCGCCCTGGAGACCGACGCCGCCAACGAGCAGCACTACGAGGTGCCGGCGGAATTCTTCCGGCTCGCCCTGGGCCGGCACCTCAAGTACAGCTGCGCGCTCTGGGACGACGGCGCCGCCGACCTGGACGCGGCGGAGGAAGCCATGCTCGCCCGCTACGGTGAGCGCGCCGAGCTCGCCGACGGGCAGAACGTGCTGGATCTCGGCTGCGGCTGGGGCTCGTTCACCCTGTGGGCGGCCGAGCGGTTTCCCAACAGCCGCTTCACCGCCGTGTCGAACTCCGCCGGCCAGCGCCGCCACATCGAATGGCAGCTCAGAAGCCGCGGGCTCGACAACGTCCGGGTGATCACCGCCGACGTCAACGACCTGGACCTGGACGGCGGCTTCGACCGCATCGTGTCCGTCGAGATGTTCGAGCACGTGCGCAACTACGCGCTGCTGCTCAACCGCATCTCCGGCTGGCTGGCCGACGGCGGCAAGCTGTTCGTGCACATCTTCTGTCACCGCAACCTGCTCTACCCCTTCGAGGACAACGGCGACGGCGACTGGATGGCGCGGCACTTCTTCACCGGCGGGCTGATGCCCGCCGCGGACACGCTGCTGTTCTTCCAGGACGACCTGCGCATCGAGCGGCGCTGGAACGTGTCCGGCCGCAACTACGCCCGGACCGCCCGGGCGTGGCTCGACAACGTCGACGAGCGGCGCGAGCCGGTCACCCGGCTGATGGCGGAGACCTACGGCGAGGCGGAGTCACGCCGCTGGGTGCAGCGCTGGCGCATGTTCTTCATGGCCTGCGAAGAGCTGTTCGGCTATCGTGACGGCACGGAGTGGCTGGTCTGCCATTATCTGTTCAGCAAACGCACGTGAGGCGGCGGGCGCCCAGGCGCCCGCACCACCCTGAACCCCGGGGGATCGTTTGAAACGCACCGGCTTGCGGGCGAAGCTCGTCCGCGTATTCGCCATTCAGGTCGGCATCATCAGCGTCGCCACGCTGGTCGGCGTCTATCTCGCCAACACGATCATCGTCGACCTGGTGCTGCGCCAGGGCCTCAAGACCGAAGCCGAGTACTACTGGAACCGCTACGACGACAACCCGCAGGCGACGCTGCCGGACACCTCCAACATGCGCAGCTACATGGCGACGGCCGACGACCTGAGCGGGCTGCCCGCGCCGCTGCGCGACATTCCGCCGGACGAGCTGGTCCGCAGCGTCGCCGGCGACACCCAGCTCGTGCACGTCTCCGAGCGGGACGGCAGGCGGCTGTATCTGGTGTGGGCGAAGGATCAGATCTACGACATCGCGTTCTTCTTCGGCATCGTGCCCCTGGCCATCGTGCTGCTCATCATCTACGGGCTGTCGTTCCTGGCCTACCGGCTGTCCCAGCAGGCCATCTCGCCCATCGTGCAGCTCGCCCATCAGCTCGAGGATTTCGACTTCGAGCACGACCGCTCGCTCACGCTGGATCTTGGCGCCCTGCGCGAGGTTGCGGACGCGGAAGTGCTGTCGATGATCAACGCCGTCGACACGTTCTCCGAGCGCCTGGCCGCCTTCGTCGAGCGGGAACGGGTCTTCACCCGGGACGCGGGTCACGAGCTGCGGACCCCGGTCGCGGTGTTCAAAGGTTCCCTCGACCTGCTGGAAGCCGGCCCCGAGCGGCCGCCCGCCGAGCAGAAGGCCCTCGCCCGCATGCGCCGCACGGTTCAGGACATGGAGGCGCTGCTGGAGACGCTGCTCATGCTGGCCCGGGAGACCGAGACGTCCATGCCCAAGGAGGAAGTGGTGGTGAACGACCTGGTGGTCGGCCAGATGGAGCTGCTCACGCCCGCCGCCCGGCGTGCCGGCATCTCGCTGGCGCTGCACGAGGAGGCGGAGCTGCGCGTGCGCGCCCCCGTCAAGGTGGTGGAGATCGTGATCGGCAACCTCATGCGCAACGCCGTGAACTACACCCGTGAAGGCCAGGTCGAGGTCACCATCGACAGGAACGGCGTGTCCGTCGCCGACACCGGCGTCGGCATGTCCGGGGAAGAGCTCGAGCGCGCCTTCGATCCTTTCTATCGGGCGGACCAGAGCCGCGGGCTGACCCGGGGCCACGGCCTCGGGCTGTCCATCGTCAAGCGCCTGGTGCGGCAGTTCGGCTGGAGCATCTCGGCGCACAGCCGGCCTGGCGAGGGCACGACCATTCAGGTGCGTTTCGCCTGACAGTTGCGCTTGGGCGGAAGGGGCGGCGGCCGGATCGGCCGCCGCGCCGGCGCGGACGGTGTCCGCGGTTGGGGGTCAGGGAAGCGGCAGGTAGCCGCCGTCCACGCCCTTGCTGACGATGGCGACGGCGTTGTGGGCGTGCAGGCTCTCGTGATGCTCGATGCGCACCCAGAAGTCCGCCAGCCGGTCGTCGTCGTTCAGCACGGCCTGCAGCTTGCGGCCCGCGTCCTCGCAGAACATCAGGTTCTGGCCGTTCAGCCGGGCGAATTCCTGTTCGTCGGCGCGCTTCACCGCGGACTGCACCGGCGTGCCCAGCGCCGACTCGAGCCGTGAGATCAGCGAGCGCAGCGGCAGCTCCTTCACGTCGTCGGCGAGGCGCGTGCGCACGCGGGCGTAGCTGCGCTGACTGTGGGGCGTGGCGACGATGCCGTCCTCGGTGCCCAGCCAGGCGCGCATCTCATCGAAGCTCGGAGGGTTGTCCCGGTCGAAGCTGTCCTCGAACTGGCGCTGAATGAGCTGGCGTGCCAGCGCCGCGGAGCACGGGCAGGTGCTGGAGTAGGTCACCTGGACTTCGAGCTCGATCTTCACCTCGCCATCGGCCAGCGTGCCCTTCAGGCTTGCCGGATAGATGCTCCAGCCCTCGTTCTCCGACAGCAGCGCCGGCTGGCGCATCTCGTAGCCGAAGTCGAACTGCACGAACGCGTGGGTGGACAGGTCGTGGTGGGAGCCGTGCAGCGCGTTCAGCAGCATGCGCAGCCCGGCGACGGTCAGCGGCCGGGTGCGCGCGTGCTCGTCGAGCAGCAGATACAGCCGCGACATGTGGATGCCCTTGGCGTGGGGGTCCGCCAGGTTGACGTAGACCTGAACGTCCGCCTGCACGCGCTGGGTCTCGCCCTCGTCGACGATGGAGATGGGCTGGTGGATGTCGCTCATGCCCACCCAGTCCAGGGTGCCCTGGGGTTTCTGGTGCTGGCGCCGCGCGATGTCCGGCATCAGGTCGGGGTCGGAAGGCAGAGTGCTCATGGGCATCGTTCCAGTCGGCGTGAAGGTCGAGGGAAAGTAGCCCCGCTTCGGTGAAGGGCTCGTGAAGGGCGGCCGGGCCCGGCCGCCCGTCAGAGCGAGACCGGCCGGAAGTGCTCGACGGCCGGAATCGGCTCGTAGAAGTGGTGCAGCAGTGCGCGCCAGCGCTGGTACTCCGGCGAGCGGCGGAATCCTTCGGTGTGGTCCTCCAGGCGTTCCCACTCCACCAGCAGCAGGTAGCGGTTCGGTCGCTCCACGCAGCGCGACAGGCTGTGGCGGATGTAGCCCGGCATGCCCGCGATGATGTGCTGCGCCTCGGCGAACGCGGCCTCGAACGCTGCTTCCCGCCCGGGGATGACGTCGAGCGGCGCGCTTTCCAGAATCATGCGGGGTCGCCCTCGGGGTGGTCTTCCTGCAGTGGCCGGTACCACCAGTCCACGTCGTGCCAGGCGCCGAACTTGTAGCCCACCCGCGGAAACCGGCCGATGCGCTCGAATCCGGCGGCGGCGTGCAGCGCCGCGCTCGGCGCATTGGGCTGGGTGATGCCGGCATAGGCGTGCCAGTAGCCGCGTGCGGTCAGCGCCTCGAACAGCGCCCGGTACAGCGCCAGACCGACCCCGGCGCCGCGATGGTCGGCATGCACGTACACGGACACCTCCGTCGAGAACCGGTAGGCATGCCGGGCGCGATGGGGGCCGCCGTAGGCATAGCCGGCGACCTGCCCGCCGCGTTCCGCCACCAGCCAGGCGTGGTGCGCACTGGCCGTCGCGATGCGCCCGGCCATGGTGGCGACGTCGGGCGGCTCGCTCTCGAAGGAGATGGTGGTGTCGGCGACGATGGGGGCGTAGATGTCTCGCACCGCGGCCGCGTCGCCAGCCACCGCGGGGCGGATCGTCGGCGGGTTCACCCTGGCGGCTGCCAGAGCTCGATCTTGTTCCCCTCCGGATCGACGAACCAGCCGAAGCGGCCGTACTCCGAGTCCTCCGGCGTGCCTACCAGGGTCGCGCCGCCCTCGGCCACCTGGGCCAGGGCGCCGTCGAGATCGTCGACCATCAGGTTGATCATGTACGGTGCCGCCGAGGGGTCGAAGTAGGTCGTGTCGGCTGCGAAGGGCGACCAGACGGTATAGCCGCCGGCGGGCACCGCGTCGGCCGTGAAGATCGCGCCGGCGAAGCCGTCCTGGACGTCGATGCCCAGGTGGGCGCCGTACCAGGCGGCCAGCGCCGCCGGGTCCCGGGCCTTGAAGAACACGCCGCCGATGCCCAGTGCCTTGGCCATGTCGAATCCCCCGGTGTCGTCGTCGGGCCGGCCGCCGCGCGGCCGGTCAGGTGGCGTAGCCCTTGCGGGCCAATTTCTCCTGGATGCGCTGCAGCACCTGGCGCGCCCACAGCTCGCCGGCTGCCATGGATTCCTGCATCACCGCCGGCTGGGTCTCCACCAGCTTGCGCCCCAGCGGCGACTCGTAGAACTCGATCAGCCCGCGGATGTCGTCGTGGCTGAAGTGCCGGTCCCAGATGGCGACGATCACCGGCTGGATGCGGGTCATGTCGAGCTCGGCGCGGATCTCGTCCCAGACTTCCTGGGGCACCGCGCTCTGGGCGCTCTGCTGGATGGCCAGAAGCTGATCGACCACCTGCTGCCCCATGTCCAGGGAGTCGGTCATGGCCAGCAGCTTCTGGATGTCGGCTTCCTTCTGCGGCGGGATGTCTGACGGTACGGTGTCGTCGGCGGCGCCGGCGGTGGCCGGGTTCAGCAGCGTGCACAGCAGAATCAGTGTGCCGAAGGCTGGTCGCATGGGGCTTCCTTCCGGGCGGTGCCGGTGCTCACGATCCCGAGGGCGATCCGGCGATGTTCAGGCCGATGGCGGCCAGGGTGCGACGCACGTCGGCGGGGCCGGTGACCAGTACGGTGGACAGGCCCGCGGCGGCAGCGCCCCGGACATTCTCGGCAACGTCGTCGAAGAACACAATCGACGCCGGCGCCACGCCGATGCGCTCCGCCACCTGCGCGAAGGCCTCGGCGTCGGGCTTGCGCAGGCCGATCTGGTGGGAGGCGAAGATCCCGTCGAACGCGTTCACCACCCGCGGGAAGCGCTGCTGCCACACGTCCATGTGCGCGGCGTTGGTGTTGCTGAAGGCGTAGCAGGGCATCTCCGACCGGGCCGCGTTGACCAGCGCGGTGGTCTCGGCGATCTCCCCCACCAGCGCCGCCGTCCAGCCTGCGCGGACGGTGTCGACGTCGGCGTCGAGCTTCAGGCGGTCGATCACGTGACGGAAGAAATCGTCGTCGCTGACCTCGCCCCGCTCGTGGCCGCGGTAGACCTCGTCGATCTCGAAGGCGGCGGACAGCGCCTCGGGGTCGAGGCGCGAGTGGGCCGACCAGGCCGCCAGCACGCGCTCGGGCTGCACGTCGATGAGCACCCCGCCCAGATCGAACAGCAGCGCTTCCGGCGGTGCCGTCATCCGGCGGACGCCAGCGCCGTGCCGATGAAGTCCTGGTCGGACTCGATGACCTCCTCGGCCAGCGTCTCGCGGATCTTCGGAAAGTACAGGAAGTACCGCTGGCCGGCCCGATCCCGGCGCAGGAAGCCGAGGTCCACCAGGTAGCGGCGGCAGGTCACGTGGTCCACCCGGGCGTTCAGATCGTCGAGGGCGCCCCGCAGCGTGGCGTTGAGCTCGGGCTCGGAATAGGGGTAGCGGCGGATCAGGCGCAGGCAGATCAGGGCGAGCAGCACGTCGCGCCGCTCCGGGTGTCGCGGTATGCGCGCGAGTTCACCCCGCGGCAGGGATCGGCGCAGGGTCTCGTCGATCTCCACGAAGGACGCGGGGGTCGGCATCGGCACTCCAGGCTCGGTCGGTAGGCGGTCGCGGCACGGCGGCGGTCACTGCGCCGCCGGCCACCCGAATTCCGAGTAGCTTACACCACGCAGGCCGAGCGTCACGGCCGTGCGCACGTAGGGCACCGTGTTCTCCGGCATGCCGGCCAGGGGATACCACGCGAGCTCGTCGCACTTGTGGGGCTCGCGGTTGACCGGCTCGCCCTGCCAGCGGTCCGCGCTGAAGAAGAACGAGATGCGCTCGTCGCCGTCGAAGCGGTGCATGATGTGGAACAGGGTCAGCGCGTCCGGATCGATCGTCAGCCCCGCTTCCTCCCAGGCTTCCCGCGCCATGGCCGTCCGGGCCGTCTCGCCGCCGTCCAGGTGTCCGGCGACCACGCTGTACCAGCCGTCCATGTAGCCGGTGCCGGCGCGCCGCAGCATCAGCAGCTCGCCGCCCCGGATCAGCGCCAGATGGGCTTCCGGTATCGCGCGGAAGCGCTCGCCGGGTTTCATGACGCTGCCGGTCGTCGCCGTCGAGCGGGCCGGCTCTGCACGCTGCCGCCGCCGGTCGCGGGAGGCCTGCGGCGATTACCGTCGCGGCTCGCCCGTCCGCCCCTCACCACGGGTGTTCCTCGCCTTCCCAGGTGAGAAAGTGCCCGGACCGGGACAGGTCGAGCCCGGCGATCAGCGCCGCCAGCCCGCGGGCGCAGTCGGTGACGTCGAGGTCGGCGTTCGGACCGCCCATGTCCGTGCGCACCCAGCCGGGGTGAACGGGGCAGACCACGATGCCCTCGGCCCGCCAGTCCAGCGCCAGGGTCTGCATCGCCTTGTTCACGGCCGCCTTGGTGCTGCGGTAGGCGATGGCGCCAGGGCTGTGGCGGGACAGCGCGCCCATCTGGCTCGACAGGGTGACCACCCGGGGGCGCGCTGCCTGCAGCAGGTTGCGCTTGAGCGCCTGGGCGAGGCGCAGCGGCGCCATGGTGTTCACCGCGAAGGCCTCCGCCCAGGCGGCGTAGTCCATGTCGTCCGCAGACTGACGCGGCCCGCCCATCACGCCGGCATTGTTCACCAGCACGTCGAGCGGCCGTCCGGCGAGGACCCCGGCGAACCCGTCCACGGCGGCGGCATCCGCCACGTCCAGCGGCAGCACTTCCAGGTCGCCGGTCCCGGCCAGCCCGGCGAGCTCGGCGGCGGCGGACGGCGTGCGGCAGGTCGCCAGCACCCGGTACCCGTCGGTCAGCAGGCGGCGGGCCAGCGCCAGGCCGATGCCCCGGTTGGCGCCGGTGATCAGAACGGTTTCCATGGGCCTCCTCGTGATGGCAGCGGCAACGGGCGAATCAGGGCGTCGGCCAGTCCGGGCACCAGGCGACGTAGGCGTGCTTGTCAGTGCCGGAGAAGCCGCAGGCGCGGTAGAACGCATGGGTCGACTCCTGGGTCGACCCGGTCTGCAGCATGACCTTGTAGCAGCCGGCCGCCCAGGCGGCATCGAGGGCGTGCCCGATCACCGCGCGGCCGAGACCGCGGCCCCGGCGGGCCTCGTCGGTGATGACGTTCTCGATCACCGCATAGGGCCGCGCGCCGCGGGTGAGATTGGGAATGACGTTCAGGTAGCACGACGCGCTCACCCGGCCGTCGCCGTCCTCGAGCAGGTACAGCCGCAGGGCGTCCGACTCGACGATGGCCGCGAACACGGCCCGGGCGCCGCCGTCGGCGGGCACCGGGTCGGACGGCTGGAGCTGGCGGTACAGCCGCATCAGCGCGTCGAAGTCGCCGGCGGCGGCCTCGCGCACCCGGAGGCGCCCGGCGGGAGCCGTCATCAGGGCTCGATCTCGCGCAGATAGCCGTTCTGCATGATGGCGCCGCTGAACGCCTGCTGGTCCAGCTCGCCCATGTCCCAGCTTATCCAGCGGTCCGGGTTGAGCTTCACGGCCAGGTCGTCCACGGCGGCGAACACCGGGCCCACCCGGGGGTCGGCCAGCCCGTCGTCGGTCAGGTACTTCCGGTGCAGCCGCTGCACCACGGGTTCGGCGTCGGCCCCGGCCAGCAATTCCGCGCGGCCGATGCCCGTGACACCGGCTTCGCGCCCGGCCACGCGAACGTCGATCATCACGGCGACCCGGCCATTGCGGGCGAGGTTGCGGCCCTTGGCGCTGCCGGACGGAATGGCCAGATACAGGGCGCCGTCCTCGTACAGAAACCAGGTGGCGGTGAGGTGGGGCGCGCCGTCGGCGCCGACGGTGGCCACGGCGGCGATGCGCCGCTGCGCGAGCAGTTCGAGCTGAGCCGGCGTGGGCTGCTTGGTCACGGGTCGGTCTCCTGTGCGTCGAGGGCCTTGAGGAACAGAATCTGGGTGTTGTCCGGGTTGCGGCGCGTTCCGGCGATCAGGAATCCGTGCTTCAGATTCGCTGCCGCCATGGCGCGGTTGTCCTGGTTGGTCGCCGTCTCCACCATGCCGTAGCCGCGCGCTCGAAGCCAGGCATGCTGTCGCTCCATGAGCGCGGAAGCCAGGCCGCGGCGCCGGTAGTCGGGCAGCACGCCGCCCAGCCAGCTGTAGTACTTGGTATCCGAGACGGCGTAGCCCGCCTTGAAGGCGACCATCTGCTCGCCGTCGCGAACCGCGAGCACGCTGGCGTCCGGCATGTGCGTCAGGCGCCAGCGGATGCGATGGGGCTCCGCGCTGCCGAACACCGCCTGGCTGATCCGGCTCACCGTGTCGGGCAGGCCGTCGTCGAAGGGCGGCAGGATGATGTGATGGCTGAGGGTCCGTCGGGTCATGGCTCGAGTACCTGATCGGCGAGTCGCTGCGGCCCGGCCCGGGCGTCCAGCCGCAGGATGGGACAGTCCAGGCGCTGCATCCAGCGCTCGTGCAGGTCGAGGCTGCGCCGGGGCGCCCGCCCATGGTCGTAACCCGCTGCCCAGGCCATGAACTCGAGGTGCTGGGCGTGCATATCGCCGCCGGGATCTATGCGGCCGCCGAACCGGCGCCGTTCCCGCGCCCGCAGCCTGGCAAGCCTGGTCGTCGGGTCGAGAAACAGGAACACCGCGAGATCGAACTGGGGAACCAGCGCGTCGCCCCAGCCGCACAGGGAGCCGGACAGCACCCACCGGGCCGCCGTCCCGATGTCCCGCTCGATGGCCGCCACGCGGTCCCCGGCCGGTCGTTTCTCGATGAAGGGAGGGTCCGTCTCGATCCAGTAGTAGGTGTCGGCGTCCAGGTGAAGCGCGTCGAGCCGGCCGGCCAGCACACCACCGAGGGTGGTGGTGCCGGAGCCCGAGGCGCCGAACACGTGAATGCGGCGCCGGGGCGTCGTGGCGGTCACGCGCGGCGGCGCGGCGCGGGGCTTGGGCGTTCCGGGGGTGTCGATCGGATTCCTGACCATGCTGAACGCATCCGACGCCATGTGGATCCTGCTGCCACCACGGTGGCAGCAGCGCCTGCGTAGTATATCGGCTTCCCCGTCACGGAGGCCGGCCGTGGGAGACCACCGCAACGACGCCATCGACTACGTCGAGTTCCCGGCGACCGATCTCGAACGCACGAAGTCGTTCTACGGCGCCGCGTTCGGCTGGACGTTCGTGGACTACGGGCCACGCTACGCGGCGTTCCAGGGAGCGGGCGTGGACGGCGGATTCACGCTCGATGCCGAGGTCGCCGCGCGCGGCGGCGTGCTGGTCGTGCTCTATCAGGAGGCGCTTGGCGCCACGCTGGCGCGGGTGCGGGAGCTGGGCGGCGAGATCACCCGGGAAACCTTCGCCTTCCCGGGCGGACACCGCTTCCACTTCCGCGATCCCAACGGCAACGAGCTGGCCGTGTGGTCCGAGTCGGCCTGACGCGCCGCGCGCACGGGCATGCCCGGCCCGGGATCACTTCGGCGCGTACAGCGGCAGCACCGACTCGGGAATCAGCTCCGGACGTATGTCGATGCCGTGGGCGGCGGCGATCTCGGCGACCCGGGCGTTCGCGTCCGCGGCATCCGCGGGCGGCTCCTCCCTGAGCGACACCGCCACCGCGTCGAAGAACCGCTCGAAGCCGCCCCGGGACACGAAGAACAGGGTGCGCACCGGCTGGTCGGTGGCGTTCCAGAACGCGTGCACCGTCCCCCGGTTCAGGGCCGCCAGGGTGCCGGGGCCGGCTTCCACCGTCCGGTCGCCGAACATCAGCGTCAGCGTGCCGTCCAGCACGTAGGCGAACTCGTCTTCCTGGCTGTGCTGGTGAGGCGGCGCGCCCCCCGACATCGGCGCCACCACGAATTCGTAGACGGACACGCCGGCCGCGCTGTCCGATTCGCTGAGCAGCAGCGTCGTCTCGTGAAACGGCACCGGCACGGGCTGGCCGTCCCCGGGTGCGACCACCCGCGGTTCGTGGGCGACGGCCGCCGTCGCCAGCAGCAGCATCGGTATGGCTGCGAATCTTCCCCTGCCCATCGAGCGTCTCCCCGTACCCCGGTTTCGCGAGGGCGAAAGGCTAGCCCGGTGCGCCCGACCTGTCGAGGCGCGCGCGCCGGCGTGTGGGGAGCACATAATTTGTCCG
>DLCH01000024.1 GCA_002480525.1 Gammaproteobacteria bacterium UBA7803 | reverse complement strand
CTCGGCCACCGGCACCCGCTGCTGCGCCATCGTGGCGCGGTCGCGGACGGTCACGGTGTCGTCCTCCTCGATGGTCTGAAAGTCGACGGTGATGCACACCGGGGTGCCGACCTCGTCGTGGCGGCGGTAGGCCTTGCCGATGTTGCCGGTGTTCTCGTAGAGGATCCGGCCAAGCCCCAGTGACTGCAGGGACTGCTTGATGTCCCGGCACTTCTGCACGATCCCGTCGTGGTTCCGCTTCAGCGGCACGACGGCCGCCTTGATAGGGGCGAGATGAGGCTTCAGGGCCATGACCGTACGCTCGGAACCGTTGTCCAGGGTCTCGACCCGGTACCCTTCGTTCAGCACCGCCAGCACGCCCCGGTCCACGCCCGCCGATGGCTCGATGACGTAGGGGACGTACCATGCCTTCGTGTCCGGATCCTGCACCGCCAGCTTGGCGTTGGAGTCCCGGTTGGGCATGACCTTGGCGGCGATGTCGTATTCGTCCTGGGCCTTGGTGTGGGAGCCGAGGTCGAAATCGGTTCGGTTGGCGATGCCTTCCAGCTCCTCGACGCCGTGGGGAAAGTGGTACATCAGGTCCACGGTCGCCTTCGAGTAGTGGGACAGCTCGTCCTCGGGCACCCGATAAAGCTCGATGCGATTACGGCTGACTCCCTGGGCCTCCCACCATTGCAGGCGTTCCTCCACCCACTGGTCGTGCCATTCCTCGTCGGTGCCGGGGCGGACGAAGAACTCGAGCTCCATCTGCTCGAACTCGCGCACCCGGAAGATGAAGTTGCGCGGGGTGATCTCGTTGCGGAACGCCTTGCCAATCTGGGCGATGCCGAAGGGCGGGCGGCGGGCGGTGGAATCCACCACGTTCTTGAAATTGGTGAAGATCGCCTGGGCGGTCTCGGGGCGCAGGTAGGCGAAATGGGAGCCGTCGGACACCGGCCCGACGTTGGTCCGGAACATCAGATTGAACGGCCGCGGGTCCGTCAGATCGGTGGAGCCGCAGTTCGGGCACTTCGGCTCGGTCAGATGGTCGGCGCGGTGCCGCGCCTTGCAGTTGCGGCAGTCCACCAGCGGGTCGGTGAACGTGTCCTCGTGGCCCGAGTACTTCAGCGTCAGCGGGTTGGTCAGAATGGCGGCGTCGAGGCCCTCGACGTCGTCCCGCTCGTAGACCATGGCCCGCCACCAGGCGGCCTTCAGATTGTTCTTCAGCTCGACCCCCAGCGGGCCGTAGTCGTACATGCCCTGGAGCCCACCGTAGATGTCGCTGGACTGGAAAATGAAGCCGCGTCGCTTGCACAGCGACACCAGTTCTTCCATGGAAGATGCGGGCACGGGAACCTCTATGAATCAATGACCTGGCAGCGGGGCGCACTATATCGAATCGGCCGCGCCGAGTCTCCGCCAGCGCGCCCGGGGCTTCGGCCCCGGGATGCTCCGAAGGGTGTCACGGGACCCTTACATTCCTCACATCCGGGTGACACGGTGTCACAAGAATTGACCAACGTCCTGGCCGCGCTGTGATGGAATAGGCACTGCAGGAGAAGGCCCCGGACGGGCCGGACCTGCCGGTTTCCGGTGCGAGGTGTGGACATGAGAAAGGGCGACCCGAACGATCTGACGAAGAGTTTCTTTCGGACCAACGACCGGTTCTTCCAGGTCAATGGTCAGTGGTACTTTTCCGCCCGTGAAGGGGAGATCGGGCCGTTCCGGACCCGTGACCAGGCCCGCCGTGAAGCCATGGCCTACATCAATGCCCGGCAGGCCAGCGCGGCTGCGCCGCCGAGCCGCGCCGCGGCCCATCAGCGCTCCGAGCCGACCGTCATTCCCGGGTACGTCTACCGCTCGGTGCTGTCCATGGAGCAGCAGGTGAGCACCGACCGCGACCTGGTGCTCGATCTCGAGGAGTAACGGCTTCAGCCCCGTGGCACGGTGATCGCTGCCGTGGTCCCGTGCCCTTCGCGGGAGCGCAGGTCGAACCGGTACCCGTGGCGCCGGGCCAGATCCGCCACGATACCCAGCCCGAGCCCATGGCCGTTCGCGGTTTCCGGCGCCCGGCTGCCGCGGACGTAGTTCCGGGTCAGGGTGGGCAGTTCCTCCTCCGGAATACCGGGTCCGTCGTCCGCCACCAGCAGTGTCACCCCATCCCCCTGGCGCCGGCAGCCGATCAGCATGCGCCGGCCGCCGGAGGCGTATTTGACGGCGTTCGACGCGAAATTCGCCATGATGCGCATCACCACCAGCGGGTCGGCGTGGAGCGCCAGCCGGGTGGGCACGCTGCGGATCTCCAGGCCCTGGGCGGACGCGTCCTGCTGAAACATGCGCTGGACGTTGTCCAGCACGAGCTGGGCGGGGAACACCTCCGCGCTGCCGTCTTCCGTGCCGCCGGAAGCCTGTTCCGGTGCGCCGTGGGTGGCGGAGTCCATCACGCCCTCGACCAGCTTCTCCAGGTAGGCCAGGGTGCCGCGCAGGTGGTTGGTGGTCGGTGCGTCCGCGCCGCCGCGGCCGGACTTCAGGTTCTGCATGGCCGCGCGGAGCGACGCCAGGGGCTGGCGCAGGTCGTGGCCGGTGGTCGCGAGCTGCAGGCCGCGGGCCTCTGCCAGATTGCGCGCCATGGCGTACCGGTTCTCCAGGGTCAGGAACCGGTCGTGCAGCTCCAGCATCTCCTGCATCACCACGGACTCGTGGGCGAGGGCGTTGTCGCGCTCCCGCCGCAGGCCGCGGATCTGGTCGATGACGGCCAGAGCCATCATGGTGGCGTCCAGCAGGATACCGATGCGCATGGTCTCGAAACTCATGCCGACGGCCATCATGCCCGGCGACCAGTGGGCGAAGGTCGAGATCAGGGCCGCGACGGCGAGCCCGGTCCAGCCGGCCACGTAGAACCGGTTGCCGACGCGCTGCCGGCGCAGCGCGACGATGCCGCAGCCCAGGAACAGCAGGGTGGCCAGGAAGGTGTAGGGAAACGCAATTTGTTTTACTAAGGCGATGTCCAAGACCAGCGGGCCCATCATCATCACCACGGTCAGTCCGATGACGCCGAGCAGCAGCCGGTCCATGAAGGGGTGATTGTCGCGGGTCTTCAGGAACTCGCGGGAGAACAGCGCGGCGCCGACGGTCAGCGACAGCCCCAGCGGCAGAGCGGCGAAGGAGTTCCACCCCGGGCGCTCCGGCCACAGAAACTGAAAGCTCAGCCCGTCCATGTGAAAGACGTAGAACGTCACCGTGAGCAGATACAGGGCGTAAAAGAAGAACAGCCGCTCCCGCATCATCACCATGAACATCAGGCTGTAGGCGAACATGAACGCCACGAAGCCGTAGAACGCGGCGTTCTTGGTGTTGTGAAAGGCTGCGAGCTCGGTGAAGCTGAGGTCGGTTTCGATGGACAGAGGCAGCGCGGTGGTGCCCTCGGACCAGTAGCGGATGACGATGGTCGCCCGTTCGCCCGGCGCCAGCGAGAACGGCGCGGCCAGGTGGCGATAGGGGATCGGACGGTCCTGAAAGGGGACGTCGGCGTGGTCCCGCACCAGCAGCGAGGGCCCGTCGTCGTCGATCAGCCAGGCATCGAACTCCTGCATGAACCGCATGTTCAGCGCCAGCCGCAGATCGAGCTCGGCAGCCGTCGCGTTGGCGACCGGCAGGCGCAGCCAGAAGGTCGCGTCGGAGAAGCCGAAGTCGACCCGCTGGCCTGGAATCGGTTCGAAGCGGTCCGGGTCTGCCAGTGCCTCGGACAGGGTCAGCGCGCCGCGCTCGTCGCGCAGGTAGGTCAGGTGCGGGGCGAGGGACCGGTAGTGCTCGCCCTTCTGCAGCGCCAGGGTGTCGTCGGCCCGTGCCGGCGCGGTCGTCAGCAGCACCAGCAGCGCCAGCCAGAGCGGTCCATGCAGCGAATGTCGGCGGCGTCGGATCATGCTAATTTGTCAATTCGCTGCACTGCGCAGTCCAGGAGAGGCTATGGCGGAGGAAGGGGCCCTGACCGTCGTGATCGCCGACGACCACGAGGTCGTGCGCGCCGGTGTCCGCGCGATGCTGGAACGGTTCGGCGAAGTCTCCGGGCGTTCCGTCAGCGTGATCGGTGAAGCCGGCAACGGCCTCGAAGCCATCCGGCAGACCAAGGCGCTGAAACCCGAGCTGCTGATACTCGACGTGGCCATGCCCTACGCCCGCGGCATAGAGGTGTTCTCCGAGGTGCGGCGCTGGGCGCCGGACACGCGCATCGCGGCGATGACCGGCATGACCTCGGCGGGCCTGCTGAAACGGCTGATCGATGCGGGCATCGACGGCGTGTTCCTCAAGGGTGGCCCGGTGGAAGAGTTCGTCGATGCGCTGCCCCGGCTGCTCGGTGGCGAACAGGTAGTGGCCGCCCAGGTGGCCGAAAGCGTCGACGGCGCCTCGGATCAGGAAAGCCTCACGCGGCGGGAGCTGCAGGTGCTGAGCCTCATCGTGGCCGGCCAGAGCAACCAGGAGGTGGCCGACGCGCTCAACATCAGTGCCAATACGGTCAACAATCATCGCGCCAGCATCATGCGAAAACTCAACGTCCATTCGATGGCCGAGCTGATGGCATACGCGCTGCGTGAAGGACTGCTGGACGCTTCGCGGCAACTCTGAAGCCCCGCCGGACTCGCTCCCGATGTAAGTGTTTCGCAAATCCCAGGGCCTGGAAAGCCCGAAACACGGGGGGCGGGGCCAAATTAGTAGATTCGTACTATTACCCCGACCGAAGCCCTCTGGAGATACTCCGGACTCTCCAGGAGAGGGGGTAGTTCATGCGAGCGTGGGTCCTGTCGTCGTCCGTTCTGATGCTGTTCGCCGCCGGCGCCGTCCGCGGCGCGGAGCCGTTGGACAACGATGCGCTCACGACCGAGATGGCGGCGCTGATCGGCGTGCACAATGCGGCCCTGCCGCCGTCGTTCATCCCCGATCCGTTCGTCGGCATCCCCGCGGGCATCGTCACCTACGGAGCCAACATCGGGCTGAAGTACGTCGAGCCGCCGCTGGTGGTGCCCCCGGGCTGGAGCGACTATCCCAATTCCGGGGATCAATGCACGTTCAATTTCCAGCTCGACCAGTCTCTGTCGGAGTACAGCAACCTGCTTGGCATCGTGAACACGCGGCCCGTGGCCGATGCCTGGGGTGAGTTCACGCGCGATGGCGACGTCGACACCTTCCACGCCAACTCGGACGTGAATCTCACCGTGCGTGGTCCAGGGGTCATCCCGGGGCGCACCGACGAGCTGCCGGCCCAGACGGTACGGATTCCCGCGGGGCGTCACACCTACGTCTGGCGGGCGGAGACCCAGATCTCCGACGCCTTCGACCTGATCATTCCCGCGGCCCTGCTGGGCTTCAACATCGGCTACTACGGCGCGGCCTTCTCCGACGTGGGCGCTTCCGCGGCGCGCCAGGCGGCACGGATGAACGTCGCCCAGGAAGTCATGCAGAACATCGCCGTGGAGGCGGGGCTCATCGCCGGGGATCAGCTCGGCCTGTTCGGCAACCGGCCCACCGTGTCCCACGAGCGCGAGCAGGAAATCACCGTCTACGACGTGCTGCCCCCCTCCATCTGGTCGACCCGGGACGTGTTCCAGTTCGAGGCGACGGACTTCGGCGGCGTGTTCTGGGATCGCGTGGCGGACCAGATCGACCCCACCGTGTCGGCGTCCGACGCCTGCGGCCGGCCCCACTTTCTCGGCAACGACCATCCGCCGCTGCTGCCCATCGGCGCGACCACGCTCACCTGGACGGTTCGCGACGCGGGCCCCACCCCGGGCGGCGGGGTCAATTCCCGAACGCTGACCCAGACGATCTACGTGCAGGACACCCAGGGGCCGCTGATGGTGCCGCCCCCGAGCCTGGTGGTCGAAGTGCCGGCCCAGGACACGGGCATCGACAGCGCCAGCGTGAACGTCGGCGCACCGCGGGTCGTCGACCTGGCCGACCCGTCCCCCACCGTCACCAACACCGTGCCGGCGTTCTTCCCCAAGGACAGCCGCACGCCGGTGGTCTGGAGCGCGACGGACGCTTCCGGCAACCTGACCCAGGCGAACCAGCTCATCACCGTGAAGACCGAAGGCGAGAACACCGCCCCGGTGGTCAGCGACATCGCAGCGAGCACCCTGACCTCGGACCCCATCGACATCGTGCTGTCCGGGTCCGATGCGGACTTCATCGACGGCATGTTCGACCCGCTGTCGTTCCGGCTCGTCGACCGGCCGGATCACGGCGACTTCATCGCGCCGCTGTTCCCGTTCTTCATCGAGGACTATCGGACCAGCCCCGAAGGCCCCTACGGCGAGGCGTTCTACCTGTCCGGCAATCGGAGCAACTGGCTTTACAACAACGTCTGCCAGGGTTCGTCGCTGCCGTACAACGACAGGATTCCCATCGACTGGGTCTACAACCCGCTGTTCGTGCACGTCACCGACGACGGCACGTATTTCATGATCGATCACTACTGGCGTTGCGGCGCGAGCAACGCATCGCTCTATCAGCGCATCTCGAAGTGGGACGAGGACGGCAACTACATCGGTCAGATGGACTATGGCGGCACGAACGACACGTTCGTGATGGACCAGGACGGCTATCTGTACACCCTGTCGAGGAACGGCGCAGGCTCCAGCACGACCCTGTTTCTCGCCCAGAACCGGACCAACTTCGAGACCCTGGGCGGCGCCAACCCGCTGGCGGACTCCTGGCGGTTCGACTTCGACTCCACGGAGAACCCCGCGCTCGGGCTCGACGATCCGATCAGCCCGGAGCAGCTCAGCTATGCCCGTATCGACAGCCGGCGGGGGCTTCTGTACGTGACGGATCGTCGGCGGGTGTTCGTCTTCGACGTGCGCAGCGACTTCAGCGACGGCGTCGACGCCAACGACAACACGATGGGCGACAAGTATCTGGGCGCGCTGAAGAACGCCGAGCAGTTCCTCGACTCGACGTGGGGCAACTCCTGGACCGGCTTCGCCATGGACGTCGATGCGGACGGCTACCTGTACGTCCTCGATTCCGGCGCCAACCGCGTCCACAAGTTCACGCCGTCCTACTTCGACGAGAACGGCGACTTCGTCATGGGCGAGTACGTCGGCTGGATGGGCCGCTGCGACACCAGCACCAACAATGCCTGCGACGAAGACGAAGGGGTGACCTTCGGCTACTCCTGCACGGATGCCACCTGCACGGTCGTGCCTTTCCGGGACTGGGACGACGGCTTCTCCCGCCGCGGGTCCGTCGGATGGGAGCCCGGCCAGTTCAACGGCCCGGCATTCATCGCCCTCGACCCCAAAGGCGTGCTCTACGTGTCGGACGGGGGCGAGCCCAACGCCGGCGGCCGCGTGCAGCGGTTCGCATCGGACGGCACCTTCGGCGGCGAAGCCCGGTCGACCGGCACCGGCGTCAATCAGGGCGAGCGCCCCGGGTTCATTCTCGGCAACCTGGGGACCGTCAAGGCGGTGTCCGTCAACTCGACCCACTTCTTCGTCGTCGACCAGGACGAATCCTTCGTGCACGTCTTCGAGACCACGCCGCTCAAGGACATCACCAACGACTCGGCGACGGTCACCTACGTGTCGAACTTCGACTTCCACAGCGACACCGATCAGTTCAGCTTCGTCGCCAGCGACGGCCTGGACGACAGCAACGTCGGCACGGTGTTCGTCAACGTCGCGCGCAATTTCCGCCAGCCGCTGGCCTTCGCCCAGGCGCTCACCACCGACGAGGACGTGGCCGTCGATCTCGTGCTCGAGGGCGACGACCCGGACGGCATTCTCGGTCAGGACTTCAACGGCTTGGACACGTTGACTTACCGTATCGTCGACGGGCCGAGCCACGGCTCGGTCTCGGACGGGGAAGGCGCGAGCCGTACCTACACGCCGGATCCCGACTTCTTCGGTGAGGACGCTTTCACCTACGTGGTCAACGACGGCAATGAAGACTCGGAGCCGGCGACCGTGAACGTCGTGGTGAGCCCAGTAGACGATGCGCCGAGCAACCTCGAGGTTCTGCTGCCGGAGCGGGTGAGCATGGGGCACCCGTTGCCGTTGCGCGCCAGCTACGACGACGACGGTTCGTCGAGCATGTATACCTGGATCCAGTGGGGCGACGGCACGTGGAGCTATCCCGGCGACTTCGTCGACGGACCGAACGGCCCCGTGCTGGACGGCATCAAGCTCATCGAACCGCGGGCCGGCAATGGTGTCGGGCAGGCCGTGGCCGAGCATCTGTATACCGCTACGGGTCCGCGTACCCTCCGTTTTTGCCTGCTGGATGGGTCCGGCGCCGAGGTTTGTGATGAGCGGCCGCTGGCAGTTGAATCGCTGGTGAACCTGGGGGTGGACGTTTCTGCACAGGAGGTCGCCGTACAGGCTGGTGCGACCGCATCCGTTGATGTCTCCGTCAGAAACTTTGCGATGCGCGGTGTCCCGGCGCCGGGCGGGCTCATTGCCGAGAATGTCGTCCTGACCGGACTCTTCGACGATTCGTCGGTCATCTACGCTGGCAGCAACAGCAACGCGTGCGCGACTTCACCAGGAGGGTTCCGGTGCGAATTCGGACTGTTCGATATCGATCAGATCGAGTCATTCGAGGTGCAGCTCACTGGTGCCCCGGACACCATATATGACCAGCGTGCAAACCTTCGGATTAGGGCGAGTACGGATTCGGCAGCGCTGAATGACTTCTTCGAGCGTCGCATTCATGTGGACGTGCTGGCGGATTCTACCGACTCCGATGGCGATGGCATGACAGATGCGTTTGAAGTCCGCTTCGGATTGAACGTCGGTGATCCATCTGACGCTGGTCTCGATGCGGATGACGATGGGCTGTCGAACCTGTCCGAGTATCAGTACAGGACGAATCCGACGATCGCTGACAGCGATGGTGACGGAATGACCGACGGGTACGAAGTGGAAATTGGAACCAGTCCTGTGGATGGGTCCGACTGTCCTCCCTGGACCTGTCGCGGCTCACACGGTTGGAAGCTCGACCTCTACCAACGTGCGAGCCAAGGAAATTGAAACAAGGAGATACTTCTATGCGTGGAATCATTGCAGTACTTCTGATGCTGGTATTCGCCCGGGACAGCATCGCAGCTACGGCCGAGGTTGGCGCGTTTGTAACCCGCCTGCTGGTTGCGGACGAGGGTCGCTGGGGCGGATGCATGGTCCTGTTGGATCGTGAGCTGTCCGACTTCAACCTGAATTGCCCGAGTCGATGGGTCACGTTCAGTTGCACGGGCGACTTTACGAGCAAGGACAACGCCTACCGCATGTTCGACGCTGCACAGATGGCTATGGCGCTGAACAGAGCTGTCGATCTGACGGTCGATGACCAGCTCAAGCACAACGGCTACTGTTATGCGAATCGCATCTTCGTAAGACGTTGATTCTCTATGCGAGTCAGGACTCTCGAATGGATCGCGGTGCCGCTGCTCACGCTTGGATTCGTGATCGTCGGTGTGTCACTGAACCGGCAGGATGTTGGTGTCGGGTCCCATGGGGACCGTTCCTTCGAATCCCAGTTGGCGGCGCCCGGTGATCGGTCGACGCGGGTGGGCGCCGTTGAAGGGTCCCCGCCTGTTGTCGAGTTCGAAGCCTCGTCGAATGAGTTGAATGGCGATCCTGCACCGCCGCCGACCAGCGACGCAGATCGCAGGCTGGACGTGGACGATCCAGGGTCCGATGGAAGTGGCTCGCGTGAGGCTCGGTCCATCGGTCGTTTCCTTCCAGTAGCACCGGCTGACGATCACGGCGGAAGGGCGTCGAGGGAGCCGCGATCCATTGGCGATTTCATGGATCCTGCGGCGACAGTGTCTCAGCCCGATGAGTCGACTCCCGTCCACATCGGTGGATTTATCGATGTTGACGTTCACGGGCATGGATACTTTGCTGACACCTCCGAGGCCATCGAACTGGGAGTTTTCGCCCCCGTTCCAGTTGATTGAATAGCCCCTTTCCCGTTCCGCGGCGGACTTGCCATAATGCTCCGGGTCCGCGCGTGTACGTGGGTGGATTGAAATTGGGAGGGGCAGCAGGGAATGGCTTGGAACTACGGGGACATCCTCGACGGGGTGGGGGAGATCGACGGCGCGCGTCCCGCGCTGATTCACGGTGACAGAACGCTCACCTGGGCGGATTTCACCCGCCGGACGAACAATCTGGCCCGCCGCTTCCTCAACCGCGGCGCCCAGGCCGGCGACAAGGTCGCCTTCTATCTCCGCAACTGCCCCGCCTACAGCGAGATGCTGGGGGCCTGCTTCAAGGCCCGCCTGACCCACGTCAACGTCAACTACCGCTACGTCGACGAGGAACTGCACTACATCCTCGACAATTCCGACAGCCGGATCGTGGTCTACGGCGCCGAGTTCGCCGATCACGTTGCGGCCCTGCGGGAGCGCCTGCCCGACGTCTGGCTGTGGATCGAGGTCACCGAGGGTGAGGCCACGCCGCGGGCGGAGTTTGCCGTCAGCTACGAGGAGTTGGCCGAGATCGGCGACGGCGCGCCGCTGAACATCGAACGCTCCGGCGACGACATGCTGTTTCTCTATACCGGCGGGACCACCGGCATGCCGAAAGGGGTCATGTGGGCCCACGACGATCTGTGGCATGCGGGCGCCGCCGGAGCGACGCCGGCGACCGACATGGTGCCACCGGCCGACCTCGACGAGCATTGCCGCAACGTCGCCGCCAATCCCGGCGGGGTGCTTGTGCCCTGCTGTCCGCAGATGCACGGCACCGGCCTGCTGACGACCATCGCCGGCCTGGCCATGGGGGGCACGGTCGTCACGCTCACCCACCCCAGTTTCGATCCCGCCGAGCTGTGGGAGGCGGTCGAACGCCACAAGGTCAATTCCATGGCGATCGTGGGCGACGCCTTCGCCAAGCCGATGCTGCGGGAGCTCGACCAGAATCCGGACAAGTACGATATCAGTTCCGTCATGTCGATCGTGTCGAGCGGCGTGATGTGGAGCCCCGAGGTGAAGCAGGGGCTGCTGCGGCACAACCGCAACATGGTACTGACGGATTCCTTCGGGGCCTCCGAGGCGGTCGGCTTCGGCCGCTCGGACACCACGGCGGACGGCACCACCGAGGTGGCCAAGTTCCAGATCGGCGAGCACTGCAAGGTCTTCACCGAGGACTTCCGGGAGATCGAGCCCGGCAGCGACGAGGCGGGCTTCGTGGCGCGCTCCGGGGCCATTCCGCGGGGCTACTACAAGGACGAAGAGAAGACGGCGAAGACGTTCCCGGTGATCAACGGCGTCCGCTACTCCATGCCCGGCGACTACTGCAAGGTCGCCGCGGACGGAACGCTGCTGCTGCTCGGCCGCGGCAGCGTGTGCATCAACACCGCCGGCGAAAAGGTCTACCCGGAAGAGGTCGAGGAGGTGCTCAAGACCTTCCCCGGCGTCACCGATGCGCTGGTCGTCGGCGTGCCCGACGAGAAGTGGGGGCAGATGGTCACCGGCGTGGTTCAGCCCGAGCCGGGCGCCACGCTGGACGAGGCCGAGCTGCAGGCCCATGTCCGCGGGCATCTGGCCGGCTACAAGACGCCGAAGCGGATTCTGTTCAAGGACAGCCTCGGCCGGGCCAGCAACGGCAAGGCCGACTACAAGGGCATCACCGCCTTCGCGAAGGAAACGCTCGGCGTCGCCTGACGGCGCCCGGGCGGTCGCCTGCCCGATACGAACCCATGACTCGAGGGAGGATCCCGTGCCCAGCAATCTGTTCGATCTGACCGGCAAGGTCGCACTCATCACCGGCTCCAGCAAAGGCATCGGCCGGGCCATCGCCGAGGAAATGGCCCGCCAGGGCGCACAGGTGGTGATCTCCAGCCGCAAAGGCGAGGTCTGCGAGGAGGTCGCCAAGGCGATCAACGACGAGCTGGCCGGTGAGCCGGGCGGCGCCGTGGCGATTCCCGCCCACATCGGCCACAAGGAAGAGATCGAGCGGCTGGTGAACGAGACCCGGGAGAAACTCGGCCGCATCGACGTGCTGGTGTGCAACGCCGCGGTCAATCCGTTCTACGGCCCGATGAAGGAGCTGCCGGATTCGGCCTTCGAGAAGGTGCTGGGCGTGAACATCATGTCCAACCACTGGCTCGCCCAGATGGTGCTGCCGGAGATGATCGAGCGGCAGGACGGCGCGATCATCGTGGTGTCGTCGGTAGGCGGTCTCAAAGGCAGCAGCGATCTCGGCGCCTACTGCATTTCCAAGGCGGCGGACCTGCAGCTCGTGCGCAACCTGGCCGTGGAGAACGGCCCGCACAACGTCCGGGTCAATGCCATCTCGCCGGGTCTGGTGCGCACGGACTTCGCCCGGGCGCTGTGGGAGAATCCGGACGTGCTGAAGCGCCGGACGGCGGGGGATCCGCTGCGGCGCATCGGCGAGCCGGAGGAGATCGCCGGCATCGCCGTCTACCTGGCGTCCCGGGCCGGAACGTTCACCACCGGACAGAATTTCGTGATCGACGGGGGCAGCACGATCACCTGAGCCCCAATCCCCTGTAGGAGCGACCTCCCGGTCGCGATTGGTGTAGCGAACCGAATCGCGACCGGGAGGTCGCTCCT
>DLCH01000016.1:83715-101902 GCA_002480525.1 Gammaproteobacteria bacterium UBA7803 | reverse complement strand
GAACCCGGGCATGCTCTGGGTCGATGCCGGCCGGGATCTGTGGAACCAGCCGGCGGGGGAGCGGGATCGATCCTGCGCCGACTGCCACGGCGACGCGGCGGACGGCATGCGCGGCGTCGCCACCCGCTACCCGGCCTGGCACGAAGGCGCCGGAACGCTGCTGAATCTGGAAGGCCGGATCAACCGCTGCCGCACCGAGCATCAGCAGGCCGATGCGCTCGCCTACGAGTCCGAGCCGCTGCTGTCGCTGACCGCGTTCGTGGCGCGCCAGTCCCTGGGCCTGCCGATGCAGGTGCGCATCGACGGGCCCGCCGCCGCCCAATACCGCGAAGGGGAACGCCTGTTCCACCAGCGCCAGGGGCAGCTCAACCTGTCGTGCAGCCAGTGCCACGACGACCATGCCGGCGACCGGCTGCGGGGCGACACGATCTCCTACGGGCTCGGCAACGGCTATCCCGTGTACCGGCTGGAGTGGCAGAGCCTGGGCTCCCTGCACCGGCGGCTGCGGGCCTGCTCCCTGGGCGTGCGGGCGGTGCGCTTCGACTACGGCTCACCGGAGTATCTCGCCCTGGAGCTCTACCTCGCCCACCGGGCCGCCGGCGTGCCGGTGGAGACGCCGGCCGTCCGGCGCTGAACGCCTGGTGGGCCGTTAGCCGCGCGCCCGGGCGCGCTGGAAGGCCGGCCGGCTGGTCATCTGCTCCAGATAGCGGCGGCAGTTCGGCTTGTAGCGGGCGTCGAGGCCGAGGGTGGTGCCGAGGAACAGCGCGTAGGCCACGGCCACGTCCGCCATGGTGAAGCGGTCGGCCACCAGGAACTCCCGGTCCTCCAGGGCGGCCTCCACGCTCTTCAGCCGGGACAGGTACCAGATGGAATAGTCTTCCACCACCTGGGCCACCCGCCGCTCCGGCGCCTCGAGGCGCGTGTAGCGCAGCACCAGGGTCTGGGGAAACGTCAGGGTGGCGTCGCTGCGGTGCAGCCAGTTGAGGTAGGCGCCGTAGCCGGGCTCGTGCTTCTCCACCGCCAGCGGCGTGGGGCCGTGCACGTCGGCGAGGTACTGGCACATGGCCGCCGACTCGGTGAGCACCGTGTCGCCGTCCACCAGGGTCGGCACGGTGCCGAGCGGATTGATCTCCAGGTACTCCGGATGATGGGCCCGGGGCGGAAAGCGCAGCACGGTGAGCTCGCAGTCGAGCCCCATCTCCTCGATGGCCCAGAGCGGTCGCAGGGATCGGGAATCCGGGCAGTGGTAGAGATGCATGACAGGCTCCTGCGGTCGCGATCAGCGGATTCTACCCTGTCAGGGCCGCCCGCCTGCGGTACAGTCCCGAAGCGCGAGCAGCAGGAGGCCGAACATGCCGAGCAGAAGAGGATTCGTGCGGATGTCCGCCGGGGCGGCGGTGCTGGCTGCCGGCGCTCCGGCCATCGCCCGGGCCCGGCCCCGGGTGGTGATCGTCGGCGGTGGCGTCGGCGGGCTGTCGGTGCTGCGCGCGCTCAGCGGCGACGACCGGCGGCGTGTCGACGTGACGCTGATCGAGCCGTCCACCACCTACACCACCTGCTTCTACTCGAACCTGTACTACGGCGGCTTCCGCAGCCTGGAGGTGCTCCAGCACGGCTACCGGCAGGTGGCCGGCCTGGCCGGCGTGCGGGTCGTTCATCAGGCCGCGACGGCGGTGGACCGGGAACGGCGCCGGGTGCGCCTCGCCGACGGCGCTGACGTGCCCTACGACCGGCTGGTGCTGTCGCCGGGCATCGCGCTGGACTACGACTCGGTGCCCGGCTGGTCCCGGGAGGCGGCCGACGTGATGCCCCACGCCTGGAAGGCGGGTCCCCAATCGGTGCTGCTGAAACGCCAGCTCGACGCCGTGCCCGACGGCGGTCTGATCGTCATGATCGCGCCGCCCGACCCCTACCGCTGCCCGCCCGGGCCCTACGAGCGCGTGTCCATGATGGCCCACGCCCTCACCGCCAGCGGCCGCCGCAACGCGCGCATCGTGATCCTCGACCCGAAACGCAACTTCTCCAAGCAGCCGCTGTTTCAACAGGGCTGGGAGGCCCACTACCCCGGCATGATCGAGTGGCTGCCGCCGATGATCCACGCCGGGGTCAGCCGGGTGGAACCGGAGACCATGACCGTGGAAACCGGCTTCGAGACCTACCGCGGCGCCGACCTGGTGAACGTGATTCCCCGCCAGACGGCGGGCCGCGTCGCCGTCGAGGCGGGGCTGGCCGACGACACCGGCTACTGTCCGGTGGCGGCGACCAGCATGCGCTCCCGGCATGACGACGCCATCTTCGTGCTCGGCGACGCCGCCGTGGGCGGCGACATGCCCAAGTCGGCGTTCTCCGCCAACAGCCAGGCCGCCGTGGCCGCCGCCGCGGTGATCGAGGACCTGCTGGACCGTCCGGCGCCGCCGGCCCGGTTCCGCAACAAATGCTGGAGCCTGATCGCCGGCGAGGACAGCGTCTACGTCGGCGGCCGCTACGAGCCCCGGGACGGCCGCATCACCCAGGTGGCGTCCGAAATCTCCGCCCTCGAGGACGATGCCGCCACCCGCCGGACCAACTACGCGGACTCGGCGGCCTGGTATCTCGGCCTCACCTCGGCGCTGTTCGGCTGATTCCGGCCGCGATGCGCCACCTTCCCTCCCCGCGCGGATGCCGGTACGGTACCGCCAGTGGACGGAAGGGGATCCGTATGCCGGGCAAGGCGATCGCGCGTGGACTGACGCTGGGGCTGATCTGGGCGCTGCTCGGCTGGTCTGCCGGCGCCGCGGCGGCCGCACCGGACCCGTCCGGGTCGGCGCCCCCCGAGCGGGGCAGGGTCGCCAGCGGCCAGCTCGTCGACCCGTCCCGGAGCTATACCGTGCCCGGACTGGAGGCGCCGGCCGAGATCATCGTCGACGCCTGGGGCGTGCCCCACATCTACGCCGGCACCCACTACGACGCCTTCTTCGTCCAGGGCTTCAACGCGGCGCGGGACCGCCTCTGGCAGATCGACCTGTGGCGCCGCCGCGGCCTGGGACTGCTGTCGGAGGTGCTCGGGGAAGCCTACGTCGCCCAGGACCGGGCAGCCCGGCTGTTCCTGTACCGGGGCGACATGTACCCCGAGTGGCTCGCCTACGGCTCCGACGCCAAGCGCATCGCCGAAGCTTTCACCGCCGGCATCAACGCCTTCGTCGGCCTGCTCGATTCACATCCGGCGCTGATGCCGCCGGAGTTCGAGCTGCTCGGCTACCGGCCGAGCCGCTGGCAGGCCTCGGACGTGGTGCGGATCCGCAGCAACGGCCTGTGGCGCAACGTCACCAGCGAGGTGAAGCGCGCGCGCATCGCCTGCCGCCACGGGCTCGACGCGGCGTCGCTGTGGAAGGTGCTGGAGCCCACGTGGAACCCGCGCATTCCCGACGGCCTCGATCCGTGCAGCATTCCCGAGGGCGTCATCGACACCTATCTGCTGGCCAAGGCGCCGGTGAGCTTCGACGCCGCCGCGCTGGCCAGGGGAACCGCCGACGAAGCGGCCCGCATCGCCGGCGTTCGCGCCGACGACCTGGCCCGGGAGCTCGGCAGCAACAACTGGGCCGTGGCCCCGTCACGCACCGCCACGGGCAGGCCGATCCTGGCGGACGACCCCCACCGGGGCCACGCGGTGCCTTCCCTGCGTTACCTGGCGCATCTGGTCGCCCCCGGGCTCGACGTCATCGGCGCCGGCGAGCCGGCGCTGCCGGGCATCTCCATCGGCCACAACCAGCGCATCGCCTTCGGCCTGACGATCTTCCCCATCGACCAGGAAGACCTCTACGTCTACGAGCGCGCCGGCCAGGGGTACCGGTACCGCGGCCGGGTGGAGCCCTACACCACGGTCACCGAGACCGTGCCGGTGCGCGGCGGCGTGGCCCGCCAGGTGAGCCTCGACTTCACCCGCCACGGTCCGGTGGTCTACGAGACCGAGAACCGGGTGTTCGCGGTGCGCGCCGCCTGGCTGCAGCCCGGCATGTCGCCCTACTTCGGCAGCGTCGAGTACATGCGGGCCCAGAACTGGCGGGAGTTCCTCGGCGCCCTGAACCGCTGGGGGGCGCCCGCCGAGAACCAGGTCTACGCCGACGTCGACGGCAACATCGGCTACAAGCCCGCCGGCCTGTTTCCGCGCCGGCGCAACTGGGACGGGCTGCTGCCGGTGCCCGGCGACGGCCGCTACGAGTGGGACGGCCACTTCGACATGGACGCCCTGCCCGTGGAGTTCAATCCCGCGCGGGGCTTCACCGGCACCGCCAATTCCATGAACCTGCCCGCCGACTATCCCATCGCCGAGCGGCGCATCGGCTTCGAATGGTCGGCGCCGTGGCGCTACCGGCGCCTGTGGGAGGTGCTGGAGCGCCAGGACTCGCACACCCTGCGGGATTCCCTGGCCCTGCAGCGCGACTACCACAGCGTGCTCGCCCGGCAGGTCGTCGAGCGCCTGCCGGACCGGGCCGACGGCGCCGCCGGCGAGGCCCTCGAGATGCTCGCCGGCTGGGACCACGTGCTGCGCCCGGACTCCGCGCCGGCGCTGCTGTGGGCGGTGTGGTTCTACCGGCACCTGCCGCCGGCCCTGGCGGCGGCGCTGCTGCCGGAGGAGCCGGGCGCCCTGCTGCCGCTGGATACCCTGACCATTCTCGACACCCTGGGCTACCCGCTCGGCCAGAGTGTGGCCCGGGACACCCTGGCGGAGGCCTGGCAGGCGGCGACGGCGGAGTTCGGACCGCCCCGGGGCTGGCGCTGGGGCGACCTGCATCAGATGCGTTTCGAGCATCCCCTGCTGGCCCGGGCCGGGGGCGATCTGGCGGACGACATGCGCTACCCGCCCTATCCCCGGGGCGGCAGCGCCAACACCACCAACAACACGTCCTTCGACCCGCGGGACTTCCTGGTGCGCAGCGGCGCCTCGTTCCGCATGGTGCTGGACGTGGGGAACTGGGACGCCGCCCGCATGACCAACGCCCCCGGTCAGTCCGGCGACCCGCGCTCGCCGTTCTACGACAACCTGCTGGCTGGCTGGGCGGCGGACGACAGCTTTCCGATGCTGTACTCCCGGGAGCTGGTGGAGGCGAATCAGGTGCTGCGCATCCGGCTCACCCCCGCCGGGCAGGCGCCCGCCAGATAGCCGCGCCAGCCGCCCCACTACACGAACGGGCCGCCGGGCAGTAGACTGCCCGGCTTTTTCCCGGGAGAACCGCCTTGCCGCAAGCGCGCACCTTCGACGTTCTAGGTACCCGCCTGGCCGCCCTGCAGTGGGGCGACCCGGCGGGCGTGCCGACCATCGCCCTGCACGGCTGGCTCGACAACGCCGCCACCTTCGACCGGCTGGCGCCCCAGCTTCCCGAGCTGAACCTGCTCGCCCTCGATTTCGCCGGCCACGGCCACTCCAGCCACCGGCCGGAGGGCGTGCACTACCACTCGCTGCTGGACATCCAGGAGATCGTCGGCATCGCCGACCAGCTCGGCTGGGAGCGCTTCAACGTCATCGGCCACTCCATGGGCGCCGGCATCGCCACCGAGCTGACCGGGCTGTTCCCGGAGCGGGTGCGGCGCGCGGTGATGATCGACGGCTTTCTCGCCACCGGCGGCGCCGGGCCGGCGGAACGGATCGACGACAACCGGGAGGCGATTCTCAGGATGCTCGGCTCCGCCGGCCGCCGGGCGCCGGTCTATCCGAGCGTGGACGACATGATCCGCCGGGTCACCGAAGCGACCGACCAGTCCCGGGAGGCCGCCGAGGTGCTGGTCGCCCGCGGCCACCAGGCCGTGGACGGCGGCTTCACCTGGCGCACCGATCCGCGCATCCGCTTCCCCACGCCGCTGCGCATGGCCGGGGAGCAGATCGACGAGCTGCTGCGGCGGGTGCAGGCGCCGTCGCTGCTGATCGTCGCCGCCAACGGCGATCGCTGGTACCTGAACGGGCTCGAGGATCGCCAGAAGGCCCACGGCCACCTCACCGTCGAGCACACCGGGGGCCCCCACCACATCCACCTGGAGCCGGAGCATTGCCGCCGGGTGGGCGCTCTGGTGCGGGACTTCCTGGGTCTCGGCGACCCGGCGGCCGCGCTGGAATGAGCGCGGCGGCCCGGCTGCTGGCGCTGGCGCTGCTGTGCGCCGGCCCCCGGCCGGACGCCCTGGCCGACCTGGCAGCGGTGCTGGATGGCGCCGGCGCGCTGCAACCCCTCGAGACGGTACTCGTCGCCCGACACGGTGAAACGCTGGCGGCACGAGGCTATCGGGGCCACGGTGTCGACGATCCCACCAACATCAAGTCGGCCTCGAAGGCCATCGTCTCCGCCCTGACGGGCATCGCCATCGACCGCGGCGTGATCGCCGACGTCGGCCAGCCCATCGCCCCGCTCCTCGACGACCTGCTGCCCGCCGACGCCGATCCGCAGCACCGGCAGATCACCATCGGCCATCTGCTGTCCATGCAGGCCGGACTGGCCCGGACCTCGGGACGCTACTACGGCCGCTGGATCATCAGCGATCACTGGGCCCGGGCGGCACTCGCCCGGCCGTTCGTGGAGGCGCCCGGCGGCCGGATGCTCTACTCCACCGGCTCGACTCACCTGCTGTCGGTGATCCTGACCCGCACCAGCGGCCGCTCGACTCTCGACCTGGCCCGCGACTGGCTCGGGCCGGTCGACGGTTTCCGCATCGACCACTGGCAGCAGGATCCCCAGGGCTACTACTTCGGCGGCAACCAGATGACCATGACGCCGCGCTCGCTGCTGGCCTTCGGCGAGCTGTACCGGCGCGGCGGTGTCACCGCCGGCGGCGAGCGGGTGCTGCCGGCCGACTGGATCGAGCGCTCCTGGACACCGCGCACCGAATCCCGCTTCACCGGCGACGACTACGGCTACGGCTGGTTCGTCCGCGACATCGCTGGCGAGCGCGTCGCCTACGCCTGGGGCCTCGGCGGGCAGATGCTGTACGTCGTGCCCGCCCTCGGGATCACCGCGGTGATGACCTCCGACGACGCCCGCCCCTCGGGACGGACCGGGCACCGGGACGAACTGCACCGGTTGATGGGGGATATCCTGCAGGCTCTCGACGACGGTGCGTAGGAGCGGCCTCCCGGCCGCGATCGGCCGCCGCGGCACGGCGGCTTGGCGGTTTCCCGAGGGGAAACCGCAGGCATGGGCACGGCGCTCGAGAGTCGCGGCCGGGAGGCCGCTCCCACAGGACGTTACATCAGCCGAGCAGGCCCTCGATGGGCTCGTGGCGGGGTCCGGCTTCGTCGCACACCGCGTAGCTGCGGCCGCCGTAGAACGCCACGCCGGCGTGCTCGCCGGATTTCGCCAGCACGTAGAAGTTCACGTTGAAGGCCGGGTTGCCGTCTTCACGCAGCAGCCGCGGATGCACGGTCTGGCTCTGGATCCGCTTCAGGGCCGCCATGCCGGCATCCTTCGGCCCCAGGCCCGAGCGCATGAATTCCACCACCAGGAACGACGCCAGGCTGTAGAGGTTGGCCTCGCCGCGGCCGGTGGAACCGGCGGCGCCGACGTCGTTGTCGACGTAGAGTCCGGCGCCAAGAATCGGCGAGTCGCCCACCCGGCCGGGAATCTTCCAGGCCAGGCCGCTGGTGGTGGTGACGCCGCAGACGTCGCCGGCGGCGTTCACGCCGTCGCAGTTGATGGTGCCGTAGTAGTGCTCCGGGTCGATCTTGCCCTCTGCGACCATGGCGAGCCCGACCTCTCGGCCGGCCTCGGCGCGGGCCTGGGGGTCCGGGTAGTGCGCTGGGTCGGTGCGGCGCTTCCATTCGAGCCACAGGGCGCGGGATCTGTCCGTATTCAGGTCGTCCTCGATGGGATGGCCGAAGTTGCGGGCGAAGCGCTGGGCGCCCTCTCCGACCAGCAGGTGGTGGTCGGTGGCGAAGGCCACGTCCCGGGCCACCCGGGAGGGATGACGCACGCCCTGCAGCGCGCCGACGCCCCCGGCACGGCGCTGCGGGCCGTGCATGCAGCAGGCATCCAGGGTGACCACGCCGTCGGCGTCGGGCAGGCCGCCGTAGCCGACGCTGGTGTCCTCCGGGTCGTTCTCGACGATGTTCACCCCGGCGATGAGCGCGTCCAGCACGTCGGTGCCGGCGGTCATCTGCCGGAACGCCAGCTCCACGCAGGTGAGTCCGTCGGCGTCACGGCTCTCGAAGCCGTTGCCCGAGGCGATCACCGTGGGCCGGCTGCCGCTGCGGCGGACGGCGGGCGCCGCGGCGGCGGATGCGGCGGTCAGGGTAGCGCCGGCGCCGATGAAGTGGCGGCGGTTGATGGTCATGGTTTCCCTCCCTCCGATCCTCTTCCGGCCTGTAGGAGCGATCTCCAGATCGCGAATTGCCTGGTCATGGCGCCAGCAAAGAGAATCGCGATCTGGAGATCGCTCCTACAGGGCTGAGGAGTCGTCCAGATAGCGCCGCTCCAGCGGCGCATACGCGTCGATGCGGCGGTCGCGGAAGAACGGCCAGCCCTGCCGCTGGGCGGCGATCTTCGAGAAGTCGAGCGTCACGTTCAGCACGGTCTCCTCGTCGGCGCCGGCGCGCGCCAGAATGACGCCGTCGGGGCCGACCACGAAGCTCTGGCCCCAGAACTGGATGCCCCCCGTGCCGCTCGGGTCCGGCTCGAAGCCGGTGCGGTTCACCGCCGCGACGAAGCAGCCGTTGGCGATGGCGTGGCTGCGCTGAATCGTCTCCCAGGCGCCGTGCTGGGCCGGCCCGACCTGGGCCTGCTCCTCCGGGTGCCAGCCGATGGCCGTGGGATAGATCAGCAGCTGGGCGCCCATCAGCGCCGTCAGCCGCGCCGCCTCCGGATACCACTGGTCCCAGCACACCAGCATGCCGAGCCGGGTCCGGCGGGTCGGGTAGACCTTGAAACCCAGGTCGCCGGGGGCGAAGTAGAACTTCTCGTAGAAGCGGGGATCGTCCGGAATGTGCATCTTCCGGTACTTGCCGACGTAGCCGAGCGCACCGTCCACCAGCGCCGAGGTGTTGTGGTACAGGCCCGGCGCGCGCTCCTCGAACAGGCTCAGCGCGATGGCCACGTCGAGCTCCCGGGCGAGGGCGGCGAAACGCTCGGTCGACGGCCCCGGCACGGGTTCGGCCAGGGCGAACCGGTCGTAGTCCTCGGTCTGGCAGAAGTAACGCGAGCGGAACAGCTCCGGCAGCACGATCAGCTCGGCGCCGTCCGCCGCGGCCTGGCGGACCATCTGCTCCGCCTTCGCCGTGTTCTCTTCGATGTCGTCGGACATGGCCATCTGGACCACGCCCAGCGCGAGCTCGTTATGGTCAGTCACGTCGCAGCACCTTGATGTCGCAGTAGGTGGTTTCCTCGAACCGGCGCGTGTACTGGTTGAGTATCCGCATGCCCTCGTTGGGCTTGACCACGCCGGCCTCGATCTTGGCTTTCACCAGGTCCGACATGCGCTTGTTGAGTTCGTTCGGGAAATACTGGACTTGGGCCAGCATGTCCTGCACGGACAGCCCGCCGATCACCTTCTCGATGAAGAAGTTGCCCGGCTCGTCGTCGCTGGCGTAGACGTGCACCTCGCCGACCCGGCCGAACAGGTTGTGGCTGTCGCCGAGGATCTCCTGGTAGGCGCCCACCAGGAAGAAGCCCAGGTAGTAGGGCTCGCCGGCGTTGAGCCGGTGCAGGGGCAGCCACTCGCTGGTGCCGCTGGCGCCGGGATACTGCGCCACCTTGCCGTCGGAATCACAGGTCAGGTCCACCACCTGGGCGCGGCGCTTCGGCTCCTCGTCGAGCCGGTGCAGGGGCATCACCGGAAAGATCTGGCCGATGGCCCAGTGGTCGATGATCGAGTGGAACACCGAGAAATCGCACAGGTACATGTCGGTGAGCTGATCCTCGAGCTGGGTCTGCTCGAGGGGCGGCGAGTCCAGCGCCAGCGCCTGCAGGCTCGCCAGCACCTCCCGGCACGTGCTCCAGTACAGGCTGTCGGCCTGGGCCAGGGACTCCACGTCGAGGTAGCCGAGGCGCATGAGCTGATCCGCTTCGGTGCGCCCGTCCTGGGCATCGTGAAAGACCTCGAGCAGCGCCTGCAGATCCTCGCTGGACCGCGCTTCCTCCAGGGTGCGCGCCATGGCGGCCACCACCGGCGCAGGCTCGTCGGCCAGCTCGAACTCGAAGGGCGTGTCCGGCCGGTGCACGCCCAGGGCCGGCACCACCAGCACCGAGTGGTGGGCCGTGAGTGCGCGGCCCGACTCGGACACCAGCACCGGCTCGGGCACCTCCCGCGCCGCGCAGATCTCCTGCACCGCGTAGACCACCGCATTGGCGTACTCGGTCAGCGCGTAATTGACCGCGGTGTCCTCGGTGCCCGCATAGCCGGCGCCGTAGTTCACGCCGAGGCCGCCGCCGACGTCGAGGTAGCGGATGTCGAGGCCCCGATGGCGCAGGTCCGCGTAGATCTGGGTGATCTCCTTCACCGCCGAGCGCAGCGTCTGGATGTTCGAGATCTGGCTGCCCAGGTGAAAGTGCAGCAGCTCCAGCCGATCGGTCAGGCCGCGGCTCTCCAGGTCCTGGACCAGACGCATAATCTCGGGAATCGTCAGGCCGAACTTGGAGCGGTAGCCGCCGGACTCGAACCAGCGCCCCGATCCGCGGGTCGAGAGCTTCACCCGCACCGCCAGCCGCGGCGCCACCCCGCGCTGGTCCGCCAGCACCATGAGCTGCTCGAACTCGGAGAATTTCTCGATCACCGGCAGCACCTGCTGACCCAGCGACTGGGCATTCAGCATCAGCGCCAGCATGGTGTGATCCTTGACGCCGTTGCACAGCAGCAGGCGTTGATCGCCGACCAGCGGCAACGCCGCCACCAGCTCCGTCTTGGAGCCGCACTCCAGCCCCATACCGAAGGGCTCGCCGGCGTCGAGCACCTCGTCCACCACCTCGTGGAGCTGGTTGACCTTGATGGGGTAGACCCCCTGATAGCGGTTGCTGTACCCGGACTCGGCGATCGCCTGGGCGAAAGCTTCGTTCAGCCGGCGCACCCGGGCGCGCAGCACGTCCTGGAAGCGGATGATGAGCGGCATCGTCATCCCTTCCTCCTGGGCGGCGGCAATCACCTCCGGGATGTCGATGGTCAGGTCCGAGCCGGGCCGCGGCCGCACCGCCACGTGGCCGGCCTCGTTGACGTGGAAGAACCCGTCGCCCCAGGTCTCCATGGCATAGAGCGACTCGGCCTGCTGAGCGGACCAGGCGGAAACGGCGTCCGTGTCGGCCATCACTGCTCCAGGATGTAGGCGAACATCAGCGGAGCGACGATGGTGGCGTCGGACTCCACGATGTAGCTGGGCGTCGCCGCGGTGAGCTTGCCCCAGGTGATCTTCTCGTTCGGCACGGCGCCGGAATAGGAGCCGTAGCTGGTGGTGGAATCGCTGATCTGGCAGAAGTAGGCCCAGCGCGGAATGTCCTGCATCAGCAGGTCCTGCTCGAGCATCGGCACCACGCAGATCGGAAAGTCGCCGGCGATGCCGCCGCCGATCTGGAAGAAGCCGATGGTGCTGTCCGCGGTCGCCTCCCGGTACCACCGGGCCAGGAACATCATGTGCTCGATGCCGTTCTTCACCGTCTGGGCGCTCTGGAGGTCGCCGTTGATGACGTGGGCGGCGAAGATGTTGCCGAGCGTCGAATCCTCCCAGCCCGGCACGATGATGGGCAGGTCCTTCTCGCAGGCCGCGACCAGCCAGGAGTCCTTCGGGTCGATCTGGTAGTGCTCCTCGAGCACGCCGGAACGGAGCATCCGGTACATGTACTCGTAGGGGAAATAGCGTTCGCCCGCCTGTTCGGCCGCGGACCACTCCGCCAGGATGGCGTGCTCGATGCGGCGGATGGCCTCTTCCTCGGGAATGCAGGTGTCGGTGACGCGGTTGAGGTGCCGGGACAGCAGTTCCTCCTCCTCGGCCGCCGTCAGATAGCGGTAGCCGGGCACGCGCACGTAGTGGTCGTGGGCGACCAGGTTGAACAGATCCTCCTCGAGGTTGGCGCCGGTGCAGGTGATGGCGTGGACCTTGCCCCGGCGGATCATCTCGGCCAGGGACAGGCCCAGCTCCGCCGTGCTCATGGCCCCGGCCAGCGTCACCATCATCTTTCCGCCCGAGTCCACGTGCGCAGCGTATGCGCGCGCCGCGTCCACCATCGCCGCCGCGTTGAAGTGGCGGTAGTGGTGGTCCATGAAGTCCTTGATGGCGGCCAACGGCCCCTCCTGGATGGTGAGTGCGGGATTAGGGTACGACCGGCCGCCGGGCCGTGCAAACGCCGGCGCCGGCGCCGTCACACGGCCGGGACCTGCTGGCTGAGGCAGTGCAGGGTGCCGAGGCCGACCACCACGTCGCGGCAATCGATGCCCACCACCCGGCGGCCCGGGAAGCAGGACTCGATGATCGCCAGGGCGTCGCCGTCCCGGTCGCAGCCGAACACGGGCACCAGCACCAGGCCGTTGGCGATCAGGAAGTTGGCGTAGCTCGCCGGCAGCCGCTCACCGTCCAGGGTGACCGGCTCGGGCATGGGAATCTCCACCACCTTCAGGCTGCGTCCGTCCGCCAGCCGGAAAGTCTCCAGCAGCTCGCGGTTGTCCTGCAGCGGCCGGTGGTTGGGGTCGCCGGGGTCTGGCTCCATCGCCGTGATCACCGTGTCCTCGGCGACGAACCGGGTGATGTCGTCGACATGCCCGTCGGTGTCGTCGCCGACGATGCCGTCGCCCAGCCAGAACACCTGCTCGGCGCCCAGGTACTCGTGCAGCAGCGCCTCCATCTCGCCGCGGCTGCGCGGCCCCCGGCCCGGCGCCCGGTTGGGGTGCAGCAGGCACTGGCTGGTGGTGAGCAGCGCGCCGGCGCCGTTGACGTCCAAGGAGCCGCCTTCCAGCACGTGAGGCACCGTCACCACCGGCGCGCCGAGGCGGCCGGCCATCTGCGGCGGCACGGCGTCGTCGAGGTCGTAGGGCGGGTACTTGTCGCCCCAGGCGTTGAAGCCGAAGTTCAGCGCGGTGAGGCGGCCGTCGCCGTCGGTGACGAAGATGGCGCCGTGATCCCGGCACCAGGCGTCGTTGGTGGGAATCGTCTCGAAGGACACGGCGTCGAGCCGGGTGTGCGCCGGCAGTCGCGCGCGCACCGCCGCGGCATGGTCGTCGTCGAACACGTTGATCCACACATGCTCTTCCGCGGACAGCGCCGCCACGGCCTCGCCGAGCGCCCGCTGGGTGGCCTCGAGCTGGGTCGGCCAGGTGTCGGGGTTGTGGGGCCAGGAGAACCAGGTGCCCTGGTGCGGGGCCCATTCCGCCGGCATGGTGAAGCGTTTCATGCGCCGGTCACTCCCCGCTGTAGGAGCGGCCTCCCGGCCGCGATTCCATTCCGCATGTTATCGCGGCCGGGAGGCCGCTCCTACAGAGGGACATGGTCAACCTTTGAGGGTGTCGAGCATTCCCTTCAATGCGTCGACGAAGGCCAGCGGCTGGTCGAGGAACACGTGGTGGCGGGCGTCCTCGATGCCCACCGCAGGCACGTCGCCCGGAATCAGCGAGCGGGTGTAGTCGAGGGTGCGCGAGGAGAAATAATCGCTCTGCGCGCCGTAGATCAGCCCCACGGGCAGCTCCAGCGCCCGGTAGTCGTCGGCGTGCCGCTCGACGTTCTTCAGGGTGTCCGGCAGGTCCTCGTCGAACTTCCAGGCGAAACCGCCGCCGTCGACCGGCATCAGGGAGTTGCGGGCGATGTACTGCAGGATGTACTCGTTCTCGCAGGGCTGGGGCGGCTGCAGCCGGAACCGGGCCATGGCGGACTCCCGGTCCGGATAGACCTTGGCGCGCCCGCCCATGGCCGGGCGGTCCGGCACCGGCTCGTCCGGGTCGCGGATGCCGGAGTCCACCAGGATCAGCGAGCCGAAGCGGCCCGGGAACAGCCCGGCTGCCTTCACCGCCATGTTGCCGCCGAAACTGTGGGCCACCACCGCCACGTCGTCGCCGAAGCCGGCGTGATCGCACACGGCCTTGATCTCCTCGGCATAGGTGGCGCCGTCGTACTCGTAGCGGTAGTCGGAGTCGCCCATGCCGGTCAGGTTCATCGCCGCGCAGCGGTAGCGGTCGAGGAGCTGCGGGGCGATGAAGTCCCACCAGTGGGCATGGGCGTTCATGCCGTGCACGAACAGCACGCCGGGCTTGGCGGTGTCGTGCACGCCCCAGAGCTGGTAGGCCACGTCGCACTCGTCCACCTCCACCGTGCGGTCCACGTGGGGTGTCTCCACCGCCTCGAAGAACCACTCGGGGATGGTCCGGGTGTCGCCGCGGTCCCAGCGGGCCATTACAGACGCCCGAACCGCTTCAGGTGGAAGTCGACGTTGCCGAACAGGGTGTCGATGGTGGTCAGCCGCTTGAAGTAGTGGCCCACCGACAGCTCGTCGGTCATGCCCATGCCGCCGTGGAGCTGCACGGCCTGCTGGCCGACGAAACGGCCGGACTTGCCGACCTGGACCTTGAACGCCGACACCGCCTTCTTCGCGGCGTCGCCGTAGCCCTCGTCCATGCGCATGGCCGCCATGAACATCAGCGACTTGGACTGCTCGTGCTCCATGAACATGTCCACCATGCGGTGCTGCAGCACCTGGAACTGGCCGATGGGCTGACCGAACTGCTCGCGCTGCTTGGTGTACTCGACGGTGGCCTTGTAGGCGACCTCCATGGCACCGACCGCCTCGGCGCCCACGGCCAGGATGGCCCGGTCGATCACCTGCTCGAGCACCGGCAGGGCCGCGCCGGCCTCGCCGAGCAGCGCATCGCCGCCGACCTTGACGCCGGCGAAGGTGATCTCCGAGGCGCGCAGGCCGTCGACGGTGGGATAGTCACGCCGATCGATGCCGGCGGCGTCGGCCGGCACCAGGAACAGGGATACGCCGTCGGCATCGCGCTGGCCGCCGCCGGTGCGGGCGGACACCACCAGCAGGTCCGCCGACGGGCCGTTCAGCACCACGGCCTTGTAGCCGTCGATCACCCAGCCGTCGCCGTCGGCCTTGGCCGTGGTCGTGAGGTCGGCCAGGTTGTAGCGGCCCTGGGGCTCGGCGAAGGCCAGCGCCGCCTGGGTGCTGCCGTCGACGATGCCGGGCAGGTGCGCCGCCTTCTGGTCCTGGCTGCCGGCCAGGGCGATGGCGCCGCCGGCCAGCACCACCGTGGGCAGAAACGGTTCCACCACCAGACCCTTGCCGAACTGCTCCATCATCAGGATCAGCTCCACGGCCCCGCCGCCGAAGCCGCCGTCCTCCTCGGAGAAGGGCACCCCGAGCCAGCCGAGCTCGGCGAACTTGGCCCAGTGGTCGGTGGAAAACCCGGGCTCCTGGCGCACCAGCTTCTGCCGGGCCTCGAAACCGTAATCGTTCTGCACGAACCGGGACACGCTGTCCTGCAGCAGTGTCTGTTCTTCGGTCAATGAAAAGTCCATGGCTACCCCCAGAAAATCAGCGCGTATGATGCCCCAACACGCGGCTGGTGGTCCAAGCGGGAAATTCGCCGGCCCGGGGCCGGATTCGCCGCCTCGTCCACCGGGATCAGGACGCCGCAGGCCGGCGCCGGCGGCGCAGCGCCGCGCGCACCTCCCGGGCCAGCGCCTGGCGGGTGAACGGCTTGGCCAGAATCGGCGCCGGCAGGTCCCGGCCGGCGGCGTCACCGGCGCCATCCGCGGGAAACCCGGAGATCAGCAGGGCGGCCATGCCCGGGCGCCCGGTCTGGGCCGCCCGGACGATCTCGGGCCCGCGCCGCGATCCGGTCAGCATGACGTCCGAGATCAGCAGATCCACCGCCTCCTCCCCGGCCAGCACCTGCTCGAGCGCCGCTTCGTCCGCGGCGGTGAGCACCCGGTAGCCCAGGTCGGCGAGCATCCGCCGCACCACCTCGAGGATGGCCGGCTCGTCCTCCAGCACGACGATGGTCTCGGGGCCGCCCGTCGGTTCCGCCTCGGCGTCGCCGGCGCCGTCGTCGCCTGTGTCGCTGGCGCGGGGCAGATACAGCGTGACCACCGTGCCGCCCCCCGGCCCGTCGCCGATCGTCACGTCGCCGCCGCTCTGACGGACGAAGCCGTAGACCATGCTCAGGCCCAGCCCGGTGCCGCGGCCCGGCGCCTTGGTGGTGAAGAACGGGTCGAAGGCCCGCGCCCGGATCTCCTCGGGCATGCCGGTGCCACTGTCGGTGACGGCCAGGAACGCATAGTCGCCGGGGGCCACGTCCAGCGTCCGGTGGGTGTCCGGCGCCACCTGCACGCCGCCGGTGCCGATCACCACGCGGCCGCCGTCCGGCATCGCGTCCCGGGCGTTCAGCACCAGGTTGAGCAGCGCGTTCTCGAGCTGGGATCGATCCACCAGGGCGGGCCAGGCCGCGGCGTGCTCGACCTCCACCCGGAAGCTCGGCGGCAGCGTGCTCTGCAGCAGGGGCATCATGGCCGACACCACGTCCTCGAGCCCCACCGCGCTCGGCGCCAGGGTCTGGCGCCGGGAGAAGGCCAGCAGCTGGGCGGTCAGGGCGGCGCCCCGGTCGGCGGCCTCGATGATGGTCTCGGCCAGCCGGACCAGCCGCTCGTCGCCGCTGGCGTCCCGCAGCAGCTCGGCATTGCCCATCACCACGGACAGCAGGTTGTTGAAGTCGTGGGCCACGCCCCCCGTCAGATGGCCGAGGGCCTCCATCTTCTGCGCCTGGCGGAGCTGCGCCTCGACCTTGCGGCTCTCGGTGACGTCGGTGCCCGTCATCAGAATGTGGGGCTCGCCGTCGAGATCGAGGGTCTCCACGTTGATGACGAACTCGACGGCGCCGGCCCGGGGATAGGTCCGGATCTCGTAGTCGCGCAGCCGGCCGCCGCCGGCCCGGATGTCCCGCAGCAGCCGCTCGCGGTTCGGCGCGTCGCCCCAGATGCCCAGCTCGTCGGCGGTACGGCCGATCACCTCGTCACGCCGGTAGCCGCTCACGCGCAGCCACTCGTCGTTCACCTCGACGAACTCGCCGTTGGCGGCACGGGTCAGCGAGACGATGTTGCGGCTCGAGCGGAGCATCTTGCCGAGCAGCTCGTTGCTGCGCGCCAGCGCCTGGGTGGAGCGGTGCCGGTCGGTGACGTCGCGCACGTTCACCAGCACGAAGGTCTCGCCGCCGCGCACCCACGGCCGCGTCGCCGCCTCGATGTGGCGCCAGTCGCCGTCGCGGTGCTGAAACCGCACCTCCATGGTCAGCGCGTCCACGGCGCCGCTGACGACCCGGCCGAGGGCTTCCCGCACTGCCGGCATGTCGTCCGGGTGCATCAGGTCGAAGGCGGACATCTGCAGCCGCTGCTCGACGGGATAGCCCAGCAGCCGCTCGATGGCGGGATTCTCGTAGACGATCCGGCCTTCGCCGTTGAGCAGCAGCACGACGTCGAGGCCCAGCTCGACGGCCTGGCGGAAGAACGCCGGGTCTTCGAACGGCGGTGACGGCGAATCCGCACTCATCGGCGCGCGTGGCCTCCTCAGTCCGGCAGGCCCAGCACGCGCTTGGCGATGATGTTCTGCTGCACTTCGTTGGTGCCGCCGTAGATGGTGACGGCACGGCTGGCGAGGAACGACCGCATGGCGCCGAGCTCGTCGTCGGCAAAGCCCTCACCGTCCCAGCCGACGCCCCGCAGGCCCATGAGCTGCACCAGCAGGTCCTGGCGCTCGCGGGCCAGGGTGGAGCCGTACAGCTTGAAGATCGACGTCGCCTCGCCCGGCGCGCCGCCGGCCCGGTTCTCCTCGCCGGCCCGCTGCTGGGTCAGGCCGAACGCCTTGCTCGCCATCTTCCAGTCGATCACCCGGGCGCGCAGATCCGGATCGGCGATGCGGCCGTCCCGCTCGCCGAGATAACGCAGCGCGGTCTCGGCGACGTCCAGGTCCACCGTCACGCCGACGGGCTGGGCCCGGCCGGTGCGCGGCCCGAGCCCGCCCTGTCCCGAGCGCTCGTGCTGGAGCAGCCGCTTGCCCACGGTCCAGCCCTGGTTGAGCTCTCCCACCAGGTCCTGCTTGCTGGCGACGGCATTGTCGAAGAAGGTCTCGCAGAACGGCGACGTGCCGGAGATCAGCCGGATCGGCCGCACCGTCACCCCGGGCTGGTCCATGGGCAGCAGCACGAAGCTGATGCCCTGGTGCTTTGGCGCCGCCGGATCGGTGCGCACCAGGGCGAACATCCA
>DLCH01000016.1:15565-83416 GCA_002480525.1 Gammaproteobacteria bacterium UBA7803 | reverse complement strand
GTGCGCACCAGGGCGAACATCCAGTCCGCGTTCTGGGCTCCCGAGGTCCAGATCTTCTGGCCGTTGATGACGAACTCGTCGCCCCGGTCCTCGGCCCGGGTGCGCAGGCTCGCCAGGTCCGAGCCCGCGCCGGGCTCGCTGTACCCCTGACACCAGGCGGCCCGACCCTCGGCGATGCGGGTGAGGTGGCGGCGCTTCTGGTCCTCGGTGCCGAACTCGAGCAGGGTCGGCCCGAGCATGCGCGTGCCCATGTTCACCAGCGGCGGGCGGGCGTCGATCCGCCCCATCTCGTCGTACAGCACCCGCGCCTCGTCCAGGCTGAGCCCGCCGCCGCCATAGGCCTTCGGCCAGGTCGGCACCGTCCAGCCCCGCTCGGCCATGCGCTCGAGCCAGATCCGCACGTCCGGGTTCTCGATCTCCACCTTGGTGCTGCCCGTGGCGATCTCCCCCGGCCCCCGGGCCCCCGGCGGACAGAATTCCTCCAGCCAGGCCCGGGTCTCTTCCCGAAAAGCGTTCAGATCCGACATACCACGCTCTCCCCAGCTCTGTGATGCTCCGATTATCGCGCAACGCCCCGGGCGCAGCCACGCCGCAAAGTCACGCCGCAAAGTCACGCCGCAAAGTCACGCCGTAGCCGCACCGCGGCGAAGGCGGATAGCCGCGAACCCCGTGGAAATACGCCCCCGGAGAGGGCACCATACCCCGCCCCGGCGCCCGCCAGGCGCCCGCCGAATTCATCACAGAGGAGCCGCCCCATGAGCTACAACACCATCCGTTACGACGTCGAAGACGGCATCCTCACCCTGACCCTGCACCGCCCCGAGCGGATGAACGCCTTCACCGGCGAGATGCTCAAGGAGATGATCGACGCCTTCGACCGCGCCGACGCGGACGACGACGTGCGCTGCATCATCGTCACCGGCGAGGGCCGGGCGTTCTGTGCCGGCGCGGACCTCGGCGCCGGCGGCGACACCTTCAACGCCGACGGCCGCGACGATCGGGCCAGCGGCCTGCATCCGGACGGCGGCGGCCTGCTGACCCTGCGCATCTTCGAGCTGAAGAAGCCGATCATCGCCGCCGTCAACGGTGCCGCGGTGGGCGTGGGCGTGACCATGCAGCTCGCCATGGACATCCGGCTCGCCTCGGAGAACGCCAAGTTCGGCTTCGTGTTCGCCCGCCGGGGCATCGTCCCCGAGGCCTGCTCCAGCTACTTCCTGCCGCGCATCGTCGGCATCAGCCAGGCGCTGGAGTGGTGCTACAGCGGCCGCGTGTTCCCAGCCCAGGAAGCGCTCGACGGCGGACTGGTGAAGAGCCTGCACGCGCCGGAGGATCTGCTGCCCGCCGCCCGCGCCATCGCCCGGGACATCGCCGACAACACCTCCGCGGTGTCGGTGGCCATGGTGCGGCAGATGATGTGGCGCATGCTGGGCGCCGATCACCCGATGGAGGCGCACAAGATCGATTCCCGGGGCGTCTACTACACCGGCCGGTCCGCGGACGCCCGGGAGGGCGTGGAATCGTTCCTCGAGAAACGCGAACCGCGCTTCCCCGGCAAGGTCAGCCAGGACATGCCCGAGTTCTTCCCCTGGTGGGAAGCCCGCCACTTCGAGTGAGGCCGTGACATGCTGCGCCGCCTGTTCAAGGGCCGCCGGGGACTGAACGATCCGAATCCCGCCGCCCGGCGGGCGGCGGTGCTCGCGCTGGACGAGAACGGCGCCGCGGAACTCGCCGCCGAGCTCGAGCGCCTGCTCGCCCAGGACCCCGACGACGGGGTGCGCCAGGCCTGCCTGGCGCGTCTGCAGGACCCGCAGCGGGTCGAGGCCCTGGTCGACGACCCGCGGCTGGGCGCCGCCGCCGTGCGGCGCCTGGTGGAACTCGGCGGCGGCAGCGACGCCGGCGTCGACCGTCCGCGGCTGCTCGCGGCCGAGCTGGCCGCCCTCCCCGAAGCGGAGCGCCGCGATCGGCTGGCGCGCATCGACGACGCCGACGCCCTGGCGGCGCTGGCGCTCGCCGCCCGGGACGAGCTGCGCGACGCGGTGCTGGCGCTGCCGGCGCTGCGCCGCGCCGCCGGGCTGTCGGCCCTGGAAAAGGCGTCCCGCAACCGGGACAAGACCGTCAACCGTCACGCGCGCCGCCTGCTGGACGAGCGCCGCACACTGCAGCACGACGCCGCCGCGAGCCGCGCCAGGGCCGAGGAGCTGGCCGCATCACTGGCACGCGCCGCCGGCGACATTCACGACCGGCCCGGCCGTGAACGCGTGCACGAACTGCACCGGCGGCTCGTCTCGGCCCTCGACGAGTACGCGGCCCAGCGCGAGGCCCTCGCCGCCTTCGGCGAGCGCCTCGACGATCTGGAAGGGCTGCGGCCGTCCCCGGCGGATCTGCCCGCCCTGGAGCCCGAACCGCCGCCCGAACCGGCCGCCGACGCGCAGGCTGCCGCCGCCCGGGACGACGCCGTCGCCGCCGACGGACCCGACCCCTTCGAGCCGCTGGTCGACGCCTTCGAGGCCCTCGACCGCCGGCTGGCCTCCGCCGAGCCCTTCGAGGCGCTGGCCGCCGAGCGCCAGGCGCTGACCGAGCGCTGGCTCACCGCGGCCGACCAGCGCCCGCCGGCCCCGGCCCAGCACGCGGTGTTCGAATCCGTTTCCCACCGGTTCCGGGAGCTGGCCGACGCCCACGACCGGCTCCGGCAGGCACTGTCCGATGCCGCCAGCGCCGGCGCCGACGCGCTGCCGCCGCTGGATCTGGACGTCCCGTCGCCGGACTGGGACGAGGTGGAACGGCGGCGCGGCCTGGTCCGCCGGATCGAGCGCCTGGCGCAGACCGTGGCCTGGCCCGCCTGGGCGCCGCCGGCGCCGGCTCTGGCCGCCCGGCTGGACGCCGTCGGCACGCTGCGGGAATCACTGCAGACCGCGGATCGGCGCCTCGAACAAGACCGCACGGCCCTGTCCGACCGGCTCGAGGCACTGACCCGTGCCATCGACGACGGCCACCTGGCCGACGCCCGCCGCCTGGTCGCCGAGGCCCGGACCCTGCACGATGCGCTGCCGCGACGGGCCATCCGGGACGAGGCGCGGGCGTTCGCGAGGCAATCGGCCCGGCTCGCCGAGCTGAAGGACTGGCAGACCTTCGCCACCACGCCGAAACGGGAAGCCCTGGTGGACGCGATGACCGCGCTCGCCGACCAGCCCCTGGCACCGCCCGACCAGGCGGCGCGCATCAAGGCGCTGCGCGGGGAGTGGCAGGCCCTGGGACCGATCACCCAGGCCGTGGACGGCCGTCTGGCCGACCGCTTCAACGCCGCCGCCGAACGGGCCTTCGAGACCTGCCGGGCCTGGTTCGCCGAGCAGGACGCCGAGCGCCAGGCCAACCTGGCCGAGCGCGAGCGACTGTGCGACGAGCTGGCCCGCTATCTCGAGGAGACGGACTGGCGCCAGGCGGACATGAAGGCGGCCGAGAAGATCATGCGCACCGCCCGCCAGGAATGGCGCCGGCTGCAGCCGGTGGACCGGCGCCGCGGCAAGGCCGTGGAGCAGCGCTTCGAGGCGCTGCAGAATCAGCTCCACGACCGGGTCAAGGCGGAATGGGACCGCAACCTGTCCCTCAAGCAGGCCATCGTCGCCGAGGCGGAGGCGCTCGCCGCGGACGATGGCGACGTCGCCGACAAGGTCTCCCGCGCCAAGGCCCTGCAGAGCCGCTGGCAGGCGGTGGGCATCACCCCCCGGCGCCCCGATCAGCAGCTCTGGCAGGCCTTCCGCAAGGCCTGCGACCGGGTGTTCGCCGCCCGCGACGACGCCCGTCACGCCGCCGACGCGGAGATCGACGCGCTGGCCGGGCGGCTGCAGCAGGTGCTCGACGGATTCGCGGCGAGCCTGGCCACCACCACGGCCGAAACGGCCAGCGCCGAGGTGCTGCGCGCCTTCCGCCGGGACATGGATGCCGCCGACCGGCTGCCCGCGGCGCGGCGGCGGGAGCTGCAGGGCCGCGTCCGCGAGCTGACGGAACGCTACCAGGGACTGCTGCGCGAGGCCGAGCTGGCCTCGGTGAGAGCCGGGCTCGAGGCCCTGGCCCGGTGGGACGCCGAGGCGAGCCGGGCGGAACTCGAGGGCCGCGCCGTCGCGGAGCTGGACCGCCCCGAGGGCCTGGCCGACGACATCGTCCGTGCGCGTGCCGGGACGGCCGGCGCCGCGCCCGCGGACATCGACACGCTGCGGCGGCTCACGGTCCAGGCCGAGCTGGCCGCCGGCCTGGGCTCGCCGGCAGAGGACGAGCCGCTGCGCCTCGAAGTTCAGGTGCAGCGGCTGCAGGCCGGCCTGAGCGGCGCCGGCGGCGAGGAATCCCCCGAGGCCATGGCCGCCGCCTGGTGCCGGGTCGGCCCCAAGGACGGCGCCGCCGAGGCGCTCCGGGAACGGTTCTTCAGGGCGCTGACCGCCCTGCTGTGACGGCGGGCCCGGCCGCCCGGGCCGGACCTGCCACGGGGCATCAGAAGCGGATGGAGAACCCGCCGTAGACGTGCCGGTCCGGCGCCGGTTCGAAGTACCGGTTGAAGGTCTGGTTGAGGCGGACGTTCGAGAAGTATTCCTCGTCGAACAGGTTGTTCACCCCGGCGAACAGGTTCACCGGCAGCCCGCCGACCAGGAACCGGCGTCCGCCGCGCAGGTTCGCCACCCGGTAGTCGTCCACCCGGGCCGCGTCGCTGTTGGCGTCGTCGGCGTAGAAACGGCCGACGTGCAGCAGGTCGCCCACCGCGTACCAGCCCTCCGGATGCCGGTAGGCCAGCTCGACGAACAGCTGGCTCTCGGGCACCCCGGGGGTCTCGTTGCCGTCCAGCACCACGCCGGACGCGGTGTAGTCGTCGAACTGGAAGTCGTTCAGGGTCAGGGCCAACGCCGCCGACCAGCGCTCGTCGAAGCGGTAGTCCAGGGCCAGCTCGAAGCCGTCGCGGCTCGACTCGCCGGCATTGCGGTAGAACACGTCGTCGGCCAGCTCGAACGGCACGAGCTGGTCGTCGAGGTCGATGGAGAACAGCGCCGCCGAATACTGCAGCCGGTCGCCGAGCCTGCCCTTGGCGCCGATCTCGTAGTTGGTCGACGTCTGGGCGTCGACGCCCTGGTTAATGCCGGGCCCGCCGGTGGGATCGCCGAGCTGGGCGAAGGTCGGCGTCTCGAAGGAGGTCGACAGGCTGGCGTACAGGTTCAGCCCGTCCCGGACGATCCAGGTGACGCCCGCCGTGGGGGTGAACTCCGAGAACGACACCGAGTCCGAGTTGTCGCCGTCGGCCAGAAAGCGGTCGTCCAGCTCGAAGTCCACGTCCACGTAGCGCGCCCCCAGGCTCACCAGCACCGCGTCGGTGACCGCGAGCTCGGCCAGGGCATAGGCGCTGACGGTGTCCACCAGCTCGAACTGGTCTTCCTCGAGGTCGCCGCGCACGCCCAGGGGGCTCGCCGCCCAGCCCTGGCGGTCGTCCTCCTGGTCGGTGATCTCGACGCCGGTCACCAGGCGCAGCGGCCGGTCCGCCAGGGCACCGGTGAAGGCGTACTCGGCGCCGGCGCCGAGGAAGTCCCGGTCGAAGGCGGTGTGGCCGACGAACGGGCACGGCAGGTTGCCGTCGAAGTCCCGGGTCAGGCCGTAGCCGCGCAGCTTGACGCTGTGGGCCTCGCTGAAGTCCTTGGCCACCACCACCCCGGCGCGGTACTGGTCCACCACCTCGCGGACGTTGCAGCGCACGTTCAGGCTGCGCGCCTGGTCCCGCGGGCCGCTCTCCAGCTCGGCGGGCGTCAGCGCGCCCGGGTCCCGGGCCAGCGGCGAGTGCACACCGGCGACCACGGCGGACACGCGCAGGGTGTCGTCGACGTCGTAGTCGACCTTGGTATTGAAGATGGTGGCCTCGTTCTCGGCGAAATCCCGGAAGCCGTCGACGTTGAGGTAGTTCACGCTGGCCAGGTAGCCGAGCCGGTCGCGCTGGCCCGAGGCCTTGAGCTGATAGCGCTCGGTGCCGTACTCGCCGGCCATGGCCCGCAGCTCGACGAACGGCTCCGCCGCCGGCGCCTCGGAGTACATGTTGATGGCGCCGCCGGCGGAGGTGCCGTACAGCGCCCCGGCCGGCCCGCGCACCACCTCGACGCGGCCCATGGAGCCCATGTCGAGATCGTCCACCTGGGCCGTGCCGTCCGGCGTGGTGACCGGAATGTCGTCCACGGTGAGATGCACGCCGGCGATGCCGAACTGGGCCTGGGCGCCGAATCCGCGAATCGAGATGCGCAGGTCCTGGTTGAAGTTGTACCGGTTCTGGAAGAACACGCCCGGCACCCGGTTCAGCGCCTCGTCGATGCCGAGCTGCTGCCGGGCGAGCTGGATGTCCTGGCCGGAGACCACGCTCACCGCCAGCGGCGCGAGCAGCTCCCTGCGCTCGAGACGGGTCGAGCGCACCACCACCTCCTCGATGGGTCCGGCCCCGGGCGCCCCGGCGGGCGCGGCCACCGCGACACCCGTGGACGACGCGGCGAACGTCAGCAGCCCCAGCACGATACGTCGCATCAGGTGTGGTCTCCCCGGATTGGTCGAAGGGGCGAAGCCTACGTGGCGCCGGCGATCCTGCCAAGCCTGCGCCCGGGCCGGCCCGGGTTCACGACGTCTGCCGCGCCACCGGCAGCGTGAGCACCAGCCGGGCGCCGCCGAGGCCGCTCTCCTCGATGCGCAGGGCGCCGTGATAGAGCTCCACCAGCTCCGCCACCACCGACAGGCCGATGCCCTGTCCCTGCTGCACCTCGTCGGCCCGGGTGCCCCGGTCCAGCACGGCGCGCCGCACCTCGGCCGGAATGCCGGGCCCGTCGTCCTCCACGGTGAGGGTCAGCCCGCCGTCCACGGCGCCGCCGATGCGCACCCGGGAGCGGGTGTACTTGAAGGCGTTCTCCAGCAGATTGCCGAGGATCTCCATGATGTCGCGCTCGTCGCCGCGCACCCGGCACGGCTGCGGCAGATCCACCTCGACGTCGATGGGCCGGTCCCGGTAGGCGATGGTCAGGGCCCGCAGCAGCCGGTCCACCAGTCCGCCCACGTCGACCGGCCGGCCGACGATCACCGGCCCGGTGACCGACGCCCGGGAGAGCTGGTGGGTCACCGTGCTCTGCATGCGGTCGAGCTGCTCCGTCAGCAGCGTCCGCGGGTCCTCGGGCACCCGTTCCAGGGCGTTGCGGATCACCGCCAGGGGCGTCTTCAGGCTGTGGGCCAGGTCCTCCATGGCCTTGCGGTAACGGCTGCGGCTGCGCTCCTCGTGGGCGACGAAGCGGTCGAGATTCTGGGCCAGGCCGGTCAGCTCCACCGGATAGGCTTCCGACAGGCGCTGACGCCGGCCCTCCTCCATCTCCCGGACTTCCTGGGCCATGGTGCGCAGCGGCCGCAGCCCCCAGCGCACCGCCAGCACCTGGGCCACGACGAACAGGGCCGTCACCAGCGCGATGCCCACGTACAGATTGCGCCGGAAGCTCTGGATGGTGGCCCGGAACGGCGTCCAGTCGGCGGCGACGTGGAAGGTCAGCACCGATTCGCCGCTGCGGTCGCCGGCGTCCTCCCAGATCACCGCGTAGGCCAGCCGCAGCAGGCCGTTCTGGGCGTCGGGCTCGTCGAGAAAGCGGAACTCGCCGGGCTCCAGGCCGCCGGCCATGGCCGGCGGGCCGACGTCGCCGGTGACCACGGACGGCGACCGCCAGCGCAGGCTGCCGTCAGCGCCGGTGATCCAGGCGTACAGCCCGCTCTCGGCCTGGCCGAGCCGCGGCTCCGGCAGCGGGTCCGGCACGCCCAGCCGGGCATCGGCGGTCTCGACGGCGCCCATCAGGGAGTAGATGACGAGCCGGAGCTGCTCCTCGGCCCCGGACAGGGTCGACAGCCGCACCGAGCGGTCGAGGACGAGACCCGCCAGGGTCAGGGAAGTGCCGAGAACCAGCGTGGTGGTGAGCAGCAGCCGGGCCTGAATGCCGGCCCTCAACCACCACCCTCCCCGGCGTACTCCTCGGTGAACCGGTAACCCTGGCCGCGCACGGTGCGGATCGGGTTGTGGGGGTCGAGCTTCTTGCGCAGCCGGCCGACGAACACTTCGATGACGTTGCTGTCGCGCTCGAAGTCCTGCTCGTAGAGATGGTCGGTGAGCTCGGCCTTGGACACCACCCGGCCGGGATTGAGCATCAGGTACTCGAGCACCCGGTATTCGTAGGCGGTAAGCTCCACCGGGTCGTCGTTGAGCCGCAGCTCCTTCTTGGCCGTGTCCAGGGCGATGGGCCCGCTCGCCATCACGGGCGAGGCATAGCCCGCGGCGCGACGCACCAGCGCGTTGATCCGCGCCAGCAGTTCCTCCATCTGGAACGGCTTGGTGAGATAGTCGTCGGCGCCGGCCTCCAGCCCCTCGACCTTGTCCTGCCAGTGGCCCCGGGCGGTGAGGATCAGGATGGGGAAGCGCCGGTCGTCCTCGCGCAGCCGCCGGATCAGGTCGATGCCGCCGAGCTTCGGCAGCCCGAGGTCGACGACCGCGGCCTCGTAGTCGTACTCGCGGCCGTAGTACAGACCTTCCTCGCCGTCCTCGGCGGTGTCCACCACGAAGCCGCCGCTCTTGAGCTTGTCCCTGAGCTGGCGCTGCAGCTCGGCCTCGTCCTCGACGATGAGTATTCGCATGGCTCGTTCCTCAGTCGCGGATGCGGCCCTGGCTGTCGACGAACAGGCTGCGGACCCGCTTGCCGTCCACCAGCACCCGGACCTCGCAGCCGCGCCGTCCGCCGCGCTCCACCGGCGTGGCCGATAGCACGCGGCCGCCGGTCTCCCGGCGCACGATGTTGGCGCACCGCTCCACGGTGATGCCGGGCGGACGCACCAGCGTGTTGGGCTCCAGGGCGTCCGACCGCCAGTCCGGTGCGGCCGACGCCATCCCCGGCAGCAGCCCGCAGACCAGGGCGAGGGCGGCCACGGCCCGCCACGGGGCGGGCCGGCGGGTACGCCGGGCTGGGCTGGGTCTGGTCATGGGTCCGCGCCGTGACTGCATGCTCGAATTCTACGCCAGTGGCCCGGGGCCTCAACCGACCGGCGTCACGTTGACACGCACCCGCAGGGACGCGCCGGGGTCACGGTCGAGGGTGGTGCGATAGGTCTCGCCGGCGTAGCGGTAGGTCACCCGGTAGCCCGTCACCTGCTCCTCGTAGCGTTCCTCGTAGGTGGTGTCGCAGACCTCCCGGGTGGTGTAGCGCACGTAGCCGTCGCGCTCCCGCTGGCGGCGCGCGATGTCGGCGCCGATGCTGCCGCCGAGGATCGCCCCCACGGCGGTGCCGACCTGCTTGTTGCGCTTCTTGTGGCCGACGGCATTGCCCAGGGCGCCGCCGATGATGGCGCCGACGATGGGTCCGGTCGCCGACCGGTGACCCCGGTCCTCCCGGTAGGGCACGTCCTCGAGCCGGCACTGCTCCACCGGCACGGAATAGGACACCGTCTCGTAGATCGGGTCCGAGGCCAGCACCTCGGCATACTGATAGCGGCTGTCGGCCAGGGCCATCGACGGCACCAGGGCCGCCACTGCCGCTGCGCTCACCATGCGTGCACCGATCATCGTTCTACCTCCACGGAAACCTGCTTGATGCGGGAGGCATTGTGGGTGGCTATCGCTGAATGGACTCTGAATAGCCGTGGGGGCCGGGGCGGCGGTCGGGCGCCGTTCGCCGCGGGCCGGCGCGCAGCGCCGCGATCCGGTGATCGTCGTCCAGGCGCACGTGCAGCGAAGCCCGCGCCGGCAGGTCGGCGCGCATCGCCCGGGTCAGCCGCTCGTAATGGGCCACGAACCGCTCGATGGCGGCGCCGTCCATGCGCTGCCCGGCGGGCAGGGCCTGCTCCTGCTGCGTGCGCCAGCGGCGCACCGCGTCGAGACCGGGCACCTCGATGAACATCAGCGCATCGAGCCGGGCCCACACGGCCGCGTAGTCCCCGGCCAGAGCGGCGTTGACGTAACGGCGCCAGCGCCCGTCCGGGTCCTCGGCGCGCTCCAGCGCGTTGACCGGCTCGGCCAGGTCCGCGTCCGCCTGGGGCCGGGCCCCCACGCACCATCCTTCCAGCACCAGCATGTCGACAGGCGCCTCGACGAAGCGCCGGCGGTCCGCCGGCACGGGGTCGTCCGCGCCCTTGTCGAACCCGGGCAGGGACACGACGCCTGGCGTTCCCAGACCGGCGATGACGCCGGACAGGGCGTCGACATCGTGGGTGCCGGGCACGCCGCGGGTGGCCAGCAGGGGATGGACGCGCCGCGCCAGATCCAGGCGCCGCGCCTTCGACAGATAGAAGTCGTCGAGGGAGCAGGACACCGCCCGCGCCCCGGACGCGGTGAGGGCGGCGACGAGCTGACGGGAGAAGGTGCTCTTGCCGGAACCCTGACCGCCGGCCACACCGAACACCAGGGGCAGCGGATCTTCGCCCCAGCACCGCCAGGGCGCACCGGCGGCCCCTGGCGCGGCAGCGGCAGCCGGCGGCATCAGCGACCGGGCCACCGCGGCGGCCAGGTGCATCCAGTCCGGCGGCCCCTCGGGCTGGGCGCCGGCCAGCCGGCGGGCGATCGGATCCGTCCCGGGCAACCCCAGCGCTTCGAGCATGGTCTGCAACTTCACGCTGGTTACTCTGTCCGAATCCCCGCTGGAAAGCACGTATAATCCGCCGTTCGCCCGTCGACCGGCCGTTACAGCGCTGTGGAGGTTTCGCCTGTGACCGACCTCGTTCGTCTCATCCCCCGCCCCGCCCTGCTGCTCGGCGCGCTGCTGCTCGCCGCGTGCACCGCGGCGCCGCCGGCGCCGGTGGAGAACCGCAGCGAGGACGCGCCGGCACGGCCGTCCCCGGCCGCCGCGCCGGCGGCCCGCGCGGCGCCGGACGACGCCGTCGAGATCCGCCGCAGCCCCAACGACGACCGGGACTACCGGTTCCTGACCCTCGACAACGGCCTGCGGATGCTGCTCGTTTCCGATCCCGCCACCGACAAGGCGGCCGCGTCGCTCACCGTGTTCCGCGGCAGCTACCACGAGCCCGACGCCTATCCGGGGCTCGCCCACTTCCTCGAGCACATGCTGTTCATCGGCACCGAAAAGTACCCCGAGGTCGACGGCTACCAGGCGTTCGTCGCCCGCCACGGCGGCTCCTCCAACGCCTACACCGCGGGCGACCACACCAACTACTTCTTCGACATCGCGCCCGAAGCGTTCCCGGACGCCATGGACCGGTTCGCCCAGTTCTTCATCAGCCCGCTGTTCGACGCCGACTACGTGGCCCGGGAAAAGAACGCCGTGCACTCGGAATACCAGCTTCAGCTCAAGGCGGACGGCTGGCGCGGCCAGGCGGTGATGAAGCAGGTGATGAACCCGGCCCATCCGGAATCGCGCTTCAGCATCGGCAGCCTGGAGACCCTGGACGACGGCGTGCGGGACGCGCTGGTGGCGTTCTTCGAGACCCACTACTCCGCCGACCAGATGGTGCTCGTGGCCCTCTCCAACGAGCCCCTCGACGCCATGGCCGGGTGGATCGCGCCCACCTTCGCCGGCATCGAGAACCGCAACGCCGGTCCGGCGCCGATCGACGCGGCGCTGTTCGCGGACGGCCAGCTTCCCGCCACGGTCCGCTACCGCACGGTCAAGGACGGCTACAAGGTCTCCTACAACTTCCCCGTGCCGGGCATCGAACCCTACTATCGCCAGAAGCCGGCGGAGTACGTCAGCAACCTGCTGGGGCACGAGGGGCAGGGAAGCCTGTATCAGCAGCTCCAGGCCCGGGGCTGGATCGAGTCCCTGGCCGCCGGCACCGGTTCCTACGACGACCGCAACAGCCTGCTGGTGGTCGACATCGAGCTGACCGACGACGGCTACCGCAACCTCGACGCCATCACCGACACCCTGTTCGACTACGTCGCGCTGCTGCGCTCGAATGCGCCGGAAGCCTGGCGCTATCAGGAACAGGCACGGATGGCGGAGCTGGGCTTCCGCTTCCAGGAGCAGTCGTCGGCCACGGCGTTCGTCTACCAGGTCGCGCCCCGGTTTCTCGACTATCCGCCCGAGGACGTGCTGGTGGCGCCCTACCTGATGACCGAGTTCGATCCCGGCCTCATCCAGCGCTACATCGACGCGCTGACGCCGGACAACCTGATCATGGAGGTGGCCGGGCCGGACGTGCCGGTCACCCGGCGGGAACCCTGGTTCGACGTGCCCTACGACGTCGAGCCCGGCACGCCCGCCCGCGCGGACGTGGCCAGCGAGGCGCTGGCGCTGCCGCCGCCGAACCCGTATCTGCCCCAGAATCTGGAGGTGTTCGCCGACGACGCCGAGCCGCCGAAGCCGGCGGTGGCCCGGCCGGGCCTGGTCCTGTGGTCGGACCGGGACACTGCCTTCGGCACGCCCCGGGCCAACCTGTACCTGTCCCTCGGCGTCCCCGGCGGCATCCGCACGCCGGAAGACCTGGCCATGGCCACGCTCTACGCCCGGATCGTGCGGGACGCCCTCAACGAGGCGGCCTATCCGGCCTATCTGGCCGGCCTCGGCTACGGTATCGACGTCGACGGCCACGGCTTCCAGGTGTCCATCGCCGGCTACAGCGACAAGCAGCTCACGCTGCTGGCCACGGTGCTCGACGCGCTGACGTCCGCCACCGTCGACCCGCAGCGGTTCGCCGTGCTGCGCGACGAGCTGCTGCGGGACTGGCGCAACTACCGCGACGAGCGCCCGTACACCCAGGCCTACGGCGCCCTGTCCTACCTGCTGATGTCGAACCGCTGGCCGCCGGAGCTGCTGGCCGAGGCGCTCGCCGACAGGACCCCCGGGGACCTGCTGGACTGGCGCGCCAGCCGCGCGGCGAAGTTCCACGTGGTCGGCCTGCACCACGGTAACCTGCCCGTCGAGGCCGCCTGGGCACTCGCCGCCGTGCTGCAGAAACACCTGCCGCTCGGCGCCTTTCCCCGCCCCGGCACCGAGGTGATCGACGTCGCCGCGGCGCACCGCTACGCCCTGGAGGTCGACCACCAGGACGCCGCCATGGCGCTGTACCTGCAGGATCCGGACGACAGCTTCGAGAGCCGCGCGCGCAGCGCGCTGGCCGCCGCCGTGCTGGGCCAGGCCTACTTCACCAGCCTGCGCACCGAGCAGCAGCTCGGCTACGTGGTCGCGGCCACCAACCCGACCATGCGCGACCGCGGCGGCCTCGCCTTCATCGTGCAGTCGCCGGTCGCCTCCCCCGCCGAGCTCGAACAGGCCACCCAGGCGTTCCTGACCGGGCAGATCGACGCCGTCGACGCGATGCCGGAGGCGACGTTCGAGACCTACAAGGCAGGCGTGATCAGCGAGCTCACGGAGCGGGACCGGAACCTCGCCGAGCGGGGCCGGCGACTGTGGCAGGACCTGATGCTGGACGTGACCACCTTCGACAGCGACGCGCGGATCGCCGACGCGGTGTCCGGGCTCGCCCGCAGCGACCTGGCCGCCTACCTCGCCGATGCCGCCGCCCGCTTCGACACCCGCCGTCTGCTGGTCTACAGCGCCGGCCGGTTCGAGGACGTACCCGAGGAGGGCGACCCGGTGTCGAGCGTGCCCGCGTTCAAGTCGGCGCGCTGAACCGGGTTGTCCGGCCGGTCACTGCTGGGCGCCCGACAGGGCCGCGCCGAGGGCGTCCAGCTCCGCATCGATGCGCGCCGCCGAAGCCGGTGGCAGCGCTCGCCCGGCCCGCCGGTACCAGTAGCCGGCATTGCCTTCGTCACCCTCCATGAGATGCACGATGCCGTGCGCCCAGCAGGCCAGGACCGAGTCGTCCTCCTGAACGATGCCGTGGGCGGCTTCCCAGTCGCCGCTGCGCAGCAGGGCCAGCGCCCGGTGAATGTCCGTCACGATGCCGCTCCCGTCGGTTGCTGGCGACGGCGCCCCGGACCCGGGTCGTTCCCGGCCGTAGACGCCGCCGGCCACGGCGCCTATCGTGCCGGTAGTCAGGGCGAGGGGGAACCGGGGATGGCTCGAGCCGACGGGATACTTCAGGGCGCGCCGCTGGACGCGCTGCGCCAGCGCCATCGCGGGCCGCTGCTGCTGCCGGGTGACGACGGCTACGACGCCGCCCGGGCGGTCTGGAACGGCATGATCGACCGCCGCCCGGCGGTCATCGCCCGCTGTCGCGGGCCGGCCGACGTCATGGCCGCAGTCGACGCCGCCAGGACCGCCGGTCTGCCGGTGTCGGTGCGTGGCGGCGGCCACAACGTCGGCGGCAAGGCGGTCTGCGACGGCGGCGTGATGCTCGACCTGACGGCGATGCGCTGGGTGCACGTCGACCCCGAGCGGCGCCGCGCCCGGGCCGGCGGCGGCACCCTGTGGGGCGACTTCGACCACGAGGCCCAGGCCTTCGGCCTGACCTGCACCGGCGGCGTGGTCTCCACCACCGGCGTGGCGGGCCTGACCCTCGGCGGCGGCATCGGCTATCTGACCCGGCGCCACGGCCTCGCCTGCGACAATCTGCTGTCCGCCGATCTGGTGACGGCCGACGGCCGGCTGGTGCACGCCAGCGACGACCGGAACCCGGAGCTGATGTGGGCGCTGCGCGGCGGCGGCGGCAACTTCGGGGTGGTGACGTCGCTGGAGTTCCAGCTCCATCCGGTCGGGCCGGAGGTCGCCGCGGCCGTGGTGTTCTACCCCATCGACCAGGCCGAGGACGTGCTGCGGCGCTACCGGACCTACGCCGAAGCCGCGCCGGACGCCATCGCCTGCTACGCCATGGTGGTGAACGCCCCGCCGGACCTGCCCGCCGAGCACCAGGGCCGGCCCGTGCTCGCCATCGTCGGCTGCCACGCCGACGACGTCGACGCCGGCCGCGAGCTGCTGCAGCCCGTGGCCGGGTTCGGCCGCCCGATCGCGGCGGTGATCGACGCGATGCCGTACACCGCGCTGCAGACCAGCTTCGACGCCGGCAATCCCACCGGCCAGCGCTACTACTGGAAGTCCCAGCACCTGACCGGGCTGCCGGACGAGCTGATCGACGCCGTGTGCCGCTACGCCCGGGACCTGCACGGCGACTTCACCATCATCGGCATCGAGCCCCTCGGCGGCGCCCAGGGCCGGGTGCCGCCCGACGCCACGGCCTTCCCGCATCGCAGCGTGCCGTTCAGCCTGGGGATCTGGACGGGCTGGGCGGATCCGGCAGCGGACCGGGACAACGTGGCCTGGACCCGGGACTTCTTCGCCGCCGTGCAGCCGTTCGGCGCCGGCGCCTACGTGAACTACCTCGGTGACGACGAAGCCGATCGCGTCGGCGAAGCCTACGGCGGCAACATGGCCCGGCTGGTGGAGATCAAGCGCCGCTGGGACCCGGACAACCTGTTCCGGGTGAATCACAACATCGCGCCCTAGTGAAGCGCGGGGCGGCGCACCGCCCCGCCGGATCAGCCGTCGATCCAGGCGCCGTGGAATCCGGCCGGAATGCGCCGCGGCAGCGACACCGTGGCGACCGGCTCGCGGATGTCCCGGGCGTCGAGGATCACCACGTCGCTGGTGTCGGTGGCCCGGCGGTAGACGCAGGCCAGCAGCCAGCCGTCGTCCTCGGCGGTGGCGCCAGGCCGCGCCACGAACACCGGCTCGCTGTTCTGGTCCCCGGGCGCCACCTCGAAGCGCTGCCGCTCGCCGGTGCGGCGCTGCAGGCGGCACAGACCCCGCATCTCCTGGGGCGTCGGCTGCTCCACCGCGTAGACCACGTCGTGGCGGCGCCCGGTGTGCCATTCGTTGATGCGCGGCAGCTCCAGCCAGGCATCGTCGACCTGCGCCTCACGGACCACGCCGGAATCCGGCTCCAGACGGTAACGCCACAGCAGGCCCAGGGGATCGTCCTCGAAGCTGCCGTCCGCGGCGGCGCGGAAGTACCAGGGATAACGCACCGCCTCCAGCACCAGCGCGCCGTCGTCCTCGTCGTAGCCGTTGACGACGTGCTGAATGAAACAGGGCTCGATCGGATACCAGCGCACCGGCCCGCCGTGCCGCGGCAGCACGCCGAGCCGGGCCGGCCGGTCGTCGAACCAGCGCAGCGGCAGACGGTAGCCCCGTGACAGCATCGACAGGTCGTAGCCGACGTTCAGGTCCAGCAGCACGGTACGGGTCGCGGTGATCGCGATGTCGTGCATCATCGGTATCGACACCGCGGGGTCGAGCGCCACGTCCATGGCGGCGAGGGCCTCGCCCTGCGCGCCGTACACGCCGCACTTGACCTGCGGGGCCGCCCAGCCGGCGTGGAACGCGATCAGTTCCCCCGTGCGCCGGTCCTGTTTGGCATGGGCGCCGCAGCCGGCGGCGAACGGCCCGAGCCAGTCCGGCGTCCGGGCGCCGTCGAGGGCGCGGGTCACGGCCACCGGCGCACCGCCCTCCGCCATCGCCAGGATGGCGCCGGCATGGTGGACCACGTTGACGTTCGGATTGGTGTCGGGAAACCCGTCGGCGTCGTCCCGGCCGGCGGCCAGGGCCCAGCGCCGGGTGCGCACCCAGCGGTTGCGGTACGCCACCGCCCTGCCGTCGCGGAACGTCAGGGCGTGCAGCATGGCCGCTTCCGGCCACCAGTCGAGCACGCCCGCGCCGGCGAACCGGCCGTCCAGGGGATTGGGGCCGTTGCGGATCAGGGTGCCGTTCAGGTCCCGGGGGATCGCCCCGGAGACCATCGGCGCGGGCACCTCGACCTCGTCGCCGACCGGCGCCAGCGCGCCGCTGTTCAGATCCGGCATCGTCATGAGCGTGCTTCCTCGATGGGTGCGTCAGTCGCGGCCGACGGCGCGCAGCGCCGTGGCCAGGGCCGGCACGTCGAGGTGCTCCAGACCCAGATCGGCGATGGCGTCGTCCACGGCGCCCTGGGCGTCGGCGAGCAGCTCGCGTCCGGCCGGTGTCAGCTCCGCCAGGCTGCGCCGGGCGTCACGGGCGCTCTTTTGGGTGACCACGTAGCCGAGCTTCTCGATCGGCTTCAGCGCCCGGGTCACCGCCGACGGGGTGAGGCCGACGGCGCCCGCCAGCTCGACCCGGGTCGCGGACCCGTCGTAGAGACGGGACAGGGCCCGGATGAGCTGGTACTCCCGGAAGCTGATGCCGCGGGTGTTGGACAGCAGCCGGTCCAGGCGCAGCTCGACGCGGGCGGCCGCCTCCAGCAGCGCGAACACCAGCGCCTCGTCCGATGCGTTCTCCCGGTTCACGTCCGCGTTCATGGTGAGAGGGTCTCCGTGTTCCGTGCGGCGCGCCGCGGGCGCCCTGCAGGCGCCCCTATCAACGTTATAGGCGTGAATAATACGTGAGTATTCACGTATTGCAACCCAAAAAATGCCGATCCGGTCCGGCCCGTCAACCCGCCGCGCGTCGCGGCCGGCCCAGGTCCATCCGGTAGGGCGGCAGGGAGTCCAGCAGCGTCCGGCCGTAGCGCTGGGTGAGAATGCGCCGGTCGAGCAGGGTGATCCGGCCGTGGTCGCCTTCGTGGCGGATCAGCCGGCCGCAGGCCTGCACCAGGCGCAGCGCGGCATCGGGCACGGCGATATCGAAGAACGGGTTGCGGCCCTGGGCCTCGGCCCACTCCGCCATGGCCTGATCCAGCGGATCCTCAGGCACCGCGAACGGCAGCTTGACGATCACCACGTGACGGCAGTAATCGTCCGGCAGGTCGAGACCTTCGGCGAAGCTGGCCAGGCCCACCAGCACGCTGCGCTCGCCCCGGTCCACCGCTGCCCGGTGGGCGTCGAGCAGGGCCTGTTTGGAGGCGTCGCCCTGAAACCGCAGCAGTGCCAGCAGGTCGTCCGGAAGCTGGCGGCGCACCTCGTTGAGCTGGCGCCAGGACGTGAACAGCACCAGGGCGCTCACGTCGTCGCCGACCAGCCCCGGCAGCAGCGCCGCCACCTCGTCGCTGTGCCCCTGGAAGTCCCGGGGATCCGAGGCCATGGCCGGCACGGTGAACGTGGCGATGTTGGGAAAATCGAACGGGCTGGCGATGGTCAGGGCCGCTGTGCTCCCGTCCAGCCCGGCCCGGTCGAAGAACCGCTGGAAGCTGCCCAGGGCCGTCAGCGTCGCCGACGTGCAGACCGCGGCGAACGCCCGCTCCCACAGATGACGGCGCAGCAGCGCGCCCGGCTGCAGCGGCGCGCTCACCAGCTCCACGTCGAACTCCGTGCGATTGGCCCAGCGGGCGTGCATGCCCGCGCCGCCGTCCCCGTCGGCGCTGCCGGCGTAGTCCCGCAGCAGCGCCACGGCGGCCAGCGCCCGCCCCTGCTGCTGGCCCAGCACCGGCAGCCAGTCCTCGGCCTCGTGGCCGTTCTGCCAGGTCAGGTCGCCCGCCAGCACGTCCTGCAGCAGCCCGTGGATCTGCCCGAGATCGGCGGCCAGGTCGGCCATCGGCTCCAGCGCGGCGGCGGCGCCCTGCACCAGCGCCTCCGGCACCCGGCCCAGGGGAAAGCGGTGGATCTCCAGGGTGTCGTCCCGGGGAACGAACTCGAGGGCGGCGGCCGCGCCGTGCAGGGTCTTGAGCGCCGCCCGGGCCGACTCGCACCGGCCGGCGACCCGGGTGACGACGCCGAGCAGGTCGTCGGGCCGGGCGAAGCGCTGCGCCATGCTGCCGAGCTGGGTGTTGACCGTCTCCAGCCAGCTCAGGGTTCCGGACAGGCGGCTGGAGGCGGCGAAGTGCTGCTGGGTCTTGTCCGGGAGGTGGTGGGCCTCGTCGAGCACGTAGATGGTGTCCTCCGGCTCCGGCAGCACCGCGCCGCCGCCCAGGGCCAGATCGGACAGCACGAGGTCGTGATTGGCGACCACCACGTCGACGCCCTCCAGGCTGGTTCTGGCCTTGAAGAACGGGCACTGACGGAAGTAGCCGCAGCGGTTGCGGGTGCAGCCCCGATGATCCGTGGTGACCTGGCGCCAGGCCCGCTCGTCGACGCCGTCCTGCCAGGAGTCCAGCTCGCCGTCCCAGCGTTTGCCGGCGAAGGCCTCGAGCATGGCCTGGAACACCGCGGTGTCGTCGCCGTCGGCCGCCTCGTCGAACAGCGGAATGGCGTGCTGGGCATCGTCGCGCAGGCGGTCGTCCAGCCGCTTCAGGCAGACGTAGCGGCCGCGGCCCTTGGCCAGGGCGAAGTCGAACTCGATGCCGCTGTGGCGCTTGAGGTCCGGCAGGTCCCTGAGGACGACCTGCTCCTGCAGGGCCACGGTCGCGGTGCTGATGACCACCGACTTGCCGAGGGCCCGGGCGATGGGAATGGCGGGCAGACAGTAACCCGCCGTCTTGCCCGTGCCGGTGCCGGCCTCCACCACCAGCAGCCGCGGCTCGTCGCCGGTGAGGGTCCGCGCCACCTGAGCGATCATCTCGCGCTGGCCCCGGCGGGCGCGGAATCCGCGGGCGGCCAGCCAGGACCGGTAGGCGTCCTGTATTTCCCCCTTGAGCGCGTCGTCCAGCACGGTTCCGGTCATGGCCACAGCGTAACCCGACCCGGGTCCGGAAACCCGGGTTTCATGCCGGACCGGGCCGTAGGCCGACACCCATCGCAGCATCCGCCGGAACGGCCATCAGAACAGCCGCCGCCAGAAGCCGCCGCCGAGGTCGTCCTCGCAGCGGTCGAGCTGGGCCTGGTAGCGGGCCGCCTTGCTGGCGACCTTCTGGGCGTAGCCCTTCACCGCAGGCTTGTGGCGCCAGCCGCCCCGGCGGTAGCCGGTGGGGCCTTCGTAGTACGCCAGGTACAGGTGGTAGGCATTGTCCCGGGCGATGCCGAGCTGGCGGGCGCTGCGGTGGTTGTACCAGCCGATGAAATCCATCGCGTCCTCGAAGCTCGCCCGGTTGGCCAGCATCCGCCGGGTGTCGCGGCGGTAATCCTCCCAGGCCTCGTTGGTCGCCTGGGCGTAGCCGTAGGCGCTGGACGGACGCGTCCACGGAATCACCCACAGCAGCCTGCCGCGGGGCGGACGGGCGTCGGAGACGTAGCTCGACTCCCGATGCACGAAGGCCATGGCGACGTGGATCGGGATGCCCCAGTTGCGCTCCGCGGCACGGGCGTCGTGGTACCAGCCGGGCCGCTCCTCGAACACGGCGCACAGATCGTCCGGCTCCCGCGGCGGCGCGCTGCTGCAGCCCCCGATCAGCGCCAGCACGAGGGCGCCGAGCGCACCGCGGGCACCGGGCCGGCGCCGGGCCGCCGTCTCAGCCCGCGTCATCGCTGCCTCCAACGCCTTGTCCATGGCGATTCAGGATCTCCAGAAATTCCGCTTCGTCGAGCACCGGCACGTCGAGCTTGCGCGCCTTGTCCAGCTTGCTGCCGGCGCCCGGGCCGGCCACCACGCAATCCGTCTTGCCGGACACCGACCCGGTGACTTTGGCACCGAGCGCCTGGAGTCGTTCCTTCGCTTCGTCCCGGGACAGGGACTCGAGGGAGCCGGTCAGCACCCAGGTCTCGCCGGCGAGGGGCGCGGGGCCGCCCGCCCCGGGCGGCGCGGGCCAGTGCACGCCGACCTCGACCAGATCCTCCACCGCGGCCCGGCGCTCGTCGTCGCGGAAGTAGGCGTGGACGTGCCCCGCCACCACCGGGCCGACGTCGGGCACCGCCTCGAGGGCCGCCTGATCCGCCGCCATCAGCGCCTCCAGGGAGCCGAAGTGGCTCGCCAGGTTCTGGGCGGTGGCGGTGCCGACCTCGCGGATGCCGAGGGCGTAGATCAGCCGCGCCAGGGTGGTCTCGCGGCTGCGCTCCAGCGCGGCCACCAGATTGGCGGCGGACTTCTCCCCCATGCGCTCCAGCCCCGCCAGGGTGTCGGCGCCGAGCCGGAACAGATCCGCCGGTTCCCGTACCAGATCGGCCTCGACGAGCTGCTCGACGAGCTTGTCGCCGAGGCCGTCGATGTCCAGCGCCAGCCGCGAGGCGAAATGCTTGAGCCCCTCCTTGCGCTGTGCGGGACAGGTGCGCGGACCGGCCGAGCAGCGGGCGACGACCTCGCCCTCGGGACGGACGATGGGGCTGCCGCAGGACGGGCAGCCGTCCGGCAGGCTCACCGGCTCCGCGTCCTTCGGCCGCTTGGCGGTGATCACCGCCATCACCTGGGGAATCACGTCGCCGGCCCGGCGGATCATCACCGTGTCGCCGACGTGCAGATCGAGCCGGGCGATCTCGTCCATGTTGTGCAGCGTGGCGTTGCTCACCGTGACGCCGCCGACGAACACGGGCTCGAGCCGGGCGACCGGCGTGACGGCCCCGGTGCGGCCCACCTGGAAGTCCACCGCCAGCACCCGGGTGGTGGCTTCCTCGGCCGGATACTTGAAGGCCAGCGCCCAGCGCGGCGTGCGCGACAGCGTGCCGAGCCGGCGCTGCAGCGACAGGTCGTCGACCTTGATGACCACCCCGTCGATGTCGTAGCCGAGGCGGCTGCGGCGTTCCAGCAGCGCGTCGATGTAGGCTTCGGCGCCCTCGGCGCCGGTCACCACCTCGACCTCCGGATTGACCCGGAACCCCCAGCCCGCGAGGCCGTCCAGGACCGCCTTCTGGGTCGCCGGCGACCAGTCGCCGTCGATGCGGCCGACGCCGTAGCAGAACAGGGTCAGCGGCCGCCGCGCGGTCACCTTGGGATCGAGCTGCCTGAGGCTGCCGGCGGCGCCATTGCGCGGGTTGACCAGCGGCTTCTCCCCCGCCTCCAGGGCCGCGGCGTTGAACGCCTGGAAGTCGGCCTGGGCCATGTAGATCTCGCCGCGCACCTCGAGCAGCGCGGGGACGTCGTCCGCGTCCAGCGACAGCGGCACGGCCTTCAGGGTGCGGACGTTGGCAGTAATGTCCTCGCCCGTCTCCCCGTCGCCCCGGGTGGCCGCCAGCGTGAGCCTGCCGTCCTGGTACAGCAGCGTCACCGCCACGCCGTCGATCTTCGGCTCGCAGGTGAGCGCCAGCGGCTCGTCGCGCTCCAGCCGGTTGCGGCAGCGCTTCAGCCAGTCCTCGAGCTCCTCGACGGTGGTGCACTTGGCCAGCGACAGCATCGGCACCTGATGGCGCACGCTGTCGAACGCGGTGAGCGGCTCGCCGCCGATGCGCTGGGTGGGGGAGTCGTCGGTGACCAGATCCGGGTGGTCCGCCTCGAGCGCCACCAGCTCGTCGAACAGCCGGTCGTACTCGGCATCGGCGATCACCGGATCGTCGAGCACGTAGTAGCGGTGATTGTGGTAGCGGATCTGCTCGCGCAGCTCCGCGGCCCGCTCACGCGCCTTCTTCGGGATGTCGCCGCCCGAGCTCACGCCGGCTTGCCGGACGCCGGTCAGGCCCGCATGGACATGCGGCGCCGGCAGTGGTCCGCAATGCGCTGCCGGTAGTGCTCCACGGTCTGCCCGGTCATCACGCTGCGGTGCTCGTCGAGCAGGGAACCGCCGGTGCGCACCGCGACGTCGCGGGCCACCTTGAGCATGTCCTCGAACACTTCCATGGGCTGCTCCGGCCCCGGAAGCTGCATGAAGAAGCACACGCCGGGCGAGCGGAAGTTGTCCAGGTCGGACATGTCGAAGGTGCCGGGCTCCACCACGTTGACGACGCTGTACAGACTGGATTTCGTCATCGGGTCGATGCGGTGGAAGATGTTCATCTCGCCGTAGCGCAGGCCGCGGGCGCGCAGCGCCTCCACCAGGCCGCCACCGACGAACGGCTGCCCCTTCGGGGCCAGCACGTTGACCATGACGAGTTCCTCCACCGGCGCGGCGGCGCCGCCGCGCTCGGCGGATTCCTGGGGCTGGGATTCACGCCCTGCCGAGCCGCGGCCGGCCCGGGCGCGTTCCCGGGGCGCCGGCCTCGTGCCCTGGTCCGCGCGGGACTCCGCCGGCGCGCCGGCCTGCCCGGATGCCGCCTGGGCCGGTTCACCGCCACGGCGGTCCTGGGGCGCGGCGTCGTGCGCCTCGTCCGCCGTTTCCCGCCGCGCCGACCAGCGGCGCGGCTGCTTCGGCTCGTCCGCCCGGATGGGCCGCTCCGGCATGATCACGTCGGTGACGCGGCCGCGGACCGGACCGGCGTCGGCTTCCGCCGAAGCCTCCCCGCCGTCGTCCGCGAGGGCCTCGCCGTCCTGTCCAGGCGCATCCTCCGCCGTGGCGGGCTGGGTCCCGCGGCCGGCCTCGAGTCTCGGCTCGGTGCGCGCCGACCGGGCCCGGCCGGGCTCCGCGGGCACCGGCTCGGACGTCTCCAGCAGCATCGGCGCCCGGCCGCCCGGGTCCGCCTCCAGCGCCAGCGACGTCTGCTCCGGCCCGCCGGCCTGCACCACCCGGGCGCCGCCGTTGGGCAGCTCGGCGCGCAGCCGCCCGATGTCGTCGGCATCGTCGGCGTCGTCCGCACGGGGGAAGTCCTTGACCAGGTCGAGGCGCAGCGGATCGCGCCGGGCGCGCCACGCGATCCAGAACCCGTGCGCCACCACCGCTGCGATCAGCAGACCGCCGCCGATCAGGATGAAGTCCTTGATGTCCACTTTCGGCTCCTCGGCCGCCCTGTGCGGCCCGACAGCTCCAGAACTGGGTGCGGTGGCGCCCCGACACAGCCCCGTAGGAGCGGCCTCCCGGCCGCGATCCGGCTCCCGGCCAATCGCGGCCGGGAGGCCGCTCCCGCAAGGCGGTGCGTGTCGTCGCGGCGGGCCTTCAGCCCGCCATTGCCGCCGCTTCCTCCACGTCCACCGACACCAGGCGCGAAGCGCCGGGCTCGTTCATCGTCACGCCCATGAGATGGTCGGCCATCTCCATGGTGATCTTGTTGTGGGTGATGATGACGAACTGCACGTCGGCAGACATTTCCTTAATCAACTCGGCGAACCGCGAAACGTTGGCATCGTCCAGCGGGGCGTCCACCTCGTCCAGCAGGCAAACCGGGCTGGGGTTGAGATGGAAGATGGCGAAGATCAGCGCAACCGCCGTCATCGCCTTTTCGCCACCGGAGAGCAGATGCACGCTCGCGTTCCGTTTTCCCGGCGGCCGCGCCATCAGCGAGACCCCGGTATCGAGCAGATCCTCCCCTGTCAGTTCCAGATAAGCGTGTCCTCCGCCGAAAATCTTCGGGAATAGCTCGCCCAGACGAGCGTTCACTTTTTCGAAAGTCTCCTTGAAACGCAACCGCGTCTCTTTGTCGATCTTTCGAATCGCGGTCAGCAGGGTGTCCAGCGCCTGTTCCAGGTCTTCGTTCTGCTGATCGAGATATTCTTTTCTTTCGGACTGCGATTCGTACTCGTCGATGGCCGCCAGGTTGATCGGCCCGAGCCGCTGAATGCGCCGGTCCACCGCCGCCAGCGCTTCCGCGGCGGCCTCTTCCGAGGCGTCCTCGGCCAGCGAGGCCTTGACCGCCTCCAGCTCGAAGCCGGTGGCTTTCACCTGCTCGACCAGGTTGCGCTCCTCCACCATCAGGCCCTGACGGTCCACCCGGGCGGACTCGAGCTTCGAGCGCACCTCGGCGAGCTGGTTCTCCGCCTCGCCGCGGGCCGCTTCCAGCTCGCGCACCTCGGCGTCGATGGTCTCGAGGGACGACCGCACCTCGCCGAGCTTCGCCTCCTCGGCGACCCGGCTCTCGAGCTTGGCTTCGAGCTCCGCCTTCAGCTCCGGCAGGGGCCGGGCGTTGTCCTGGATGCCGTTCTCGAGCTGGCGCTGCTGCTCCTCGAGCTCCTGACGCTGCCGCAGCAGGCGCTGGCGGGCCGTCTCGCTGGCGGACAGCCGCGAGCGCAGGCTGCCGAGCTCGCCGTTCAGCGCGTGGTAGCGGTCCCGGGCGTTGCGGGCGGCGTCGCGGGCCGCTTCGAGCTCGCGCTCGTTGTCCTGCCGGGTGAGCGCGAACGCCGCGCGCTCCTCGGCGCGGATCTCGCGGGCCTGCTCGGCCTCGGCCAGCGCCGTCCGGGATTCGCCGAGCTTGTCGACTTCCTGGGCGATCTGCGCGTCGAGCTCCTCGCCTTCGCGCCGCATCCGCTCGCGGCGGGCGTCGGCCTCTTCCTTCTGCACCCGGCGCACGCCGTGGTCGGTCTTCAGCTCGCCGAGCCGCTGATTCAGCTCGTTGGAGCGGGACTGGGCGCGTTCCCGCTCGGCCTCGAGGGCCTCGACCCGCGCCCGGCCCCGGGCCACCCGGCCCTGCAGATCGCCGAGGTGGCGCTCGGCCTCCTCGACACGCAGGCTCAGGGTGTCGATCTGCTGGGCCCGCTCGATGATGCCGGCCTCTTCGTCCGCGCGGCCGAGCACGCGGACCCAGTCCGGGCCCACCCAGATGCCCTGCCGGGTGATGATGCTTTCCTGGGGCGCCAGCCGGCGCCGTTCCGCGAACGCCACGTCGGCGGTCTCCGCCGCGTAGACGCCGTGCAGCACCGAGCCGAGCTTGAGATCCTGGCTGCGCACCAGCGAGGCCAGGCTCGGCAGCTCGCCGGCGTACTCGGCCTCGACGCGGCCTTCCACCAGGGTCACGCCGCCCTCGGACAGCCCCGCCAGGGCCGCCTCGTAGTCGTCGATGCGGGCCACCGGGATGGCCTGCAGGTAGTCGCCGAGCACCGTCTCGACCGCGCGCTCCCAGCCCGGGGCGACGGCCAGCAGCTCGCCCAGGCGCCGGGCGTCGCCGAGGCCGTGCTCGCCGAGCCAGTCGTGGGCCTGCCGCTCGTCGCGCCCCAGCGCCGCCTGCTGCACGGCTTCCAGGCTCGCCAGCTCGTGGCGCAGGGTCTGCACATCGCCGCGGGCGTCGTCCAGCACGCGCTCGTTCTCGAGCACCTCCTCGCGGGCCGCGCCGAGATCGGCCAGGCAGCGGTCGATGTCCTGCTCGTTGTGCCGCCGCTCCTCGTCCAGGGCGGCGATCTCCTGGGCCAGGCTGTCGACGTCGTCGCTGGCCACCACCGGCACCCGCTCGGCGTCGGCCTCGAGCTGCTCGCGCCGGCTGCGCAGGCGCGCCAGAAGCTGCTCGACGTGATCCACCCGGGACGCCTGCACCTCGGCGGTGCGCTCGTGCTCGGCGACCTGCCGGTTCAGGGTCTCCCACTCCTGCTGCCACTCGCGGTTGCGGCTCTCCAGCGACGCCAGCGCTTCCGAGCTGGCGCGATCCTCGTCGGAGGCCGTCTCGACCTGGGGCTCGAGCTCGCCGATGCGGCCCCGCAGGGCTTCGATCTCGGCCTCGTCCATGCCAAGCTGGCGGCTCGCCTCCTCGGACCGCTGGGCCACCGTGTCCAGATCCAGCTCGAGCTGCTTGACCCGCTGCTGGTTGAACTGGATCGCCTCCTCGACGCGGGCGATGTCGGCGCCGATCTGGTAGTAGCGGCCCTGGACCTTGTTGAACTCCTCGGACGCGTCGGCGTGCCTGGACCGGCGGCGCTCGATCTCGGTGTCGATGTGCTGCTGCTCCGAGGCCGCCTTCTCCAGCGCGACCTCCAGCTCGCGGATCTCGCTCTGGCGTGCCTCCAGGGTGGCGTGCAGGTTCACGTAGCGCAGCGTGTGCAGCTCCGCGGTCAGCCGCCGCTCCTCGGCCTTGAGCTCCTTGTAGCGCTCGGCGGCCCGGGCCTGGCGCTGCAGCCGGTCGAGCTGGCGGCCGAGCTCCTCGCGCAGGTCCGTCAGGCGCTCGAGGTTCTCCCGGGTGTGGCGGATGCGGTTCTCGGTCTCCCGGCGACGCTCCTTGTACTTGGAGATCCCCGCCGCCTCCTCGAGGTACACCCGCAGCTCCTCGGGCTTGGCCTCGACGAGCTGGCTGATCATGCCCTGCTCGATGATCGAGTAGCTGCGCGGGCCGAAGCCCGTGCCGAGGAAGATGTCGAGGATGTCCTTGCGCCGGCAGCGGTTGCCGTTCAGGAAGTAGCTGGACTGCGCATCCCGGGTGACCTGGCGGCGGATCGCGATCTCGGCGTAGGCGGAGTACTCGCCGCCGATGCGGCCGTCGCTGTTGTCGAACACCAGCTCGATGCTGGCCTGGGCCGTGGGCTTGCGGGTGTTGGAGCCGTTGAAGATGACGTCGGTGATGTTCTCGCCGCGGAGCTGCTTGGCGGAGCTCTCGCCCATCACCCAGCGCACGGCGTCGATGATGTTCGACTTGCCGCAGCCGTTCGGCCCCACCACGGCACAGCGATTGCCGGGGAGCGAGACGGTGGTCGGATCGACGAAGGATTTGAAACCGGCGAGTTTGATCTGCTTCAGCCGCATTCGATCGGTCGCACGCCCCGGGTCTGCAAAGCGCGAAGTCTAAGCAAATCTCCCGGCATTGTCGCGGAAAAGTGGCGAAAAAATGGCGCTTTGCGGCCCGTGGAGTTATCCACAGGCCGACGTTGCGGCGCTGGCGGAAAGGGCCCGGAGCGGACCCTGGCCGCCGCGTCAGGCGGTGGCGCGACGCTCCTGCACGGAACCGAACGCCAGCCGGCGCTCGCGGCCGTTGAAGCCGTGCACGAGCTGGGCGATCTGCTCGCCGTCACCCTCGGCGATGCCCTTCAGCAGCGACTGATGGAAACGCAGGCTGTCCCGAAGGTCGTAATCGGGATGGGCCGCCGCCAGATAGCTGAGGCGCATACCGGACGGGATCAGCCCCTTCAGCACCGACACCAGATAGAAATTCCTGAGCTGACCGAAACCGGCCTGGACGAAATCGCGCCGGGCCTCGACCACGCCGTCGAGATCGTCCCGGGCCACGGCCCCGCCCATGGCGCGGATGGCCGCCTGGAACGGATCGAGATCCAGCCCCCGGCGGCCGGCCAGCTTGCGGTAGAACGACGTCTGCAGCTCCGTGACCAGCTCCGAGCAGTTGGCCAGCTCCTCGGACTCCAGCGAGCTGACCATGGCGCCCCGTCTGGGCAGGATCTCGACCAGGTAGCGCCGCTCGAGAATCAGCAGCGCCTCGCGCACGGAGCCCCGGGACACGCCCAGCTCCGAGGCCACCTTCAGTTCCTGGATCCGGGATCTGGGCCGCAGCCGGCCGGCGATGATCTCGCCACCCAGATGATCGGCGATCTTCTCCGTCAGACTCGCGGCCGGTTCGAATTGCATGAGGCGCTCTCTCAGCCCACCTGTCCCTCCGCTTTGACCGGCGCGGTGGGCAGGGGTTCCCGGCGGGGACCCGGCGGCGTTCAGCCGCCGACGGCGGGCGGGCGCAGGCGGGCGTCGAGCTCGGCGGCGGACCCGAGCTCGCCGGTGCGCAGCACGTCGGAGCGCCACTCCCAGTCGCCGGGCGCGGGCGCCGCGGTGCCGCTGCGGCTGAGCCGCACCACCACTTCGAACGCCTCCGCGCCGGACAGCGGCCGGGCCGGGCTCATGCTCACCGTGTCGTCCAGCGTGACGTCCAGGGGCAGCAGGCGGGCAGGTCGCCGCACCACGGCATAGGGCATGCCGCCGCCCGGCGGGCGGGCGATCACGAACACGGTGGCCTGCGGCGGGGCTCCGGCCGCGGCCGCCACGGACACGGTGACGCTGGGCGACAGCGGCGTCATCCGGCTGCGGGCCTGGGCCAGCCCGGCGAGCAGGGCCTCGGCCTGGGTGTCCGAGAGGTCGTTGCTGAGCGCCTGATTGAGATGCGCCGCCGCTTCGCGGTAGTCGCCGGCGCGGAACGCGTCGATGGCGTACATCTCCAGCACCAGCGGATGATTCGGCCGCGACGCCAGCACCCGGGCGGCGATGGCGCGGGCCTCGGGGCCGAGGGTCCCGCCGTCGGCGAGATAACGGGCCTGCAACCAGTAGATGTCGATGCCAGGGTCGGTGCCGATCCGCGCGCTGGCGGTGGCGAAGGCCTCTGCCGCCGGCGCGAAGCGCCCGAGCTGCAGCCGCGCCACTCCCAGCAGGTACCAGCTCTGGCCGTCGTCGGGATGGCGGGCGACCCGCTCGGTCAGCCGGTCGCGCCAGCGCTCCAGCTCGGTCCGGTCGGCCTGGGGATCGAGCCGCACCACCTCGGAGGCGCCGGCGAGGTCGACGGCATCCGGCTCGCCGACCGTGAGATAGATGACCACGGCGAGCAGCGGCAGCACGCCGAGCGTCGCCCACAGCGCGCCGCGCAGCCCCCGGGCCGGCGGCGCCGCGGCGGCGGCGCCGGGCTCGTCGGCGTGCCGGAACTCGTCGAGCAGGTTGGCGCCAAGCTCCGCTTCGACCTCCTGGCGGATCTCCGGATCGAGCTGCCCCGCCCCGGTCTCGCGCTCGATCTCCGCCACCCGGTCCCGGTACAGGGCGCGCATCGCCGCCCGGCGGTCGCCGGTCACGTCGTCACCCGGAACCTGCGCCCGGGACGCCCGCAGAAACGGCCACAGGGCGAACGCCAGGGCCAGGGCCAGCAGGCCGCCGGTGGTGATCCAGAGCATCAGTCCCGTTCCAGTATGCGCCGCAGCTCGGCGGATTCCTGTTCGGACAGCGCCGCCGGGCGGGGCTGGCGCAGCATCCGCCACAGCACCAGGGCGCCGGCGGCGAGGAACAGCACCGGCGCCAGCCAGAGCACCCAGGTATCCGGGCGGAACGGCGGGTCGTAGAGCACGAAATCCCCGTAGCGGGCCTGCAGGAAGGCGAGAATCTCGTCGTCGCTCATGCCTTCCTCGGTGATCAGCCGGTGCACGGTGCGGCGCAGGTCCTGGGCGATGGGCGCGTCGGAGCCGGCCAGGTTGGTGTTCAGGCACTTCGGGCAGCGCAGCTCGGCGATGAGCGCGCGATAGCGCGACTCCTGAGCGTCGCTGTCGAAGTCGTACAGGTCCACCGGGCTGGCCGCCAGGGCGGCCGTGGCCCAGGCGAACGCCAGGAGCAGCACGCCGAGACGCTCAGCCATCCATCACCTGCATCAGCGCCGGGCGCAGCTCGTCGCGCCAGATGCGCGGATTGATGTCGCCGACCCGCTTGTAGACGATGGTGCCTGCCCGGTCGAGGAGGAAACTCTCCGGCGCGCCGTAGACGCCGAGCTCCACGCCCAGGGAGCCGTCCGGATCCTGGATGATCAGGTCGTAGGGGTTGCCGTAGGCCTCCAGCCAGCGGCGCGCCTTGGCGGCGTCGTCCTTGTAGTTCACGCCGACGATGCGCAGCCCGGTCTCGTCGCGGATCCGCAGCAGCTCGTCGTGCTCCGCCGCGCAGGTGGGGCACCAGGTGGCCCAGACGTTCACCAGCACCGGCTCGCCGAGCAGGTCGTCCCGGGACACCCGCTGATCCGGCTCGTGCAGGCGCGGCGCCTCGAAGTCGGGAAAGGGCTTGCCCAGCAGGGCGCTCGGCAGCTCGTGGGGGTCGTTGAGGCTGAAGCCGATCCAGCCCACGCCGATGATCAGCGCGAACACGCTGATGGGAATGAACAGGCTGGCGCGGCTCACCGGGCCTCTCCGGGCAGCGGCGTTCCAGACAGCTCGGGCGCCGGCGCCGCGCCGGCGGGGGCAGCGAAGCGCTGCCGCAGCCGCCGGTAGCGGGCGTCCAGCACGGCGAGTGCCCCGCCCAGGGCCATGATCAGGCTGCCCAGCCAGATCCAGCGGACGTAGGGCTTGAGCTGCATCCGCACCGCCCAGTCGCCGTTGTCCAGCGGTTCGCCCAGGGACATGTAGACGTCGCGCATCAGTCCCGGGCTGATGGCCGCCTCGGTCATGACGTTGCCGCGCGCCAGGTAGCGGCGCTTCTCCGGATACAGACGGTACTGCCGGTTGCCTTCGGTGATCAGGAAATCGCCGCGCTGAGCGACGAAATTGGGGCCCTGCCGGTTCGACACGCCGTCGAAGCGCACGCTCAGGTAGCCGAGCTCGGAGGTTTGGCCCGGCGACATCCGCAGGTCCTCCTCCACCGACAGCACCGAGGTCATCGACACGCCGATCAGGGTGACCGCGAAGCCGACGTGGGCGAGGCTCATGCCCCAGTAGGCGAGCGGCACGCGCCGCAGCCCGGGACGGGCCCGACGGACGAGGTCCGCGGCATGGGCCAGCAGCACCCAGACGGCCAGGCCGAACGCCGCAGCCGCCTGCCAGGGCACCGCGCCGGACACCACCAGCGGCACGCCGACCCCGGCCGCGAGGGCGCCCGGCACCATCCAGCGCAGATCCCGCCGCAGGCGGTCGCTGCGGGTGCGCTTCCACTGCACCAGCGGCGCGAGCCCCAGGGCGACGCTGAGCAGCAGCATCAGCGGCACGAACAGACGATTGAAGTAGGGCGGACCGATGGACACCTTGTCGCCGCCGGTGGCCGCCTCGTAGGCCAGCGGGTACAGGGTGCCCAGCAGCACCACCGCCATGGCCACCACCAGCAGGATGTTGTTGACCAGCAGGAACGCCTCGCGGCTGAACAGGGTGTAGCCGACCCGGGAGCGCATGGTGGTGGCCCGCAGGCCGTAGAGCAGCAGCGAACCGCCCACCACCAGCACCAGAAACGCCAGGATGAACAGCCCCCGGGTCGGGTCGACGGCGAACGCGTGCACCGAGGTGAGCACCCCGGAACGGACGATGAACGCGCCGAGCAGCGACAGCGAGAACGTGGTGATGGCCAGCAGCAGGGTCCAGCTCTTGAACGTGCCGCGCTTCTCGGTGACCGCCAGGGAATGGATCAGCGCCGTGCCCGCCAGCCAGGGCATGAACGAGGCGTTCTCCACCGGATCCCAGAACCACCAGCCGCCCCAGCCCAGTTCGTAGTAGGCCCACCAGCTTCCCAGGCCGATGCCCAGGGTCAAAAACGCCCAGGCGACGTTGCTCCACGGCCGGGACCAGCGCGCCCAGGTGGCATCCAGCCGACCGGACAGCAGCGCCGCCACGGCGAAGGCGAACGCCACCGAGAAGCCGACGTAGCCCATGTAGAGCATGGGCGGATGAACGATCAGCCCGAAGTCCTGGAGCAGCGGATTGAGGTCGGCGCCGTCCGCCGGGGTCATCGGCACCAGCCGCTCGAAGGGGTTGCTGGTCCAGATGAGAAACGCCAGGAAGCCGATGTTGAGCAGGCCCATGACCCCGAGCACCCGGCCGAGGAAATCACCCGGGAGATGGCGGCCGCGCACGGCCACCGCCAGCGTCCAGCCCGCCATGATCAGCACCCACAGCAGGAACGAGCCCTCGTGGGCGCCCCACACGGCGCTGAACTTGTAGTACCAGGGCAGCAGGCTGTTGGAGTTGTTGGCCACGTAGGCCACGGAGAAGTCGTCGGTGAGAAAGGCCTGGGTCAGAGCCAGGAACGCCAGTGCCATGAACACGAACTGGCCGATGACCAGGGAGTTCAGCGCGCCCAGCCAGACCGGACGGCGCAGCGCCGCACCCGCCAGCCCGAAGAACGTGATGCCCAGCGCCAGGCAGAACGCCAGCGCCAGCGAGACCTGGCCGAGCTCCGGAATCATTCAGCGTCCCCGCCGGGGGCCGCCGGCCGATGCATGTCCGCGAGTTCCGGCGGCATGTAGTTCTCGTCGTGCTTGGCCAGCACCTCGTCGGCCTTGAACACCCCGTCGCTGCCGAGCTGGCCCTGCACCAGGATGCCCTGCCCCTCCCGGAACAGGTCCGGCAGGATGCCGCTGTAGCGCACTTCGAAATCGGAGCCCTCGTAGTCCGTCAGGACGAAGCTGACGTCGAGTCCGTTCGCCTGGCGGGCGACGCTGCCGGCCATGACCATGCCGCCGGCGCGGATGCGCGTCTGGGTCGGCGCCTCGCCGCTGACGATCTGATCCGGCGGGTAGAACAGGTTCAGGTTCTCGTTCAGCGCCAGCAGGGTGAGCGCCACCGTGGCGCCGGCCCCGGCCAGCAGGAACAGCACCACCATCAGTCTCTGCTTGCGTTTCGGATTCATCGTTCCTCGTCGCCTCGTCCTGCGCGCCCGTCCGCCCGACCGCCGGCTTCCCGGCGCATCCGGTCGAGGACGTCCTGCAGGGCGCGCCGCTGCTGGCGCCTGGCCGCAGCCCAGTTGTAGAGCATCACGCCGGCGGCCGCGCCGTAGCTCAACCAGACGTACAGCGCATGGCCGCCCATGTTCAGAAACTCGCCGAAGCTGGCGAAGCTCATCGGCCCGCTCCCGGCCCGGGGCCCATCCTCAGGACCTCGTCTTCCGAGACCTCCCGGGCGGTCTGGAGTTCCCCGGCAGCCAGGGCCCGGACCCACGCCGTGCGCGCCTCCCGGCGGACGATCTCGGCGCGCAGCCGGCCCACCAGGTTGGCGCCGAAGAAGCAGTACAGGCCGAGCACGTTGACGGCCAGCGGAATCCACATCTCCGGCGGCATCGCCGGCGCCTCGGTGAGCCGGAAGGTCGCGCCCTGATGCAGGGTCAGCCACCAGTCCACCGAGTACTTGATGATCGGGATGTTGATCACCCCGACCACCGCCAGCACGGCGCATGCCCGGCCGGCAGTTTCCTGTCTGGGGATCGCCTGACGCAATGCGTAAAGTCCGAAGTATAGGAACAGCAGAACCAGCATCGAGGTGGTGCGGGCGTCCCAGACCCACCAGGCGCCCCAGGTCGGCTTGCCCCAGACCGCCCCGGTGAACAGCGCGAGCGCGGTCATGGTCATGCCGAAGGGCACGGTCGCGGCCAGCACCATGTCCGCCATCTTCATGCGCCACACCAGCAGGATCGCGCCGGCGACGCCCATCAGCATGTAGGCGGACTGGGCGACGATGGCGGTGGGCACGTGGATGTAGATGATGCGGAAGCTGTTGCCCTGCTGATAGTCCGGCGGCGCGAAGGCCAGCCCCCAGACCGAACCGGACACCAGCAGCACCAGGGCGAGAATGCCCAGCACCCAGGCGAGCGGCCCGCTGATCCGGTAGAACCAGCGGGGCGAGCCGAGCCTGTGCCACAATTCCTTGAGCGTCACCCCGTTTCCTCGCTTACCGTTTTCCGTCCCGAACCCGGCATCAGGCCTGTTCCAGACCGATCCGCAGCGCCGCCTGGGCGGCGAACGGCGCCACGGTCACCGCCAGCATGCTGATCGCAGTCAGCAGATAAATCTGTGCGCTGACGTCCGATCCGGCCATCGCCAGATCGATGGCGCCGGCGCCGAAGATCAGCGTCGGCACGTACAGCGGCAGCACCAGCAGCGCCAGCAGCACGCCGCCCCGGCGCAGCGCCACGGTCAGCGCCGCGCCGACGGCCCCGAACAGGGTCAGCGCCGGGCTGCCCGCCAGCAGGGTCAGCATGGCCGTGTCCACCACCCCGGCCGGCAGGTACAGCAGCAGCGCCGCCAGCGGCGCCAGCACGGTCATGGCGAGCCCGGTCAGACACCACTGGGCCGCCATCTTGGCCAGCACGGGCAGAAACAGCGGCCGCCCGAGCAGCACGAGCTGCTCCAGGGTGCCGTCGTCGAAGTCCCGGCGGAACATGCCGTCCAGCGCGAGCAGGTTCGCCAGCAGCACCAGCACCCAGATCACGCCCGGCGCGATGCCGCCGAGCACCTCGGGCTGCACGCCGACCCCGAGCGCGAACAGGGTAACGGCCAGAAACAGAAATACCAGCGGATTGAAGGCTTCCTGCAGGGAGCGCAGGCTGGCGATCCACTCCCGCCGGAACTGGGCGACGAACAGTCCGGCGCCGCTCACGAGGGCGCTCCGGCCGGCGCGGCATCGGCCAGGTCCAGCACCCGGGCGCCGGCGAGATCGAGGGGCTGGTGGGTCGCGCACAGCGCCGCCCCGCCCCGGCGGCGCTGATCCTCGATCAGATCCAGCACGAGCTGCTGGCCGGCGGCGTCCAGCGCCGTCAGCGGCTCGTCGAGCAGCCACAGCGGCGCCGGGCACAGCACCAGCCGGGCCAGCGCCACCCGGCGCTGCTGGCCGGCGGACATGTGCTGGCAGGCGACCCGCTCGTAGCCCGCCATGCCCACCCGTTCGAGCGCTGCAGAGACCCCGGGACCGCCGGGCCGCAGGGCCGCGTACCAGCGCAGGTTCTCCTCCGCGGACAGCAGCACCGCCAGGCCCGGCCGGTGGCCCACGTAGAGGCACTCGGCGGACCGGATCGAGCCCGTGTAGTCCGGGTAGAGGCCGGCCACGGCGCGGATCAGCGTGGACTTGCCGCTGCCGTTGGGGCCGCGCAGCTCCACGCACTCGCCGGGCCCGACCGCTAGGTCGAGGCCCTGGAACAGCATCCTGCCGTCCCGCTCGCAGGAGAACTCCTGCAGCCGGAGCAGCGGCCCAGCATCGCCGGCCAGCGCCGCCATCAGTCCCGGACGACCCGGTAGCAGGGATCGTAGTGCGCGCCCTCGAGCTTCATGCGGCCCTGGCGCACGAACTGACGCAGCAGGTGGTCGAGCGCGTCCATCAGGCTGGCGTCGCTGTGCAGCTCGAAGGGCCCGTGCCGCTCGATCATGCGGATGCCGTAGTCCTTGACGTTGCCCGTGACGATGGCGCTGAACGCCCGCCGCAGCGCCACCGCCAGCTCGTGGGGCGGCAGGTCCCGGGACAGCCGCAGCCCGGCCACGCTGTCGTGGCTGACCTCGAAGGGCCGCTGGTGCTCCGGCGGTATCTGCAGCAGCCAGTTGAAGTAGTAGGCGTCGCCGTCGCGCCGGCGCTGGCGCCGCACCCGCCGGATGCGCTCGCCCATCAGCGCGCCGACCCGGGCGGCGTCGCCGATCACGATCTCGTAGTGCCGGGCGATGTCGTCGCCGAGGGCGAGCCGCAGGAACGCGTCGAGCTCGTGGAAATAGTCCGCGCTCTCCGCCGGACCGGTGAAGATCACCGGCAGCGCCTGCCGCTCGTTGGCCGGGTCGAGCAGCACCCCGAGCAGGTAGAGAATCTCCTCCGCCGTGCCGGCGCCGCCGGGAAACACCACGATGCCGTGCCCCACCCGCACGAACGCCTCGAGGCGCTTCTCGATGTCCGGCAGCACCACCAGGTGGCTGACCATCGGGTTCGGCGGCTCGGCGGCGATGATGCCCGGCTCGGACAGCCCGAGATAGCGGGCGTCGCCGGTGCGCTGCTTGGCGTGCCCCACGGCGGCGCCCTTCATCGGCCCCTTCATCGCCCCGGGGCCGCAGCCGGTGCAGATGTCGAGGCCCCGCAGGCCGAGCTGATAGCCGACCTCCTTGGTGTAGTCGTACTCCGAGCGGCTGATGGAATGACCGCCCCAGCAGACGACCACCCGGGGCGACAGGTCCGGATTGAGGATCCGCGCCTGCTTGAGAATCTGGAACACCACGTCGGTGATGCCGGCGGGCGTGGCCAGCTCGCTGTCGGCGATCTCGGTGCCCATGTACACCACGTCGCGCAGCACCGCGAACAGGTGCTGACGGATGCCCTCGATGATCCGCCCGTCGACGAACGCGCTGGCCGGCGCGTTGCGGATGATCAGCTTGAGCCCCCGGGTGCGCTTGGCGACCTCGATGGAGAAGTCGCTGTAGGCGTCGAAGATGGCCGCCGCGTCGTCGGTCTGATTGCCGGTGTTGAGCACCGCCAGGGCGCAGCGCCGGAACAGCTCGATGAGCTGGGTCTCGCGCCGCGCCGTGCTGGTGAGCGCCGCCACCTCCTTCTGGGACAGGAGCTCGAGGGTGCCCCGGGGGGCGACGTGGACCTCCGCTGAATGCTTTTCGACCATATTCGAAGTCCGGGGCCGGGCGTCAGAGCATGCGCACGTGGAAGTGGACCTCGCCGGAGTCACCGGGCGCCAGCTCCCGCTGGAAGGTCCAGCGCAGGCTGTGGACCGGCGGCGGCTCCGCCGGCTGGCCGCCAGCGCCGGCGGGCGCCTCGGGCTCGGAGACGTCGAAGGTCTCGCCGTCCCGGGAGAACTCCACCCGGGACCCCTCGCCGCCCGCGGTGCCCGGCACGTAGCGGGTGCCCTCGGGCACCGGGTTGGTGATGACGATGCGCTGGGCGTCCACCGGCACCGTCGACTCGTTGCTGAAGGTGATGGTGTAGCGCAGTTCCTCGCCGGGCACCACGTCGTCCGCGGGCAGCAGCTCCCGCTTGACCCGGCCGCCGGCGTCCAGGGTCGTCTCCACCTTGGACACGCTGGTGTCGAGCACCACTTCCGCGGCCGCGCCCGTCGCCGCGGCGGCGCTCCACGCCGCCCCGAGGGCCAGCAGCCCGGCCCGCCGGAACAGCGCCGGGCGGATGCCCGCCGTGAGTCGCTCAGTCGCCATCATCGATGTCGCCTCCTGTCCTGTTTGCTCGCCCGGCGCCGGCGGCTGAGCCGTCGACGACCTGCACGTTCGTGGTCCCGGTCTCCGGATCGAACCAGACCTCCGCCCGACCGGCGGCGATCTGCCGGGCCACCGCCCGACACTTCTCTTCCAGTGAGAAGTCGCGATGTCCATAATCGGTGCCCTCACGCAGCACGAACGCTTCGATGACGCCGCGCAGGGCGTCGGCCGACAGGGCTTCGGGGGGAACCTTGACCATGACTGCGGAGTTTACGTGATGCAGCGCTCAACCTGACCGATCCGGGTTGAATTTGCACCATCGAGATGCATTACTTTCCATTGATACGGACACCCGTCGCGCCGGCCGTTGCGGCCTCGGGCCACGACCGGAACGCCCCGCACCACGGACTCGGGGCCCGGCTCCCGGCGCTGCCGGCCAGCTTCGGCACCGGCCCGGACGACAGAGGGCCCGCATATTAAATCGAGGACGGCGGCGCCGCGACCCGTGACGGCGACCGCTCCGGCCCCGCCCCGCTCCCCGGCGATCGGCGGGCCGTTCCAACAGGACAGGGAACTATGGCCGAACAGGAACACATTCTCGTCGTCGAAGACGAGCCCATCACGCGCGAACAGCTCGTCTCCTACTTCGAGGACGAAGGCTTCAAGGTCAGCTCCACCGGCTCCGGCGACGAGGTGCTGCCGATGGTGCTGGAACGCGACGTGGTGCTGGTGCTGCTGGACATCAAGCTGCCCGGCAAGGACGGCCTGACGCTGGCCAGGGAAATCCGCGCCGAAACCGACATCGGCATCATCATGGTGACCAGCAAGCAGGAGCAGATCGACAAGATTCTCGGCCTGGAGAGCGGCGCCGACGACTACGTGACCAAGCCGTTCGATCCCCGCGAGCTGCTGTCCCGGGCGCGCAACCTGATCCGCCGGGTGCACATTCAGGAGCGGCAGCGGCGCAAGAACCACATCCGCCACTTCGAGGGCTGGCAGCTCGACCTCAACAAGCGCGAACTGACCGCCCCGGACGGCGAGCAGTCGACCCTGTCCGCCGGCGAGTATCAGCTCCTGCTGGCGTTCATGGAACGCGCCGGCGAGGTGATGAACCGCGACCAGCTCATGAACCGGATCCGCAACCGCGAGTGGTTTCCGGACGACCGCTACATCGACGTGCTGGTCGGCCAGCTCCGCAAGAAGCTGGGCGAGCGGGCGTCCACGGCCAAGATCATCACCACGATCCACGGCACGGGATACCTGTTCACCCCCGAGGTGACCTGACCGGCGCCGCCGTCGTGCGCGGCAGCGGCCGCCGCGATCCGCCGCGGCGGATTCACCGGCACGAGGACCGCAGCCGCAGCCCGCGCGAGCTGCCGCCGAGCACATGGACTGACCGGGTGACCTGATCGAACGTGGCGAAGGGCGTAGACAAAACCATATACGAGAGCGCCTCGACGCTGGTGAAACGCTCCCAGTGGGACGGCCAGCCGGTGATCATCAAGGCGCTCAAGTCGGGCGCGCGCAACGCGGCGTCCATCGCCCGCTATCAGCACGAATTCAAGGTCAACCAGTCCCTCACCAGCCCGTACGTGTGCCGCGCGCTGTTCATGGACGAGCGGGAACACCGGATCATCTTCGAGGACAGCGGCGCCACCGCACTGCGCGAGTTCATCCGCAACGGCACCCTGAGCCTGGACGAGCGCATCGACGTGGCCATGACCCTGGCCCACGCGCTGCAGTCGATCCATGACGAAGGGGTGATTCACCGCGACCTCAATCCCGGCAACGTCATCGTCACGCCCCAGGGCTTCGACGTGCAGATCATCGACTTCGGCCTGGCCACCCTGGCGCCCAGGGAGTATCCCAACCAGGAGACCGGCGGCCGCCTGACCGGCACGCTGCCCTACGTGTCGCCGGAGCAGACCGGCCGGGTCAACCGGGTGGTGGACTACCGCACGGACCTGTATTCCCTCGGGGCGACGCTCTACGAGCTGTTCAGCGGCTCCACGCCGTTCACCGGCAGCGACCCCCTGGAGATGATCCACGCCCACATCGCCAGCACGCCCAAACCCCTGCACGTGGCGAATCCGGACGTTCCCCAGTGGCTGTCCGACGTGGTGCAGAAGCTGCTCGCCAAGCAGCCCGAGGATCGCTACCAGAGCGCCGCCGCGGCCCGGGACGACCTCGCCGAGGGCCAGCAGCACGCCACGGTGATTCCGTTCCGCCTGGGACGCACGGACGCGCCGGGCCAGCTCTCCCTGCCGAAGCGCCTGTACGGCCGCGAGGCCGAGCTCGACGCCCTGCGCGGCGCCATCGAGCGCGCGGCCGCCGGCGAGAGCGTGATCGTCGAGATCACCGGCGGCGGCGGCCTGGGCAAGTCGGCGCTGTGCGAGGCTCTGCAGCGCATGGGCCAGGAAGAGGGCATGCTCACCGCCACCATCGGCCTGCGGGGCAGCCCGTACCGGGACGGACCCGGGCTGTGGCTGGAGCTGCTGCGGCTGCTGTTCCGGCAGGCGCTGTCGCTGCCGCCGCCGGAGGGTCAGGCGCTGCTGGACCGGCTGGAGAACGTGCCGCCCCAGAGCCTCGCCTGCCTGGTGTCGTACATTCCCGACCTGAAAGGCGTGATCGACGCGCCGCCGGACAGCACCGAGGCCGCCACGCCGGCCATCGCCGTGATGCACGCGCTGCGCGCCATGAACCCCCATCCGCTGTGCGTCATCGTCGAGGACGTGGACCAGCAGCCCGAGGACGATCTCGCGCACCTGCTGAACAGCGTGGTCGACCTGCGCCACGTGGTGCTGGCCTTCTCCCAGGAACTGCCCGATCCGGCCCTGTTCGTGCGGCCCCGGCTGGCCACCAAGCACGTGGCCGTGGCGCTGCGGCCGCTGACCAAGGACGACGTGCGCAAGCTGCTGGCGGACATGCTGACCCAGGGCGAGGCCCGGGTGCGGGAGCTGGCGGGCGAGCTGCACGGCAAGACCGACGGCATTCCCGGCCATCTGCTGGAGCTGATCTTCGAGCTCCACGGCGAGCAGATCATCGCCTACGACACCGCCGAGGCCCAGTGGCGCTGGGACCTCGACCAGGTGCGCAGCCACTATTTCAGCAACAACTCGTCGGACCGCATCCGCAAGCAGCTCGACACCCTGCCCGGCACCACCCGGGACGCCCTGGTGTGGGCCGCCGCCATCGGCGAGGAGTTCAGCGGCGCGCTGATCGGCGCCCTGCTGAAGGACGACGGCCGCTCCCCGGAGGCCGGCGAGTCGGACGCCGCCAGCGTGCTGCGCCCCGCCGTGACCGCCGCTCTGATCCGGCCGGCGGAGGGCGGGTCGGCCCAGAGCGACAGCCACTACCGGTTCTCCCATCCGCGCATCCGCGCCCTGCTCTACGCCAGCCAGCCGCGCGACGACAAGCCGCGGCGGCACGAGCGGATCACCCGGGCGCTCAAATCCCTGCGGCCCCGGTCGGGCAGCGGCGTCATGCAGCTCGCCGATCACCTGAACGCGGCGGTGAACTTTCTCGACGCGAACCCGGACGAACGCGCCGACGTGGCCTACCACAACCTGCTCGCGGCCCGCGCGGCGCTGACCCAGGGCCGGTTCCAGGTGGCCTACAAGTACGCCCGCTGCGGCCTGGCGGTGGCCGGCCGCGACGCGGACGGCGCCGTGGCCCTGGAGCTCAGCGAGTGCGCCGCCGAGGCGGCCTTCCTGTGCGGCGACTTCCACCAGCTCTACCGTGTGATCCGCGAGACCCGGTCGCCGAGCAGCGTGATCGACGAAGTCCGGGTGCGCGCCGCGGCGGTGCAGAACCGCCTGAGCGAGGCCCAGGCCCTCGGCGAGGCTGCGCTGAAGCGCCATGGCGCTCACCTGCCCGCCCGCAGCGACGGCGCCGGCAGCATCGCCGTGCGGCGGACGCTGCATCGGCTGGGACGCTGGCCCCGGCGGCTCGCCCGCCGCCTCGACCGCGGTCTGCCGACGCCGATCCGCGAGGTCGAGGACCTGCGGATTCACGAACGCTATCGGCTGTACGGCTACCTGCTGCACGTCGGCTACCACCTGGGATCGCCGCGCCTGCCGGAGCTGGCCCGAACCGTCAGCCGCCAGGCCAGCCGGGCCGGCTACGCGCCGGAGGTGGCCTTCGCGCTGGCCGCCCTGGCGGTGGCCGCCAACGTCGACGGCGACCCCGCCGCGGCGCGCCGCCACGGGGAGCAGGCGCGGCTGCTCGCCGCCCGGTTCGCCGGCCAGAGCTTCGCCATCCGCGCGTCGACGCTGCTGTCGGGGCTGGTGGACCCCTGGTTCACCTCCCTCGACCAGACGCTGAACAACCTGACCGAGAACATGGCCACCAGCATGGCCTGTCACGACTACGAGTTCGCCGCCGCGGCGAGCGCGTTCTACGCCACCAACGCCATGGTGCGCGGCGCCGAGCTCGGCTCCCTGAAACAGGCCCTGCACGGCCAGGTGTCCCAGCTCGCCCACTACCAGCACGTCACCGGCATCAACATCACCCGGTTCGTGCTGCAGATCGTCAACAGCCTGGTGGGCCAGGCGGACATCGACCCCGACCCCGAGCGCGGCCAGAACCTGACCATCCACAACGCCGAGGACGTGGCCGCCCACGGCGTGGTCTACGTGCTGCGCCTCTACTACGCGGTGCTGTTCCAGGACTTCCAGGGCGCCGCCAACGTGCTGCCGCTGGCCAACGAGCACGGCCAGCACCTGGCCGGCTCGCCGCTGCTGACGCTGCTGCGGTTCGCCGAGAGCCTGGTGCACCTGCGGGCCGGCGCCCGGGTCGAGCTGGGCGACTCGCCCCTGCTGGGCAGCCGCAAGACGGTCAGGGACAACCTGCGTCTGCTGCGCCGCTGGCGCAAACGCGGCGCCAGCCACGTGGCGCCGAAGATCCTGGTGCTCGAAGCCGAGCTCGCCTGGGGCAGCGGCCAGACCACCCGGGCGCTGGAGCTCTATGAGCGCGCCGCGGAGCGATCCCGGCGGCTGGGCCTGGCCAGCGACGAGGCCCTCGCCTACGAGCTCGCCGCCCGGGCCTGCGACCGGGCGGGCCGGACGGACTTCGCCAAGCTGTTCGCGCGCAACGCCTATCACGCCTACCTGCGCTGGGGCGCGGCGGCCAAGACCAACCAGCTCGAGCGCGAATTCCACAGCCTGCTGCAGGAGGGACAGGACAACCGCCGCAGCGGGTCGCTGTCCGTGAGCGATCTGGCCGAGCTGACGGTGCGGGACATCCACAGCCGCACCTCGAGCTTCTCCACCGGCGAGTTCAACGAGCGCATCCTCGACACCACCACGGTGCTGCGGGCGGCGCAGACCATCTCCGGCGAGATCATGCTCGACCAGGTGCTGACCAAGCTGCTGCGCCTGGCGCTGGAGCACGCCGGCGCCCAGAAGGCCTGCATGCTGCTGTCCCACGACCGGCGCCTGTACGTCGAGGCCATCGCCTCGGTGGACGGCGGACCGACCCACCGGGTATCACCGGCGGTGCCGCTGGAGGCCTCGGACGAGGTGCCCGAGAGCATCATCCAGTTCGTGGCGCGCACCAAGGAGACCCTGGTGATCGGCGACGCCACCCAGGAGGACGTGTTCACCCAGGACGCCTACGTGAAGCAGATGCAGCCCCTGTCGGTGCTGTGCCTGCCCATCGTCCACCGCGGCGAGATCTCCGGCATCCTGTACCTGGAGCACCGCTGGCTCACCGAGGTGTTCACCCGGCAGCGGGTCGAGGTGCTGGCGCTGCTGGCCTCCCAGGCGGCCATTTCCATCGAGAACGCGCGCCTGTACGCCGACCTGCAGGCCACCCGGGACGAGTACCGGACGCTCTACGACAACGCCATCGAGGGGCTGTTCCGGATCAGCCCGAACGGCGTGCTGCTGTCGGCCAACCCGACGCTGGCCCGCATCCTCGGTTTCGACAACGTGCTGCAGCTCCTCGACGAGTACCGCGAGCTGCTCGACCGGGTGTTCCTGTCCCGGGAGCGCATCGGCCAGTTCCTCTCCGAGCTGGAGCAGCACGGCATGGTCAGCGGCTTCGAGGCCCAGGGCGTCACCCGCCAGGGCCGCACGCTGTGGATGGCGCTGACCGCGCGGCTCAACAAGGACACGGACGGACGGGAGTACATCGACGGTTCGCTGATCGACATCTCGGAGCGCATCGAGCGCGAGCAGGCGGACAAGCAGCGCCAGATCGCCGAGGCGGCCACCCAGGCCAAGAGCGCGTTCCTGGCCAACATGAGCCACGAGATCCGCACGCCGATGAACGCCATCGTCGGCTTCTCCAAGCTCGCCCTGGACACCACGCTGGACCGCAAGCAGCACGAATACGTGACGTCCATCCGCAACGCCGCCGAGAGCCTGCTGACCCTGGTCAACGACATCCTCGACTTCTCCAAGATCGAGGCGGGCAAGCTCACCCTGGAGCACCGGCCGTTCACCCTGTCGGAAACCCTCGGCGAGGTGGAACGGCTGTTCCGCACCGAGGTCCGGCGCCGCAAGCTCGAGTTCGTGCTCGACGACCGCACCCGCAGCCACGACGGCTTTCCCGCCGACGGCCTGCTGGTGGGCGACGCCATGAGGCTGCAGCAGGTGCTGGTCAACCTGGTCGGCAACGCGGTCAAGTTCACCGAGGAGGGCACGGTGCGCCTGCTGGCCGAGGTCGACGCCCTGAAGGCCCCGGACGTGGTGATCGCCGTGTCGATCATCGACACCGGCATCGGCATCAGCGAGGAGCAGCAGGCGCGTCTGTTCGAATCCTTCGAGCAGGCGGAGTCGTCGACGACGCGGCGCTTCGGCGGCACCGGGCTGGGCCTGACCATCTGCCGGCGCCTGGTGGAGGTGATGGGCGGCGAGATCGGCGTGACCTCGGAGCTGGGCGCCGGCAGCACGTTCCGCTTCACGGTGCGCCTGCAGATCGCCGACCAGGACATGCGCCTGCCCCGGCAGAAGCCCGTCCGGGAGCGCAACACCTCGATTCTGGAGGGGCGCCGGATCCTGGTGGCCGAGGACAACCCCATCAACCAGCAGCTCGCCATGGAGTTCCTGCAGCGGGCCGGCGCCAGCGTCGACATCGCTGAGAACGGCCGGGAAGCGGTCGACCGCGCCACGGCCAGCGACTACGACGCCGTGCTGATGGACATCCACATGCCGCTGCTCGACGGGCTGGAGGCGACCCGCATCCTCCGGGAGCACGGGCTCGAGCTGCCCATCGTCGCGGTGTCCGCGGACGCCCTGGCGACCCGTCAGTCGGCGGCCCTGGACGCCGGCTGCGACGGCTACGTGACCAAGCCCATCGACTTCGAGGAACTGCTCGGCGTCATGACCCGGCTGCTGCCGAGCGCCGGCGCGCCCAACCTGGGCCGCCGGGCCACCGACCGGGTCCAGGCCGACGCTGCCGAGCCCCCGGCGCCGCCGGAGACGCCCGCCGAGGAGCCCGCCGGCCCGAGCCGCCGGGACCTGGAGTCGATCTCCATTCAGCGGGTGCCCGGCATCGACATCGGCACCGCCATCAAGGCCCACAACGACAACGTCCGGCTGATGCTGAAGCTCATGGGCGACTTCGGCCGCTACTACGGCGACGCCGGCACCCGCATGCGCCGCATGGTCAACGAGAAGCAGTACGAGGAAGCCGAGCGCCTGGCCCACAACCTGCACGGCGTCGCCGGCAGCTTCGGCGCGGCGCGCCTCAAGGAGGCGTCGAAGACGCTGGAGCTGGCGTTGATCGAGCCCGAGGGCAAGAACCTGCTGGGGCTGGTGCAGAGCTTCGAGATCGCCCTGACCGAGGTGCTGGAATCCGCCGACGCCCTGGCCAGCGAGGAGGTGCGGCTGCGCGCCAGCGACTTCAGCGCGCAGTGAGATCCTTCAGCGGCACCAGCGCCGGCCCGGCATCGGCGGCGAGCCCGAGAAAATCGAACAGCGACCGGTCGGACAGGTGCGACGGCACCACGTGGGACAGCGCCCGGGCGATGTTCTCCACCCGGCCGGGATGCTGCCGGTCCCAGCCGGCGAGCATCTCCTTGATCACCTGACGCTGCAGGTTCTCCTGGGAGCCGCACAGGTTGCACGGGATGATCGGAAAGCCCCGGTGCTCGGCCCAGCGCGCCACCAGCCGCTCCCGGCAGTAGTACAGCGGCCGGATCACCACGTGCCGGCCGTCGTCGCTCTTCAGCTTCGGCGGCATCGCCTTCATCCGTCCGCCGTAGAACAGGTTCAGGAACAGCGTCTCCACGGCATCGTCGAGATGGTGGCCGAGGGCGATGCGGGTCGCCCCGATGCGGGACGCGCAGGCGTACAGGATGCCGCGCCGCAGCCGTGAGCAGATCGGGCAGGTGGTCTTGCCCTCCGGGGTCAGATCCGAAACGATGCTGAAGGTGTCCTCCTCGAGCAGGTAGTGCTCGAGCCCCTGCTCCTCGAGGTAATCGCGCATGACGCCGGCCGGGTAGCCCGGCTGCTTCTGATCGAGATGCACGGGGACCAGCTCGAAGCGCACCGGCGCGGAGCGCTGCAGGCTGCGCAGGATGTCGAGCATGGTGTAGGAATCCTTGCCGCCCGACAGGCACACCATCACCCGGTCGCCGTCCTCGATCATGCCGAAGTCGGCGATCGCCCGGCCCACCTCCCGGCGCAGCCGCTTGTGCAGCTTATTCGCCTCGAAGCGGTCGCGCCGCTGGTCGGCGCCACGGTCGTCGGCCTGATCCGGCTGGTAGTGCTCTACGGACACGGTGTCGATCCCGTCGGTTCGGCTGGTCAGAAGGCGCGGAGTCTACGGCATGCGGGGCTTTTCGTCAGGCGGGTCGCTGCCGCGTTGTGGCCAGAAGGGCGTCGAAAGCGGCCGCCGGGGAGACACTTTCGGCGCGCGGGCGGATTTGCCGTGGACCGAATCGTTTGTAGTCGGGAGGCCTCAATGCGCCGAAAGGGTCTCCCCGGCACCCGCAACGACGGCGTCGGTACAACCATGGCGGCGCGATCTCCTGCGTAGGAGCGGCCTCCCGGCCGCGATTCCCCGACACCTGGAATGAACCCGCGGTTTCCCCTCGGGAAACCCCCATGCCGCCGCTACGCGGCGGCCGATCGCGGCCGGGAGGCCGCTCCTACGGGTGAATCGGGGTGTCTGGTGCCGGTGGTTCAGGCCACGACGGCGGGGGCGCGGGCGTTCGCAGCGGGACAGCTTTTCGACTGTTCAGCCCCCGGCTACGGAGGAGCGGCCCACGACAATTCCGCCGCTGTCGAAAAGCTGTCCCGCTGCGTGCGGCCGTGCATCGAGCCCTTCGAATGAACGGCCCAGCCAACCCGAAACCGTCACCCCACGTCGCGGAGCTGCTTGTCGGTGAGGAAGTCGTAGAACGCGTCCGCCGGCAGCGGCTTGGAGAAGTAGTACCCCTGCACGTAGTCGCAGCCGATCTGCTTCAGGCGCTTGACCTGCTCGGCGGTCTCGACGCCCTCCGCCACCACCCGCATGCCGAGGATGCGGCCCATGCTGACGATGGAGGCCACCAGCCCGTAGTCGCGGGTGCTGGCCAGCTCGTCGATGAAGGTCTTGTCCACCTTCAGCACGTCGAACTCGAAGTTGCGCAGGTAGCCCAGGGAGGAGAAGCCCGTGCCGAAGTCGTCCAGCGCCACCATGTTGCCCAGCGCCCGGACGTCGCTGAGGAACCGGTGCACGCCGTCGCTGTTCTCCATCAGCGCGCTCTCGGTGAGCTCCAGGATCAGCCCCGGGTCGCCGAGCTCGCGGATCAGCGCCAGCAGCGCGTCCGCGTCCGCCTCGCGGCGGAGCTGGAACGGGCTGACGTTGAGGGAGATGCGCAGATCCTCGATGCCGGCCAGGCGCCACGCCTGGAGCTGGCGGTGGCACTCGTTGACCACCCACCGGCCGATGTCGACGATCAGCCCCATGTCCTCGGCCACCGGGATGAACTCGCCGGGGGACACCATGCCGAGCTCGGGATGATCCCAGCGCAGCAGCGCCTCGGCGCTGGTCACCGTGCCCCGCTTCACGTCCACCACCGGCTGGAAGTACAGCATCAGCTCGCCGTTGTCGGCGGCGCGGCGCAGCGCCGACTCGAGCTCCAGGCGGCGCTCCGCGCGGGTGTTCATGTCCGGCTCGAAGAACGCCAGGTTGTTGCCGCCCTGCTCCTTCACCTGGATGCGGGCCGCGTCGGCCTTCTGCAGCAGCTCGCCGGATTCCTCACCGTCCTGGGGCAGCAGCGCCACGCCGACGCTGGCGGAGATGAACAGCTCGCGCCCCTCCAGCCGGAACGGCTTGCCGATCTCGGTGAGGATGCGCCGGCCGAGCCGTTCCACCTCGCCGAAGTCGGCGATCTCGGTCATCAGCACCACGAAGTGGTCACCGCCGAGACGCGCCACCGTGTGGGATTCGTCCACCGACATCGCCAGCCGGTAGGCCGTCTCCATCAGCACCTGGTCGCCATGGGACGGCCCGGCGGAATCGTTGACGATCTTGAAGCGGTCGAGGTCGATGGACAGCAGCGCGCCCGCGAACCCGGGCTCCTGGGCCCGCAGCAGCACCCGGGTCAGGCGCTCCTCGAACAGGTTGCGGTTCGGCAGCTTGGTGAGCGTGTCGTGGTGCGCCTGCCAGAGCATCAGCCGCTTCGACTCGTCGGAGCTGAGCAGGTCCATGGACAGCGTGAGATAGCCCAGCAGCTCGTTGCGCGGCCCGTTCAGGCGCATGCGGGTGACCTTGTCCGCGAACGCCTCGCCGGCCTTGTTGCGCAGCCAGAATTCCCCCACCCAGCGCCCGCGCCGGGCCAGGCTCTCGCGCATGGCCACGTAGAAGGACTCGTCCTGACGGCCGGCGTGGTTGAAGGCGATGTCGTGACCGACGACCTCCTCGGAGGGATAGCCCGTCATCCGGGTGTAGGCGTTGTTGACCGCCAGGATGCGGTCGAAGGCGTCGGTCACCACCACAGCGCCCGGCGAGTGTTCGAACAGGCGCTGCTCGAGGCCGTCCAGGGACCACGCGGGGCGGGACCTGTCCCGGGCCCAGCGCCGGGCCGACAGCCCCGCCAGGGCGACGCCGAGCAGGGTGAACGCGGCCAGCGCCACGAGATAGTGGTTCTGCAGCGCCGCGAACCGGGCCAGCACGACCTCGGCGCCGTCGCGCCGCACCGCCTCGGCGCCGTCGGTGAGCAGCCCGCCGCTCAGCCCCCACAGGAACAGCGCCAGGATCAGCGGCGCCCACGCGAGCAGCCGCCAGCTTCCGACACCCGCGCGACCGGATACCGGACTGCCGGCCGGAGCCCCGGCGTCGCCGCGGCGTTTCGGCGCGAACAGGCGTGGCAGCTTGCTCATGGGTCGAAGAGTCCCGCCTCACAGGAACCTGAGTCAGTCAGTTAACAGTAGTAGAGGCTGGCCGATACGCAACGGACCGGGGCCCGGAAACGGGTCCCCGATCACCGATTGGCGGGCCGGAGGATCAGTTCAGGCCGCGCAGGACCAGCATCGGCGGCGTGGACACCAGCCGCCGGGTGCCGAGCAGGCCCACGGTGAGGATCAGCAGCGCGCCGACCAGGGGCCCGGCGACCCACAGCCAGGGGTGGGGCGCCATGCTCAGCTCGAACACCTGGCTCTGCAGCACCGCCACCGTCACCTCGGCGCCGACCACGGCGACGATGCCCGCAAACAGCCCCAGCAGGGCGAACTCGGCGGCCAGGGAACCGGCGATCAGCCGGCGGGTGCCGCCCAGGGTGCGGATCAGGGCGTGCTCGTGCATGCGGGCGTCGCGGCTGGCCTGGATGCTGGCGATCAGCACCAGACAGCCCGCGGCGATCACCAGCGCCAGCACCAGCTCCACCGCCTGGGTGACCCGGGCGATGATGCTCTGCACCTGGCGGATCACCGCGTCCACCTCCAGCACGGTGATGGTGGGAAAGCGGGACAGCAGCCGGTTGAGGAAAGGCTTCTGGTCCCGGTCGAGATGGAAGCTGGTCATGTAGGTGGCCGGATAGTCCTCCAGCACGCCGGGCGAGAAGATGATGAAGAAGTTCGGCCGCATGCTCTCCCAGTTCACCCGGCGCAGGTTGGCCACCTCGGCCTCGACCTGACGCCCGGCGATGTCGAAGCGCACGACGTCGCCCACGCCCAGGCCCCGCTCCTCGGCATATTCGGCCTCCAGCGACACCCAGGTGCCCGGATCGTCCTCCGCCCACCAGGCCCCGGCCACCAGGCGGTTGTCCGGCGGCAGCGCGTCCATCCAGGTGAGATTGCGCTCCGAGGACAGCCGCGGCCCGTCGCCGTCGTCGACGCCGCGGCCCCGGCGCTGCGACTCCAGGGTGTCGGCATCGACCCCGTTCACCGCCAGGATGCGCCCGCGGACCATGGGGTAAAGCTCGCCCATGCGTTGCGTCACCTCGCCCAGCAGGGCCTCCACCTCGTCGACCTGGTCCGGGGTGACGTTGATGAGAAAGTGGTTCGGCGCGTCCTCGGGGACCTGGTTCTGCCATTCGTCCAGCAGCGAGGTCCGCAGCAGCAGCAGGATCAGCAGCAGCATGATCGCCAGCCCGAAGATCAGGATCTGGGCGACGTTCTCGCGCCGCCGGCGCTGCAGGCCGGCCAGGGCGAGGCGCCAGCCGCTGCCGGCCTGCATGCCCAGCACGCGGCCGCCCCGCAGCAGCAGCAGCGCCATGGCGGCGAAGGCCAGCAGCACGGCGCCGCTGCCGGCCAGGGTCCACAGGGTCAGCCACAGGCTGTTGCTGTACCACAGCAGCAGCCCGAGGCTGCCGGCGGCGGCGGCGGCGTAGCTGAGGATCTGGGACGGCGGCGCGCCCCCCAGGTCCCGGCGGATGACCCGCATCGGCGAGATGCGGTGCAGGTGCAGCAGCGGCGGCAGGGCGAAGGCCAGGGCGCAGATGAAGCCCGTCGCGGCGCCCAGCAGGAACGGCCGCGCCGACGGCATCGGCAGCGACACCGGCACGATCTCGGCGAGCACGGCGACGATGCCGACGTGCAGCGCGGAGCCAAGCGCCAGCCCCAGGGCCACGGCCACGGCCCCCACCACACTGAGCAGGATCAGGAACGCGCGCAGCACCTGGTTCGGGGTCGCGCCCAGGGTCTTGAGAATGGCGACGTGGTCGTAGTGCCGGTGGGCGTAGCGGTGCGCGGACAGCGCCACGGCGACGCCGGCCAGCAGCACGCCGAGCAGGCCGCCGAGCAGCAGGAAGCTCTCGGCCCGTTCCAGGGCGGCGCCGATCGACTGGCTGCTGTCGCGGATGCCCCGCCAGACGAAGTTGGGTTCCAGGGTGAGGGATTCGCGCAGCGTCTCGAGGGTGTCGTCGTCGCCCCGCAGCAGCAGCCGGTAGGACAGCCGGCTGCCCGGCTGCACCACCTCGGTGGCCGGCACGTCCGCCAGCCGCATGAGCACCCGCGGACCGAAGTCGAAGGCGCTGCCGCCCCGGTCCGGCTCGCTGATCAGCACGCCGGCCACGCGCAGCTCGGCGAGCCCCACCTCCACCGTGTCGCCGAGGGACACGTCGAGGGCGGGGAACAGGCGCGAATCCAGCCACACTTCGCCGGGCTCCGGCAGCGCGCCGGTGGGCCTGCCCCGGCCGAACGGCGCGTCGGCCACGATCAGCGTGCCGCGCAGCGGATAGCCCGGCGACACCGCCTTCACCGAGGCGAGCTGGTTGCGCTCGTCGCTGGCGAACACCATCGACGGGAACGACAGGGTATCGGCGACGTCGAGGCCGAGATCCCGGGCGGCCTGGCGGAATTCGTCCGGAATCTCCCGGCCGGAGCCGATGTAGCGGTCTGCCGCGAGGAACTCGGCGGATTCGGAGATCAGCGCCTGCTGCAGCCGGTCGACCAGCAGGCTCACCGCCGTGACGCTGCCGACGGCCACCAGCAGCGCCGCCAGCAGCAGGCCCAGCTCGCCGCTGCGCCAGTCCCGCCAGGCGAGGCGCAGAATGAGCCCGAGCCTCATCCGCGGATCCTGCCGGCGTCGATCTCGATCACCCGCTGGCAGCGGGCGGCGAGACGCTCGTCGTGGGTCACCAGCACCAGGGTGGTGGCGTACTCCTCATTCAGCTCGAACAGCAGGTCGATGATGCGCGCCCCGGTGGTGGTGTCGAGGTTGCCGGTGGGCTCGTCGGCGAACAGCACGTGGGGGCGGGAGGCGAACGCCCGGGCGATGGCCACGCGCTGCTGCTCGCCGCCGGAGAGCTGGCGCGGGTAGTGCCCCATGCGCCGGCCGAGGCCGACCTTCTCCAGCAGCGCCCGGGCCTGGTCGCCGGCGTCCGCCTCGTGGTGCAGCTCCGCCGGCAGCATGACGTTCTCCAGGGCCGTCAGGCTCGCCAGGAGCTGGAAGGTCTGGAATACGAAGCCGACGTGTTCGCCGCGCAGGCGCGCCCGGGCTTCCTCGTCGAGGCGGGTGATATCCTGCCCGACCAGGGTGACCGTGCCGCTGCTGGGCAGGTCCAGCCCGGCCAGGATGCCGAGCAGGGTGGTCTTGCCGGAGCCCGAGGCCCCCACCACGGCCACGGTCTCCCCCGCGTTGATTTCGAGGTCTATGCCCTCCAAGATGGTGAGCTGCCCTTCAGCAGTGGGTACCACCTTGTTCACACCCCGAACTCGAATGACCGGTTCGCTCATGCTTGTCTGGTTCCGGCGTTGCCTGCGACGTCACACGCGGGATTGTCGTGACAGCGGCGTGACAGCCGCGTGCACGTCGCCCGAGTCGCCTCGGGCAGCGCTGGCCGCCACGATGCTGGCAGTGGTGTCGATTCTGGCAGGCGCGGCGCCGGAAACCCTGGCGCGCACGGACTCGCCGAACCCCGCCGGCCCGGACGATGGGGCGACGATCCTCGTGTTCGGCGACAGTATCAGCGCCGCATACGGCATTCAACGCGAGCAGGGCTGGGTGGAGCAGCTGCGCGACCGGCTGCACGAGCGCGGCGGCCGCTGGCAGGTCGTCAACGCCAGCGTGAGCGGCGAGACCACCGGCGGCGGCCTCGCCCGGCTGCCGGATGCGCTGGCGGAGCACGCCCCCGAGGTGGTGATCCTGGAACTCGGCGGCAACGACGGCCTGCGCGGCTATCCGGTGCCGCGCATGCGGGACAACCTGACCCGCATGGTTCGGCTCACCCGGGACGCCGGCGCGGTCCCGCTGCTGGTCGGCATGCAGATTCCCCCCAACTACGGCCCCCGCTACACCCGGGCGTTCGCCGAGGCGTACCAGGAGATCGCCAGCGCCGAGGACGTGGCGCTGGTGCCGTTCATCCTCGAGCGGGTGGCGCTGGAGCCCGGGCTGATGCAGGACGACGGCATCCATCCGAAGGCGGAAGCCCAGGTGATGCTGCTGGATACCGTGTGGCCCCATCTGGCGCCGCTGCTCGACCTGCAGACGGCGAGCGTCGACGGGCCCGCCGCCGGGCACGCCGCGGGCGCCGCGACCACCCGCTGAGACGACGACACCATGACCGTACAGGACACCATCGAGACCCGGCTGGCGGAGCGCTTCGAGCTCGACCACCTGGAGGTGATCAACGAGAGCGGCGGCCACAACGTGCCGGCCGGCTCCGAGACCCACTTCAAGGTGGTGCTGGTGAGCGAGGCCTTCGCCGGCGAGCGTCTGCTGGCCCGGCACCGGATGGTCAATCAGGCCCTCGCCGCCGAGCTCGACGGGCCGGTGCACGCCCTGGCCATCCATACCTACACGCCACAGGAGTGGCGGCGCCGCTTCGGCGAGGCGCCGCTGTCGCCGCCCTGCCTCGGCGGCAAGGCGCGGGAGTCGGGCGGGTGAGCGACGTCATGACGTTCTACCGGTTCGTCCGCCTCGACGGCCTCGAGGCCCTGCGCGACGAGCTGGAGTCGGCCGCCATGGATCTCGGCATCAAGGGCACGATCCTGCTGGCGGAGGAAGGCATCAACGCCACGCTGGCGGGCGAGCGGGCGCCGCTCGAGGCGTTCCGCGATCAGCTCACCGCGCGCCCGCCGTTCGCCGGCATGCGCTTCCGGTTTTCCGCGGCGGCGCCGGGCAACCCGGTGTTCCACCGCCTCAAGGTCCGCATCAAGCCCGAGATCGTCCGCCTCGACCAGCCCGGCGTCGACCCGGCCCGGCGCACCGGCGAGCACGTCGATCCGGCGCGCTGGAACGCCCTGCTGGAAGACCCCGACGTGCTGGTCATCGACACCCGCAACGGCTACGAGATCGAGATCGGCACGTTTCCCGGCGCCGTGGACCCGGGGACCCGGTCGTTCCGCGAGCTGCCGGACTGGGTGCGGGCCAACGTCGACCCGGCCGAGCATCCGCGCATCGCCATGTTCTGCACCGGCGGCATCCGCTGCGAGAAGGCGTCGTCGTGGTTTCTCGACCAGGGCTTCGAGGCCGTCTATCAGCTCGACGGCGGCATCATCAGCTATCTGGAGCAGGTGGCGCCCGGGGACAACCGCTGGCAGGGCGAGTGCTTCGTGTTCGACCAGCGGGTGTCGGTGGACGCCGACCTCGCCGAGGGCTCCTACGAGCAGTGCTTCGCCTGCCGGCGGCCGCTGTCGGCCGATGATCTCGACTCGCCGGACTACCGGGTCGGGGTGAGCTGCCCGCACTGCATCGACGAGCACACCCCGGAGCAGCTTGCCGCCTTCCGGGAGCGGCGCCGCCAGGTGGAGCTGGCGGAACGGCGCGGCCGGCGGCACGTGGGGGCCAGCATCGAGGAGCAGCGCTCCTGAGAGCGTCCCGGGGCGCGGTTTCGCCGCGGCGGGGACCGTCTTCGCAAGAACGCCGCCACGCCGGCTTCTGATTCGATCGCCTGCAGAAACAGGCTCCCACGGGGGCAGGAAACAGCCGGCCTGCCGCTGGCGCGTCAGCGGCGGGCGAGCACCACGGCGATGTTGTCCGCGCCGCCGGCGGCGTTGGCGGCGGCCACCAGCCCGGCGGCGCAGCGCGCCAGATCGGCGCCGGCGCCGGCCAGGTGGGTGGCGATGTCGGCGTCGTCGAGCATGTCCCACACCCCGTCGCTGCACAGCAGCAGCAGATCGTCCGGCGCGAGGGTCACCCGCAGCAGGGCGGGCTCCAGCTCGGCCTCCAGGCCCACCGCCCGGGTGATCACGTTGCGCTGGGCCGACCGGGCCGCCTCGCGGGCGGTCAGGGCCCCCCGGTCCACCAGTTCCTGCACCAGGCTGTCGTCCCGGGTGAGCCGACTCAAGGCCCCATCGCGCCACAGGTAGGCGCGGGAATCGCCGACGTGGGCCAGCCGGCAGCGGCCGTCGCCGTCCAGGGCCAGCAGTTCCAGGGTGGTGCCCATGGTGGCGCCACGCGCCTGGGCCAGGGCCTGCACCCGGGCATTGGCCGCCAGCACCGCCCGGGCCAGGGCGTCGTGCCCGCCGTCGTCCATGGCCCGCAGCCACGCGAGCGCCGTCTCGACGGCTTCCCGGCTGGCCAGATCGCCGTCCGGCAGGCCGCCCATGCCGTCGGCCAGCGCCGCCAGCCCGAACTCGCCATCGACCGCCACGGCGTCCTCGTTGCGGCGGCGCAGCCGGCCGGGGTCGGTCAGCCCGAACAGGCGCATGGCGTCAGGACGCGCCGCCGGCCGAGGTCCGCGAGTCGGTGGAGCCGGCCACCAGATCGGCGAACTGGGCCTTACGCAGGCGCACGTGGCCGCGGCGCGCCTTCTTGGCGCGGATGTTGAGCATCTCCACGCCGAACGAGAACGCCATCGCCGTGTAGATGTAGCCCTTGGGGGTATGGAAGTCGATGCCCTCGCCGACCAGGGTGAACCCCACCAGGATCAGGAACGACAGGGCCAGCATCTTCACCGTCGGGTGGTCCTCGACGAACCGGGAGATCGGACCCGCCGCCACCATCATGATCAGCACGGCGACCACCACCGCCGCCACCATCACCTCGATCTCGTCCACCATGCCCACCGCGGTGATGACGGAGTCGAGCGAGAACACCACGTCCACCACGGCGATCTGCGCCAGCACCGCGCCCATGGTGGCCGTGGCGGCCGCGCCGTGACCGTGGCTCTCCCCCTCCAGGCTGTTGTGGATTTCCCGGGTGGCCTTGGCGATGAGGAACGCGCCGCCGCCGAGCAGGATCAGATCGCGGCCGCTGATGCCCATCTCCAGCACGGTGAACAGGTCAGCCGTCAGCCGCATGATCCAGGCCAGCGAGAACAGCAGCACCAGCCGCATCAGCATGGCGAGGCCGAGCCCGAGAAACCGGGCCCGGGCGCGCTGCTCCGCCGGCAGCCGGCCGGTGAGGATCGAGATGAAGATGATGTTGTCGATGCCGAGCACGATCTCGAGCGCCGCCAGGGTGGCGAAGGCGATCCAGATCTGGGGGTCGAGCAGCAGTTCCAAGGTCGTTCTCCCAGCCGTCTGCGGTTGTCCGCGGGCATCCGCGCCCGGGGCATTGAAGCACAGCCGGCCGGCCCGGGGGGCGTGATATCATCCGCGCAAGCCTGCAAGAAGTGGCGAGGAGTATTGGCCATGCATCCACGAGACCTGGACGACGCGGAACGGACGCGGATCGAGGCCGCCGTGTTCCGCCGGCTGCTCGAGCACCTCGACGAGCGCAAGGACGTGCAGAACATCGACCTGATGAACCTGGCCGGGTTCTGCCGCAACTGCCTGTCGAAGTGGTACGTGGCCGCCGCCGGCGAAGCCGGGCGGGACGTCGACTACGAGGCGGCCCGGGAACGGGTGTACGGCATGCCGTACGACCAGTGGAAGGCGCGTTACCAGCAGGAGGCCAGCGCCGAGGCGCTGCAGCAGTTCCAGCGCAGTCAGCCCGGCGGCGAATGAACGTGAACGAACCGTCCCGCGCGCTGCGCCTGTGGCGGGAATGGCGCGGCTTCGTCGCCTTCGTGGCGGTGATGCTGGTGTTCCGCTCGGCGGTCGCGGACTGGAACCACGTGCCGAGCGGCTCGATGGAGCCGTCCATTCTGGTGGGCGACCGGATCGTCGTCGACAAGCTCGCCTACGGGCTGCGGGTGCCGTTCACCCACCTGCGCCTGGCATCCTGGAACGCGCCGCACCGCGGCGACGTGGTGACCTTCACCTCACCCGAGGACGGCCGCCTGATGGTCAAGCGGGTGATCGCCGTGCCCGGCGACCGGGTCTCCATGCACCGCAACCACCTGACCGTCAACGGCGTCAGCGCCCGCTATGCCCCCGTGGCAGACACCCGGGTGCCCATCGCCGTCCCCGAGGGCTTCGTGCTGTACCGTGAATCCCTGCTCGGCAGCGAGCGCGTGGTGATGGTCCGGGAGGATCAGGCCGCCACCTTCGCCGGCTCGTTCCGCACCGTGGTGGTCCCCGAGGGCCAGTACCTGATGCTCGGCGACAACCGGGATCGCAGCCGGGACTCCCGCATGATCGGCTTCGTTCCCCGGGAGTACGTGCTCGGCCGGGCCCGCAGCGTGGCGTTCTCCCTCGACTACGAGAACTACTACGCGCCGCGCATGAACCGGTTTCTCGCCGACCTGCCCTGACCGGCGCCGCTCAGCCGCGCCGCAACAGCCATTTGAGGCCGCGCAGCAGCGCCGCGCCGGCGAGCGCCAGCACCACCATGCCGAGCACCAGCCACAGCCCGGTGAGGGCGTACTCGATCAGTTCGTCCCGATCCATCCCCAGCTCGCTGGACAGCCAGGCGATGGCGGCGAACACCGCGACCGAGCCGAGCACGATGGTGCGGATCAGGCGGCGCTGCTGGACGCTGCGGGTCGAGGCCATGGCGAACTCCGTATTCGGCGGTTACTGTACCGGCTGACGACACCCCAGGGGAGGCCCCGCTGGCTGACCGACCACACCCGCCGGTGTTCCGGGGCGAGGACCTGCGCCACCGGGACTTCTCCGGCGCCGAGCTCGACGGTCACCGGTTCGAGGACTGTCTGCTGGCCGGCGCCCGGTTCCGCGGCGCCAGCCTGGCCGGCGCCGTGTTCTCGGGCTGCCGGGCCTGGGAAGCCGACGAGGCGCCGGCCGACTTTTCCTACGCCGACCTCCGGGAAGCCGTGTTCGAGCGGTGCGACCTGTCCATGGCGTCGTTCCACCGGGCCCGGGCCTACGATCTCAGCCTGTCCGACTGCCAGGCCCAGGGCACCGACTTCTCCCAGCTCGACACCCGCCTGCCGGTGCAGACCCGGACCCCGATGGTGCGCTGCACCATGACCCGCTGCAACCTGTCCTACGCGGATCTCGCGCGGATCGACCTGACCGGGGCGGACCTGAGCGGCAGCCGCCTGCTGGAGGCGAGCCTGGACGAGTGCTGCCTGCGCGATGCCGACCTGCGGGACACGGACCTGAACAATGTCTCCGGCCGGGGTTTCGAGATCGCCGGCGCGGACCTGCGCGGTGCGGTGTTCAACAATCTCGACCCCCGCCAGCTCGACCTGCGCGGCGTGCGCATCCGGCCCGAGCAGGTGCCGCTGCTGCTCGAGCCGGTGGGCGTGGTCATCGAGGACTGACGGGGACGTCGGCGACGCCCCCGCGCCCCGTGACCGGCGCCGGCCTCAGCCGTCCGAGGAACCGTCCGCCTCGTCGCCGGCGTCCGCCGATTCCACCTCCAGCAGCTCGACGTCGAAGATCAGCGTCGAGTTGGGCGGAATGTCGCCGGCGGCGCGCTGGCCGTAGGCGAGCTCGGCCGGCACGTAGAGCCGGTACTTGGCGCCGGGGGACATGAGCTGCAGCCCCTCGGTCCAGCCCGGGATCACCCGGTTGAGCGGGAAGCTGGCGGGTTCGCCGCGCTCGTAGGAGCTGTCGAACACGGTGCCGTCGATGAGACGGCCCTCGTAGTGGGTGGTGACCGTGTCGGTGGCCGCGGGCTTGTCGCCCTCACCTTCCTGGAGCACCTCGTACTGCAGGCCCGATTCCAGCGCGACGACCTCCTCCCGCTTGGCGTTCTCCTCGAGAAACGCGAGCCCCTCCTCGAGGGTCTTCATGGCCTCGTTGGCCGCCGCGGCGCGGCGCGCCTCGACCATGGCCGTGATGACCCGCTCGGCCTCGGCCTCGTCCACCAGGGAGTCGCTGCCGGCGAGCTGGTCCTCGACGCCGCGCACGAAGGCGTCGCTGACCATCTCCTCCGGGAACTGGCGCTGGAAGTTGGCGGAGAACTGATAGCCGAGGGCGTAGCTGGCCTTCTCGGCATCCTCGGTCAGCGGGGCCGGGGCCTCCGGCGCCGCGGTGGACTCGCCCTGCTGGCAGCCGGCGGCCAGCCCGACCAGGAGCGTGCCGGCCACGAGCAGCACGCCCTTCCCGGGCCCGCGGCGAAGTTCGCCGCGGGTGTCTCCACGCGCGGTTCGATCAGGTCTCAATATCGGCATATCTGGCTCCTTGGCTCCGGTTGCCCGCGGGCTGAACACCGGGTTACATTCTGGACACAGTGGGTTTTTGCCCGTTTGGATAGCCTCGTTGGACGTCCTCGAACTGAGGCGACGCTCCGTCGGCGGCTGACGACCGGCCGATGGAAGGCGATGACAGGCCTCTTTCACGACCTTCTCCAAAGGAGGAGTCGAATCGGGGAACCTCGTCCCGCCGCCGGCATCTCAATGATCGGCGGCCCGACGAGTCCGCCGCGCCCGCCGGCCCGGCGAGGCCCCGCTGCTGCCGGGCCGAAGGCGGCCCGGACGGCGCACATCTAAACACAAACGCCAGGGTCGGTATAAGTGTCCAGAGCGGCGTACCGACCAGGCCCACGGGGCTGGCAGGGCCGGACACGGACAGCGAACGACAGGCACGGACGAGGCAGGCACCAGGCCAGCGACAGGCAAGCATCAGGCACCAGCATCAGGCAAGAAGACAGCGCATGCATTCATCACGACTTCAGCTCCGCACGGCTTCGGCAACCGACACGCTCCGCAACCTGGGGCGGGTACTGGCCTGCGGCCTGGGCGCCGCGCTGGTCGTCGCCGCGGTCATGGCGCCGGCCCGCGCCGCCGACGACGCCGCCCAGGCGCCGGCGCCGCAGATCGCCTACTCGACAGCCGAGGCGGTTCACGCGCTCGAACCACTGGACGTGCACCCTCGCACGCTGCTGACCATCGTCGATCAGCTCCGGCACAACCATTATCTGCAGGACCAGAAACGGCTCGACGACGCCATGTCGAGCCATATTTTTGACAACTACCTCGACATGCTCGACGGCGCCCGGGTGTACTTCTCGGCCGACGACGTCGCCGAGCTCGAGAAGTACCGCTACAAGCTCGACGATGCGCTGGTGCGTGGCAACCTGGAACCGGCCTTCGACATCTTCAACCGCTACCAGCAGCGCCTCACCGAGCGGCTGGAGTTCCTGCTCGCCGAGATCGGGCAGGGCCTGGACAAGCTCGACTTCACCGTCGACGAGGCGGTCGCCATCGACCGCGAGGACGCCCCCTGGGCGGCCGACGAGGCCGCCATGGACGATCTGTGGCGCAAGCGCCTCAAGGCCGCGGCCCTCGGCATGAAGCTCAACGGCAAGCCCACCGACGAGATCGCCGAGCTGCTCACCAAGCGCTACCAGAACCGTCTCAAGCAGGCGCGCCAGACCAAGAGCGAGGACGCCTTCCAGCTCTACGTCAACGCCTTCGCCGCCACCTACGATCCGCACACCCAGTACTTCTCGCCGCGGACCTCGGAGAACTTCAACATCAACATGTCGCTGCAGCTCGAAGGCATCGGCGCGGTGCTGCGCAACGAGGACGAGTACACCTCGGTGGTCGAGCTGGTGCCCGCCGGCCCTGCCGACAAGTCCGGCATGCTCAAGCCGTCCGACCGCATCGTCAGCGTCGGCCAGGGCGAGGACGGGCCGCTGATCGACGTGGTGGGCTGGCGGCTCGACGACGTGGTGGAGCTGATCCGCGGGCCCAAGGACTCCACCGTGCGCCTGGAGATCATTCCGCAGACGGCGACGGACACCGGCACCCGGGTGGTCACCATCACCCGCGACGCGGTCCAGCTCGAGGAGCAGGATGCGAGCCGCAAGCTGCTGACCCTGAACCGGGGCGGCGAGACCCACCGGATCGGCATCATCGAGGTGCCCACGTTCTACGCCGACTTCAAGGCCATCCAGCAGGGCGACCCGAACTACAAGAGCACCACCCGCGACGTGCGCCGGCTGATCGAGGAGCTGAAAGCGGAAGGCATGGACGCCCTGGTCATCGACCTGCGCAACAACGGCGGCGGCTCGCTGCAGGAAGCCGACCAGATGACCGGCCTGTTCATCGAGTCCGGCCCCACGGTGCAGGTCAAGTCGGCCAACCGCCGGCCGAGCATCTATGCCGACAACGACGACAGCGTCGCCTGGTCCGGCCCGATGGCGGTGCTGGTGAACCGGCTGTCGGCCTCCGCCTCGGAGATTTTCGCCGGCGCCATCCAGGACTACGAGCGCGGCCTGATCATCGGCAGCCAGACCTTCGGCAAGGGCACCGTGCAGACCCTGATCCCCCTGAACCGCGGACAGCTCAAGATCACCGCCGCCAAGTTCTACCGGGTGTCGGGCCAGAGCACCCAGCACCAGGGCATCATTCCCGACATCGAGTTCCCGGAGGTCTACGACGCCGAGCGGATCGGCGAGAGCTCGCTGGAAGACGCCATGCCCTGGGACATGATCCAGCCCGCCGTGTACCCGCGCAGCGACGACATCCACCCGCTGCTGGCGGAGCTGAACGCCCGCCACCAGCAGCGGGTCGCCGAGGACCCGGACTTCACCTACATGCGCGCGCTGGCGCTGAAGACCCGGGAGGAGAGCCACCAGACCCACCTGTCCCTGAACGAGGACGTGCGGACCGCCGAGCAGGCCCGGGACGAGGCCTGGCGGCTGCAGCTCGAGAACGCCCTGCGCAAGGCCAAGGGTGAAGAGCCGCTGGCGAGCATCGAGGATCTGGAGGAAGCCAACGCCGCCCGGGAGGACGAGGAAGATCCGAGCGACGACGCCATGATCCGCGAGTCCGGCGAGATCCTGGTCGACTACATGCAGCTCACCCGTCAGATCGCCCTCGCCGAGCACCGTCCCGAGCCCGACGTCGCCCTGCAGTAGGCCGCGGCGCTCGACGTGGCGGACGCCCTGCTCGACGGCCTGGCGCGGTGGGGTCTGCCGCCGCTCACCGTCGTGGCGTTCACGGCTCTGGCCGTGTGGGCTGTGCTGCGGGCGATCCCCGCCCGCTCCAGCCTGCGGATCTTCCGGCAGCTCGCCGTGGTGGCCCTGGTGCTGTCGGCCAACGTGGTGGTGGTGCTGATCCTGCCCGTCGGCCCGGAGCTGCGCGGCCAGCTCCTGTCCCTGTTCGGCCTGGTGCTCACCGCCATCATCGCCCTGTCGTCGACCACCCTGGTGGCCAACGCCATGGCGGGTCTGATGCTGCGGGCGGTGGGCGGCTTCCACCCCGGCGACTTCATTCAGATCGAGAGCCACTTCGGCCGCGTCACCGAGCAGGGGCTGCTGCACACCGAGCTGCAGAGCGAGGACCGCGACCTGATGAGCGTGCCGAACCTGTATCTCATTTCCCATCCGGTCAAGGTGGTGAGCGATCAGGGCACGCTGGTGTCCGCCGACGTGTCTCTCGGCTACGACGCGCCGCGCCGCTCGGTGGAGAAGGCCCTGCTGGCCGCCGCGGCCAACGCCGGCCTCGCCGAGCCCTTCATGCAGATCAAGGCGCTGCTCGACCATGCGGTGGCCTACCGGGTGTCCGGCTATCTCGAGGACGTGCGCAGCCTCGTGAGCAAGCGCACCGAGCTCAACGCCGCGGTGCTCGACGGCCTGCACGGCGCCGGCCTGGAGATCGTCTCGCCGAGCTTCATGAACCAGCGCCGGCTCGAGCCGGGCGTGCCGGTGATGCCCGCCGCCGCCGTGGAGGACGGACCGGGCCAGACGGCGGAAGCGGAGCCGGACGGCGCCGAGCCCGAGCAGCTCATGTTCGACAAGGCGGAGCTCGCCGGCCGCCTGACGCGGCTGCAGAAGCAGCGGGCGGACGTGGCGGATCAGATCAAGGCGCTGGAGCAGGCCGGCAAGGACCGGCCCGGCGCCGAAGAGGAGATCGCCTGGCGCAAGCGCCAGCTCGACACCCTCGATGAGGTGATCGCCACGTTCGAACGGGGTTGAGCGCGGCGCGCCCGGGGAGCCGGTTCACACCGGCCGGCGCTCCCGCGCCGCCCGGCGCCGCCGCAGATCCTCGCCGCGCCGCGCCAGCTCGTCGCGGTTGTCCGGCGTCACCGCCATGTACCGCCGACGCCAGTCATCGCTGCCCCACCGCTCCGGCGACTCGACCGTGGTGCCGGGCGCCCGTGCGGTCTCGAACAGCGTCACCGCCTCGCCGACGATGCGCCGCTGCATGGCATCGTCCCACGGCCGGCCGCAGGGGTTGCCGAGCGGGAAATCGACGAACAGGAATCGGGGCACGCCGCAGTGCAGGACGATGTCACGGGCGGAACCGAGCACCACCGTGGGCATGCCGTTGGCTTCGAGGTGACGTGCGACCAGACTCACGGTCTGGTGGCATACCGGTCACAACGGCACCAGCAGGGCGATGTCGGCTCCATCCTCCCGCAGCCGCCGCAGGATCTCCGGGGCGTCGTGGTCGATGGTCGCCCGCTGACTGTACTCGGTCGGCACGCAGTGGAACCGCGGCGCGAGGGCGCCGAGCCGCCCTGCCCGGACCAGCGCCTCCAGCGGGGCGAACGGACAGAAGCTGTTCACGTCGTCGGTGTGGGTGGCCTGCTTGTCCCAGGACAGATCGTCCGTGAACAGCCGCTCCGGCGGATCCGCCATGTCACCGGAATCCACCTTGCGGGGCTCGAGCTCCGCCCGCGGATAGCGGCTCGCCGTGGTGACCAGGCCCAGCGTGCACTGGGACAGGGGCCTGGCCAGCGGCGCCCAGGGCGTGTCGTCATGGTGCGCCCAGCGGTACGCCCGGTCGAAGCCCTGGGCCTCGTAGAACGCCCGGGTGCGGTCCATGTAGGACACCGGCGCGGTGTCGTCGCTGCGCGTTTCCTGCCCCATCGCTTCACCCCCTGCTGACGCTGCCTGGACCATGATCCACGGCCTGGCCGGGGCCGGCAACCGGCCGGTGGCCCGCCGGACTCCGGCAGCCGGCGGCCGGCGCGGGCCGCCACTTTGATTCCGCCCCGGGCGTCCCCACATAGGTCAGAGGCGACAGCAGCGAGCCAGGAACCGTCATGGACATCGATCAGGAAGGCGACATCGTCCGGGAAGGCGCCGACGAACGGCAGATCCTGCTGCCGAGCGAGGTGCTGCCCAGCCACATCCACGTGCTGCCCCAGCACCACCGGCCGTTCTTTCCGGGCCAGGCCATTCCGCTGGTGATGAACGCCGAGGTGTGGCTGCCGACCCTGAAGGCCATTCAGCAGCGCAAGCACGAGCTGGTGGGCCTGATCGCCACCCGCCGGGACGTGGACGGTGTGCCGGGGCCGGACGATCTGCACGAGATGGGAACGGTCTGCCGGATTCACCGGGTACATCGCGAGGACGACCAGCTCCAGGTGCTGCTGGAGGGCCTGCAGCGCTTCCGGGTGCGCCAGTGGATTCAGCGCGAGCCGCCGCTGCTGGCCAACGTGCAGTACTTTCCCCAGCGCGCCGACAGCCGCTCGGAGGAGCAGAAGGCCTACGCCGTCGCCATCATCAACACCATCAAGGAGCTGATTCCGCTCAACCCGCTCTACGGCGAGGAGCTCAAGGTCTTCCTGACGCGCTCCAACCCGAACGAGCCGTCCCTGCTGGCCGACTTCGCCGCCAGCCTCACCAGCGCCGGCAAGGAAGACCTGCAGGAGGTGCTGGAGACCATTCCCGTGCAGCGCCGCCTGGAGAAGGTGGTCGAGCTGCTGCACCGGGAAGTGGAGATCGCCCAGGCGCAGATGGACATCCGCAAGCAGGTGGAGGCGGAGATCCAGGGCCGTCAGCGGGAGACCTTTCTGCGCCAGCAGCTCAAGTTCATCCAGCAGGAGCTCGGCCTGTCGAAGGACGACAAGACCGCCGAGATCGAGGAATTCCAGGCGCGGCTGGAGCCCCTGGAGGTACCCGAGGCGGCCCGGAAGCGCATCGACGAGGAACTGCACAAGCTGTCCCTGCTGGAGGTGGGCTCCCCCGAGTACGCCGTGACCCGCAACTATCTGGACTGGATCACGCGGGTGCCCTGGGGCCACTACACCGAGGACACCCGGGACCTGAGCGAAGCCGCCGGCGTGCTCGACCGGCACCACGAGGGCCTCGGCGACATCAAGGACCGCATCCTCGAGTTCCTGGCGCTGGGCATCATGAAGGGCGACGTGGCCGGCTCGATCATCTGCTTCGTCGGCCCGCCCGGCGTCGGCAAGACGTCCCTCGGCCGCGCCATCGCCGAGGCGCTGAACCGCCGCTTCTACCGCTTCTCGGTGGGCGGCATGCGCGACGAGGCCGAGATCAAGGGCCACCGCCGCACCTACATCGGCGCCATGCCGGGCAAGCTGGTGCAGGCCCTGCGGGATTCGGAGTCCGCCAACCCGGTGATCATGCTGGACGAGATCGACAAGGTCGGCGCCTCCTACCAGGGCGACCCCGCCTCTGCGCTGCTGGAAGTGCTCGATCCGGAGCAGAACACCACCTTCCACGACCACTATCTGGACGTGGACCTGGATCTGTCCAAGGTGCTGTTCGTGTGCACCGCCAACCAGCTCGACACGATCCCGGGACCGCTGCTGGACCGCATGGAAGTGATCCACCTGTCCGGCTATCTCGACAAGGAGAAGCTGGCCATCGCCCACAAGCACCTGCTGCCCCGCCAGCTCCAGCGCGCCGGTCTGCGCCAGCGCGGCGACCTCAAGATCGAGGCCCCGGCGCTGCGGCGGATCATCGAGCAGTACTCGCGCGAAGCCGGCGTGCGGCGGCTGGACAAGGCCCTCGCCCAGGTGGTGCGCAAGGCCGTGGTCCGACTGCTGAAGGACGCGCCCCGGCCCGTCGTCGTGACGGCCGGGGACGTGGAGACCTACCTCGGCAAACCCCTGTACGAGAAGGAAGCGCTGCAGCGCGGTGTGGGCATCGTCACCGGACTGGCCTGGACCCCGCTGGGCGGCGCCACCCTGCCCGTCGAAGCGACGCTGGTGCACCGCAAGCAGGCCGGACTGAAGCTCACCGGCCAGCTCGGCAACGTGATGCAGGAATCCGCCAACCTCGCCTACAGCTACGTCCGCGGCAACGCCGCGCAGTTCGGCATCGAGCCCGACTGGTTCGACGACGCCTACCTGCACGTGCACGTGCCGGCCGGCGCGACGCCCAAGGACGGACCGAGCGCCGGCGTGACCATGAGCACGGCGCTCGTGTCCCGGGCGCTCGGCAAGCGCCCCAAGGCCGGCTTCGCCATGACCGGCGAGCTGACGCTCACCGGCCGCGTCTACCCCGTGGGCGGCATCCGGGAGAAGCTGCTGGCCGCCAAACGGCAGAAGATCCGCCACGTCATCCTGCCCGCAGCCAACCGCCGGGACTGGGAGGAGGTGCCGGATCACATTCGCCGCGGCATCGAGGTGCACTTCGTCGAGCAGTTCGAGGAGGTGGTCGATCTGCTGTTCTGACGGGCGAGGCTGAACGGGCGGTTGTCGCCGGCCGCGACACGCCCGTCGGACGGCAGGCCGGCACCAGAACCCGCGGCCGGGTAACCGCTCACCCGCCAGGGCGTGCCGGAATTCTTCCTCGCAGCCCTGTCAACTGAATTCTGCGGCGGCCCGCCGGTGCATCCGCCCGGCCTTTGGGTACACTGCCGTGACGCCTCCGAAGAAGTAACCGGAACGACATGACCGAGCTGAGCACCGCCGGCGCCCCGCCCGACGGGCACGCCATCGCCGTGATGGTGCTGACCGTGGTCGCGCTCTACCTGTTCACCCGCGACCGGATTCCGCTCGAAGCCACCAGCCTCGGCCTGCTGGCGGTGCTCGCGGTGGGGTTCTCGGTGTTTCCCTATCCGGGTTTCGAGCCGGCGCGGCTGTTCGAGGGCTTCGGCCACGAGGCGCTGATCGCCGTGTGCGCGCTGATGATCCTCGGCCAGGGGCTGGTCCGGACCGGCGCGCTCGAGCCCGTGGGCCGGCTGCTGTCGCGCACCTGGGGAAAGGCACCGTTCCTGTCCTTCCTGGCGACGCTGGCCATCGGCGCGGTGCTGTCCGCGTTCGTCAACAACACCCCCATCGTGGTGCTGCTGCTGCCGATCCTGGTCAGCATGTGCCTGAAGACCAACACGTCGGCTTCCGGCGTACTCATGCCCATGGGCTTCGCCACCCTGGTGGGCGGCATGTCCACCACCATCGGCACCTCCACCAACCTGCTGGTGGTGGGGGTCGCCGCGGAGCTCGGCATGACGCGCTTCGAGATGTTCGACTTCGTGGTGCCGGCGGCCATCGCCGGCGGCGTGGCGGTGCTGTACCTGTGGCTGGTCGCGCCGAGGCTGCTGCCGAAACGCCGTATCGAGCTGGAGAACCCCTCGCCGCGCCTGTTCGAGGCCAGGCTGCACATCGACGAGCACTCGGCGGTGGTGAACAAGACCCTGGCGGAAGCCAAGGCGCTGACCGGCGGCGAGATGAACGTGCTGCGGGTGCGCCGCGGCGACACCTACCTGATGCCGCTGCCGGACGTCACCCTCAAGGCCGGCGACCGCATCCGGGTGCGCGGCACCCCGCAGAAACTCAAGGAGTTCGAGGAGACCCTCCGCGCCAAGCTGTTCTCAGGGGATCAGCGGGTCGACGCCGAGCACCCGCTGCGGGCGGAGAATCAGATTCTGGCCGAGATCGCCGTCGTGCAGGGGTCGAGCCTCGACCGCGCCAACCTGAGGTTCGCCCGGTTCCTGGATCGCTATCAGCTCGCCGTGCTGGCCCTGCACCGGGCCGGCCGGGACATCTGGCGGGCCAAGGAGGACATCCAGGACGTGATCCTGCGCCAGGGCGACATCCTGCTGGTGCAGGGGCCCAGGGAGCAGATCGCCGTGCTCAAGCAGACGACGGATTTCCTGGTGCTGGACGCGACCGTGTCCCTGCCGACCACCAGCCGCGCGCCGCTGGCCCTGGGGATCCTGATGGCGGTGGTGACTCTCGCCGCGCTCGGCGTCATGCCCATCGCGGTGTCAGCCATCGCCGGCGCGGTGCTGCTGGTGCTCACCCGCTGCCTGGACATGGGTTCCGCGATCCGTGCCGTGAGCCCGTCGGTGTTCTTCGTGGTGGCGGCGAGCCTGGCGCTGGGTCAGGCGCTGATCGCCACCGACGCCACGGAATTCATCACGCGGACGTTTCTGGCGGTGACCCTGGATGCGGGGCCGACGGTGATTCTATCGGGGCTCATGCTGCTGCTGGCGCTGCTGACCAACGTGGTGTCGAACAACGCCGCCGCGGTGATCGGCACGCCCATCGCCATGGGCATCGCGGCCGAGCTGGGGGCGCCGCCGGAGCCGTTCGTGCTGGCGGTGCTGTTCGGCGCCAACATGAGCTACGCGACGCCGATGGCCTATCAGACCAATCTGCTGGTGATGAGCGCGGGCGGCTACGCCTTCAGCGATTTCCTGAAGGTGGGCGTGCCGCTCACGCTGCTCATGTGGCTGACGCTGACCTGGGTCCTGAGCGCGATGTATCTTTGACCGGCACCGGGCCGGCGTGGCTGGGTCGCGGGTTCCTTCTCGAACGGGCAGCCTGATTACGACGCTCCAGGGCGATGAGCCTGGATTCGCTGCGGTTGATCACGTTTTCCTCGGCAGAGCTTCTGGTACGACTCGGTACTTCTTTCTTACTTCCGGGGCCCTGAATTCAGAGACCCCCGTCTCGCTTTCGCGGCTGCAATCTCCTTCATGTCAAGGGTTGCAACGGGCGCGAATTATATGCAGGTCAGATTAGACCTCAAGGGAAAAGTTCATTTCTGCGCCCTCGTTAACAAAACGAAACACGTCGAAACGCTCTGGAAAGGAAAAGTGTCGCCGAACGGCGACAGATGGGGGGATTTGGGGGCCTCAGGGGCCGCCATGTATGTGGGAG
>DLCH01000016.1:0-15224 GCA_002480525.1 Gammaproteobacteria bacterium UBA7803 | reverse complement strand
GGGAGGGCGGCGGCTCAGCCTACGCCGCGTCCACCAGGTTATTGAGCACGTACTGGAGGATACCGCCGCTCTTGAAGTAGGCGATTTCGTTGTCCGTATCCAGCCGGCTCATCACCGTGACCTCGCGCTTGCTGCCGTCGGCGCCGGTGATCACCACCACCAGATCCTGGCGGGGCTTCACCTCGGTGACGCCCTTGGGCAGCCGGATGTCGACGGTCTCCTCGCCGGTCAGGCCCAGCGAGGCGCGGCCGTCACCGTCCTTGAACTGCAAGGGCAGCACGCCCATGCCGATCAGGTTGGAGCGGTGGATGCGCTCGAAGCTCTCGGCCACCACGGCCTTCACGCCCAGCAGCCGGGTGCCCTTGGCGGCCCAGTCCCGGCTCGAGCCGGTGCCGTATTCCTTGCCCGCGAAGATCACCAGCGGCGTGCCTTCGCCCTGGTAGCGCATCGCGGCGTCGTAGATGGAGAGCTGCTCCCCGGACGGCACGTGCTTGGTGTAGCCGCCCTCCACGCCCGGCACCATCTCGTTCTTGATGCGGATGTTGGCGAAGGTGCCCCGCATCATCACCTCGTGATTGCCGCGGCGGGAACCATAGGAGTTGAAGTCGGCCACGTCCACGGCGTGCTGCTGCAGGTACTGGCCCGCCGGGCTGTCCGGCTGAATGGCCCCGGCCGGCGAGATGTGGTCGGTGGTGACGGAATCGCCCAGCAGGGCCAGGATGCGTGCGCCGCCCACTTCGACTTCCTGGTCGAGGTCGCCGCCGACGCTGAAGAACGGCGGCTGCTTGATGTAGGTCGACTCCTCCCAGCTGTAGGTGCCCGAGTCGGTGACGTCGATGTCCTGCCAGGCCTTCGGGCCGGTGAACACGTCGGCGTACTGCTCGGCGAACATGTCCGAGGTCACCTTGCTCACCACGTCGGCGATCTCGGCATTGCTCGGCCAGATGTCCTTGAGGAACACGTCCTTGCCGTCGGCGTCCTGGCCGATCGGGTCCTTCGACAGGTCGATGCGGCAGGTGCCGGCGATGGCGTAGGCCACCACCAGCGGCGGCGACGCCAGCCAGTTGGTGCGCACTTCCTGGTGCACCCGGCCTTCGAAGTTGCGGTTGCCCGACAGCACCGAGGACACCACCAGGTCACCGTCGTTGATGGCGGCGGAGATCGGGTCCGGCAGCGGGCCGGAGTTGCCGATGCAGGTCGTGCAGCCGTAGCCCACCAGGTTGAAGCCGAGGGCGTCGAGATCGTCCTGCAGCTCCGCCTTTTCCAGATACTCGGTCACCACCTTGGAGCCGGGCGCCAGGGAGGTCTTGACCCAGGGCTTCACCTTGAGGCCGCGGGCCAGGGCGTTGCGGGCCACCAGACCCGCGCCCAGCATCACCGCCGGGTTGGAGGTGTTGGTGCAGGAGGTGATGGCGGCGATCACCACGTCGCCGTGACCGAGGTCGTAGTCGGTGCCCGGCACCGGCACGCGCACGTCCTTGGTGTCCGCCCGGCCCTGCAGCTCCAGCGCCTCGTCGAAGGCCTGGCGCATGTCGCTCATGGCCACCCGGTCCTGGGGCCGCTTCGGGCCCGCCAGGCTCGGCACCACGTCGCCGAGGTCGAGGCTCAGGGTGTCGGTGTAGACCGGGTCCGGAGAGCCGCTGTCCCGCCACATGTCGTTGGCCTTGGCATAGGCCTCCACCAGGTCCACCACTTCCTGGGGCCGGCTCGACAGCTTCAGGTAGTTGATCGTCTCCTGGTCGATGGGGAAGAAGCCGCAGGTGGCGCCGTACTCGGGGGCCATGTTCGCGATGGTGGCGCGGTCCGCCAGCGGCAAGTCGTCCAGGCCGTCGCCGTAGAACTCGACGAACTTGCCCACCACGCCCTTCTTGCGCAGCATCTCCACCACGGTCAGCACCAGGTCGGTGGCGGTGATGCCTTCCTTCATCCGGCCGGACAGCTTGAAGCCGATCACCTCGGGAATGAGCATGGAGATCGGCTGGCCCAGCATGGCCGCCTCGGCCTCGATGCCGCCGACGCCCCAGCCCAGCACGCCGAGGCCGTTGATCATGGTGGTGTGGCTGTCGGTGCCGACCAGCGTGTCGGGATAGGCCACCGTGCGGCCGTTCTCGTCCTTGGTCCACACGGTCCTGGCCAGGTATTCGAGGTTCACCTGGTGGCAGATGCCGGTGCCCGGCGGCACCACGCGGAAGTTGTCGAACGCCTTCTGGCCCCAGCGCAGGAAGCGGTAGCGCTCGTTGTTGCGCTGCATCTCCAGCTCGACGTTCTCCTCGAACGCCTTGGGCGAGCCGAACTTGTCGACCATCACCGAGTGGTCGATGACCAGATCCACCGGCGACAGCGGGTTGATGACCGCAGGATCCCTGCTGGCCTGCACCACGGCGCTGCGCATGGCGGCCAGGTCCGCCACGGCGGGCACTCCGGTGAAGTCCTGCATCAGCACCCGGGCCGGCCGATAGGCGATCTCCTTGTCGTCCGGCGCGTCGCTGGCCCAGTTGCCGAGCGCCCGGATGTCCCCCTCGGTGACGGTGTTGCCGTCCTCGAAGCGCAGCAGGTTTTCCAGCAGGATTTTCAGCGACATGGGCAGCCGGCTGACGTCGCCGATCCCGGCCTCCTGGGCGGCCGGCAGGCTGAAGTAGTCGTACTGGCGGCCGCCGATCTCCAGAGTCTTGCGGGTTTTGAAGCTGTCTGCGCTCATGGGTCCTCTCTTTCGGGGGTCCTGAATTCAGGGGGCGCTATTGTGCCTCAAAGCGCCCGCTCGCTGTAGGCGGCGGGGACCCCGGCTGCGGCCGGCGAGGCACGGATGCAGGCCGCGGGCGGCGGGGCCGCCGCGGCCTCTACCCACTATAGCCCTTCCCCGAGCTCGCCCGCGGGCCGCTTCTCGCCGCCCAGCCGGGTGCCGCAGCGCCAGCAGAACGTGGCCTCGCGCAGGTGCCCCTCCACCGAGCACTCCGGGCACACCCGGGTATTGGCGGCCCGGCGGCTGGCCTCGGTGAGTTCCATGGTGACGATGCCCGTGGGAATGGCGATGATGCTGTAGCCGAGGATCATCACCAGGGTGGCCAGGCCCTGGCCGACGGGCGTCATCGGCACCACGTCGCCGTAGCCGACGGTGGTGAGGGTGATGACGGCCCAGTAGATGCTCTTGGGGATGCTGGTGAAGCCGTGCTCGGGGCCCTCGATCAGATACATGAACGAGCCGAATACGATCACCAGAGTCACGACGCTGGAGATGAACACGGTGATCTTGCGCCGGCTGGCCTGCAGCGCCTGCATGAGGAGCTGGGCCTCGCCCACGTAGCGCACCATGCGCAGCACCCGGAACACCCGCATGACCCGCAGCACCCGGATCACCAGCAGGTACTGGGTGCCGGCGAACACCAGGCTGAGATAGGTGGGCAGGATGCCCAGCAGGTCGATGATGCCGTAGAAGCTGCGGGCATAGAGCTTCTTGTTCTGGATGGACCAGAGCCGCAGCCCGTACTCGATGGTGAACAGAATGGTGAAGAACCACTCGACGCCGTAGAGCAGGTCGCCGTAGCGGTCGTGGATCCACCCCACGGTGTCGAGCATGACCGCCACCACGCTGATGACGATGGCGGCGATGAGGCCCACGTCGAACGCCTTGCCGGCGGGCGTGTGGGCCTCGAAGATGACGGTTCTGACGGTGTCCCGGTCCCAGGCCATGCCGGCAGAGTATCCCACCGGCCCGATTCAGCAAACTGCCCGGTGAGCCGTCGGCCACCGGGCGGGCTGCGGCCGTCAGGCGGCGTTGACCTCGATCCGCCGGGGCTGGGCCTTGTCCTGCTTGCCGACCACCAGGTACAGCACGCCGTCCTTCACCCGGGCGTCGATGCGCTCGGCATCGGCGTTCTCGGGCAGGCGGAAGCTGCGGGTGAATTTGCCCCAGCGCCGTTCCACACGATGCCGCTTGCCGCCGTCCTCGTCGCTCGACCGCTCGGTCCGGCGCTCACCGGAAACGGTCAGCACACCGTCCTTGAACGACACGTCGACGTCCTCGGCCGCCACCGACGGAATCTCCACGTCGATGCGGTACTCGGTGGCCGTCTCGCTGATGTCCACCGGCGGCAGCCAGTCGCCGCGCGCCAGCGGCTCGCCGGGCACGCCGGCCACCCGGGTGAACAGCTCGTCGAATTCCCGCCAGGGGTTCCACTGCACGATGCTCATGTCGATTGATCTCCAGTTGTCCATCGAACCTCGATGGCCCTTTAATGGGGGGATCGCGGTGGATTCAAAGGCCTTGTTTTCCGCCGCGCCGTCCCCAGCGCCGCGAAATCGCCGTCCTCGCGGCACCACCGCCCGGCGGGATGCCCGCCCGGCCCTGCCGCACCACGAACGGGAGACCCCATGACCAGCACCGCCATGACCACCGTCGAGAAGCAGGCCTTTCTGGCACAGCCCCACGTGGGCGTGCTGTCGATCCCACGTCCGGACGCCGGACCGCTGACCGTACCGGTCTGGTACGACTACCAGCCCGGCGGGACGCTGTGGTTCCTGACCGGGCGGGCGTCCCGCAAGGGCCGCCTGCTCGGCGAGGGCGTCCGGGTGAGCCTGTGCACCCAGACCGAGACGGCGCCGTATCAGTACGTGAGCGTGGAAGGGCCGGTGGTGGCCATCGAGGCAGCGGGGGACGAACTGCTGCCGATGGCGGTGCGCTATCTCGGCGAAACCCAGGGGCGCCTGTACGCCGAGCAGAGCGCGGAGGACGACAGCGTGGTGGTGCGGGTGCAGCCGGAGCGGTGGCTCGCCGTGGACTACCGCAAGCTGGTGTAATGCGGTGCGCCGGGCGGCGCCCCGACGCCGGACCGGCCCCGCGGATCAGGCCGTCTTGACCATCCGGTAGACGGCCTCGACCGCCTCGTCGACGCCGGCCTCGGCGAACTTCGGCGGCAGCGCCCGGGCCGGCGCCCGGCAGCAGGATTCGATCTCGCAACGCTCGCCGAACAGTGCGCGCACCTCGTCCTCGAGCACGGCGTGGGGTGGCCCGGGCACCCGCTTCTGGTCGTACTCGAGGGTCAGCAGCAGGATGCGGCAGCCATCCGGCACGATGCGCAGCAGGTGGTCGGCGTAGTGGGCGCGCATGCGCGGCGGCAGCGCCACCAGCGCCGCCCGGTCGTACACGGCCTGGACCCGGGGCAGATGCAGCACGGTCAGGTCCATGAAGTCGCCGCAGTAGAGGGTGACGGGGCCGCCGACGAACCGCTGCAGATGGGGCATGCGTTCCACCCGGCAGGGCTGCTCGGCTTCCTCGAAATAGGCCCGGACCGCCGTTTCCGCGAGCTCCACGCCGTACACCTCGTGGCCCTGGCTGGCGAGCCAGCCGAGATCCAGGCTCTTGCCGCACAGCGGCACGAACACGCCGCTGCCGGCGGGCAGGTCGAACTCCGGCCAGCATTTCTGCAGCCACGGGTTCACCGCCGGCTGGTGAAAGCCGATCTCCTGGTTCTGCCAGCGGTCGAGCCAGAACTCACGTTCCACGGCGTGCTACATTCCCCAACCTCGCCACTCGATTCTGACCAATGCCCCGAGACGGAGCAACCGCCACCCGCCGGCGCCTGCGCCGCCTGGCCCTGGAGCGCCAGGGTCTGCTGGCGGCCGCCCCGTTCGGACGCGGCCTGTCCGGCGCCCGACGCGCCGTCGAGACCCTCGGCTACGTGCAGATCGACACCATCTCGGTGGTGAGCCGGGCCCACGAGCACGTTCTCCAGGCCAGGGTGCCCGGATTCGGGCCGGACGTGCTGGACCGCCTGCAGGCCCGCCGGGAGGTGTTCGAGTACTGGGCCCACGCCGCCGCCTACCTGCCCATGCGCGACTACCGCTTCGCGCTGCCGCGGATGCACGACGTGCGCAGCGGCCACGAGCGCTGGATCCGCTGCCGGGACCGGACGCTGATGACGCGGGTGCTGGACCGGGTGCGCGCGGAAGGACCGCTGCAGGCCAGGGACTTCGAGGCGCCCCAGGGGCGCCGCGGCGCCGGCTGGTGGGACTGGAAGCCCGCCAAGCGCGCCCTGGAGCAGCTGTTCATGGAGGGCGAGCTGATGTCCGTCGGCCGCGTCGGCTTCCAGAAGGTCTACGATCTGGCCGAGCGCGCCCTCCCGCCGGACGTCGACACGCGCATGCCCACCCTGGAGGAATACGCCGGGCATCTGATCGAGCGGCAGCTCGCCGCGCTCGGCTGCGCGAGCACCCGGGTGTGCGTCTACCAGCGCTACACGCCGGGGCTGCGGGCCGCCGTGGACGCCGCCCTGACGGCGGCCGCCGCGGCCGGCCGCCTGCTGCCCCTCGACCTGGCCGCCCCGGGCGCCCCCCGGGAAACGGTCTACGTGGAGCCCGAGTCCTTCGAGACCCGGCTCGCGCCGGCCCGGGCCCAGGCGCGCATCCTGTCGCCCTTCGACAACCTGGTGATCCACCGCCACCGGGGCCAGAGCCTGTTCGACTTCGACTACCAGCTCGAATGCTACGTGCCCGGCCCGAAGCGCCGTTTCGGTTACTTCTGCCTGCCGATCCTGTACCGGGACCGGCTGGTGGGCCGCGCCGACTGCAAGGCCCATCGCAGCACCGGCCGGTTCGAGATCAAGCGGCTGTTCCTGGAGCACCCCGACGCCGTCGAGCCCGACGGCGACGATGCGCCGACCGCCATCGCCTCCGCCTTCGCCGATCTCGCCGCGCACAACGGCTGCGACCGGATCGACGTCGGCGGCGTGGCGCCGGAGCGGTTCGGCAAGGCGTTCCGGCGCGCCTGCGAGAACGCGGCTCCTGCCAGGTCGCAAGGCTGAGGTCTCGGAAGGCGCCCGGGCCCTCCCATGTAGGAGCGATCTCCAGATCGCGATGGCTTTGGCCGACAGGATCGCGATCTGGAGATCGCTCCTACAGTCTGGCGCCACGTCGGTGGTTCCGGCCGGGGACGCCGGGCGGCGCGGGCACGTGCGAAGGACCAGCTTTTCGCCTGTTCAGGCCCCCTGCTACACACGAGCCCGCCCGGCGGCAAACACGCCCGCTGGCGAAAAGCTGGTCGTTCGTGTGTGCCCGGGCCCATCCCATCCCCCGGAATGAGCCCTGACCAGCCCCCTCAAGCGTCCTTGTAGTCCGCCGGGCGCTTCTCGAGGAACGCGGCCACCCCCTCCCGCATGTCCCCGGTAGTCGACACCAGGATCTGCTGGCGGTCCTCCATGGCGATCACCGACTCGAGGCTGCCGGCGTCGACGCTCATGTTGAGGCACTCCTTGGTCAGCCGCACGCCCACCGGCGAGTTGCCGAGGATCTCCCGGGCGATGCTGCGGCCGACCTCCTCGAGGGCGTCGTCGTCCACCACGTCGGACACCAGACCCACCGCCTTCGCCCGCTCCGCGTCGATGAACCGGCCGGTCAGCAGCAGCTCCGAGGCCAGGGCGCTGCCCACCAGACGCGGCAGGAAGTAGCTGACCCCGACGTCGCAGGCGGTCAGGCCGATGCGGATGAAGGCCGCGTTCATGCGCGCCTTGGGGCCGGCGATGCGGATGTCCGATGCCAGCGCCAGGGCGAAGCCGCCGCCGCTGGCCGGGCCATGGATCAGCGACACGATGGGCTGGGGCGCCCGCCGCATGCGCATGACGACCTCGCTCACCCGCCGCTGCACCCGCAGGCCGGTCACCGCGCCGGAGGGCTCGTCGCTGCGGTCCTCCTTGAGATCGAGCCCGGCGCAGAAGCCGCGGCCGGCGCCGCGCAGGATCACCACCCGCACCGAGTGGTCCGTGTACAGCTCGCCGAAGTAGTGCTGCAGCTCCAGCATCATGGTGCGGCTCATGGCGTTCAGGGCCGCGGGCCGGTTCAGGGTCAGCCAGTCGATGCCGCCTTCCTTTTCGATGGAAAGGGTCTCGTAGCCGCCGTCGGCGTTGCTGCGGGGGCGGTAGTGGTCGGTCATTTCAATACTCCAGAAAGGTTACTGTGGGAGCGATGCCTACCCGGCCAGCTCCAGATCGCGATCTTCGTTCAGCAGAGGTTTCTCGTAGGAGCGATCTCCAGATCGCGATCTTCGTTGGGCGCGCAACGATCAGATCAGAAGAGTCGCGATCTGGAGATCGCTCCTACGGGTGGGTTTTCACGTCCCGGGTGATCAGATCTGCCGGTCCCGGCCGGCCCAGTAGGGGTCGCGCACCAGGCGGCGCTGGATCTTGCCGCTCGGCAGGCGCGGCAGCGTGTCCACGAAGTCGACGGAGCGGGGGCACTTGTAGCCAGGCAGCCGGTCCCGGGCGAAGGCCAGGATGTCCGCCGCCGTGGCGTCGCCGGGCAACGCCTCGTCCTTCAGGTGCACCACCGCCTTCACCTCCTCTCCCCATTCGTCGTTCGGCACGCCGATGGTACAGGCATCGAGCACCGCCGGGTGCTGCAGCAGCACCGCGTCGATCTCCTGGGGGTAGATGTTCACCCCGCCGGAGATGATGGTCTCGGCGCTCCGGCCGGTGAGGAACAGGTAGCCGTCCTCGTCCAGGTAGCCCATGTCGCCCAGCGTGAACCAGTCGCCGCGGTAGCTGCCGCCGGTCTTCTCCGGCGCCTTGAAGTACTCGAACCGGCCCACCTCCGGCGCGCGGAAGTAGATCGTGCCGACCTCGCCCTGGGCGACGTCTTCCCCGGCGTCGTCGAGAATGCGGGTGTTCTCCGGGGTCGGCGTGGTGCCGACGCTGCCGGGCTTCTTCAGCCAGGTCTCGGAATCGATGCCGAAGTTGTTGCCGCCCTCGGTGGCGGCGTAGTACTCGTAGACGATCGGGCCGAACCACTCGATGATCGCCCGCTTCACGTGCACCGGGCACGGCGCCGCGCCGTGCATCACCAGCTTCAGGCTCGACAGGTCGTAGCGCTGCTTCACCTCGTCCGGGAGCTGCAGCAGCCGGTGGAACATGGTGGCGACCATGTGGGTATGGGTGATGCGGTAGCGCTCGATCAGCCGCAGGGTCTCCTCCGGGTCCCACTTGTCCATCATCACCACGCCGACGCCGGCGTTCAGCGGCACCGTGACGTTGAAGGCCAGCGGGGCGGCGTGATAGGCGGGGCCGGTGCACAGGCAGCGGTCGGTTTCCGGATCGCCGGCCGCGACCGACTGGGCCGAGGTGCGCTGCACCGGAAGCTGGCGCCGGTAGACGCCCTTCGGCCGTCCGGTGGTGCCCGAGGTATAGAGCATCTGGGAGCCGCGCACCGGATTCTCCAGGTCCGCCGGATCCTCGCCGGCGATGGCCTGCTCGTAGTCCTCGAACCCCGGGATGGCGCCGCCGACCGCGAGCCGCAGCCGGCAGCCGGCGGCATGGGCGGCCGCTTCCTCGGCGGTGCCGAGGCTCGCGTCGTAGATCACCGCCTGGGCTTCGCAGTTGTCGATGATGTAGCCGGTCTCCTCGCCGGTGAGGTGCCAGTTGACCGGGGTGATGCGGATCCCGGCGCGCATGGCCGCGCACCAGGCCTCGACGAACTCGGGCCGGTTCTTGGTGACCACCGCGATGGCGGCCTCCTCTCCGCCCGTGCCGATGCCGTGGCGCGCCAGCAGCCGCGCGAGCTGATTGGCCCGGGCGTTGAGCGCCCGGAAGGTGCGGTCGCCATAGGCCGTCGCCAGCGCCAGGTGATCCGGTCTGGCCGCGGCGTGGAACGCCACCGCCATGCCCTTCGACACCGCTTCGTTCAGGTCCGCAAACATTGCTCTCCCCCCATGTCGTGCCGCTTCGGCCACGGAGCCCCCCGCTCCGTCTGCCCGGTCCGCGCGTGCCGGACTCAGGCGATCTCGAGCCGCCGCGCCTCACCGTGGTGGCTGGTCAGCCACAGCCCGCCGTCGCCCTCGTAGAGCACCAGCGCGTCCATGAATCCCACCTCGGGCCCGTGAGCGGGCTCGCCGAGCAGCACCTCCCGCAGCAGATAGAGCGTCATGTCGTGGGACACGCACAGGTCGATCTGCCGCTCCGCCACCGGCTGGCGCAGCTTCTCGGCGAGCACGCCAGCCAGCAGCCGGGCGGCGGTCGGCGCCGGCATCATGGCATCCTGGGGCGCTTCGCCGCGCACCCAGGCGCCCATGAAGGGTACCAGGCCGCCGGCCTCCGACATCGATTTCCACATCTTCATCTGGTCCAGGGCGTAGAACACGCCCAGGGCTTCGAGGGGGCGATGCCGGGTCGCCGCGCCGCCGCCCTGGCGGTGCCCCTCGAGCACCAGGGCCGCAGTTTCCATGCAGCGCTCCGGCGGGCTGGCGTAGGCGCGCACGGTCATGTCCTTGGGCAGGCGCTCGCCGACGTGGCGGGCCCGCTGCCGTCCCGCCTCGGTGAGCGGATTCGCGAGATCGTGCCGGTCCGGCGCGAATTCCCTCGCCGAATGGCGCATCAGCACCACCAGATGCCGGGCGCCGGCGCCGGTCACCCGGTCCAGCAGATCGAGCGTCGCTTCCCCGTAGTTCTCCAAATTCCTTCCCGTGGCACAATCCGGATGGTCTGTATTAGTATCAAAAACTCTCTGATTTTCGAATCTTTTCACAGCAACCACCGCCTCCGCGCAGGAGGCGAACTCGAGGGGGAAGGCATGGACCTTGGAATTTCCGACCGCGTCAAACCGCTGATCGCGGACATTCAGCAGTACATCGAAGACTACATCGTGCCCAACGAGTCGGTGTTCGCGCGTCAGGTCGAGGAAGGCGGCCGCTGGTGCGAGACCGCGGTCATGGAGGAGGTGAAGGAGAAGGCCAAGGAACGCGGCCTGTGGAACTTCTTCCTGCCCGAAAGCGAGCGCGGCGCTGGCCTGACCAACGTCGACTACGCCCACATCGCCGAGATCCTCGGCAAGTACCCCATGTCCTCCGAGGCCATGAACTGCGCCGCCCCCGACACGGGCAACATGGAGGTGATCGAGCGCTACGGCACCGAGCAGCAGAAGGAGGAGTGGCTGCAGCCCCTGCTCGACGGCAAGATCCGCTCCGCCTTCGCCATGACCGAGCCGAAGGTCGCGTCGTCCGACGCCACCAACATCGAGCTCGAAGCCCGTCTCGACGGCGACGAGTGGGTGCTGAACGGCGAGAAGTGGTGGACCTCCGGCATCGGCGATCCGCGCTGCAAGATCATGATCGTCATGTGCGTCACCGAGCCCGACGCGCCCCGCCACTCCCGTCAGTCGCAGATCCTCGTGCCGGTGGACACCCCCGGGGTCGAGGTGCTGAAGATGCTGCACGTGTTCGGCTACGACGACGCGCCCCACGGCCACGGCCACGTCCGCTTCACCGACGTGCGCGTGCCCAAGGACAACATCATCCTCGGCTCCGGCCGGGGCTTCGAGATCGCCCAGGGCCGGCTCGGGCCGGGCCGCATCCACCACTGCATGCGTTCCATCGGCGTGGCCGAGCGGGCGCTGGAGCTGATGTGCCGGCGCGCCCAGTCCAAGGAAGCCTTCGGCAAGAAGCTCGCGGACCTCGGCGGCAACTACGACAAGATCGCCGACGCGCGGATCAACATCGAGATGGCCCGGCTGCTCACGCTGAAGGCGGCGTGGATGATGGACACCGTCGGCAACAAGGTCGCCCGCAGCGAGATCGCCCAGATCAAGGTGGCGGTGCCGAACATCGCGCTCCAGGTCATCGACGACGCCATCCAGATCCATGGCGGCGCCGGCGTATCCCAGGTGTTCCCGCTGGCCAAGATGTACTCCGGCATGCGCACCCTGCGCCTGGCGGACGGCCCGGACGAGGTGCACCGCCGCACGGTCGCCCGCATGGAGCTGGGCAAGTACCCGGCGGACGAGCCGGTGCGCACCGAGGTCTGGAACGCCTGAGGCGCGGACCTGGGGCCGGCAGCCGCGTTGGGGAGCGCGGCGCCGGTCCGGACATGGCGGCCGGGCGGCAACCGCCCGGCCGGAGCTCGCAGAGGGGGAGGAAGGACTATGGGCAGGCTGGACGACAAAGTCGCCGTGATCACCGGCGCCGGACGCGGCATCGGCCGTGAGATCGCGCTGCTGATGGCGAGGGAAGGCGCCAGCATCGTGGTCAACGATCTGGGCGGCAACACCGACGGCACCGGCACCGGCATGATCGCCGACGACGTGGTGGAGGAGATCCGCGCGGCCGGCGGCGAGGCGGTATCCAACACCGACTCGGTCGCCGAGGTGGCCGGCGGCGAGGCGCTGCTGGCGACGGCTCTGGATGCTTTCGGCGGCATGGACATCCTGGTGAACAACGCCGGCATCCTGCGCGACCGGACCATCTTCAAGATGGAGGAGGCGGACTGGGACGCCGTGCAGGCCGTTCACCTGAAGGGCCACTACTGCTGCTCCCGACCGTTCGCCCGCTACATCCGGGACAACAACCGCACCGGCTGCCGGATCATCAACTTCTCCAGCGTCTCCGGGCTGATCGGCAACTTCGGCCAGGCCAACTACGGCGCCGCCAAGGCCGGGATCGCCGGATTCTCCCGGGTGCTGGCCCTGGAGCTCGCCAAGTACGGCTGCACCGTGAACACCATCTCGCCCGGCGCGCTGACGCGCATGACCATTCCGCTGCGGGAGAACCGGGGCGAGAACGTCGGCGAGGAGGACCTCGAGCAGGGCGGCCCCCAGCACATCGCACCGATCTGCGCCTGGCTCGCCACGGATGCCGCCTCCGGCATCACCTCGCAGATCTTTCACACCGGCCGTGGCGGCATCGCCATCATGCAGCAGCCGGCGGTGATCAAGCAGTTCCACAAGTCGGCCGGGGTCTGGACCCTGGCCGAGCTCGACCGATACGTCCCCCAGCTCATGGCCGCCAAGCAGGCCCACGACCAGGCCGTGAAGGAAGGCGCCATGCCGGTGGAGGTCGGCTGAGTTGGCTGGCCACCCCCAGCGTGGGAGCGCTCTCCAGAGCGCGATCCGGCACGTGGCTGCACCGGAACGGTTCGCCCGCCCGATGACCTTCGCGCCCGGGAGGTCGCTCCTACAGGGGGCGCCAATCGATCGGGCGAGGCCACCGGGGATGAGCCGGTGAGCCTGCGCATCGTGGTGGTGAACCCCAAGGGCGGTTCCGGCAAAACCACCATCGCGTCCAATCTGCTCTCGGCCTATGCCAAGGCGGGCCGGCGCGCGGCGCTGATCGACCGGGACCGGCAGGGTTCCGCGACCCGCTGGCTGCGCCAGCGGCCGGCCTCGCTGCCGCCGATTCACGGTATCGCCGCCTACGAGGAACCACCCGCCAACGTCACCCGCACCTTCGCCATGATGGTGCCGCCGGACACCGAGCGGGTGGTGGTGGATACCGCCGCCGCGCTGTCCCGCCACGAGCTGGTGGACGCCGTCCGCAACGCCGACAAGATCCTGGTGCCGGTGCTGCCTTCGGACATCGACATCCACGCCGCCACCCGCTGCATCGGCGACCTGCTGGTCCATGCCAAGGTGCCGAGGGGGCAGGCGAAGCTGGGCGTCATCGCCAACCGGGTGAAGCGCAACACCGTCATGTATCACGCGCTGATGCGTTTCCTCGACAGCCTCGGCGTGCCCATCGTCGCCGTGCTGCGGGACGTGCAGGCCTACGTCCGGGCCGCCGAGATGGGCGTGGGCGTGTCGGAGCTGCGCGCCTCGGAAGCCGGCCCGGAGCTGCGCCAGTGGCGCGGCATCCTGCGCTGGATCGACGACGACCTGCTGCCGCAGCCGCGCATGCCCCGGCCCGACGACAGGTCCCGGCGCGAACAGACGCCGCCCGCCCGCGGCCACCTGCGCATCGTCCGCAACGGCTGACGCCGGCAGCGCCCCGGCCCGAACCGCGGCTCAGAACCCCGTACCGCCCCTCAGAAGTAGTAGGCCCAGCGCAGATAGGCCCGGGTGCCGCCGCCGACGGTCAGGTCCGTACCCATCACCGGCACGCCGCCGAACTCGTCGCCCGGCCCGCCGAGGGGCGCCACCAGCCCCAGCTCGAGCCGCTGGTGATCGCCGGGCTCGTGGCTGAGCTGGGTCTGCAGCAGCAGGCTGCCGTCATGCAGATTGCCGATCAGCGTCAGCGCCTGGGACCACAGCGGATGCCACTCGATCGTGCCGCCCAGGGCCAGGTAGTCGCGCATCAGATTGAACAGCTCGCCGCGCCCCAGCCGGTCCGTCAGCGGCTGCGGATAGGCCGCCGGCGTGGCGGGCAGCCGATCGACGCCGAAACCGTTGTGGAAGTACTCGCCGAACAGGTAGACGTTGCGCTGGCCCAGGACCAGGCTGTAATCGAGGTTGAGGATGCCGGACAGCCGCCAGTCGCCGCCGTCGAGCCGGGTGGCCACCAGGTCGCTGCGCATCAGCGCGCTGCCGACAGGAAAGCGCAGCGCCGCCCCGAACACCCGGTCCCGGTAGTGGCGGCCGGCCACCAGCTCGAGCTCGCCCATGCCGACGAAGCGGTGCCACTTCGCCGCCAGGCTGCCGGCATCCGCCGTCACGTCATCGTCGTCGTCCCGGCGCGCCACCGCAAGCACCTGCACGCTGCCGCCGGCATCCAGCGCCCGCTCCACCAGCAGCAGGTCGTCGCCGGCCTTGTAGTCCTGATCCACCGTGGTCGGCGCGAACGGGTTGAACAGGTCCAGCGGCTGGAACACCAGGCCGTTGCCCCAGCTCACCGCCTGGCGCCCCGCGGTGACGTTCCAGCGGCCCCGCCGCACCCGCACCGCCAGCCGGTCGAAGCGGTGCAGCAGCCGGTGGTTGTCGCCGTCGTCCAGCGTCCAGGTCAGGTCCGCCAGGCGCCGGTCGTCGTCGAGCTGGGTCTGGTCCAGGGTGACGCCCGCCGCCCCGCCGAGACCGTCGCCGCGGACCAGCGTGGTGCTGTGATCGACGATCCAGGTGACGTCGTCGGCGTCGTGGCGGAACATCAGCCGCAGGTCCAGATTGTCGTCGAAGACCGGCGTGCCCGAGCTCCGGCGCTGCAGGTCCTCCTCCGGCAGCCACCCCAGCGCGGCGAAGTATTTCAGGCGCACGTCCAGCTCCGCGGCGGGCGCCGCGGCGGCCGCCGCCCACAGCAGCAGAACCAGGCCCTGCCGGTATCGCGTCACGCGGGCTCCGGGATGTCCTCGCCGACGATGGCGCCGTCGCGCAGCTTCACGCGTCGCCGCGAGTAGCTCATCACCTGGGGATCGTGGGTGGCGGTGACGATGGTGACCCCCCGGACCTCGTTCAGGTGCCGCAGCAGCTCGAGCAGATCCTCGGTGGTCGCCGAATCCAGGTTCGCGCTCGGCTCGTCGGCCAGCAGCAGCACCGGTTCGGTGACCAGCGCC
>DLCH01000014.1:29373-33240 GCA_002480525.1 Gammaproteobacteria bacterium UBA7803 | reverse complement strand
TCTCACCCAGATCGTCGCGCTACAAGACCTGCACGCGCACATGGAAGCCGCCATCCTTCATACTGACGAGATGATCGATTACCTCGTCGGCTACGACCGCAAGAACCGGACCCGCAACGGGGTGGTGCGGGACAGTCAGGCGTGGTCGATCGCCTTCACGGAAGAGGCCATGGCCTACGCCCGTAAGAACGGCGCGCCGGCGGACACAATCGGAGAGTACGTCGAGTGGCTCATCCAGCACTACCCCTGGCCGGTGCGGACCGACCCGATAAAGTCATGGAAACGCCGCCTCGGTTCGCTCAGGAACGAGAAGGATCAGCACAAGGCGCTGCGCAAGTATCAGGAGTTCATGACGCAGACGCAGCCGTTCCGTGAGGCGATCGATAAGGCCACGGCTGCCATGGACCAGGAGGTGGAAATGCAGATGGAGAGGATGCGCGGCGGCTAACCCCGTCCGTTATCCGAGAATGCCGCGAACTACGCCGTGCCAACGCTATATGCGATAGGAAGAAAGGGAACCTTCTCACGGCAGCCGCATCTCGACCTCAAAAAACCTCGAAGTTTCAATTGGTTGTCTGAGTTGGGCCCCAAGCCTGTTAATCAGCGGGTCGCTGGTTCGAGCCCAGCAGGCGGAGCCAATTCCCTGGGGGATTGAACTGCTCAGATCGGTGTTGAGGCTGCCAGGCCTCGGTGAGTCAAGACCGGTCAGACATCCCTCCCGACCAGATGGCTTTCTCAGAGGGTAACCAAGCAGTTGCCTGATCTGGAGCAGCCGATGGGCGCTCAGCTTGGCTTGGACTTGTGCCTCATCAGCCGCGTCCGTGTTTCAGCCCAGTGGTGGTCGTCCTCCGCAAGTGTTCGGATGGACACTACCCGTGTCGGTGAGCGTGGATCCTTGTGCGCTCGCACTTCGAGCATCCAGTCGCCCTTCCTGAAGCGTCGCACCGAGTGCTTGTCGATACCTGGCTTTCCGCTGAGGCCAATGTATTCCCAAGTCAGAAGTTGATTGGAGTTTATGCGGTCGCCGACACTGAATGGTGCTTGCACGTCGGTTACGTTTCCATGGGTTCAGTGGCTCCGCACGAATCTCGTCGTGCGGAAAGCGTAGGCAGGACGTCGGCAAACCATACGCAGTTCAGGCCGAGTGCCTCGTCGACGTCGAGTTCCCGGGTTCCGACGTCCATGCGCGCGGAATGCACGCCCAGCAACGTCCATGGCAGACCATTGTGGTTCGACGCTCCTGTCGCTCGCATGACCACAGCCGCGCCACTCGTGCCACGGTGTGTTCGGGAATCCGTCAGGAAGTACCCATTGCCCTGAAATCTCAATGCAAAGGACGAAGCGTTGATCGCGTGCCGAACAACGGGCAGATGATGCAATGAGTCATGAAACCCGAGGGGAAAGCCTACTACCAGCATCGACGTTCCGATCTCGACCGAATCTGAATCGCCCAGAAGATGCTGGGGTGTGAATACGCAGTAGCAGGCTGAGGCCGGCAGCGCGCTGCGGTCCAATTCGATGGCGGCAATGTCAACTGAGCCTCCCCTGTCTTCTGCCTGGCGCCACAGGCTCAAGCCGTCGCGATACAGCGGAATCGAGAATCCCGTCGATTGAGTGAGGTTGCTTCGATCGGTATGAAGCTCGATCTCGATGCGGTCCGGGTGATGATTCGAGGGTTCGTCAACGAGCACGTGGCGGCTTGTTACAAGAAAGAGCTGCGCTTCGCGCTCGTAGAAGAATCCAGTGGCATTGGTCAGGGCCCGGCCCTGCTGGATCGTCGTGATTCGGGTGGTGGTAAGCAGCAGTGGTTCAATCAACGTCGCTGCCTGTTTTGAGCACCGTGCCCTTTGCGCCGCTCCGGGCTTCCTGGGTCTCTGCAAAGTTCACGGCATCGGCGAGTCGCTCGTAGCGGTGACCGCCGTAGTGAAATACGACTTTCTCTTCTGCCGTTATCCCGTGCTTGGCCATCAGCTTCTGGTCGTGATCGTCCATGCGTGCCAACCTGTGTGGGACGGCCGGGCCGCGAAGCGGCCCGGATTCTCCATCAATCGTTCAGAACGAGGACGCTTTCTTGTCTCTCGACTGTGCTTCGTTCACCCGTAAGGCTCGCGACTCGACCTCCTGGCCATTGAGTTTCGCGATGGCCTGAGCCGCGTGCTGCTTGGCCATTTCGACGAAACCGAAGCCACGTGAGCGGCCGCTGTCCCGGTCCATGACAACCTGTGCCGACTCGACGTCACCAAAGGGCGCAAACAGGTTCTTGAGGTCGAGGTCCGTGACGCTCCACGGGAGATTTCCAACATATACTTTCATTATTCAACTCCGACTCGTGTGAGTCTTGTCTTGCGCGGGCGCCTGTGTGTCGGGCACGCGCGTGCAGAAATGCCGGCTCGATTGCCGACAGCTTGATTTGATCTAGAAGCGCTTGCCGATGATCAGGCGAGGTGTGGAAGCTCGGAAGAAATCGGAACAGGAGTTCCTGAATCAGAGAACCAGCTTACGCTAGTGGAACAGAAATAGCTCCAACTATTTGCTGCTTCCTGCAGGCGAATGGCGCGTCGGACGCCGTCGGCTGAACGCTCGCTCGCCGGCCTCAGGACGCCATTCCGGGCGGCCCTGCCGTAGCCGCCCACGGGGTCGCAGTTCGCGATGCGCCGGTGGCACCCCGGATGCGTCGCTTCTGCTCCTCGTGTCCGGCCGCGGAAATGTCCAGGCGGCCGAGGACGCGGCGGGCGGCATCGAGTTCATGGATTCGAGCCAGGTGGACGACAATGGAATTCATGGTGTGCACCCTTACCTCACCATATCGCCGCCGCGACCGCGATCGTGTGCCTGGCAGCAACGCCCGCCTGCGCGGCCGGTAGAGTGGTGCGGGAGGGTGACACCAACACCCCAGAAATCCGCATTCTTTCACCGGCTTATCGGGGCGGGTGTCCCGGTTGATTGTTCCCAACTGATTGAGAGGTATGCCTAAAGTGGCGTCTCAACTGCGGCCTGTTAATCAGCGGGTCGCTGGTTCGAGCCCAGCAGGCGGAGCCAAATTCCTCTCTCTATCAGGCTGCCCAACTTCCTTCCAATACGCTGAGCCTCTCCAGTGTATCGGGGAACTGTCTGACCATCAGGATCAGCGCGGCGGCTTGAGCGTTGGGGCGCGCCCGTCCCTGTTCCCAGTTCTCCAGAGTGCGCGTCGACACGCGCAGGTGGCGGGCGAACACGGCCCTGGACACGTGCATACGCTCACGCGTATCCCGGATGAGTGCTGCATCGATCGCCAGTGGCGGCAGCTCCTCGACCTGGTGGGAACGGAGCGTGATCTTTCCCTCCCGCTCCCTACGCATGGCGTCGATGCCGTCCATCAGCTCATCGAGCAATCTGCGCTTGGATTTCATGACGATCGTCTCCTGGCATCGAGTTCAGTCTCGATGGCCTTCTTCAGTGCTCTCTTCTCGTCGGCGTTCAGATCCGCTGCCTCATCCTTGCCGTACAGCGTTAGGAGCCAGATCTGGCGGTCCGACATCAGGTAGTAGTAGATGATCCTCAACCCACCTCGTTTGCCCTTGCCGCGACGGGTGTCGTGCCAACGCACTTTCCGAAGTCCTCCGGTGCCAGGCATGACGTCGCCGAGCTCAGGGTTGTCCATCAGCGCCCGCTGCAGTTCCCGATAGCTCTCGTCGCTCAGATAGTTGTCGAGGAGGCGGCTGAAGATGGGCGTGTCGAAAAGGACCAAGTGCAGGAAATATACGTAGATAACGTACAAATGCAAATCCGCGAGTACCCAGGATATGCCGGGCGTGAAGGCGCTGGCGCTGGCCAATCGCCGTTCGAGCAGTGGCCTAAAGCCGTCCCGTCGTCACCGGCGAATGCCCC
>DLCH01000014.1:7209-28986 GCA_002480525.1 Gammaproteobacteria bacterium UBA7803 | reverse complement strand
CCCGCCGCCGTCCGCATTTGCGCCGGGTTCCGGCCCCGTGGGAACGGGAGCGTCGTCACGTTTTGGCTAGCAAAATCAACATCTTGTGCGGTTTCCACGCGAACGCCTTGTGTTGTCTTGGGGTTTTCCCCATAATCCGCGCTCGAAGTTCCTGCCATGCACTATGACTGGGATGACCGCGCTGCGGACGAACTCGAAGCCATTGGCAACCTCAGCCGGGCCCACGCGATTCAGGCCGGCGAGATCTTCAGGGAGATGGGCAACATCGCCTCGAATCCGGCGGACCGGGCGTGGCAGCACGTAGACCGCGGAAGCTGGGAACTCGGATGGTGGTCCACCCGCAGCATTCGCGCCTACTTCGGTCTTTCCCCTTCCAGGATGGTCGTATTGCACGTCTGCGAATCCAGTGCCGGGACGGCGCTCGCGGAGGCGGATCGGCGTCTTCAGGAGTATTGATATGAGCAGTCGCAGGTCGGACGACCGTCGCAAGAAGCCGGCTACCAGCAGCGCCGAGGCCGTGGGCAAACGGCTGTCGTCGCTAGCGGGTTTCGCCGACGGGGTGGCCAGGCGGGAGCGGATCATTCAACTCGGCGCGCTGCTGAAGCGGCTGCGCGAGGAGGAGGTCGAGGTCACCCAGAGCGAGGCGGCGGCCGCCATCGGCATCAATCAGTCCGAGTTGAGCCGGATCGAATCCGGGCACGGCGAGCGCGGGCCGTCCTACCAGACCATCACCAACATCATCGACACCTACTCCAACATCATGCGCGAGCGCGGCGCCCAGGTGCTGCTGACGCTGGAGATCAAGTCGGACCACCACCGCAAGCGTTATCAGCTGAGCGCCTTCGACGACGATCTTCAGATGAGCGAGTCGTGAGGTGTCCAGCGGGCTGATCGCCGCCGATGTGCTGGGTCTGTTGGGCAGTTTGTTGCTCGCAGCCCCGGCGTATCGGCTGAGCCAGTATCTGCGCCGGCTGGAGGCCGTGCATCCGGACAAGGCGGTCGCGCCCGATTCCGGGAATCCCGGCCCGCGGCTGCTGCGGGTCATGCAGGGTCACGTCGTTCAGTGGAGCCGCGTGGATCACTACCTGCTGCTGACCGGGGTGGCCCTGCTGCTCGGCTCGTTTCTGGTCAGCCTGGCCACCAACGCCAACTGGCTGTAGCGCTCCGGGCGCCGGTCGGAGCGGCGGCGCCGCCCACGGAGCCAGGGCCGACGCCGTAGCGTCCCGGCGCCGGCCGGAGTAACGTTGCCGGCTTCAGCAGCAGGGTCCGATTCGAATCCATGAGCGACGATGCAAGCAACCCCGATGCGGACGCCGTGGTGGTCGGCGCCGGCACGGTGCTGACCCTTCACTACACCGTGCGCGACGACGCGTCGGGCGAAGCGCTGGAGACCAGCGCCGGCCGGGAGCCGCTCACCATCCTGTACGGGCAGCGCGGCATGCTCGCGCCGGTTCAGGAAGCGCTGGCCGGGAAGTCCGCGGGGGACGAGGTGACCGTCACCGTTCCGCCCGAACGGGCTTTCGGCCTGCGCCGTGACGACTCGGTGCGGCGGGTCTCGAAGAAGTACTTCCCGAATCCGCGGCAGCTCCGGCCGGGTCTGCGCACCGCGCTGCGCACCGAGTCGGGTTCCCAGCCCGTCACCGTGGTGAAGGTCGGGGGCAAGGTGGTGGACGTCGACACCAATCACCCCTATGCCGGATTGGCGCTCACCTTCACCGTCGAGATCGTCGGCGTACGGTCCGCCAGCGCCGAGGAAATCGACCACGGGCACGCCCACGGACCGGGCGGGCACGCACACTGAGGCGTCGCCCGGCGGTTACGGCACGAAGCCGCGCACCCGGGCCGGCGCCGCGCTGCAGCGCGCCGGCTCGAGGGGAAAACAGCCGACCGAGAAGCCGTGCAGCGGAGCGTCAGCCCCGGTCCAGACGGAACACGGCGACCTGGCCTTCCGCCTCCGCCATGTCGGGGAACCCGGCCACGATCTCGGGGTAGTCCGGACGGTACTTGTCGACGTAGGCCTCGAGCACCGGCTGCCAGCCGTCGGTCAGCCGCACCGCCTTGAGGGTGTAGGTCTCGTCACCCAGCCGCATGTCCACCGGGCCGCCGTCGCCGAGCATCGAGACCCAGCCGCTGCCCTCGGCGCCCACCACGTGCAGCGCGCCCTGGTGGTCGACCACCCAGATCACCACCACCCGCGGCAGCGTGCCCGGCACGCGCAGGCGGATCTCGTGGACGCCGGAGGTGTCCGGCCAGGTCGGCGGTGCGGGCACGGACGTGCCGCCGATGAAGAATCCGGGCAGCGGCCCGATCGGCGCGGCGATGGCCAGCACGACCAGCAGTACCACGGCAGCGGCGGCCGAGAGCTTCAGTATCTTCACTTTCCGGGTCCCTGTGCGATGCCTCGAGCCCGCGGCCGGCCGGCGGGCGTCTGGAGCGGTCGCCCGATTACATCCTCTATCGGGCCCGGATGGTAGGGGCGTGGCGCCCGGCGCAGCGCCTGCCAGCGCCGGCTCGATGCGCCCGGTCCGGTGCTATGCTGAGTCTCGTTGGCCAGCGAACGCGTTGGCTGCCCGTCGCACAGGAGAGGCTCATGGGCGTACAGCAGACCCCGAACGTCGCCGGTGTTCCGCTCGAGCGGATCGATGTCAGCCGGCCGGAACTCTATCGCACCGATACCTGGCAGCCCTGGTTCGCGCGGCTCAGACGGGAAGCCCCGGTGCACCACATCGCGGACAGCGCCAACGGTCCGTTCTGGTCGGTGTGCTCCCACCAGCTCATCAAGGAGGTCGACGGCAACAACGCGGTGTTCTCGTCGTCGTCCGAGCTGGGCGGCATCGCCATCGTCGACCCGCCGCCGGCCCAGGAAGGGCAGATCCAGGGGCAGAGCTTCATCACCATGGACGAGCCGCAGCACATGCCCCAGCGCATGGCGGTGGCGCCGACGGTGGCGCCGAAGAACCTCGCCGAGCTGGAGCCGCTGATCCGCGAGCGGGTCATCGACATCCTCGAGCATCTGCCCGTCGGCGAGACGTTCAACTGGGTGCAGGCGGTGTCCGTCGAGCTGACGGCGCGGATGCTGGCGACGCTGTTCGACTTTCCCTACGAAGAGCGGCGCAAGCTGGTGTACTGGTCGGATCTGACCACCGCCGTGCCGGAGGTGACCGGCGATGACAGCATCGACATGAAGCACCGCTACGAGGAGCTGATGCAGGCGGCCGCCGCGTTCTACCAGCTCTGGGCCTCGAAGGCCGGGCAGCCGCCGAGATTCGACCTGATCTCGATGCTGCAGCACAACGCGGCGACGGCGCGCATGAACGAGAATCCGGAGCAGTTTCTCGGCAACATCCTGCTGCTCATCGTCGGCGGCAACGACACCACCCGCAACAGCATCAGCGGCGGCGTGGTCGCGCTCAATCAGTTTCCGGAGGAGTACCAGAAGCTGCGTGACGATCCGGGCCTGATTCCGAACATGGTCTCCGAGATGATCCGCTGGCAGACGCCGGTCATCCACATGCGGCGGACGGCGCTCGAGGATTGCGAGCTCGGCGGCCGCACCATCAGGAAGGGCGACAAGGTCGTGATGTGGTACGTCTCGGGCAACCGCGACGAGGCCGTGTTCGAAGACGCCGACAAGCTGATCATCGACCGGCCGAACGCCCGGGCCCACGTGGCGTTCGGCTTCGGCGTGCACCGCTGCATGGGCAACCGCCTCGCCGAGCTGCAGCTCCGCGTGCTGTGGGAGGAGATCATGCAGCGGTTCCGCATGGTCGAAGTGGTCGGCCCCGTGGAACGGCTGCCCAACAACTTCATCCGCGGGATCAGGGACGTGCCCGTGCGGCTGCACCCGCTCTGACGGGCCGCGCCGGCGCGTCCGGCAGGCGCCCGCTATCCGGCGAGCAGCTCCGCCAGCCGCTCGTCGGTGAACTTCTGCAGCCGCGCCATGTGGCCGGCCCGCAGGTAGTCGCGGCCGTGGGCGTCGAGCTTGTCGAACCAGTCGTCCTCGCCGAGCATCTCGCCGAGGCGCGGCGGGTTGCGGTGCATCATCTGCACGTCCACGCGCTTGGGTTCCAGGCCGCGCAGAATGCCGCGGTTGAAGTGGGAGTGGATGGTGATGCGCTCCCCGGGCTCGGTGCGGTCGCCCTGCCAGTGCCACACGCCGTGGGTGAAGTACACCACCGAACCCTTGGGCATCTCGATGGGCACGCCCCGGTCCATGCCCTCGCCCGGCTTCGGGCCGCGCCGCTCGCGGTGCGAGCCGGGCACGATCCAGGTCGGGCCCGATTCGACGGTCCAGTCCTCCAGCGCCCAGACGCCGACGCCGGTCATGGCGAACTCGGGGTACGGCTCGGGCACCATGGAGTAGTCCGTGTGGATCGGAATGAAGCCCGGCCCGGGACCGCGGCGGATGGCGCTGATCGAGGCGATCACCGCGCCCCGTCCCAGGCTGGCGTCCATCAGGGTCATGAGCGACGGGTTCTGCACCAGCCGTTCGAGCTCGGGGCCGTGGTAGAGCATCCACTGGAGCTGCTGGCTGCCATGGGCGCGTACCGCCCGCAGCGTCGCCTCGCGCACCTCGTCGGCGAACTCGGGGGTGATGGCGCGCTCGATGACGGTGTAGCCGTGCTCCTCCACCTCGCGCACGTGCCGGTCGACGCCGAGGGCCCGCGCCCGGTGGGCGATGTCCGGGTTCTCGACGGTCATGCGGGCCATGTGATCGTGAAACAGGCCGAGCAGCTCCGCCGTGCGCTCGTCCTTGAGCTGGCCGCGCAGGCGGACGGCGTCCGGGCCGAACAGGTGCGCGACCTCGCGGTGGGCCCGGGCCATCACCCCGGGCGCGAGCGCGCCCACCACCTGGGCCAGGGCGAGCCCGGCCTGGTAGTCGCCTTCAACCAGCACGTCCGGCGACTCGACCGGCTCTCGGCCGACCTCGACCCGGTCGCCATCGAAGCACAGGGACCACTGGGCCAGGCCGCCCGGGCAGCCGAGGTGCGGCGGCGCGTTGGCGAATCGCTCGGTCATGGAGAAGGGCGCGACGGCCGTGCCCGCGGCCTTGAGCGCGCCGGTCAGATGATCCCGGGCGCGGGCCAGCCAGGCGTCCGAGAGGAACTCGCACTGGTGCGGCAGACACAGCGCCGGCGCTTCGCCGGCGACCATCGAATCGAGACTCATGACCCCTCCCTGTCGTCACCCCTGGCGGTGACGCCTGTTGCGCCGCCCCATGGCCGGCGCACCGGCCCCGGCCGGCGGCACCGGCAACAGTTGACGAGAGATTAGCACGCGTTTTAGTTTGATGGACAACATCGGGGGAGGGGAATCCGTGGTGACGAGCAATCTGCCGCCGGCCGTGACCGGCAGCCCGGACGACCGGGTGGCGCCGTGCGTGTCCTAGTCACGGGCGGCAACCGCTACATCGGCCTGGACCTGGTCCGCGAGCTGGCCGCCGCCGGGCACGAGGTGACCGTAGTCAATTCCCACGAGGCGCCGCTGCCCGCCGGCGTGCGCCGGCTGCACGCCGACCGCCGCGTCGCCGGCGAGCTGGCCGGCGTGCTGGCGCCCCATCGCGACGAGTTCGACGCGGTGTTCGACCACACCGCCTACCAGGTCGAGGACATGGCGCCGCTGATCGAGCTGTTCCGCGGCCGCATCCAGCACTACGTGTTCACCAGCTCCCAGGCGGTGTACCGGCGCAGCTTCGTGCTGCCGATCCGCGAGGACTTCCGCCGCCACGCCCCCGACGACGACGATCCGCGCAAGGCCTACGGCGTCGGCAAGGTGCGCTGTGAGGACCACCTGCTCGATCTGGCGCGGCGCGAGGGCTTTCCGGCGACCTGCCTGCGGGTGGGCCACACCCTCGGTCCGCGCAGCCCGCAGCCGACCCGGGATCCCTGGTTCTTCGCCAGGCTGGAGCAGGGCCGGCCGATTCTCGTGCCCGGCGACGGCTACGCCGTGCTGCAGCTCGTGCACATCAACGACGTCGCGCGGCTGATGACCGCGCTGCTGGGCAACGACACGGTGAAGGGCCGGGCCTACAACGTTTCCGGGGCCGAGTTCGCCAGCGTGGTCGGCGTGGTCAACCTGATCGCGAAGGCCATGGGCACGCGCGCCGAGATCGTCCACGTGCCCCAGGAGGTCGCCCGCCGCCATCCGCCGGTGCTGCACTGGGGCGAGGCGCTGGTGGGCAGCGCCTGCCTGTCCATCGACACGGCGCTGCGCGACGTCGACTGGCGGCCGCGGTTCGGCATCGAGGACGGCTACCGGGACGCGTACCGGTGGTACCAGGAGGAAGGCCGGAATACCTACGGCTACGACTTCGCCGCCGAGGACGCCGTGCTGGCGGAACTGGGGCGGACGGTCTGACGCCGGCGAACGCGCCGGCGACACAGAGGAAACCACGATCATGAGCGACAGCTACGTTCTCGAGATTCCCGAGCAGATCGACATCGAGGTCTCGCCCAAGCGGCGGCCCCAGGCGGCGACGAAACCCTGGCCGGCGGGCACGGTGATCGTCTCGGCGGACAGCCACCTGATCGAGCGCGACTACTGGCACGGCCGGTTCCCGCCGGAACTCGCCGATCAGGAGCCGCGCATGCAGTTCCTCGACGGACGCTTCGACTTCCGGCTCGGCGACAAGCCCATGACGCCGCCGAACATCGCCGAGTTCCTGTGCGAGTCCATGGAGTGCACGCCGGGGCTCGACGACATTCCGGCGCGCCTCGCGGATCTCGACGTGGAGGGTGTCGAGAAGGAGCTGATCTTCCCGCAGCGGCTGTTCGGCCTGTTCATGTTCGGCGAGATGCAGAACCGCGAACTGGTGTTCGGCATCTACAACGAGGCCATCGCCGAGCGCTGTGCCGAGGCGCCCGGCCGGCTCTACCCGGTGATGGTGCCCAACTACTGGGACATGGCCGCCGCCGCCGAGTCGGTGGAACGCTGCAGGGCGCTGGGCGCCCGGGCGCTGATGGTGCCGCTGAAGCCGGGCCTCGATGCCGAGGGCCGCAAGATCCACTACAACAACCCGGAGATGGACACGCTGTACGGCGCCATCGCCGACTCGGGCATCCCGCTGGCGTTCCACATCGGCGAGGCCATTCCCTCCGGCAAACCGGGCGCCGCCGGCATCTCCCTGCTCACCCAGATGCAGGGCTTCCGCAATCAGTGGGCGTCGCTGACCTTCGCCGGCGTGTTCGACCGGTTCCCGAAGCTGAAGGCGGTGTTCGTGGAGGGCGGCCTGACCTGGGTCGCCAGCATGCTGCACGACGCGGACATGGCGGCCACCCATTTCCGCACCGCGATGAATCCGAAGCTGGAGCACGCGCCGAGCTGGTACTGGCGCAACCACTGCTATGCCACCTTCATGACCGACCCCGTGGGCCTGTCGCTGCTCGACCGGATCGGTCCGGAGACCTGTCTGTGGTCGTCGGACTACCCCCATCAGGAGAGCACCTTCGGCTACACGCGCAGCTCGATCCAGGCGGTGTTCGACGCCACCAGCGTCGAGAACGCCCAGAAGATCGTCGGCCGGACGGCGCTGGAGCTGTTCCGCATGGATTGAACCGGTCGGCGGCAGCCCTATACTCGGCCCCGAGGGGAACGCAGGAGAGGGTCGCCAGCATGTTCGACTACGCGCAATCGGATCTCGCTTCGGCCCGGGATTTCGCTTTCTCGGCCGACCTGGACGAGCTGGACGTCTCCAACTTCCACCTGTTCCGGCAGGACGTCCACGAGCCGTTCTTCGAGCGGCTGCGGCGGGACGACCCGATCCACTACCACGCCGACAGCCGCTACGGACCCTACTGGTCCATCACCCGCCACCGGCACATCAAGGACGTCGACGCGGATCACGAGCGGTTCTCGTCCCAGCAGAACATCACCATCATCGATGCGGCCGACGAGTTCCAGTTCGACCAGTTCATCGCCATGGACCCGCCGAAGCACGACGAGCAGCGCAAGGTGGTGGCGCCGGTGGTGGGTCCGCGCAACCTGGCGGAGATGGAGCCGCTGATCCGCAGCCGGGTCGGCGAGATTCTCGACGGGCTGCCGGTGGGCGAGACCTTCAACTGGGTGCAGCGGGTGTCGGTGGAGCTGACCACCCGGATGCTGGCCACCCTGTTCGACTTTCCGTTCGAGGAGCGGCGCAAGCTCACCTGGTGGTCCGACGTCAGCACCCTGGGGCCGCGCTCCGGGCTGGTGTCGAGCTGGGAGGAGACCCGCCGCGAGATGATGGACTGCCTCGCCCGCTTCACCGAGCTGTTCGAAGCCCGCAAGGACCCGGCGCATCAGGGCTTCGATCTGATCACCATGCTCGCCCAGGATCCGAAGACCCGGAACATGCCGCCGATGGAGCTGCTCGGCAACGTCACCCTGCTGATCGTCGGCGGCAACGACACCACGCGCAATTCCATCTCCGGGGGCGTGCTGGCGCTGAACCGGTTTCCGGAGGAGTACGACAAGCTGCGCGCCGGCGTGGCCCGGGGCGACGCCAGACTGATACCCAACATGGTCGCCGAGATCATCCGCTGGCAGACGCCGCTGGCGCACATGCGCCGGACGGCGCTCACCGACGTGGACTTCCACGGCAGAACCATTCGTCGGGGCGACAAGGTGGTGATGTGGTACGTGTCCGGCAACCGCGACGCGGACGTGTTCGAGGATGCCGACCGGCTGATCATCGACCGGCCCAATGCCCGCGAGCATCTGTCCTTCGGCTACGGCCTGCACCGCTGCATGGGCAACCGGCTGGCGGAAATGCAGCTCCGGGTGCTGTGGGAGGAGATCATGGCGCGCTTCCACACCGTCGAGGTGGTGGGCGAGCCGGTGCGGGTGCCGTCCAACTTCATCAAGGGCTACGCCGAGCTGCCGGTGCGGGTGCATCCGTACTGACCTGGCGCCTGCCGCCGGGCACCCGCCCGGCGCGGGCGGTCAGCGCCGGCCCGGAACCGGCCAGAGCACCGGCGTGCGCGCCTTGTACGCCTGGTAGTCGGGATCGTCGCCCCAGCGCCGGTCGGCCCGCCGTTCCAGCATGGGCACGCCGCTGATGCGGGTGAGCAGCAGGTAGACGAAGACCGGCGAAATCAGGGTGACGAGCTGCCAGCCGCTCAGCGCCGGATAGGCGATGACGGCGATGCCGGTCCACAGCAGGATCTCGCCGGCATAGTTCGGGTGGCGTGACCAGGTCCAGACGCCGCGGTCGATGAAGCGGCCCGCGTTCGCCGGATCGGCGCGGAAGGCCGACTTCTGGCGATCCGCGATGACCTCCAGCGCGAAGCCGACCAGCCACAGCAGCGTGCCGGCCGCGGCGATCGCGCCCAGCGGGGCGCCCTGCGCGGCGGTGATCGCGGCGAGCGCGCAGGCGGCGGTCGTCAGCACCCACAGGCCCTGCAGGGTCCACACCATCAGGAAGCGCGGCAGCGAGCGTTTGATCTGGTCGAAGCGGCCGTCTTTGCCTTCGCGGCGCACCCGGGCGAACAGGAACGCGCCGAGGCGGCCGGCCCAGATCACGATCAGGGCCGCGAGCAGAACGCTGCGGGCATCCAGGCTGTCCGTCAGGTAGACCGCGAGCATCACGGCGGAGACGTAGGTGAGGCTGCCGGTCAGATCGAAGTAGTGCTCGGTGCGCGCCAGAAAGGACGGCACGAACACGATCCAGTTGACGGCGAAGCAGAGCAGAGCGCACAGGGCGAACACGGGGACGCCGCCGGCCCGGGAGCCGCCGGCCGCCCCGGCCAGGGTCAGCAGCACGCCCGCCAGCAGGATGGCGGGAATCGCCAGCAGCGCCTGGACGTCGTCCCGGGTCATGCCGCTCATCCGGCGTTGGTCGACAGGAACCACAGCATGAGCTGCTCGACCAGCCGGGCGAACGGGGGAACGGTGAGCAGCGCCACGACCCAGAGGGCGGTCACCGCCAGCATGGTGATGAGATAGTGTCTGGTGGTCATCGTCGTGTCCTCCCTAGGCGTCCCGGGGCGCCAGCTCGAAGATCCAGGTGTCGCCGTCCGCGATGCTGCGTTCGATCTGCGCCACGGTGTCCGGCTGCGCCCCGCCGGCGTACTTCTCCGCCATCTTCACCGCCACGCCGTCGACGATCTCGGGGTCGGTCACCCGCACCAGGCGGCGTTCGTAGCGCACCCCGTCGATCCTGGCGACGGCGAGGCTGCGGCCGGCGTCGGCCTCGAAGGCCCAGTCCTTCCACAGGCGGCCGAGGAAGGAGCGCATGTAGCCCGAGGGCACGAACAGGCGGCCGTCGCTCTCCATCACGAAGATCCGGCGGGAGGTCGGCGGGTTCTCGAGCTGCAGCTCGATGACGTAGACGTCGTCGGTGAAACCCCAGTCCGGCTCCGGCCCCTCGTGCAGCTCGCCGGAAACCAGCGCGCCGCCTGGAAACAGGATGGACGGCCCGTCGCCGTCCTGGTGCTTGATCTTCAAGGTGACGATGGTCGCGCCCAGCAGCACGGCCAGCAGGCCCAGGATCTGCAGCGTGATCCTCAGCATGACGTTTCCCCCTCTGTGCGATCCCTTCTCCGGATCGGGCTACTGTAGCATCCCGGCCGGCGTGGCCGGGCGGCTCGGCGCCGCCGCCCCGCGGACGGCGGCGCACGACACTAGGGATCCGGACTGTCCCGGAAGTCGGGCGCGGCGCCCCAGCCGGCCTCGAGAATCTGCTGCAGCCGGCGCACGTTGTCGGCGCCGATGCGCTGCTCGAGCTGTTTCTCCACTTCGAAGATGCCCCGGCGGGCCGTCTCGCGGATGCTGCGGCCCTCCTCGGTGAACTGGACGAGCCGGCTGCGCTGGTTGTCCGGGTCGGCGACGATCTCCACCAGGCCTTTCTGCTCGAGCTCGCGGATGCCCTGCCGAATCGCCTGCTTGCTGACCTTGAGGATCTTCGCCATCTCGGACTGGCGGTGCACGCCGTCGCCGATGCAGACCATGAGCATGGACTGGGCCCGGGGCAGGGCGAAGGCCGCGTGGGCCCGCATGTAGTTCTGCAGTCCATCGTCGACCCAGGTGTAGGCGTAGAGCAGCGTGCGGGGCAGGGTATGGCTGAACCAGTCGTCCCGCGGCGCGGGGCCGTCGGAGGTCGGCGGGCTGGACGGGTCGTGCGGTGCGGTGGGCTCCTCGGCCGGATCGGCAGGCATCTTCCCTCGTGGCGTTTCGAGTGCGCTCTCCAGCTTAACCGCAGGACCGGCGGGAGGCACGACCACATTGCAAGGTAAACTGCATTGACCAAGATCAATCAGGACAGTAGAGTCGATACTTAGCACCCTAAGTCAATGCCGAGGGGCGAGTGCGTTGCGGGGTGCCGGAAGGCGGGATCCGGAATCAGATCAGGGGAGAGCGGCGATGCGCCAGGTGTTCAGCGTGTTCACGGGGGGGATCTTGTCAGGCGCCATGGTCGTGGGGGGGCTGGTTGTGCCGCTCACCGCCGGGGCCGCCACGTCATCCGACGGCGACGGCGGAGCGTCGCTGGTGCTCGAGGAAATCGTCGTCACCGCGCGGCGCCGGGAGGAGAGCCTTCAGTCCGTTCCCGTCGCGGTGTCCGTGCTGACCGGCGAGGACCTGCTCGAGCAGGGCGGGATGAAGATCGACGCCATCGGTCAGACCGTTCCCAACGTCCACTTCGAGGCCGCCGGCGGCACCAGCGGCGTCAAATCGCCGATCGTGTTCATCCGCGGCATGGGGCAGAACGACTTCATTCCCGTGGAGGACCCGGCGGTCGGCATCTACCTGGATGGCGTCTACATGGGGCGCAACATCGGCAGCGTGTTCGACCTGATCGACATCGAGCGGGTGGAGGTGCTGCGCGGCCCCCAGGGCACGCTGTTCGGCCGCAACACCATCGGCGGCGCGGTCAACATCATCTCCCGCCGGCCGGGCCGGGACGTCGGCGGATCGGTGCAGGTCTCCGCCGGTTCCGACGACTATCTGGAGGCGCGCGCCACCGTCAACGTGCCGCTGGGCGAGCGGGCCGCGGGACGCTTCAGCGCCTTCCGGCGCGAACGCGACGGCTACGTCGAAGCCCTGCAGTACGAGGATCTGGAACTCGGCAGCGACGACATCTGGGGTGTACGGACCCGGATCCTGGCCGACCTCACCGACGACTTCGAGGTGGATTTCGCGCTCGACTATTCCAAGTCCACCGAGACGCCTGGCGCGGTGTCGCCCATCAACGGCATCGCCGGCTTCAACGGCGAGGTGATCACGCTCGGCCCGCCGGTGCAGACCTTCGCCAATTTCTTCAACACCCTGTACAGCGGCGACCCGGCGTCCTGCACGACCGGCGTCGGCCAGGCGACCAACAGCGCCTGCTACGGCCCGGTGTGGAACTCCGGCGACCCGTACGCGGTGAACTCGGTGTACACCGACAACGCCGGCACCAAGATCACGCCGGAGCAGAGCGTCGAGGTGTGGGGGGGCAACCTGACGGCCACCTGGCGGCTCGGCGAGGTGGAGCTCAAGTCGATCACGTCCTATCGGGAATTCGACATCCACTTCTTCAACGACATCGACTTCTCGCCGTACCTGCTGTTCGCCAACAACCACGACGAGTACACCCAGGAGCAGTGGTCTCAGGAGCTGCAGCTCGCCGGCGACGCCATGGACGGCCGCATGAACTACGTGGTCGGCCTGTACTACTTCGAGGAGGAAGGCCGCGAGGCGATCTTCAATCAGATCGCCTTCGCGCCGCCGCTGTCGGCGCCGCCGGATTTCTTCTTCCAGTATCTCGACCGGTACATCGACAACGACAGCCAGGCGGTGTTCGGCCAGGTCAATTTCGATCTCACCGACGTGCTGACGCTGACGGTGGGCGCGCGCTACACCGAGAGCAACAAGGACTTCAACCTGGTCACGGAGCGGCGGGTCGGACCGATCTCGGACCAGTCCGGCAAGCTGAAGACCACCGAGACCACGCCGCTGGTGTCGCTGTCCTGGGACGCCACCGACAGCGTGATGCTGTACGCCACGTATTCCGAGGGCTACCGCGACGGCAGCTACGCGGCGCGGTTCACCGGTGTGGTGCCCGACCCGCTGCCGAACTACGATCCCGAGTACGTCACCAATTACGAGATCGGCATGAAGTCCACCCTGCTGGACGGGCGGATGCGGCTCAACGCCTCGGCGTTCCTGATGGACTACGAGGACATGCAGATCAATGCCTCCAGCAACGAGGTCGCCACGTCGTCGACCAAGGAGAACCTCGGTGACGCCACCATTCAGGGGCTCGAGCTGGAGCTGTCGGCGCTGCTGACGGAACGCCTGACCATCGGCGTGAACGCCGGCCTGCTGGACGACGAGATCGACAGCCTGCGCGGCGTGCTGGTGTCCAACACGGTGGTGATCGACGAGGACAGCGACCTGCCGAACACGCCGGACTGGACGCTGTCGATGATGGCCCGGTACGAGATGCCGCTCGACAACGGCGCGCGGCTGTCCCTGCGCGCGGACTTCGTCATGAAGGACGATTACTACTCCCGCGCCGAGAACATCGAAGAGCTTCTCATCGACGACTACCGTAATCTGAACCTCAGCGGCAGCTACCTGTCCGGCGACGGGCGCTGGGAGATCGGCGCCGGCGTGCGCAACGCCACCGACGAGTTCTACTATCAGTCGGCGACGCCGTTCGCCACGTTCGGCCTGAGCTTCGGCCAGCCGGTACGGCCGAGAACCTACTACGCGTCGGTGACGTTCAATCTCGGCGCCGACTAGAGGAAGCGCGATGTCCTCATCCGCAGAACAGCACGGAGCCCGCCAGGGCGGCGCCCAGCCCACCGAGCAGGCGCTCATCGACCGCCTGACGGCGCTGGCGCCGATGCTGGCCGACAACGCGCTGGCCGCGGAACGGGCGCGCCGGCCGGTGGACGCCGTGATGCAGGCCATCGAGGACACCGGCGCGTATCGCTGGTTCGTGCCGAAGCGTTACGGCGGCTACGAATTCTCCCTCAAGGGCTTCATGGAAGTGGGGCTCCGGCTCGGCGAGGCCTGCACCTCCACGGCCTGGGTGACCACCTTCTGCATGGAGCACAACTGGCTGCTGGCGCTCTACGACCAGCCCGCCCAGGACGACGTCTTCGGCCGCCAGCCCTACATCATCGCGCCGGGCACCCTGTCGCCCGGCGGCCGGGCGGAACCGGTCGAGGGCGGCTACCGCCTCACCGGCCGCTGGCAGTGGGGCACCGGCGTCATGCACGCCGACTGGGTGATGGTGGCCGCGTTGACCCCGGTGCCGGGGCAGGACGCGCCGGGGCTGTACATGTTCGTGCTGCCCCGGGACCAGGCCGAGGTGATCGACACCTGGCAGGTGGAAGGCATGGTCGGCACCGGCAGCAACGACGTCGCTGTGAACGACGTGTTCGTGCCGGCGCATCTCGGCGTCGACCTCGCGGCGGTCCGTGACGGCACCAGCCCCGGTGCGAGGATCAACGGCTCGCCCCTCTACCGCATGCCCATGCTGCCGGTACTCGGACTCACGGCGACCGCGCCGCTGGTCGGCGCTGCGCGCCGGGCGGTGGACCTGTTCGAGGAGCGCATGGCTGGGCGGACCGTCTACGGCACCCGGAGCCGGCAGAGCGAACGGGCGCTCGCGCAGTCACGCCTCGCCCATGCGCGCGTTGAGATGGCTTCCATCGTCAACCAGCTTGGCCACGTCGCCCGGGAGGTGGCTGCCTGGGGCGACACCGTCGACCCCTGTCCCGATCTCGAGCGTGCCCGGCTGCGGGTGGACATCGGCCACCTGGTGCGGCGCGCCCGCAACGTGGTCCGCGACGTGGTGGAGGCCTGCGGCGCCAGCGCCCATTTCCTCGACAACCCGCTGCAGCGGATCCTGCGGGACCTCAACACGGCGTCCTGCCATACGGTGTTCGATCTGGACGTCAGCACCGAGAACTACGGCCGCCTGCTGGTCGGGCTGGAACCGAATGCGCCGGTCTGAGCGGCGCCTGCTCGGCGCGGCGCTGCTGCTGGCGGCGGGTGCCGTGAGCTTTCCGGCGGCTGCGGAACGCTGTCCCTACTTCGAGCCCGGGGTGAAGCAGGTGTACTGGGGCGATCTGCACGTGCACACGGCCTACTCCCTGGACGCCTGGGGTTTCGGCACCGCGAAGACGCCGGCGGACGCGTATGCCTTCGCCCGGGGTGGGACGCTGCGGCTCCCCAGCGGCCAGGAAGCGAAGCTCGACCGGCCGCTGGACTTCATGGCCGTCACCGACCATGCCGAGTGGTTCAGCCTGCTGTATCAGTGCTCCGATCCGCTGTGGCGGGACGACCCCTACTGCGCCACCCTGGTGGAGCGCAACACGCCGGAGACCGGCTCCGAGGTGTTCGCCGGCTACGTGGTCCCGACCATCACGGGGCCGGCGCCGAAGGTGCCGGACCTGTGCGTCGACGATCCGCAGGGCTGCGCCGCCGCCCAGCAGCAGCAGTGGCGGCGGATTCAGCAGCAGACCAACGCGGCCGACGCGCCGTGCGACTTCACGGCCTTCATCGGCTTCGAGTGGTCGGCGACCCCGGATTTCAGTCACAACCACCGCAACGTCATCTTCGAGAACGAACACGTCACGGCGGAAGCCATCGACTATCTGCGCTTTCCCGAACCGCGTCTGCTGTGGCAGGAGCTCGACCGCCAGTGCCGCGCCGAGGACGGCTGCCGCGCCATCGCCATCCCCCACAACACCAACATGGGGGACGGCAGGAGCTTCGACGTGGAGACCGAGGCGCCGGACGTGCTGGACACCCGCGCCCGCTACGAGCGGCTGATCGAGATCTTCCAGGAAAAAGGCAACAGCGAGTGTCTGCCGGCTTTCGGACAGACCGACGAAGACTGCAGCTTCGAGGTGCGCCTGACGAAGAGTTCCCGACCGGCGGGCCCGGACGGGTACACGCGCGAGGAATGGGAGCGCATGCGCGGCAGCTACGTGCGCCGGCTGCTGCTGCGGGGGCTCTACGGGTACGCCGAGTCCGGCGAGCGCGGCGTCAATCCGCTGCAGCTCGGCATCATCGGCTCCACCGACAACCACGCCGCCACCGGCGGCTTCGTCGAGGAAGATCAGTGGCCGGGCTCGGTGTTCGGGGCGGGTGACTTCGATCGCACCATGACCCGCGTCGACTGGAACCCGGGCGGGCTGGTGGCGGTGTGGGCGGAGGAGAATACCCGGGCGAGCCTGTTCGAGGCGCTTCACCGGCGCGAGGTCTACGCAACCAGCGGACCCCGAATGCGGGTCCGTTTCGCCAGCGGGGACGACAGTATCGTCTGTGCCGACGGCATGGCGGCGGGCGCTGTGCCCATGGGCGGTACCCTCGACGACCCGCGGGGCGCGCCGTCCTTTCTGGTGCACGCGCTCTACGACCGCACGCCGCTGCAGAAGATCGAGATTATCAAGGGCGAGTTCCGCGACGGCGAGCTGCGCGAGCGGGTGATCGACGTCTGGACGGGCAGCGACGGGGCTCTGGACGTCTGCCGGGTGTGGTCGGACCCGGACTTCGACCGGTCCGCGCCGGCCTTCTGGTACGCGCGGGTGCTCGAGGCGCCGACGCCGCGCTGGAGCGCCCACCATTGCCGTGCGGCTGGCCGCTGCGACGACCATCCCGATGCGGCGACGTCGATCCGGGAGCGGGCCTGGACATCGCCGATCTGGTATCTCCCCGAGTGAGAACTTGACGGCGGCGCCCGTGGGCGCCGCCGTCTGCCGGCCGTCGGATCAGATGTCGAACCGGTCCGCGTTCATCACCTTGGTCCAGGCCGCGACGAAGTCCTGCACGAACTTCTCGCGGTTGTCGTCCTGAGCGTAGACCTCGGCGTAGGCGCGGAGGATGGAGTTCGAGCCGAACACCAGATCCACCCGCGTGGCCGTCCACTTCACCGCCCCGGTCCGGCGATCACGGATCTCGTAGAGGCCCTCCCCGGCGGGCTTCCACTCGTTGCCCATGTCGGTGAGGTTGACGAAGAAGTCCGTGGTCAGCGCACCGACGCGGTCCGTGAACACACCGTGGGTCGTGCCGCCGTGGTTGGTGCCGAGTACCCGCATGCCGCCGATCAGCGCCGTCATCTCCGGGGCGGTGAGCCCCATGAGCTGGGTGCGGTCCAGCATGAGCTCCTCGGGCTTCACCGCGTAGTCGGCCTTCAGCCAGTTGCGGTAGGCATCGTGCAGGGGCTCCAGCGGCTCGAAAGAGTCGACGTCCGTCATCTCCTGAGAGGCGTCGCCACGGCCCGGCGCGAACGGCACGGTGACCTCGACGCCGGCCGCCTTCGCGGCCTGCTCGACGCCGACGTTGCCCGTCAGCACGATCACGTCGGCGAGGCTGGCGCCGGTGTCGGCGGCGATGCCCTCGAGCACTTCGAGCACCCTGGCGAGGCGTTCCGGCTCGTTGCCGGCCCAGTCTTTCTGCGGCGCGAGCCGGATGCGGGCGCCGTTCGCGCCGCCGCGCATGTCGGAGCCGCGGAAGGTACGGGCCGAGTCCCAGGCCGTGGCCACCGTCTCGCCGATGGACAGTCCGGCGCCGGCGATCCGGGCTTTCACGGCGTCGACGTCGTAGTCGGTCGAGCCGGCCGGCACCGGGTCCTGCCAGATCAGGTCTTCCTTCGGCACGTCAGGGCCGATGTATCGTGATTTCGGTCCCATGTCCCGGTGGGTGAGCTTGAACCAGGCGCGGGCGAAGACCACGGAGAAGTATGCCGGGTCCTTGTAGAAGCGCTCTGAGATCTCGCGGTAGATCGGATCCTTCACCATCGCCATGTCGGCATCGGTCATGATCGGGTTGTAGCGGATCGACGGATCCTCGACGTCGACGGGCTTGTCTTCCTCCTTGATGTCGATGGGCTCCCACTGCCAGGCGCCGGCCGGGCTCTTCTTCAGCTCCCAGTCATAGTTGAACAGCAGATAGAAGTAGCCGTTGTCCCAGCGGGTGGGATGGGTGGTCCAGGCGCCCTCGATGCCGCTGGTGACGGTGTCGCGGCCACAGCCCTTGCCTTTCGGGTTGAACCAGCCGAAGCCCTGGGACTCGACGTCGGCCGCTTCCGGGTTCGGGCCCAGGGCCCCGGCGTCGCCGTTGCCGTGGCACTTGCCGACCGTGTGGCCGCCGGCGGTCAGCGCGACGGTCTCCTCGTCGTTCATGGCCATGCGGGCGAAGGTGACGCGGACGTCCTGAGCCGTCTTCAGCGGGTCCGGTTCGCCGTTCACGCCTTCGGGGTTCACGTAGATGAGACCCATCTGGACGGCGGCGAGCGGGTTTTCCAGCGCCTCGCGCTCCTCACCCTCGCCTTCGTAGCGGCTGGCAGCGAGCCACTCCTTCTCGGAGCCCCAGTAGGTGTCCTTCTCCGGGTGCCAGATGTCCTCGCGGCCGAAGGCGAAGCCGTAGGTCTCGAGCCCCATGGACTCGTAGGCGACGTTGCCGGCGAGAATGATCAGGTCCGCCCAGCTCAGGCGGTTGCCGTATTTCTTCTTGATCGGCCACAGCAGCCGGCGGGCCTTGTCGAGGCTGACGTTGTCGGGCCAGGAATTGATGGGCGCGAAGCGTTGATTACCGGTGCCGCCGCCGCCGCGGCCGTCGGCGATGCGGTAGGTGCCGGCGGAGTGCCAGGCCATGCGGATCATCAGACCGCCGTAGTGTCCCCAGTCGGCCGGCCACCAGTCCTGGCTGTCGGTCATGAGGTCGTGCAGATCTTTCTTCAGGGCTTCGACGTCGAGCTTCTTCACTTCTTCCCGGTAGTCGAAGTCCGCGCCCATCGGGTTGGTCTTGGTGTCGTGCTGGTGGAGGATGTCGAGGTTCAGGGCCTCGGGCCACCAGTCCATGGCGGAATGTCCGGCTCTGGTGTTGCCGCCGTGCATGACGGGGCATTTGCCGCCGCTGCTCTCGCTCTGCTGAGTCATGTTCGATCCCCTCGTGATTGCGCAGCATCGATGCTGCCGATGTGTTCGTTATACACCCCTGATGAGTGCACGGGAAATTGATTGATGATGTCAGTTCGATAGAGGATAACTATCAATCGGCGGCTCGGGCGGTGCCGAAACGGGCAGCCGGATCCGGGCCGCATCGCTTATGCTTTTCCGGATATGACCGACATCCTTCCAGCGCCGACCAGGAACGATCCGAATGCCGTCGATGCCGGCGGACGCCTCGGCCTCGGGCTGATCTGGACCTACACCCTGTCCCGGGTCGCGTTCATGCTGATGGGCGTGCTGTTCGGCGTCTATCTCATGAAGTTCGCCACCGACGTGCTGCTGATCGCGCCGGCGACCATGGGGCTGCTGCTGGCGGCCGCCCGGCTGTGGGACGGCGTCACCGATCCGCTGGTCGGCTATCTGTCGGACCGGACCCGTTCCCGGCTGGGGCGGCGCCGCATCTGGCTGTACGGCTCGGCGCTGCCGATCGCGGTCGGCGTGGTGATGATCTGGTCGCCGCCGGCAGCCCTGGACGGCGCCGCGCTGGTGGTCTGGATGGCGGTGGCGCTGCTGGTGTACGAAACGGCCAGCACCGCCTACCTGATCCCCCATGCGGCGCTCGGCATGGAGCTGACGCCGCACTATCACGAGCGCACCCGCCTGTTCGGCTACACCCACATGATCGCGTTCATCGGCAGCCTGCTCGGCATGGGGGTTCTGCAGCTCATGAACATGGCCGAGGACAAGCGCTCCTTCGCCGGCGATCTGTCGGTGGTGGCGGGGATCACGGTGTTCTCCGCCATCGTGCTCACCACCCGCTTTCTGCCCGAGCGTGAGGCCTTTCAGGGCCGCGGGCAGGCCAACGTGGTGCGGGCGGTGGCGGACGTGTTCCGCAATCCCCATGCGCGGCTGCTGCTGATCGTTTTCGGCATCGAGACCTACGGCATGGCGAGCATCATGACGCTGACGCCCTATCTGGTGGCCTACGTGTTCCCTTTGGAAGCCCTGCTGGTGGCGGTGATGATGACCTACGCGCTGCCCCAGGTGGTGTTCACGCCGTTCTGGATCTGGCTGGCGCGACGCATCGGCAAGCAGCGGGCGTGGACCGGGGCGCTGCTGCTGTCGGCGGTACCGTTCATCTGGTTCTACTTCCTGGACGAGCCCGGCGTGACGTTCTGGGTGCTGACGTTCCTCTGCGGCTTCCTCGCCGGGTGCGGCGCGGTCGTCCAGCCTGCGATTCAGGCCGACGTGATCGACTACGACGAGCTCACCACCGGGGACCGCAAGGAGGGCGCCTATCTGGCGGTCTGGAACCTGGTGCGGAAGTGCTCGGCCTCGCTGTGCGCGCTCATCGCCGGCCTGGTGCTGCAGTTCGCCGGCTTCGTGCCCAACGAGGTGCAGAGCGAGCAGACCATCCGCGCCATCTTCGGGCTGCTGCCGGCGGCCTGCTATCTCCTCGGCGGCCTGCTGTTCATGCGGTTCGCCTTCAACGAGGCCGAGCACCGGGCCGCCAGGGCGATCATCGACCGGCGGTCGATGTCGCTCTGAACGCAACCTTCGATCAGCAGTGGCAAGGCGTTCAACGGCCCTGGCGATCCGCCTCGAGACGGTCCCTCCATTCGATCGTCTCCACGGAGAAATCCGCAGCGGGACCGTGCTGTGACGAGCGTGAAGGATGTGCAGAATCGGCCGGCTGGGTGAACCAGTCGTTGCCGTCCATCGCGCTGGCGGTTTCGAAGCCGTAGGGCGCTGTTCGCAGGTTGTAGTTGCCGACCGGGTCTCCGAAATCGGTCTCCAACCGGCGCGAGTCCGCAGCGAAGGCGGAGCCGGTGAGGATGATCATCGTGGCGAGCAGCACGGTCTTGTTCATGGCGTGGTTCCGGTAAAGGTGTGTCCTGCGTAGGTCACGCCCTGTCGCCGGAGGGTTCAACCGGCCCTTCGCCTGCGGTGGGTGCACTCCGCCGCACGATCGGGTCATCATAGGCGCTCAACGACATTCGATCGGAGGAACCATGCCCGCTACCTGCAACGCCTGGGTGCTCAAGCGCCGTCCGCAAGGCCGGCTCAGCCGCGACGATTTCGACTGGCAGACGACCGAGCTGCCCGATCCCGCAGACGGCCAGGTGCTGGTGCGCACCCTGTATCTGTCGCTGGACCCGACCAACCGCATCTGGGCCTCGGACATGGACCAGTACATGCCGCCGGTGCAGCTCGGCGAGGTGATGCGCGGCGGCACCCTCGGCGTGGTCGAGGCCAGTGCCCATGCCGACTACCAGCCCGGCGACCTGGTGCAGGGCATGTGGGGCTGGGCCTCGCACACGCTGGCCGCCGGCGGCGCCGGCCTGAACAAGATCCCCCACACCGACGGGGTGCCCCTCGACGCCTACATGAGCGTGCTGGGCGCGACCGGCATGACTGCCTATTTCGGCCTGCTGGACATCGGCAGGCCCGAGGCCGGTGAGACCGTGGTGGTGTCGGCGGCCGCCGGCGCCGTCGGCCAGATCGTCGGGCAGATCGCCAAGGTGAAGGGTTGCCGGGTGGTCGGCACCGCCGGATCCGACGAGAAATGCCGCCATCTGGTGGACGACCTCGGCTTCGACGCCGCCATCAACTACAAGACCGCCGATCTCGACCGTGAGCTGGCCGCGGCCTGCCCGAAGGGCATCGACGTCTACTTCGAGAACACCGGCGGTCCGGTGACCGACGCGGTGCTCAAGCTGGTCAACCAGAACGCCAGAATCCCCCTGTGCGGGCTGATCGCCCACTACAACGAGGGTGACAATTCCGAGGGCGTGCGCGGCCCGAACAACTACCAGATGATCCTGATGCGCCGGGTGCTGGTGAAGGGCTTCATCATCATCGACTACTTCCCCCGTTTCGCCGAGGGCATCGCCGAGCTCGGCGGCTGGCT
>DLCH01000014.1:0-6827 GCA_002480525.1 Gammaproteobacteria bacterium UBA7803 | reverse complement strand
CCGGAAGCCGTGAACCGGCTGTTCGACGGCGCCAACACCGGCAAGCTGCTGGTGAAGTGTTCAGAGAAGTGACGGAGAGACGACGATGGCAGATCTGAAACTCGGCCTGCAGCTCGGCTACTGGGGCGCCGGCCCGAACCCGAACATGGTGAAGATGGCCCAGGAAGCGGAGCGGCTCGGCTACGACGCCGTGTTCACCGCCGAGGCCTGGGGTTCCGACGTGTTCACGCCGCTGGCGTGGATCGGCGCCCACACCGAGCGCATCCGCCTCGGCACCGGCATCGCCCAGCTCTCCGCCCGGGCGCCGACGGCCACGGCCATGGCGGCGCTGACGCTGGACCATCTGTCCGGCGGGCGGATGATCCTGGGTCTCGGGGTGTCCGGTCCACAGGTGGTGGAGGGCTGGTACGGCCGACCCTTCGGCAAGCCGCTGGCGCGGACCCGGGAGTACGTGAACATCATCCGCCAGGTGCTGGCCCGGGAGGCGCCTGTCACCAACGACGGTGAGCACTACCCGCTGCCGTACACCGGCGAGGGCGCCTGGGGGCTCGGCAAGCCGCTCAAGCCGATCACCCACCCGCTGCGGCCGGACCTGCCGATCTTCCTCGGCGCCGAAGGGCCGAAGAACGTCGCCATGACGGCGGAGATCGCGGACGGCTGGCTGCCGCTGTACTACTCGCCCTATCGTCAGGAGGTGTACGCGGATCAGATCGCCCATGCGAAACCGGGTTTCGAGATCATGCAGGGCGTGTCCGTCATCATCGACGACGACGTCGACAAGGCGCTGGAGCCGATCCGGCGCAATCTCGCACTCTACATCGGCGGCATGGGGGCGAAGTCGCGGAATTTCCACAATGAGCTGGTTCAGCGCATGGGATTCGCGGAAGCCGCGGAGAAGATCCAGGATCTGTTCCTGGCGGGCCGAAAGGACGAGGCGGCGGCCGCCGTGCCCACCGAGCTCGCGGACGAGATCTCGCTGGTCGGGTCCGTGGACCGCATCAAGGGCCGGCTGGATGCCTGGCGGGACAGTCCGGTGACGTCGCTGCTGGTGTCCACCCAGAACGTGGCACAGCTCCGCACGTTCGCCGATCTGGTCCTCGGCTGAAGCGCCAGCGCCGGACCGTCAGGCACGAAAAAGGCAGCGCCGGAGCGCTGCCTCGTGGATCGAGCCGGCTGCCGCCCGTGAGCGGCACGCCGGCTCGGGACGTCCGGCTCAGATGTCGAACCGGTCCAGGGTCATGACCTTGGTCCAGGCGTCGACGAAGTCCTGCACGAACTGCTCGTCACCGTCCGCCTGGGCGTACACCTCGGCGACCGCCCGCAGCTCGGAGTTCGAGCCGAAGATCAGGTCCACCGGGGTTGCCGTCCACTTCAGCTCGCCGCTGGCACGGTCGCGTCCCTCGTAGACGCCTTCCTCGTCGCCCTTCGACCATGCCGTGGACATGTCGAGCAGGTTCACGAAGAAGTCGTTGGTGAGGGTGCCGGGCCGGTCGGTGAACACGCCGTGGCTGGCGCCGCCGGTGTTGGCATCGAGTGCCCGCAGGCCGCCGACCAGCACCGTCATTTCCGGCACCGTCAGGGTCAGCAGGTCGGCCTTGTCCACCAGCGCCTCGGTGGGCGGCAGGTAGGCGCCGTCGCTGTAGTAGTTGCGGAAGCCGTCGGCCTTGGGCTCGAGCACGGCGAACGCCTCGACGTCAGTCTGCGCCGCGGTGGCGTCACCGCGACCCGGCGTGAAGGGCACCTCGACGTCGTAGCCGGCGTCGGCGGCGGCCTTCTCGATGGCGGCGGCGCCGCCCAGCACGATCAGGTCGGCCAGGGACACCTTCCGGCGGCTGCCGTCGTTGAAGTCGGACTGAATGCGCTCCAGGGCGGCAATGACCTTGGCCACTTCCGCGGGATCGTTCACGGCCCAGTCCTTCTGAGGCGCGAGCCGCAGACGCGCGCCGTTGGCGCCGCCGCGCATGTCGCTGTCACGGTAGCTGGCGGCGGCCGCCCAGGCGGTGCGGACCAGCTCGGGGACGGTCAGGCCGGAGTCCAGGATCTCGCCTTTCAGGCGACGGACGTCGCGGTCGTTGATCACCGGACCGGCGGCTGCCGGGACCGGATCCTGCCACAGCAGGGCTTCCTCGGGCACGTCGCCGCCGAGATAGCGGGCGGTCGGACCCATGTCGCGGTGGGTCAGCTTGAACCAGGCCTTGGCGAAGGCCAGCTCGAACTCCTCGGGGTTGTCCAGGAAACGCCGGGAGATTTCCCGGTACTTCGGATCCGCCTTCAGAGACAGGTCGGTGGTGAGCATCACGGGTGCGTGGCGCAGGCCCTCGACGTGGGCGTCCGGCACCGTGTTGGCGGCCTGGCCGTCCTTCGGGATCCACTGCAGGGCGCCGGCCGGGCTGCGGGTCTGCTCCCACTCGAAGTTGAACAGGTTCTGCAGGTACATCATGGTCCACTGCGTCGGCGCCGCGGTCCAGGCGCCCTCGAGGCCGCTGGTGACCGTGTCCTCGGCGTTGCCCTTGCCGCACTTGTTGGTCCAGCCGAAACCCTGTTCCTCGATGTCGGCAGCCGCCGGCTCGGGGCCGACGCAGTCGCCGGGGGAGTGGGCGCCGTGCATCTTGCCGAAGGTGTGGCCGCCGGCGATCAGCGCGACGGTCTCTTCGTCGTTCATCGCCATCTGGCCGAAGCTCTTGCGGATGCGCTCGGCCGCGGCGAGCGGGTCGCCGTTGCCGTTGGGGCCTTCCGGATTGACGTAGATCAGGCCCATGGTCGTGGCTGCCAGCGGGTTCTCCAGATCGCCGCCGCTGTGGAAGCGGTCGCTGCCGAGCATCTCGGCCTCGGGGCCCCAGTAGACGAGGTCCGGCTCCCAGTCGTCGTCACGGCCGTAGGCGAAACCGTAGGTCTCGAAGCCCATGTCCTCCATGGCGACCGTGCCGGCGAGCACCAGCAGATCGGCCCAGGAGACGTTGCGGCCGTACTTCTGCTTGATCGGCCACAGCAGGCGCCGGGCCTTGTCGAGGCTGGCGTTGTCCGGCCAGCTGTTCAGGGGCTCGAAGCGCTGCTGTCCGCCGCCGGCGCCGCCGCGGCCGTCGGCCACCCGATAGGTGCCCGCCGCGTGCCAGGACATGCGGATGAAGAACGGACCGTAGTGGCCCCAGTCGGCCGGCCACCAGTCCTGGGAGTCGGTCATGAGCTCGCGCAGGTCGGCTTCCAGGGCCTCATGGTCGAGGCTGGCGAAGGCTTCGGCGTAGTCGAAGTCCTCGCCGTAGGGGTTGGAGCGGGGATCGTGGTCCCGCAGGGGAGTCAGGTCGAGCTGATCGGGCCACCAGAACTGATTGGTTCTGGCTTCGCCCGGTTCCATGTCTGCCGCGAAGGCGGTGACGGGCGTCATCATCGGCGCCGTGGCCACCGCGGCTGCGGCTGCTATCGAGAGTAGTGTGCGTCGCATTGGCGTTCCCTTCCGATACAAAGGTGATTGACTGCTTCGATAGCTTCTGCCATCGACGCAGAGGTTTCCAATCAAACGTAGCTATTGCATTGATAGAGCAAATCGATGCCCCCGTGCCGACCGGGGCTGTTGCGCGTTTCCACCCCTGCCCGGGCGGGCTATTCTGGCGGGTTCCAGACATTTCCACCCAGACCTCACACAGGAGAGTGACGATGCAGATCGAAGGCAATAAGGGGATATTCGTAGGCGGCGCTTCGGGCATGTGCCTGGCGACGGCGGAGAAATTCGTGGCCCGGGGCGGCAAGGCGGCCATTCTGGATCTCGAGACCTCCAAGGGCGCCGAGGTGGCAGAGCGTCTCGGCGGCAGCTTCCACCCGGTGAACGTCATGGACTACGCCGGAACGGAGACGGCCATCGGCGAGGCCGTGGCGCAGCTCGGCGGCGTCCAGTTCATGGTCAACACGGCCGGTGGCGGCGTCGCCAAGCGGACCCTGGCGAAGGACGGCACCATGCACCCGCTGGAGGATTTCCAGCGGATCGTCGACCTGAACCTGATCGCTTCCTTCAACATCAACCGGATCGTCGCCAAGCACATGAGCGCCAACGACCCCAACGAGGTCGGCGAGCGCGGGGTGATGATCAACACGGCGTCGATCGCCGCGTTCGAGGGACAGATCGGTCAGATCGCCTACACCGCGGCCAAGGCGGGCATCGCCGGCATGACGCTGACGATGGCGCGGGATCTGGGCACGCTGGGCATCCGCGTGATGACCATCGCGCCGAGCCTGTTCGCGACCGGGCTGACCGCGGGCATCCCGGAGGCGGCGGAGCTGCAGCTCACCAAGGATGCCGCCTTCCCGAAACGCATGGGCCGGCCCGAGGAGTACGCCACCATGGCCATCGCCATCTACGAGTCGCCGATGATGAACGGCAGCACCATCCGCGTGGACGGCGGGCAGCGCTTCGCGCCGCGCTGACCGGCAGCACGGGCCGCCGCCGGGGCGGCCTGGCTCGCCCCCGGGGCCGGCCCCGGGGGCGCCATGGCGGTTGCCACGCAACCGGCTAGGGGTAACTGCGGATGGAGCGGCCGGCGCCGCTGGGCGAGGCTAGGCGCCTTCGATCAGGAGGCCCCCCATGTCCGAGCCCGTCGTCCAGAAGATCTTCTGCATCATCGACCCCACCACCACCCGGCAGCGGGCGCTGGCCCGGGCGGCCGCGGTGGCTTCGGCGACCGGCGCTTCCCTGCATGCCTACTGCTGCTTCAGCATCGGTGGCGACCGGCCGAGCAGCGAGCGGGCCCAGTTCGAGGAGGCCGAGCTCGCGCGCTACCGTGCGTGGATGGAAACTCTGGTGGATCCGCTGCGCGCCGACGGCATTGCCGTGGAGTACGAAGTGGACTGCCGCGACGACTGGCGCGGAGCCATGGCGCCCGCCGCGAAACGGGCCGGCGCGGACCTCATCGTCCGGGCGACGGTGCCGCGCACGGCGCTGCAGCGGCGCATGCTGAAGACGACGGACTGGAAGCTGCTGCGCGAAGCACCCTGCCCGGTGCTGCTGGTGAAGTCGGACAGCGCCGAAGGGCTGCGCCGGGTTCTCGCCGCCGTCAACATCAACGACAAGGACGATGCCCACCGCCGCCTCACCGATTCGGTGATCGAGTATGCCCGCGCGGTGGCCGAGCTGGCCGGTGCCGAGCTGCACGGCGTCAACGCCTTCCAGGGCTCCGGCAATTTCGTGCATCCGCCGGATCTGGCCAAGCGGCTCGGCGTGGAGCGTCAGCAGGCCCACGTCGGTGATGCCGAGCCGGAAGAGCTCGTGGCTCAGGTGGCGGAGAAGCTGGAGGCGTCTCTGGTCGTGGTCGGCTCGCTGGCGCGCAAGGGCCTGAGCGGCGCCGTGGTCGGCAATACCGCCGAACGCATCCTCGACGGTGTTCCGGCAGACCTGCTCTGCATCGTCCAGCAGGCGGGCTGATCGTCTGGCGCGCTGGGGTGGCTGGCGTGTGGATCGCGGCCGGGAGGCCGCTCCTACGATGCCCGCCGCCCCGCCCCCAACGCCCGACCCTACGTAGGAGCGGCCTCCCGGCCGCGATCCCAACACCCGATCCCCGTAGGAGCGGCCTCCCGGCCGCGACCCCACGCCCGATCCTACGTAGGAGCGGCCTCCCGGCCGCGACCCCAACGCCCGATCTTACGTAGGAGCGGCCTCCCGGCCGCGATCCCTCCCGCCGTGACCCCGTCACCCGCCAGGCGGCTCACGCCGCGGCGGGTGCGGTCCGGCTGCCCCGCAGCAACCGGCCCGGCAGTTCCCCGGTGGCTTCACCGTTCTCGTAGGTGACCACGCCGGACTTCACCGTCAGCCGGTAGCCGTTGGCCCGCTGAACCAGGCGCTTGCCCCCGGCGGGCAGATCGTGGGCCATCTCCGGCTGATGCAGCCTGAGCGATCGATAGTCGATCAGGTTGAGGTCGGCCAGATAGCCCGGCGCGATCACGCCCCGGTCCCGCAGTCCGTAGACCTCGGCCGCGTCCCGGGTGAGCTTGTGCACCACGAACTCGAGCGGCAGCTTCGGCCCGCGTACCCGGTCCCGGGTGAAGTAGCTCAGCATGTAGGTGGGCACGCTGGCATCCACCAGCACCCCGCAGTGCGCGCCGCCGTCGGACAGGCCGAACACCGAGAGGGGATGCTCGATCACCTGCCGCTGTCCCTCCAGGTCGCCCTCGTAGCGGCCGAACAGGATCAGCAGCGGCCGTCCCTCCGCCAGGACGTCCATCATCACTTCCCGGGGATGAAGGCCCCTGGACCGGGCGACGGTAGCCACGGTGTCCTCCGGGCCGGGCTCGTAGGACAGCGCTTCGTCCATGATGTACTGGCGCTCGTGATCCGTGAGGAAGCGAACCGCATCGGCGTTCTTCGGCAGCAGCGCTTCCTCGGCCACCACACGGGCCCGGAACGAGGGGTCCTTCAGCCGCGCGCGCTGTTCCGCCAGCGGCAGGTCCTGAATCTCCCGGTAGGCCGGGAACTGACGCATGGGGTTGATGGTGCCGTCGAGGGTCATGAGGATCGACGCGGGGCGGGCGCCGACCTGGGGCCGCAGGCTGAAGCCTTCCTCCTTCAGGCGCTCGGCCAGATCCCAGATGGGCGCGGGCCCCGCGGTGACCAGGGGCGTGACCGTGCAGCCGGTGGTCCGGGTGATGTGCTCGATCCAGTCGAGTTCCTCGGGGCTCGACAGCGAGTCGGAGACGAACTCCAGGGTGCCGTGGCCGAGCCCCTCGAAGGCCGCGCCGATGGTCTTCATCTCTTCGCCGGAGGCGCGGGTCCCGGGCACCAGGTTGCCGGCCTTGTCCAGGTGTCCGTAGAACCGTGACGTCGAGAAACCCAGCGCGCCGTGCTC
>DLCH01000029.1 GCA_002480525.1 Gammaproteobacteria bacterium UBA7803 | reverse complement strand
CGTCGAGCACATGCGCGTCGTGTTTGCGCAGCCCGGCCGGCTGCTGCGCCTGTCCGGCGGGCTCGGACCGCTCCAGGGCATGGGTGCCGGCGGCGTGATGGACTTCGCCTTCGAGCCGGTCGAGGCCGGCGGCACCAGGCTGCGGTTCAGCTACACCGTCGGCGGCTTCGCGCCGGGCGGTCTGGAGGGCATGGCCGACCCCGTCGACGGCGTGCTCGCCGATCAGCTCGGCCGGCTGCAGCGCCATCTGGCCGCGGCGGGTTCCGGCTAACCGGCTCCGAACAGGTCGTCGAACTGGCGCGGCGCGTTGCTGGTGCGCGACCGGCGGATGCAGCCGGCGAGGCGGCGGACCCCTTCGCCGATGGTGTCCAGATCCAGATGGCCGAAGGCGAGGCGCAGGTACGGCACGTCGGCGGCGGCGACGTGGAAGGCGGAGCCGGGCAGGTAGTGAACGCCGTCCGCCTGGGCGAGATCCCACAGCTTGCGGCGGTCCGTGTCCCCGGGCAGCCGCACCCACACGAACAGGCCTCCCGGCGGCCGGGACCAGACGCAGACGTCGTCGAGCTCCTCGGCGAGGGTGGCCAGCAGATGGTCGCGCTTGATCCGCAGGGCCGGATTGACGGTGGCCGCATGGGCCTCGATGCCGTCGGCGTAGAACTCGGCGGCGATGGCGGCGGCCAGGGTGTTGCTGCCGGCGTCGTTGCGGCGCGCGGTGATGCGCTCGAGCATGGGCGGCCGGGCCAGCACGTAGCCGAGCCGGAACCCCGGCGCCAGGATCTTCGACAGCGAGCACAGGTAGATCAGATCGGGACCGTCGTCGAGGGCGTACATCGCCGGCTCGACGGGCCCTTCGTAGTGCACGTCGGCGTAGCAGTTGTCCTCCACCACCGGCACGCCGTAGCGCCGGGCGAGCTCGATGAGGGCCAGGCGCTCCTTCCGGGGCATGACGAACCCGGTGGGGTTCTGATAGGTGCTGATGGCGTAGATGAACTTCGCCTGGCGGCCTTCGCGGTCGAGTCGTGCCAGGGTGTCCGCCAGGGCGTCCAGGCGCATGCCCGTGTCGCACAGCGGGATGCCTTCGAGCGAGAGGCCGATGTTCCGGTAGGCGGACAGGGTGCCCGGGTAGCTGAATTCCTCGAGGATCACCGTGTCGCCGGGAGCCTCCTGCAGCGCCTGGGCGGTCAGGGTCACGCCCTGCATGGAGCCGTTGGTGAGCACCAGGTGGTCGGGATCGACCGGCACGCCTTCCCGTGCTGATTCCCGCCGGGCCATGGCGCGGCGGAAGCCGGGATGGCCGAGGGCGCCGGGGTAGTCCGTGAGCGCCCGGGCGTTGTCGGCGATGGCACGCTCTGCCGCCGCCTGCAGGGCGGCCACCGGAAACGTGTCCGGGTCGGCCCGGCCGCTGCCGAAATCGAACTGCCGGTCTGTCATGGCGCCCCTCCGATCTTCTCCCTCGCCGGAGGGAACCGTACCGCACTGGAGGGGCCTTGGGGATACCCGGCGCGGTAGACTGGGGCGATTCCGGTCGAGGCGGGGAGCACCATGATGGCATCGGATTCGAATGGCGGCGCCACGCCCGGCAGGGGCTGGCGCACCCGTGTGGCACTGGCCGGACTAGCGGTGGTCACCGCGCTCGCGGGCTGTCAGAGCCCGCCGGCGCCCCAGGGGCCGGTGGTCGAGGTGGCCGGCGGCGCCATCGCCGGCACGGTCGAGGACGGCGTGCGCGTGTTCCGCGGCATCCCCTACGCGGCCGCGCCGGTGGGCGAGCGCCGCTGGCGCGCGCCGGCGCCGCCGGAGGCCTGGAACGGGGTGCGTCGGGCGGCGGCCTTCGGTCCCGCCTGCCCGCAGCCGTCCCGTCCCGACCGTCCGAGCCGGGTGGGCGAAACCGCCGAGGACTGCCTGTTTCTCAACGTCTGGGCGCCGCCGGAGGCCCGGGAGGCTCCGGTCATGGTGTGGATACACGGCGGCGCCTTCCGCCTCGGCTCGGGCGCTCAGCCGTTCTACGACGGCACCAGCTTCGCCGCCAACGGCGTGATCCTGGTGACCTTCAACTACCGGCTCGGCCGATTCGGGTTCTTCGCCCATCCCGCCCTCGACGAAGGCGGCAACTTCGGCCTGATGGACCAGGCGGCGGCGCTGGCCTGGGTCCGGGACAACATCGGCGCCTTCGGCGGCGACCCCGGCAACGTCACCGTGTTCGGCGAGAGCGCCGGCGGCGCCAGCGTGCTCTACCTGCTCACCTCGCCGAAAACGGAGGGTCTGTTCCAGCGCGCCGCCGTGCAGAGCGGCGGCGGGCTGCAGATCACCCGGCATCTGTCCGAGGCGCGCGGCCGCCTGCCGTCGCTGGTGACCCTGGGCACCCGCTGGCGCGGCGCCGACGTGGACGCCGGGGCGCTGCGGGCCCTGCCGGTGGACGAGGTGATCGGCGAGGAGCTCGGCGGCGGCATCGGCGCGACCGGCCCGGTGATCGACGGCGACTGGGTGGTCGGCGACCCGGGCAGCCGGCTGCTCGCCGGTGAGTTTCACCGAGTGCCGGTGCTGGTCGGCGCCAACTCGAACGAGGCGAGCGTGCTGACCGCTTTCGGCACCGACGCCGAGCAGGCGGTGTCGGCCTCGCGGGTCGATCCCGGCCGCCTCGAAGCCCTCTATCCGATGGCGGACCGGGAGCGGGTGGCCTGGGGTGACGCGGCCTTCGTCGCCGGTGCCAGGCTCACCGCCAAGGCGGTGGCCGAAGCCGGCGAGGAAGCCTACCTCTACCACTTCGACTACGTGCTGGAACGGCGCCGCGACAAGGTGCCCGGCGCCGGCCACGGCAGTGAAATTCCTTTCGTTTTCAACACGCTGGACGAGCTGCCGATGCCCCGGCTGCTGGTGAGCGACGCCGACCGGGCGATGGCCCGGCGGCTGCACAGCCACTGGCTGAACTTCGCCCGGAGCGGCGATCCCGCCGGCGCGGCTGAAGGCTACTGGCCGGCCTACGCCCCGGCCCGGGACACGCTGCTCTACATCGGCAGTGACCGGGTCGAGGCCCGCTCGGGGCTGCGCCGCGCGGCGCTGGACTTCCACGAGGATCGCTGGCGGCGGGCGACGGGCCGCTGAGGCCCGTCTGGCGGGGGGTCAGAGCGGCACGGGCCGGTCCTCGGCGGCGCTGCGATAGCAGGCGTCGACGATCCGGTGGGCGGCCAGGGCATCCTCGAAGTCCGGCCGTGCGGGCTTGCCGGCGGCGGCCGCCTCGAGAAAACGCCGGTCCGACAGGCCGCCCAGGCGCCTGAGGTCCTCGTCCCGGGCGTGCAGGGATTCCTCCGCCATGAACCGCGCCAGCACCTCGTCGCTGGACAGGGTTCGCGGCGGATCCTCGCCGGTCTCGATGGTCAGGCTGCCGAAATAGTCCTGGTGGGTGTCGAAGCGGGCGCGGCTGCAGAACACCTCCAGGTGCCGGCTGGACTGCCGGCTCGGCACGTCGTGCCACACCGAGGTGAGCGAGCTGACGGCGCCGCCGGCGTGCTGGAAGGTCACCACCGCCACGTCCTCGATCCCCGGATGCCCGCTCACCTCCCGGGTGCGGCAGTGCACCGTGTCGATCTCGCCGAACAGACGCCGCAGCAGGTCCACGTCGTGAATGGAGTGCTCGAGCAGCGTGCCGCCGCCGGCCCGGGCCACGTCGCCACGCCAGGTGGAGCCGTAGTGCCCGCCGACCGGAAAGCACTGATCGTCACGGAGGTGGGCGGCCAGTACCGGACCGGCGCGGGTCATTTCCGCGGCCAGCGCCCGATAGACCGGGCTGTAGTGGAGCACCAGCCCGACCTGGTGGGTGACGCCGGCGTCGCGGACCGCGGCCGCCATGGTCTCGGCTTCCGCGAGGGAGCGGGCCAGGGGCTTCTCGCAGAACACGTGCCGGCCGGCGGCGGCCGCCGCCGTCACCAGGTAAGGATGCTCGGCGGTCTCGGTGCAGACGTAGACCGCATCGCAGGCGGCGATCACGTCCTCGGGATCTTCCGTGACCAGGGGGCAGTCGGCGATGGCGGCGAACTGCTCGGCCCGCTCGATGAAGCGGTCGCAGACCGCGTGATACTCGATGTCCACTAGGCCGTGCTGCTGGATGTCCTTGATGTTGCGGGCGTGGAAGGTGCCGATGTGCCCGCAGCCGATGAGGCCCACTTTCAGAGTCATGATGATGCGCGTCGACTGTCCCGTCGGGGAGTATCGTTCACCGCCGCCCGCCGGGCCAGAGTCACCGCGCGACCGTCTCCGTTCCTGCATCGGAGGCCGGAAACGTGTGCGCGTCTGTTGACATGTCGCACCGGCAGGCGCAGTATCCGCCGCTCGCTGAAAGACGGATAACGGTACTCACCGCCGAAGACGTTACGGAATCATGAACTTCGCCATCTGCAACAAGACCATGGACACCACCCCGGTGGCGCAGCGCCTGCGCGACCACCTGTGGGTGATTTCCGTGCATGGAGGGCCCGGTTCCGGCGGATAGCGAACTTCTACGACAAGCAAAGAAGCTCGAAAGAACCCCGGAGCGCGGACCGCCTCCGGGGTTTTTTCGTTTCAGGGGCCCGGTATTTCCGGGTGGAGCAGGGGCTCGAGAGCATTCGAACCATGAACGGTCAGATACCAAGACGCGGCCTCGAGAAAAATGTCGCCAACACGCTGGCGCTGGGCTTCTTCCAGGTGTTCCTGGTGTTTCTGCCCATCGCCGTGCCGTTCTTCCAGAGCAAGGGGCTCGACATGCAGCAGGTGTTCCTGCTGCAGGCGATCTTCGGCGCGGTGGTGATGATCACCGAGGTGCCGTCCGGCTACGCGGCGGACGTGCTCGGCCGCAAGCCGACCCTGGTGGTCGGCGCGGTGATCGCCGGCATCGGCCACACGCTGCTGCTGTTCGCCGACGGCTTCCTCGGGCTCGCCCTGTTCGAGATCGCCCTGGGCGTATCGGCGAGCCTGATTTCCGGGGCGGACCTGGCGCTGCTCTACGACAGCGAGGCGGCGTTGGAGCGGCCCGAGGAAGAGCAGCGCAAGGTGGTGGGGCGCCTCTACGGCATCCGCACGACGTCGGAGGCGGTGTCTGCGGTGCTCTGCTCCGTGCTGCTGCTGCTGTGGTCGATGGACGCGGTGATCTACGTCCAGGCGGCGGCGGGCTGGATACCGCTGCTGCTCGCGGTGCGGCTGGTGGAGCCGCCGGTGGCGCGGCTGGAGCAGACCGGACACCTGCAGAACATGGGGCGGATCTGCCGTCACATGATGCAGGACAGCGTGGTGCTGCGGCTCACGTTCCTGGCGCTGTGCGTGTGGAGCCTGACGACGTTCTACGCCGTCTGGCTGATCCAGCAGCTCTGGCAGGATCAGGGCATCGAGCTCGGCCTGTTCGGCTACCTGTGGGCGCTGCTCACGGCGGTGGCCGCCGTCGGCGGGCGCTGGGCCCACGTGGTCGAGGCCCGGATCGGCACCTCCGCCGTGCTGGTGCTCATGGGCGTCCTGCCGGCGCTGGGGTATCTCGGTCTGGACCTGCTGGGTCCGGTGGGGGCGTTTCTCGCCAGCGCGAGCTTCTTCCTCGCCCGGGGCGTGGGGCTCGTGGTGCTGCGGGACGCGTTGAACCGCCGGGTGCCGGGCACCTTCCGGGCCACGGCGAACTCGCTGGCGAGCTTCGGCTTCCGCGGCGCGTTCGTGCTGACCGGGCCGGTGGTGGGCCACGGGCTCGACCTGTGGGGCATGAGCACCATGCTGTGGCTGCTCGCCGGAGCGACGCTGGTGATCTTCGCCGGCATCATCCTGCCCCTGGTGGCCGCGGCCAGAGCTCACCGGGTGATGGCCGGGGCGGCGTGATGCCGCCCCGGCCGATCTCCGGCCGCCACGAGTTCACAGCCGGTCGACGACTCCCAGGAGCGCCGCGGGCGACTCGACGATGTCCCAGGGCGCCGCTCCCTCCAGTTCCTCCCTCGATCCGAACCCCCAGGTGACCCCGATGGCGCGCAGGCCGTTGGCGGTGGCGGCTGCAACGTCGCTGGCGCGATCGCCGATCATCACCGCATCAGGTCCGATCGCGCCGGTCCGCAGCAGGGCGGCGAGCTGATCCGTCTTGGCGATCCCGACGTCGCCGCCGTCGACGAAGTCGAAGCGGTGGTCGAGGGTGAACATCGCGAGGATGCGCTCGGCGAAGTCCCGGCGCTTCGCGGTGCACACGCCGCAGGGGTGGGATCGACCCCGCAGGGCATCGAGCACCTCGGGCACGCCGTCGTAGAGGGTGTTCTCGGCGTAGCCGAGGCGGCCGTAGCGGTCGCGGAAGGCGGCCACCAGGGCGTGCACGCCGTCCTCGCCGATCCCCGGGATCAGGGCCCGGAAGGTGTGGTCGATGGGCGGCCCGATGTAGCGCGGGAACTCCTCCCGCGGCACCGGATCCGCGGCCACGGTGGCCAGGGCGAAATTCACGCTGCGCCAGATACCCTCGAACGGGTCGCTCAGGGTGCCGTCCAGGTCGAAGACCAGGGCGGGGCGGCGGCCGTTGTGCTGCCGCCCGGTCAGCCCACGTCCACCGCTTCGATGAGCCCGGGCCGCAGCAGCGGGCCGCGGCGCTTGCGCTCGTACTTCTGCGCCGGCGTGTTGACGATCTCGGTCAGCTCGCCGGCGGCGAGGCCCGCCTCGATGCGCTCGGCGCTCGCGTCGTCGTAGAGCGTGGTGCGCTGCCGCGGTCGCCGGCCCGAAAACTCGATCATGTCGATCATGAGCTGGGGCGAGGTTTCCTGGCCGTGGGTGGTGCCCGCCGCCCGGGAGATGCTCTCGTTCATCAGCGTGCCGCCGAGGTCGTTGCAGCCGGCGTTGAGGCACGCCTTCACGCCCTCGTAGCCGAGCTTCACCCAGCTCGCCTGGATGTTTTCGATGTGGGGATACAGCGCCAGCCGGGCCACCGCGTGCATCAGCACCGCCTCCCGAAACGTCGGCCCCTTGCGCGCCTTGCCCTTGAGATACATGGGCGCTTCCATGTGCACGAACGGCAGCGGCACGAACTCGGTGAAGCCGCCGGTGCGCTTCTGCAGGTCGCGGATGCGGATCAGGTGCCGGGCCCAGTGCTCGGGCCGCTCCACGTGGCCGTACATGATGGTGGCCGTGGTGCGGAAGCCGACGTTGTGGGCCGCTTCCATGACGGCCAGCCACTGCCCGGTGTTGATCTTGTCGGCGCAGATGACCTGGCGCACCTCGTCGTCGAGGATCTCCGCCGCGGTACCGGGCAGGGTGCCGAGGCCGGCTTCCTTCAGGCGGCGCAGGTAGGGTTCCAGGTCCTGCTCCAGGGTGGCCGCGCCCTGCCAGACTTCCAGCGGCGAGAACGCGTGCACGTGCATCTCGGGCACCGCGGCCTTCACGGCGCGCAGGATGTCGGCATACTTGTCACCCGTGTATTCCGGGTGGATGCCGCCCTGCATGCACACTTCGGTGGCGCCGCGCTCCCAGGCCTCCACCGTGCGCCGGGCGATCTCCTCGTCGGACAGGTCGTAGGGCCGGCCGCGCAGGTTCTCCGACAGCTTGCCCTTGGAGAACGCGCAGAACTGGCACTTGAAGTAGCAGATGTTGGTGTAGTTGATGTTGCGGTTGACGACGTAGCTGACGGTGTCGCCGTTCACCGCAGCGCGAAGGGCGTCGGCGGCCTGGACCACGGCGCTGAAGTCGTCGCCGCGGGCGGCGAACAGCCGCACGATCTCCGCTTCGCTGAGATCGGCGCCGGCGCGGGCCTTGTCGAGAATGGCCGTCAGGTCGGCGGACACCTGCCGGGGCGGGCGCTTGATGGCCTCCAGAACGTCCGCCGGCGGCGCGATCTCCTCGCCCGGGCACCAGTCGTCGGTGCGGGCGGCGCCTTCCGCGTCCACCTGCTCGAGAATGCGCTCATGCAGTCCCGGGTCCACCCAGGTGTCCAGGTCGCGGACGAAGGACGGATACACGGTCAGCCGCTCGTGCAGGTGCTTGCCGGCGCGGGCGGTCTCCCGGGCCAGCTCCTCGAGATGGGGCCAGGGCGCCTCGGGATTGACGAAGTCCGGAGTCAGCGGCGACACGCCGCCCCAGTCGTTGATGCCGGCACCGACCAGCGCCGCCAGCCCGTCGGCCTGCAGGTTCGGCGGCGCCTGGATCGACATGTCCGGCCCGAAGACGAAACGGGCCAGCGCGATGGTCCAGAGCTGCGCGTCCAGGTCCGGCTCCGGCGCGCCGGCCATCCGGGTGCCGGGCTTGGCGCGGAAGTTCTGGACGATCACCTCCTGGATATGGCCGTGTGCGTCATGCAGCTCCCGCAGCGCCAGCAGGGAGGCCAGCCGCTCGGCCCGCGTCTCGCCGATGCCGATCAGGATGCCGGTGGTGAAGGGGATCTTCGCCTCGCCGGCCCGTTCCAGGGTGGCGAGCCGCACCGCCGGCACCTTGTCCGGCGAGCCGTAGTGGGGCATGCCCTTTTCGCACAGCCGGTCCGACAGGGATTCCAGCATGATGCCCATGGAAGGCGACACCGGCCGCAGCCGCTCGAGTTCTTCGGCGGTCATGGTGCCGGGATTGAGGTGCGGCAGCAGACCGGTCTCCTCGAGCACCCGGCGGGCGACGTGATGCAGGTAGTCGAGGGTGGATTCGAAGCCCATCTCCGCCAGCGCCTCGCGGGCGGCCTTGTAGCGCAGCTCGGGCTTCTCGCCGAGGGTGAACAGCGCTTCCTTGCAGCCCATGGCGGCGCCGTGCCGGGCGATCTCCAGCACCTCGTCCTCGGTGAGGTAGGGCGCCTTCACCTTGCGCGGCACCTGGGCGAAGGTGCAGTAGTGGCACACGTCCCGGCACAGATGGGTGAGCGGGATGAACACCTTGCGCGAGTAGGTCACGCCGTTGCCGAAGCCGCGATCGCGCAGCGACGCGGCGAGGCGCGCCAGTGCGGCGGTGTCGTGTTCCTCGGCCAGGTCCAGCGCCAGCGCGTGGTCCGGCAGCTCGCCGCCGGCGGCGAGCCGGGTGGCGCGATCCAGAGCTGATGCGGTCATAGGTCGTCCGCGTGGTGAGTTCGGCCGATCATTGTGGGCATCCCGAACCGGGTCGTCCAGCGGCTGCCCCGGCGGGGCCGAGGCGTTTCGCGATGCCCGTGCGCTGCAGGAAGGCGGCGGTCTGGGTGCCCGGCCCCCGGGCCAGCAGGGCGCGCAGGTCGTCCGGGGTGTCCACGTCCAGATCGAAGCGGGTGCCCGGCAGCACCCGCGGCTGGGCGCCCGCCGCGAAGGCGGCGTCCACGTGGGGCTTGAAGCTGCGGCCGTCGAACTTCAGCGGAATCCGGTCCGGCGGCGTGCAGGCGAGACCATTGGTCCCGACGTGCTCGTCGTCCGGCAGGATGGTCACCGCCTCGTGGCCGTCGAGCACGCTGGCCACTTCCTCCGGGGTGATGAGCGGCACGTCGGCGGGAACGATCAGGACCCCCCGGGCGCCGAGATGGGTGGCGGCGTAGTCGGCCGCCTGGGTCAGCGCCGCGGACAGGTCCGCGTCCGGGCTCTCGGTGAAGCGCTCGGTGCCGAAGGCCTGGGCCAGGGCATCGGCCTCCGGCGAGCGGGACACGATCACCACGCCCCGCAGGGCCGGACAGCGCACCAGGGCCGTGAGCACGTCCCGGGCCATGGCCAGCATCAGCGCGCGCCGCTCCTCCGGCGACAGCACGTCGGCGAGCCGCCGCTTGGCGGCGTCCAGGGACTTGATGGGAACGATGGCCCACATGGGGCGGAAGTGTACCCGGGGCCGGCGCCCGGCGCAGGCGTCCGTGAATCCGCGGTCGTCAGCGGGTCCGGGCCGGCCGGGCCCGGCTCAACGCTTCAGGCGGTCGCAGAAGGCCAGCACCGCTTCGGCCAGCGCCACCCGGTCCTCCAGGGTGCGCATCACGGTCTGGGTCACCAGGGTCTCCACGGCCACGCCGCCGGCCAGGTCGGCGTCCTGCTGGTCCATCACGAAGCCGTCGAGCAGCTCGCCGTAGTGGCGGGCCACCTGATCCGCCCGGGCCGGCAGCTCGAGCTCCGCCATCATTTTGGCGGCGGGGCCCTTGAGCGCCGCGCCGCCGACGATGGGCGAGACCGCGACCACCGGGGCGGGCGAGTCCATCAGCGCCTGGCGCAGGCCCGGAATGCTGAGCATCGGGTCCACGGACACGAACGGGTTCGAGGGGCAGATCACGACGCCGTCCGCACCTTCCAGCCAGTCGACGATCGCCGGGTTGGGCCGGGCCCGGTCGGCGCCGCGGAACTCGAAGCCGGTGACGGCGGGCTCGCAGCGGTCCCGCACGAAGTAGTGCTGGAACGCCAGCGGGCCGCCGGCGGTGTGCACCAGCGTGCGGACCGGGTCGTCGGACATGGGCAGCAGCCGGTGGGCGATGCCGAGCCGGCCGGCGATCTCCGCCGCCGCGGCGGTGCGGGTGGCGCCGTCGCGCAGCATCTCGGTGCGGCGCACGTGCAGGGCCAGGTCGTGGTCGCCGAGCCGGAACCAGGCCTCGCCGCCGAGGGTGTCGAGGGTGTCGAGAAAGCCCCAGGTCTCGTCGCGCCGGCCCCAGCCGGTGTCCGGATTGGCGAGCCCGGACAGGGTGTAGATCAGGGTGTCGAGGTCGGGGCAGATCTCCAGGCCCAGATGCTCGAAGTCGTCGCCGGTGTTGACGGCGAAGGCGACCTCGTCGGGCCCGAGCAGACGCGACAGGCCCAGGGCCAGCTTGGCCCCGCCGACGCCGCCCGTGATGGCGAGAATTCGCGGCATGGCCCCTCCCGGCCTACTTGAACAGGTCTTCCTCCAGGGGACGGATGATGCGGCTGGCGGGTTCGTCCACCGCATCCGGCGCCAGGCCCTGAATCACCGCCACGGGTATCCGCTCGGTGGTTTCCCCCATCACCAGCGTGGCCATGGTGGCATAGGCGTCGGCCCGGTTGATCAGCGTGACCTGCAGCTCGCGGCCGTAGATGTCGTGGCCGCCGCGGCGGTCGTCGAGCACCCGGATGCCGGCGCAGCCGATGGCGGCGCCGATGGTGCCGAGCCGCCAGGGGCGGTTGCTGCTGTCGGTGATCACCACCCCGAGGCGCGCCCCGCTGCCCGCCTGCAGGGCCTCCCGCAGCCGCCGGGCGGAGGCGTCCGGGTCCCGGGGCAGCAGCAGGGCCTGCTCGCCGCCGTCGCCGTGTTCGATGTTGGACTGGTCGATGCCGGCGTTGGCGCCCACCAGGCCGAGCCGGTGGCGGACGATGAGCACGCCGGGCTTGCTGCGCACCACCTCGGTGGATTCGTCCAGCACGAGCTGGACCAGCCGCGGGTCCTTGTCGGTCCGCCGGGCCAGCTCGACCGCCTCGGCGGAGGGGGTGACGTCCGCCAGGGCGATCAGGCGCCCCTCGGCCTTGGAGACCACCTTCTGGGCGACGCACACCACGTCGCCGTCGCCGAGCCGGATGCCGGCGCCGGCGAGGGCCTGCTCGACGAGCGCGGCCAGGTCGTCGCCCGGCCGCACCATGGGCAGGCCCGGGACCGGCCGGACGGTCAGCGCGCTTGCGGTTGTGCCGGCATCCGCCACGGTCATGCCGGCCTCAGTGCTCGCCCTGGCCGACGATGCGGATCCCGGCGTGGGAGATCTCGCCCTGGCGGTTGATCTGAATCAGCACCGAGGTCAGCGCCTCGGCGGCGGCGGCGTTGGCGATCGGTCCCGCGTGCCAGCCTTTCATGCCGGCCTGAGAGATCAGGTCGATGACCGTCTGGCGGGCTTCCTTCTTGTTGCCGGCCACCAGCACGTCGCACTCGATCTCCACGTCCTGCTGCAGCAGATGGGCGGCGATGTTCTGGAAGGCGCTGACCACGGCCACGTCATCGCCGAGGAACTCCTGGGCGCGCTTGCCGGCGCTGCCTTCGGGCGGAAGCTGGACGGTGCCCACCTTCGGCGGCACCAGCGGCACGGTGACGTCGATGAGGATCTTGCCGGTGAGGCCGGCGCGGACGTGCTCGAGGGTCGAGATCTGGTGGGCGGCCGGTACCGTCAGCACGACGATGCTGCCCGCGGCGGCGGCGTCGGCGTTCTCCATGGCCTCGGCGGGCGTGTCGGGGCTGATCTCGTGCAGCTTGGCCACGGCGTCCTGGGCCTTCTCCAGGGTCCGGGAGCCGATCACGATCTTGTGGCCGGCGCGGGCCCAGCGGATGGCCAGGCCGGTGCCGAGATCGCCGGTGCCGCCCAGAATGGCGATGGTCTGCTGGGCGGTGTTTGCGTCTGCCATGTCGGTTTTCCTCGCAGTCAGTATTCGGTTGGCGCCCGGCGCGATCCCACGGCAGCCAAAGGGCGGGGATTATGCCGGTTTCGGGACGGCGCCCGCCAGCGGTGGGCCGGCGGCTCCGGTCGCGCAGGGCATGTCTGCGCCCGCGATGCGTGCGGCGCGCGGAGCGGATACTCTAGGCAGTCCCGTCACAACCACGTGAGAGGCCAGCATGCGAATCGGCATCATGATCGGCGGCGACGGCCAGCGCCGCACCCTGGACGACATCGTCAGCACCGCCCGCCGGGTCGAGCAGGCCGGCGTCGACGACGTGTGGATGGCCAACATCTTCTCCCACGACGCCATCTCCACCCTGGCGCTGGTGGGCCGCGAGGTGCCCAGGATCGGCCTCGGCACGGCGGTGACGCCGACCTATCCCCGCCATCCCGTGGCCATCGCCCAGCAGGCCCTGACCACCGCGGCGGCCTCGGGCAACCGCTTCACCCTCGGCATCGGGCTGTCCCACAAGCTGGTGATCGAGGACATGTTCGGCCTGTCCTACGACAAGCCGGCCCATCACATGCGGGAGTACCTGAGCGTGCTGATGCCCCTGGTGCGCGGCGAGACGGCCACCTTCGAGGGCGAGCAGTACCGGGTCGCCAACGTGGCCCTCGACGTGCCGGACGCGCAGCGCCTGCCGGTGGTGATCGCCGCCCTCGGCCCGGTGATGCTGAAGCTCGCCGGCGAGCTGGCCGACGGCACCAACACCTGGATGGTCGGGCCGCGCACCATGGAGTCCCACATCATCGCCCGGCTGCGGGACGCCGCCGGCGCCGCCGGGGGCCCGGACCCGCTGGTGGTGGGCGGCTTCCCCATCGTGCTGACCGACAAGCCCGACGACGCCCGGGCGAAGATCGCCGAGAACCTCACCATCTACGGCCAGCTTCCGAGCTACCGGGCCATGCTCGACCGGGAGGGCGTCGACGGCCCGGCGGACATCGCCATCGCCGGGGACGAGAACGCCCTGCGCGGCGAGCTGAAGCGCCTCGAGGACATGGGCGTGACCCACTTCAACGCCGCCATCGCCGCCACCGACGACGGCGCCTTCGACCGCACGCTGGAGTTCCTCGCGTCAATCTGACGCGCCGGCGCCATCGACCACGACAGGGGAGGATGCACCCATGAGAGACGTCACGGGCCGGGTGGCCTGGATCACCGGGGCGGGCACCGGCATCGGCGAGGCCGCCGCGCTGGCGCTGGCGGAGGCGGGCATGACGGTGGTGCTGTCGGGCCGCCGGCAGGACAAGCTGGAGGCGGTAGCCGGCCGCATCGGCGGCCGGGCCGAGATCGCGGTGCTGGACGTGGCGGACAAGGCAGCCGTGGCCGAGGTGGCCGGCGGCATTCTCGACCGCCACGGCCGCATCGACGTGCTGGTGTCGAGCGCGGGCGTCAACGTGCCGGGCCGGCACTGGCATCAGCTCGACACCGACGACTGGGACCGGGTCATCCGCATCGACCTGGACGGCGCCTTCTACTGTGCCCACGCGGTGCTGCCGGCGATGATCGAGCAGGGCGACGGGCTGATCGTCAACGTGTCCTCGTGGGCCGGCAATCACGTCTCCATGGTCACCGGCGCCGCCTACACGGCGGCCAAGCACGGCCTCAACGCCATGACCGAGACCATCAACATGGAGGCGGGTCTGCACGGCGTGCGGGCCTGCGCGGTGTGTCCCGGCGAGGTCGCCACGCCCATTCTCGACAACCGCCCGGAGCCGCCGAGCGCCGAGGACAAGGCGCGCATGGTCCAGCCCGAGGACTGCGGCGACATCATCGCCTTCCTGGCCCGGCTGCCGCCGCACGTGTGCATCAACGAGCTGACCGTGAGCCCGACCTGGAACCGGGGCTACGTGGGCCAGGCCCGGGCGCTGAAACGCTGAGCGGCGTCGCGGTCAGCGGTTGAGGGCGGATACCGCCGGCAGCAGCCGCTCGACGAACAGCCGGGTCTGGGCCATGAGGTCGTCGGCGTCCGTGGCGATGGGGCGCAGCACGAACTTGTGGGCGCCGGCGCCGCGGAATTCGTTCAGCAGCGCCAGGATGTCGTCGGTGTCGCCGACGGCGAAGTAGCCGGCGGGATCGGGCTTCTTCAGACGCTTGGTCAGCACGTCCCGGTAGCGCGCCACCACCGGCTCGTCGGGGCTGCCGAAGCGGAAGCCGAAGCCGGCGCCGTAGTGGTCCTCGTCGATGTTTCTGCCGATCTCTGCGACGCGCTTTTTGATGGCGGCGATCACCGGCGCCACCTCCGCCGGCGTCTCGATGCCCGCCTGCCAGCCCGTACCCCAGCGGGCGGTGCGCTCCACGGCCTGCTCGGCGGAGCCGCCCACCCACAGCGGCAGCGGCTGCTGGACCGGCTGCGGCGCGATGCTGGCCTCGTCGAGGCGGTAGTGCTGCCCCTCGAAACTCACCGTTTCCTCGGACCACAGCCGGGACAGGATCTCGAGGCCCTCGTCGGTGCGCCGGCCGCGGCCCTTGGTCGGCGTGCCGGTGGCGGCATAGTCCCGGGACAGGGCGCTGCCGACGCCGAAGGCCGGCAGCAGCCGGCCGTCGGAAAGCACGTCGATGGTGGCGCAGGCCTTGGCGGTGACCACCGGGTCCCGCAGGCCCAGGCTCGCCACGCTCATGCCGAACTTGAGCCGCTTCGTGCCGCCCGCCAGCGCCGCCATCACGCTCAGGCATTCCAGGGTGGGCTCCCGGCCGATCAGCCGGTCGCTCTGCCACAGCGAGTCCACGCCGCCGGCGTCGCACAGGTCGACCCAGCGCCAGAAGTCCCGGGCGCTGGCGAAGGGATAGGTGGCGAGGCCGAGGCCGGCGCTGACGGTCATGGTCGGGCTCCGTGACGGGCGGGGCGCAGATTGTAGCTTCCCCGTGTCCCCGCGTGACCCGCGGACCCGCTGCGCGCGTCGATCTCGTCGCGCAGCCGGTCACCCAGCATGTTGATGCTCCACACCGTCACCGCCAGCAGCAGGGCGGGAAACACCAGGGCCCAGGGCGCGGATTCCATGGTCTGGGCGCCGTCGGCGATGAGCACGCCGAGGCTGGTGTCCGGCTCCTGCACGCCGAGGCCCAGGAAGCTGATGAAGCTCTCCGCCAGGATCACCCCCGGCACGGTCAGGGTGGCGTAGACCAGCGCCGGCCCGGCGACGTTGGGCAGCACGTGGCGGCGGATGATGGTGGCAGGCCCGGCGCCCATGGCCCGGGCCGCCTCGACGAACCCGGCCTGCCGGACCCGCAGGGTCTGGCCGCGGACGATCCTGGCCAGGTCGAGCCAGAACACCGCGCCCAGGCCGGCGAACAGCAGGTAGGGATTTCGCCCGAACACCACCACCAGCAGGATCACCAGCAGCACGAAGGGCAGGGCGTAGAGCACGTCGACGATGCGCATCATGACCGTGTCCACGCGGCCGCCCAGGTAGCCGGCGGCGGCGCCCCAGGGCACGCCGATCAGCACGCTCACCAGGGTGGCGATGGCGGCGATGGTCAGCGACACCCGGGCGCCGGCGGCGGCCCGGGTGAACAGGTCGCGCCCCACCAGGTCGGTGCCGAACCAGTGCCCGGCGCTCGGCGGCGCTTCCAGCGCTGCCCAGTCGATGTCCTCGGCGCTCCAGGGCGACAGCAGCGGACCCGCCACCGCCAGCAGGATCACCGCCGCGAGCAGCGCCGTGCAGAGCCGCGCCAGGCCGTCGCCGAGCAGCGCTCTGACCACCGGCCGGGCCGTCATCGGCCGCCCAGCCGGATGCGCGGGTCGAGCCGGGTATAGGCCAGGTCCACCAGCAGGTTGAAGGTCAGGATGAAGGCGGCGTAGACCACCACCACGCCCATCACCAGGGTGTAGTCCCGGTTGAGGGCCGCCTGCACGAAGTAGCGGCCGATGCCGGGCAGCTCGAACACCTGCTCGATCACCACCGAGCCGGTCAGCATGGCCGCGGCCGCCGGACCGAGGTAGGAGACCACCGGCAGCAGCGCCACCGGCAGCACGTGGCGGCGCAGCACCCGGCCGGCAGGCAGGCCCTTGGCCAGGGCGGTGCGCACGTGGGGCTCGGTCAGGGTCTCCGCCACGCTGCCCCGGGTGAGCCGGGCGATGGCGGCGAGGAACGGCAGCGCCAGGGCGACCGGGGGCAGCACGTAGTGGGCGGGGGAGTCGACGCCGCCGGCGGGCAGCCAGCCGAGCAGCACGGCGAACACCAGCACCGCCACCGGGGCGACGACGATGGACGGCAGCGCCAGGCCGAGACCGGCGACCCCCATCAGCGTCCGGTCCAGGGCGCTGCCCGGAGCGAGGCCCGCGCGCACGCCGGTGCCGATGCCGCCGGCCACGGCGAGCAGCAGCGCCAGGCCGCCCACGGTCAGGCTCACCGGCGCGCCGCTGGCCACGAGTTCGTTGACGGAGAAGTCCTTCTGCTTGAAGGACGGGCCCAGGTCGCCCCGGGCCAGCATCCCCAGGTAGCGGCCGTACTGCACGACCAGCGGCTCGTCCAGGTGATAGGCGGCCCGCAGGTTCTCCTCCACTTCCGGCGGAAGCTGCCGTTCGCCGTCGAAGGGGCCGCCCGGTGCCAGGCGCAGCAGGAAGAACACCGCGGTGACGATCACCCAGAAGGTCACCAGGGAGACGGCGAGGCGCGCCAGCAGTGCCCGGCCGGTGCGGGGCTGGTTCACCGCTGGGTCACCGGCCGCTCAACGCCAGCGCAGGAAGCGCGCCGGATGGGCGTCACGGGGGTTCTCGCGCCAGCCGTCGAGGTCCGGGCTGACCAGCCGGCGCACGGTGACCGAGTACAGCGGCACCGCCGGGTAGCGGGCGATGCCGAGGCGCTCCGCCTCCCGGAGCACCGCGTTGCGTTCGGCGAGGTCGGCGATGCCGGCCGCCTCGGCCATGCGGGCGTCGAAGGGCGGATGGGCGAAGCCGCCGTAGTTGACGTCGCCGGTGCTGCTCTCCCACAGGCCCAGGTAGTGCTCGGGATTGCTTTCGCCGAACCAGCCCGCCATGGCCACCTCGAAGTCGCCCTGGCGCAGGTCGGCGAAGTGCACCTTGAGCTCCGCCTGGTGGAGCCGGGTCTCCACGCCGATCTCCCGCCAGAAGGCGGCGATGGCCAGGTTGGTGCGTTTGGTCTCGGTGCCGCTGACGTAGCGCAGGGTGATGGACAGCGGACGGTCGGCGCCGTAGCCGGCTTCCGTCAGCAGAGCGCGGGCCCGGGCGAGCCGCGCCGGCCGGTCCAGGTCCGCGCCGGGCTCGGGCACCGGCTGGTAGTCCGACACCAGCGCCGGGACGAAGCTCGGGCTCGGCACGTGGCCGGCGCGCTGCACCCGGTCGGTGAGCAGCCGGCGGTCCACCGCCAGGGCCAGAGCTTCCCGGACCCGGACGTCGTCGAAGGGGGCGGCGCGGGTATTGAACACCAAATACATGATGGACAGCAGCGGCGACAGCCGCAGGTGCTCCGGCATGCGCTCGCGGACCGTGGGCAGCTCGCCGGCCGGGAACGCGCCGATGGCGTGGACCTCGCCGGCCCGGTAGCGGTTGTAGGCGGCCTGCTCGCTGGCCAGCGGCAGATACTCGAGGCGCTCGATGGCCGGCGCCTGGAGACCGGACGCCGCGAAGTGCGGGTTGCGGACCAGGGTCACGGCCGCCTGGGGCTGCCAGTCCGCCAGCCGGTAGGCGCCGTTGGAGACCCAGTGCTCGGGCTTCACCCAGTCGTCGCCCACCGCCTCGATCACATGGCGGGGCACGGGATAGCCGGTGGGGTAGAGCAGCCGTTCCGGCAGATAGGGATACGGCCGCTCCAGGGTCAGTTCCAGGGTCCGGTCGTCGAGCGCCCGGGCGCCGAGCCGGTCGGGCGGCAGCTCGCCGGCGTTCACCGCGGCGGCGTTGGCCAGCGGGTACATGAAGTAGGCCAGGCTCGCCGCGGTGTCCGGCGCCAGCAGGCGGCGGAAGGCGTAGACGAAGTCGTGGGCGGTGAGCGGCTCGCCGTCGGACCAGGCGAGCCCCGGCCGGAGCTGGAAGGTCCAGGTCAGGCCGTCCTCGCTCACTTGCCAGCCTTCCGCCGCCCCGGGCACGATGTTGGCCTCGGCGTCGAAGGTGGTCAGGCCCAGGAACAGGTCCGTGAGGATCGTCTCCTCGAGGCGCAGGTTGTAGCGGTGGGGGTCCAGGGTCTCGGGCTCGCCGGCGTTGCCGAGGCGCAGCACGTCCCCGGCGGCCAGGGCGGCGCCGGTCGGGCTCGACAGGCCGAAGCCCAGGAGGACGGCGATCCACAGCCGCCGCAGAACGTTGCTCGTCATCGAACCCCCGATGGGAACCCCCGCTGGTCTGGCGCGACGATACTCAATGCGGCGTCGCCGGGCAAAGCGCGGCGCCCGGACGGACCCCGACGCGGCGGCCCGTGCGCGTTGAAGCGTCGGGCCCGGCATCGGAGAATGGCCCGATGAAACGGCGTAAGTATCTGGTGCTCGGCGGGCTCGGCCTGGTCGGGCAGGCGGTGGTCCGCACCGCGCTGCGGCGCGGCGACGAGGTGGTGGCGGTGAGCCGGCGGCGGCCGGAGGATCCGGGCGGGGCCACCTGGCTCAGTCTCGACCTCACCGACCGGACGGCCTGCGCGCGGACGCTGGGGTCGCCGGAGCTGGCCGACGTCACCCACGTGGTGTTCGCCGCGCTCTACGAGAAGCCCGACCTCATCGCCGGCTGGCGCGACCCGGAGCAGATCCGCGTCAATACCGACATGCTCCGCAACACCCTCGACTTCGTGCAGCCGCTGGAGCATTTGGCGCTGCTCCAGGGCACCAAGGCCTACGGGGCCCACATCGCGCCGATGAAGATTCCCGGCAAGGAGACCGACCCGCGCCATCCCGGCGAGAACTTCTACTGGAACCAGGAGGATCTGGTCCGCGAACGGGCGGCCGCCGGGCGCTGGACCTTCAGCGTGTTCCGTCCCCAGATCGTCTGCGGTCATGCCGTCGGCAGCCCGATGAATCTGGTGGCGGCGCTGGGCGTGTACGCCGCCGTCAGCCGCGCCCGGGGCGAGCCGCTGCGCTTTCCCGGCGGCACCGGCGTGCTCGGCGAGGCCACCGACGCCGACCTGCTCGCCCGGGCCATCGTCTGGGCCGGCGGCGAGGCGGCCTGTGCCGGCGAGACGCTCAACGTCACCAACGGCGACGTGCTGGAGTGGCACGGCCTGTGGCCGTCCGTCGCCGAGGTGTTCGGCATGGCCCCCGGCGAGCCGTCGCCGTGCCGCCTGGCCGAGGAAATGCCGCGGCACGCCGCGGTCTGGGATGCGCTGGTCGAGGAGCACGGGCTGCGCCCCAACACCATGGACGGCCTGATCGGCAGCTCCTGGCAGTTCGCCGACGCCGCCTTCGGCTTCGGCGCCCGGGGCGGACCCGGCGCGGTGACCCTGCTCAGCACCGTGCGCATCCGCCAGCTCGGCTTTGGCGAGTGCGTCGACACCGAGCAGATGCTGGTCCGCCAGCTCCGCGAGCTGCAGGCCCGGCGGATTCTGCCCCGCTGATCCGGCGCCGGCGCCGGACCTTTCCCGCAACCACCGAGGAGACGACAAGTTGGCCCACGAGATCGACTACCGCGTGCACGGCGAGTCCCTGCAGTACCTGGAAGTGGAGCTGGACCCGGGCGAGACCGTGATCGCCGAGGCCGGCACCATGATGTACATGACCGACGGCATCCGTTTCGAGACCCGCATGGGCGACGGCTCGGAGAGCGGGGTGGTGGGCAAGCTGTTCGGCGCCGCCAAGCGCATGCTCACCAGCGAATCCCTGTTCATGACCCACTTCACCAACGAGGGCCAGGGCAAGCAGCACGTCGGCTTCGCCGCCCCGTATCCGGGCCAGATCGTGCCGGTGGACCTGGCCGCGGCCGGCGGCGAGCTGCTCTGCCAGAAGGACGCCTTCCTGTGCGCCGCCATGGGCACCGAGGTGTCCGTCGCCTTCAACAAGCGCCTCGGGGCCGGCTTCTTCGGCGGCGAGGGCTTCATCCTCCAGCGCCTGCGCGGCGACGGGAAGGTGTTCGTCCACGCCGGCGGCACGCTCATGCAGAAGCGGCTGAACGGCGAGCGGCTGCGGGTGGACACCGGCTGCATCGTCGCCTTCGAGAGCGGCATCGACTACGACATCGAGCTGGCGGGCGGGCTCAAGTCCATGCTGTTCGGCGGCGAGGGCGTGTTCCTGGCGACGCTCGAGGGCCACGGCACGGTGTGGCTGCAGTCGCTGCCCTTCGCCCGCCTGGCGGACCGGGTGCTGGAGAACGCCGTGCGCCTCAAGCAGGACGACCGGAGCTGACCGGCTGCCTCACACCGGGTAGATGCCGTCGGCGTACCGATCGCCGTGATAGCCCTTGATGCCGATGGCGTCGACCAGCCCGCTGCGCCCCCGGCCGCCGGCGGCGACGTCGCGGACCACCGCGGCGAAATCCCAGCGGGGCGACCAGCCCAGGTCCCGGCGCGCGGCGGCATTGTCGTAGACCCGGTCCAGCCGGTCGGGCAGGGTCCAGCCGAGGGTCGCGTACAGGTCCCGGGCTTCCGGCACCCGCCGGTCGATCACCGCGCCGGCGTCCCGGTTGAGCTGCGCCGCGTCCGCCGGCTCGAACGGTGAGGTGGCGCTGACGATGTAGCGCCCGAAGCCGAGGTCGGGGGCCCGCCCGGCCGCCAGCAGGTGGGCCGCCACCAGATCCTCGATTTCCACGCGCCGGTTGAGAAACTCGTTGGCCTGGGCGTTGGCGGCCGGAAAGCGCGCCCGCACCGCGGGATCGTCGTCCGGCTCCGGAAAGAACCGCGACGTCTTCAGCACCAGACACGCCAGGCCGTCCCGGCGGTGAAACAGCTCGCACAGGCTTTCGGCGGCGACCTTGGTCACGCCGTAGATGTTTTTCGGCACCGGCGCCAGGGCTTCCGTGACCCACACCGCGGGGTCGCCCGGGCCGGGGTTCATGGCCGCCCCGAAGGTGCTGGTGGTGCTGGTGAAGACGAAGGCGCGGACCCGGGCTGCCACCGCCGCCTGCAGCAGGTTGAGGGTGCCGGCGACGTTGGTGGCGACGAAGCGCTGCTCGCTGTGGGTGGCGACGTGGGGTTTGTGCAGGGTGGCCGTGTGGTAGACCACGTCGACGCCCCGGACCGCGTCCCGGACGACCGCTTCGTCGTCGATGCTGCCGATGCGGTCGGTGAACGGCGAGGGCACGACGTCCAGCCCGACCACCGGCGCGCCGCGTTCACGCAGGGTCCTGACCAGGGCCTCGCCGAGGTGGCCACTGCTGCCCGTCACCAGTGCCGTCATGATGCGTCCGGGTCTCCGTCCGTGTGCGCCGCCCGGCGGGCGGCTCCGGCGAACTGTAACCCGCGGGTGGCGGCGTCGGCAGCGCGAGGGGTGCTCAGGACTAATATTCCTTTACAGGCATATGAGCCTGGCCCATGATGCCGGCCATGGAGGACGCGATCTTCGCCGCTCTGGCCGAGCCGAACCGGCGCCGCATCATCGGGGCGCTGGCGGACGGCGAGCGTTCCGTCGGCGAGCTGGCGGCGGCCCTGGCGCTGGCCCAGCCCGCCGTGTCCAAGCATCTCAAGGTGCTGCGCGAGAGCGGCTTCGTGTCCCGGCAGGTGGCGGCCCAGCAGCGGCGCTACCGGCTCGAACCATCGGGCTTCGCGGCGCTGGACGCCTGGATGACGCCCTACCGGCGCCTCTGGACCCGTCACCTGGACGCCCTGGCCCGGCACCTGGACGAGGAGGCCTCCCGCCATGACGACCCCTGACTTCGACCCCGGCCCCCTGGCGCTGGTGGAATCCCGCCGCGAGGGCGACCGCATCACCCTGGTGTTCGTGCGCGACCTGAATCATCCGCCGGAGGCGATCTGGCGCGCCCTGACCGACCCGGAATCGCTGCGGGCCTGGGCGCCCTTCGTGCCGGACCGGGACCTGGGCGCCGAGGGGCCCGCAGTGCTGCAGATGATCGACGGCATGAGCGACGAGGCGCTGGCCTCGACGGTGCACGTCGCCGTCGCGCCGGAGACCCTCGAGTACACCTGGGCCGAGGGCCTGGTGCGCTGGGAGCTTTCGCCCCGGGCGGGCGGCACCCGGCTGACGCTGCGCCACACCGTCGACGACGCGGACTGGCTGCCCAAGCTCGCGGCCGGCTGGCATCTGTGCCTGACCGTGGTGGACCGCCGGCTGCGGGGCGAGGAGACGCCGTCCATGGTCGGCGAGCTGGCCATGGACTACGGCTGGCCCGCGCTGCACGACGCCTACCAGCGCCTGCTGGAAGAGGGCCCCGGCCCGGAGGCGGGCGGCCGCTGACCCGTCAGTCGGCGGCGACCACGTCCCGGACGAACGCGCCGATGTCGAAGCGGCTGCCCTGCGGGTCCACTCCGGTGCGGACGATGACCAGGTTCCGCCCGGGCACCACGGTCACGAACTGCCCCTTGTTGCCCATGCTGGTGTAGGTGCCCGGGGGTATGCCGTCGAGCTGGTCGAGCAGCCAGAACTGGGCACCGTAGCCCAGCTCGCCCGGCTCGGGCGGGCGGCTCGGGGCCGGTGTCGCCACGAAGTCCGTCCAGCCCTCCGGCAGCAGCCGCTGCCCCTGCCAGACTCCATCGTTGGCGTACAGCAGCCCGAAGCGGGCCAGGTCCCGCGCGGTGGTGTAGACCTGGCTCGAGCCGATGAAGTTGCCGAGGTGGTCGGTCTCCATCCAGGTGTGGTGCATGCCCAGCGGCCGGAACAGCTCGTCGTAGGGAAAACGCAGGTAGCGGGCGTCGTCGTCGAGCACCGCGCGCAGGCTGCGCAGCAGCAGCAGAGTGTCGTTGTTGGCGTACTTCCAGCGCGTGCCGGGCTCGGCTTCCAGGTGGGTGGTGGTGGCCGAGCTGATCACGTCCTGGCCGCCGAAATACATGGCGTTGGTGTTGCTGCCCTCGCTCCACAGCCCGCTGGACATCCACAGGAGATCATTGAGGGTGATCGCCGCCCGCGGGTCGGCGGGCTGCCGCCACTCCGGCACCGGCGCGCCGGCGGCGAGGTCCAGCAGACCCTGGCGCACGGCGATGCCGACCAGGGTGGCGGTGATGCTCTTGGCCGTGGACCAGGTCCGGTAGCCGGTATAGGGCCCGAAGCCGTCCCGGTAGGCTTCCGCCACCAGCTCGCCGTCCTCGACCACCAGCACCGCCGCGGTGAGGCTGCCGCCGCCGTAGCTGGCGCCGTCGAAAGCGCGCGCGACCACCGCCGCCAGAGCCGGGTCGGGCCGGGGGTCGGCCCGGTCGCCCAGGGGAAAGTCCGCGTCCGGCCGCGGGCCGGGCAGCGGCCGGCTGACGTAGGGCAGGCGCGCGATGTCCGCCTCGGTCCAGTGCGCGGGCAGTACCGTGCAGCCCATGGTGTCGCGGAACGCGGCGAGGCGGACGTGACCCTCACCGTCGGCGGCGCGCACGAGCCGATGCTGCGCGTCGATCTCCGGGCGCGGCAGGCCCAGCGGGGCCGTGTCCGCCAGCTCCACCGCGACGATGTCGTCCAGCGGCCGGCCCATGGCGAAGTGGGCGGAGCAGGTGAACAG
>DLCH01000005.1:30117-101251 GCA_002480525.1 Gammaproteobacteria bacterium UBA7803 | reverse complement strand
AGCGTGCTGCTGAACGCGGCGATGTTGTCGGAGCGCTCGGAGTACCTGGGCGCGGCGCCCTACGAGCGCAGCGCGAACCGCGTGGGTTACGCCAACGGTTTCAAGGACAAGACGGTCAAGAGCCGGCTGGGCGAGCTGCAGCTGAAGGTCCCGCAGACCCGCGAGGGGGCGTTCTACCCGCAGAGCCTCGAGAAGGGCCTGCGCTCGGAGCGAGCGCTGCTGCTGGCGATCGCGGAGATGTACGTGCAGGGCGTCTCGACGCGGCGGGTGAAGAAGATCGTCGAGGAGCTGTGCGGCATGGATGTCAGCTCTACCCAGGTCTCCCGGGCGGCGGCCGAGCTCGACGAACTGCTCGAGGCCTGGCGCAGCCGGGAGCTTGGGGCCTACAACTACATCGTGCTGGACGCCCAGTACGAGAAGGTCCGCCAAGGTGGCCAGGTGCTTGATGCCGCCGTGCTGATCGCCTGCGGCGTCGGCGCTGATGGCCGGCGCGATGTCCTGGGCTGCTCGGTGTCGCTGTCTGAGGCCGAGGTGCACTGGAGAGCGTTCCTATCGAACCTGAAGGACCGTGGCTTGCACGGTATCGAGCTGATCGTCAGCGACGCCCACGAGGGGCTCCAAGCGGCGCGCAAGGCCGTGTTCCCGAGCGTGCCCTGGCAGCGGTGCCAGTTCCATCTCCAGCAGAACGCGGGCCAGTACGTTCCCGCGGTCGCCATGCGCGCGCCTGTAGCCGCCGACATCCGAGCGATCCTCAACGCGCCCGACCAGGAGGAAGCAGAGCACCTGCTTGGCAAGTTCCTGGATCGCTACGCCAAGAAGGCGCCGAAGCTCGCGAAGTGGGCGGAGGAAGCGTTGCCGCAGGGCTTCACTGTGTTCACCTTCCCGGCGACCCACCGCCGACGGCTGCGCACGACGAACCTGGTGGAGCGGCTGAATGAAGAGATCCGACGACGGACACGGGTGGCGAGGCTCTTCCCGAACGAAGCCTCCTGCCTGCGCTTGGTGACCGCCGTCATCATGGAGATCGCCGACGACTGGCAGACCGCGGAGAAGCGCTATCTGGTGTTCGGCGAGTAGCGAGGCGTCGAAAGGATTTCGAAATTACAGAAGAAGTGTTGCTCAATCCACTGGAGCCTTCGGGTCCGGGACGGAGCTCGCTCGGGAAGAGCTTGCCTATGGCGTGAAGAGTCAGTCTGGGGGTGTTCAATACGTCTATCCGTTGCGGTCGACACAGTGGGTTTTCGAAGGTGCGGCGGTGGTCGGGGGTTCGGAGACCCATTTCACGCCGTGCTTCCGGGTGCTTGCTGGAGATACGTGCCCGGGAACGGGCACGGAGGGTGAGGCGCCCACCCAGATGGTCTCCACGGCCGTCTCCGGCACGGCGGTTGCCAACCCGTCATTCACGCCGGCTGCCTGGGGAGACGTGCCGGACCGTGCGATTTCCGGGACCCGATCTGACGACGACGCAGAAGGTCAACTTGACCAATACCACTTCCCCCTGGGTAGTCGGTGCGCCGACCAAAATCATCGTGACCAGCACGGCGGCAGGAGAATCCGCCAGAACCGTCACGAACACGTTCAGCTACCGGAGCAGTACGCTCGAACCGCTGACGCTGAATCGGCTGCCCGGAGACGCGACGCTCGACCTCCTGGTGACCCGAACCTTCACGGGCAACAATCTGGTGAGCGAGACGACCAGCGGTTCGGGTATCTCGAGCCGGACGATGGACTACGGGGCGCCCTATGTCGATGACCGTTATCCGTCCAGCATCGCCAATGAGCTCGATCAACTGACGTATCTGGGCTACGACCTGCGCTTCGGCGCGGTGGACCAGGCCACCGACCCCGACGGGAATCTGACGACGGCCGAGTACGATCCCTTCGGCCGGGTCGTGCGTGTCGTTGCGCAGGACGGTACCGAGACCCAGTTGGCGTACGAACGCTGCGGCGTCGTCGCCTGCACAGCCGTGAGCGGGGCAGTCGCGGCAGTCAAGATCACGACCACCGTCTTCAACGGCATTCAAGTTGCGCCGGAGCGCGTCCGGTATCTCGACGTGCTGGGCCGCGAGGTGCTCACCGAAGTCGAGGCGCTGGACGGCACCGACGGCTGGCGCCGCCAGAGGAAGGTATTCAACAACAGAGGCCTGGTGCAGTACGCGTCCAAGCCCTACTTTTCCACTCAGACCACGCCGACGTGCTCAGGAGCCAGCAGCAACTGCACCTGGTTCACCTACGACGTACGCGACCGCGTCACGCGGGTGGATAGGCCTGATCTCGGCTTCACCACGACCGCGTATGCCGGGGCGACCGGCAGCGTGACCGTGACGGCCACCGAAACCATCAAGACCCCTGGTGGCGCAGATGTCACACGTGCGAAACGGACGGTGTTCAACGTTCTCGGTCAGCTCACACAGACCATCGACGCGTATGGTACCGGGAGCGCCGTGACGACGCTGTACGACTACGACTCGCACGGCAACCTGGACTCCGTCAACGTCGGTGGCGTGCAGATGGCCACCATGGCCTACAACCTCGCCGGCCACCGCACCAGCTTGACTGACGCCAACACCGGCACCTGGACGTTCACGTTCGATACGCTGGGCAACCTCACCCGAACCGTCGATGCCAAAGGCCAGGACACCCGGTTTTCCTACGACCTGCTCAGGCGCTTGACGCAGCGGCTGGACCTGTACGGCACCGGCGGCCAGATCACCAATACCTGGAACTGGGACGCGCTCAACGGCACAGGCCAACTCGAATCCCGCAGCAGCCCGGGATTCACCGAGACCTACGCTTACCGGGTGGCCGACGGCAAGCTGCAATCGGTGGTCACCACCATCAACGTTACCGGGGTACATAGCGGCAACTACACGCGCACATTCGGCTACGATACCCAGGGCCGCCTGTCCACGGTTGCCTATCCCAGTGGTAGCACCTTCACCTACGGCTACAACGGATCAGGCTATCTTGCCGAGCTTCGCAACGGCAGCACGGTACTCGAGGAAGTGCTGGACACGGATGCCTTCGGCAGTCCGACGGAGACGGCGTTTGCCAATGGTCTTACCACCGTCCGAGGTTACGACCCTTCCACTGGCCGGATCACGTCGATCGAGACCGGGCCCGTAGGGCTGCCGACCGGCATCCAGGATCTGGAGTACCAGTGGCGTACCAACAGCACGCTGTACCGGCGGATCGATCAGCGGGGTACCGGGGGCACGACGGACGACTACACCGATACGTTCGCCTACGACGTCCTGGAACGGTTGACGTCTCAGGTGACTTCGGTAGGCGCCAGCCGCACGCTGTCGTTCGCCTACAGCAGCTGGGGAAACCTGACCGGCAAGACCAGCAACGTCGGCGCCGATCTCGATGTGACGGGGTATACGTATGGAACCGCCGGCAAGCCCCATCGGCTGACGGCGGTGACCATTGGCGGGGTTTCGAACGCGCTGAGCTACGACGCCAACGGCAACACCACCACCTACGACGCCGCCTCGGGCAACGATACGTTCCTGGTGTATGACGGCCAGAACCGGGTCACGCGGATCACGGTGGGCGCGAGCTCCGGAACTGCGACACCAGCGGCACGCGACGAGTTCTGGTACGACCCCGACGGCCAGCGCTTCCTGGGCCGTGAGTCGTGGGACGAGGCCGGGGTGCAGAAGCAGGCGCGGACGGTCTATCTCGCGAACTTCGAGGAAGTGATTCCGGCTTCCGGCAGCGCCTTCAACCTGGTGCAGCGCACGGACGTTTCTGCGACCGTACGCCACATCCGCACCCGCACCACGGGCGGGAGCATCGCGACACGGTTCGAGTACGTCTACCGGGACCACCTCGGATCGGTGGACGTGGTGACGAACAGTTCGGGGTCGAAGCTCGAGAAGAAGCTGTCGTTCGACCCCTTCGGTGGCCGGCGTGAGGAGACCTGGGGGTCGGACATCCTGGCGGCTTCCATGGCCACGATCCTCGCCAAGGAAGACGAGCGCTATGCGCGTGGATTCACCGACCACGAGATGCTGAACCGGACCGGGTTCGTGCACATGAACGGGCGGGTGTACGACCCGCGGCTGGGGCGGTTCGTGTCCCCCGATCCGATCGTGCAGTTCCCGACGTTCAGTCAGAGCTACAACCGCTACTCGTATGTGCTGAACAGTCCGCTGTCCTATACCGATCCCAGTGGTTTCAAATCCACGGACGTGGGATCGAAGTGTGAGGAGTGTGTCGGGAATGCCATTGGTGTGATCGGAGCCGTCGTCGCGGTCGTGACGGGATCACCGGTCATTGGCGCCGTGGTCTCCACTGTTCTGACGTGGATGAGCAACACATCCGGCGAGAGCGCGGGGTCGATCACGACCATCTATGTGCTCGGGCCACCGCCACCCGGAGGTGGAGGCAGTGGAGAAACCGGCGGGAACGGTGAGGCGGCCTATGGCGTCGGCCGTGCGCTGGCCGAAGGTGACAGCAGGTCAGCGTCGGCGGAGGTTGTTGACGACAAGTGGGCTGGGGTTGCAAATGGCGCGAACGGTACGCTTGATCGCGCCGGCGAAATAGCTTGGGATATCCTGGTGACGCTCGATACCGGTGCGTCCTACGTAAACAAGTATGTGCTTGGGGTTGAGCTCAACGACTACTCCGACCTGACCGCGGCGGCGCCGTTGGCAGCTATGGCTCTCTTGCCCGGAGGGAGGGCCGCGGGGGCATTCAGCCGAATACTTACTGCTACGCCTCGGCAACTGCAGAAGGGCTTCGCCAAGCATGGGGCCGATTTCGGGCTAGCCGGCGATTGGAATCCAGGCAGGGCAGCGGACTTTAGTCGGGCCGTGAACCGGCACATCAACGACCCAGGCGTTCAGGCTGTCAGTGGAACGTACCGCGGACAGGCTGTGACTCACTATGTGAATCCTCGAACGGGTCTGAATGTAGTAGCCGGCCCATCGGGGAACTACATCAGTGGGTGGCAGCTCAGCAGTGAACAGCTGCGGAGTGTGCTTTCAAGCGGACGCCTTTTCTAGTGAGGGCAATGTATGTCGAAGAACGCGATCGCTCTTGAAGTCAGTCAGGATGAAGCCTTAGTGCTCTTTGAGTGGCTCGCTGAACTCGACTCCAACAACAGCGGGCCTGCAGATGGATCAGCGGAGCAAAAGGTACTGTGGAAACTGGAAGGCCAGCTTGAGAGGCTGTTGGTCGAGCCGCTCGAATCGGACTATCAGCAACTCGTAGAGGAAGCGAGGAGGAACGTCTTGGCGACGAGCTGACGGGACGCCAATCCCCAGCACCTCCACGCACGTCGGGCTAGTCTTCAGGTTTCACTAGCCGATGATCTCTCTGAGGGTCATTGCCAAGGCTTCGGGATTGTTGGCACTGAGCTTTCCGAGCTTCCGTCGTACGAGCCGCTGTGACCTTGACCGTACCCCCGAAACTCGAGCCAGTCGGGATGCGGGAATTCCTGGTACCGCGAAAGTCAGGAAGTCCTGAGATAAACCGGGATGAAGAAGAAGCACGAGGCTGGCGCCTCGATGCCGGATCCGTCGAGGAGGCACGGGATTGCCGAGAACAGGAGTTACTGTTGGAAGCCGAGATTCGGCGGCATGGAAGTCTCTGATGCCAAGCAACTGCGCGAGCTTCGGCGGGAGAATGCAATCTCGAGAAGCTACTGGCCGAGGCCGATCTAGACAAGGCTGCGCTGAAGGAACTGGTCGAGGGAAGGCGGTAACGGCCGCGCAGCGGCGCCCGGCCGTGTCTGCACTCGAGGCAGCCTGATAGGCTCAAATTCCCACATCAGGACTGGTTCTATTTAGTCGAGGTGCAAGGTCGAACTTCCGCCTCGAAGTCTCCGCCTCCATTCCCATATGCATAGGGGTTCCCCCAGCCTTTTTCGACTCTGCCGAATTGGTTCGTCGATAGGGCTAGTCATGGTTTTCTTCCAAGGAACCCCATGCAAAGTATCGCCTTACTCCCAGCTCAACGCCCCGCCGGTCTGATACTCCGTCACCCGGGTCTCGAAGAAGTTCTTCTCCTTCTTGAGATCCATGATCTCGCTCATCCACGGGAACGGGTTCTTCACGCCGGGGAATTGCTCGGACAGGCCGATCTGCGCCAGCCGTCGGTTGGCGATAAACTGGAGGTACTCGGCCATCGTATTGGCGTTCATGCCCAGCACGCCGCGGGGCATGGTGTCCCGGGCGTACTCGATCTCGAGCTGGGTGCCCTCGAGGATCATGCGCCGGGCCAGGTTCTGCATCTCGTCGTCCCACAGGTGCGGGTTTTCCAGCTTGATCTGGTTGATCACGTCGATGCCGAAGTTCACGTGCATCGACTCGTCACGCAGGATGTACTGGAACTGCTCCGAGGTGCCGGTCATCTTGTTGCGGCGGCCCATCGAGAGGATCTGGGTGAAGCCGCAGTAGAAGAAGATGCCCTCGAGCACGCAGTAGTAGGCGATCAGGTTCTTCAGCAGCGCGCGGTCGGCTTCCGGCGTGCCGGTACGGAACGTCGGGTCCGAGATGTCGCTGGTGTACTTGAGCCCCCAGGAGGCCTTGCGGGCCACCGCGGGAACCTCGTGGTACATGTTGAAGATCTCGCCTTCGTCCATGCCGAGAGACTCGATCACGTACTGGTAGGCGTGGGTGTGAATCGCCTCCTCGAAGGCCTGGCGCAGGATGTACTGGCGGCATTCGGGGTTGGTGATCAGCCGGTAGATGGCCAGCACCAGGTTGTTCGCCACCAGCGAATCCGCCGTGGAGAAGAAGCCCAGGCTGCGCTTCACGATCAGCCGCTCGTCCTGGGTGAGCCCGCCTTCGGACTTCCACAGGGCGATGTCGGCGTTCATGTTCACTTCCTGGGGCATCCAGTGGTTGGCGCAGCCGTCCAGGTATTTCTGCCAGGCCCAGTCGTACTTGAAGGGCACGAGCTGATTGAGGTCCGCCCGGCAGTTGATCATGCGCTTCTGGTCGACGGTGACCCGCTGGTACTCCTCGGCGTTGCCGTCGGTGACCATGGGCGCGTCCAGGTGTGCCAGCACCTCTTCCGCCTGCTGCATGACCTCCGCCTTGGTGGCGTTGGCGGTCACCGCGGGCTCCGGGACCTCGATCGGCTTGTCGAAGGCGGATTCGACCGGATCGGTCTCCGGCGCCAGATTCGCGGCGTCGCCGGTCGGCGAGCGCTCGGCCAGCTCCTCGCGGGCGGTTTCCACGGCGGCGTCGGCGATGGCCGTGTCCTGGGCTGCCGCGGCCGGCTCCGGGGCCGGCGCAGGGGCAGGCTCCGGCGCGGGCTCCGGCGCGCGTTGGGTGGTCTGGCTCTGGGGGGCCTTCGGGGTGTCCTCTTCCTCGTAGTCGTCCCAGCTCAGCATTCGTTCTCTCCTTGAATCCATTTGGCCTCCCGGTCATCGCGGCCGGGAGGCCGCTCCTGCGGCGGTGGGGTTACTGACAGGCCTCGCAGTCCGGGTCGTCGATGGAGCAGGCCAGCGGCACGTCGGCCGGCTTGCTCTCGGCGGTGATGTCCGCCGCGGGGGCGGCGGCCGGGGCCGACGACGACTTGCCGGAGGAGACCGCGTTCAGCTTGCCGCGGTCCACCGTCGACTTCTCGGTGCTGGTGGCGCCCAGGGCACGCAGGTAGTACGTGGTCTTCAGGCCGCGCAGCCAGGCCATGCGGTAGGTCACGTCGAGCTTCTTGCCGTTGGCGCCGGCGATGTAGAGGTTCAGGGACTGGGCCTGGTCGATCCACTTCTGCCGGCGGCTGGCGGATTCCACCAGCCAGCGGGGCTCCACCTCGAAGGCGGTGGCGTAGAGGTGCTTCAGCTCCTCGGGCACGCGCTCGATGTGCTGCAGGCTGCCGTCGTAGTACTTGAGGTCGTTGACCATCACCTTGTCCCACAGGTCGAGGCGCTTCAGGTCCTGGACCATGTAGGGGTTCACCACGGTGAACTCGCCGGACAGGTTCGATTTGACGTACAGGTTCTGGTACGTCGGCTCGATGGACTGCGACACGCCCGTGATGTTGGCGATGGTCGCCGTCGGCGCGATCGCCATCACGTTGGAGTTGCGCATGCCGTTGATCTGCACCTTGGAGCGCAGCTTGTCCCAGTCCAGCGACGTGGACACGTCCACGTCGAGGAACGGCTCGCCGGTCTTCTCCGAGGCGCCGCGCTCCTGCTTCAGCAGCTTGAGCGAATCGATGGGCAGAATGCCCCGGCTCCACAGCGAGCCCGAGAAGGACGGGTAGGAGCCGCGCTCCTTCGCCAGCTTCGACGAGGCGTCGATGGCGTAGTAGCTGATCGCCTCCATGGACTGGTCGGCGAAGGCCACGGCGGCCTCGCTGCCGTAGGCGATGCGCTGCTTGTACAGGGCGTCCTGGAAGCCCATGACGCCCAGGCCCACGGGCCGGTGCTTCATGTTGGAGTTGCGCGCCTGGGGCACCGAGTAGTAGTTGATGTCGATCACGTTGTCGAGCATCCGCACCGCGGTGCGCACCGTCTTCTTGAGCTTCTTCATGTCCAGCTCGCCGTCGACGATGTGGGCGGCCAGATTCACCGAGCCCAGGTTGCACACCGCCACCTCGTCTTTCGAGGTGTTCAGGGTGATCTCCGTGCACAGGTTGGAGCTGTGCACCACGCCCACGTGCTGCTGGGGCGAGCGGACGTTGCAGGCGTCCTTGAAGGTGATCCAGGGGTGGCCCGTCTCGAACAGCATCGACAGCATCTTGCGCCACAGATCCTGAGCGCGGACGCGCTTGAACAGCGGCATCTCGCCGGAGCGGGTCAGCGCCTCGTACTCCTCGTAGCGCTTCTCGAAGGCGCGGCCGTACAGGTCGTGCAGGTCCGGCACCTCGTTGGGCGAGAACAGCGTCCACTCGGCGTCCTCGAACACCCGCTTCATGAACAGGTCCGGAATCCAGTTGGCCGTGTTCATGTCGTGGGTGCGGCGGCGGTCGTCGCCGGTGTTCTTGCGCAGCTCGAGGAACTCCTCGATGTCCAGGTGCCAGGTCTCCAGGTAAGAGCAGACGGCGCCCTTGCGCTTGCCGCCCTGGTTCACCGCCACCGCCGTGTCGTTGACCACCTTCAGGAACGGCACCACGCCCTGGCTCTTGCCGTTGGTGCCCTTGATGTAGGAGCCGAGCGCGCGCACCGGCGTCCAGTCGTTGCCGAGGCCGCCGGCCCACTTGGACAGCAGGGCGTTGTCGCGGATGGCGCTGTAGATGCCGTCGAGGTCGTCGGGCACCGTGGTCAGGAAGCACGACGAGAGCTGCGGCCGCAGGGTGCCGGCGTTGAACAGGGTCGGCGTCGACGACATGTAGTCGAACGAGCTCATCAGGTCGTAGAACTCGATGGCGCGGGCGTTCGGGTTGTCTTCCTGGGCGGCGAGGCCCATGGCCACGCGCATGAAGAACACCTGGGGCAGCTCGAAGCGTACGTTGTCGCTGTGGATGAAGTAGCGGTCGTAGAGCGTCTGCAGGCCCAGGTAGCTGAAGTTGAAGTCGCGCTCGGGCTTGAGCGCCGCGCCCAGCTCGTCGAGGTCGTAGGCATTCAGCTCAGGGGCGAGCAGCTCGAGCTCGATGCCGCGCGCGATGAAGGCCTTGAAGGCGACCGCGTAGACCCGGTCCATCTCCGACTGGGCGGCACGGAAGCCGCTGTCGGCGTTGACGTCGAGAAACTCGAAGGCTTCGCGGCGCAGCTCGTCGAGCAGCAGCCGGGCGGTGACGTAGGTGTAGTTCGGGTCTTCCTCGACCAGGGTGCGGGCACAGATCAGCAGCGCCGTCGAGACGTCCTCCTCGGAGATGCCGTCGTACATGTTGTGCATGGCCTCGCGGATGATCCGCTCGGGCTCGACGTCGGACAGGCCGGCGCAGGCCTCTTCCACCAGGGTGCGGATGCGCGTGACGTCCAGGGGGTGCTTCGTGCCGTCCTTGTGCAGCACCTGGATGCTGCTGTCCGTTTCCGGCGCGGCCGGCTGGGCGGCCCGGGCCTCGGCGCGCAGACGGGCGCGCTCCTCCCGGTACAGCACGTAGTCCCGGGCGACCTTGTGCTCGCCGGAGCGCATCAGCGCCAGCTCGACCTGGTCCTGGATGTCCTCGATGTGGATCGTGCCGCCGGAGGGGAAGCGCCGCTTGAAGGTCGCGCTCACCTGCTCGGTCAGCTCGGTCACCAGCTCCCGGATGCGCGGCGAGGCCGCGGCGGTGCCGCCCTCGACGGCCAGGAACGCCTTGGTCATGGCGACGGCGATCTTGTCGTCGGTGTACGGCACCACCGTGCCGTTGCGCTTGATGACCTTGAGCTGCCCCGGTGCGGTCGCCGCGATGGACGGCGACAGCGGCTCCGCCGTTCCCTGGCGGTCGCGTCCGGCGTCGTCGTCGCTCGACCGTTCGCTGTAGGTGCTCTCCGTGATGTCCGTCTGCATAGGTCGATGTGCCCCCTTTGGCTCGATCTGTCGTTCTGTCGTGTGTGCTCCGAATCCATCGGTCCGGGAGCGTCCTGCCGGAAGCGCCGGGAACGGGCTCTCGCGTGCCTCGGCACACAAGATGTTGTGTTCTCCGACGATTGGCCCAAGGCGTGCCGGTGGCTCGCCAACGGTGCTTCCGAGGCCCCTTCGGGGCCGATGCTCCCCTCCCGGCCGCGTTTCTGCGGCCTCGTTCAGTTCCAGTGCCCGACCCGGTCCCCCTCAGGTGCCGGACGAGCCCGTTCCGGCGCTGGCCCGTCCACGGCAAACCCGCGTCACGCCTGGCCTGGCGGCGAGGACGGACGTTTCGGGCTGTCTGTTGGACTGGTGCACGGACACGATGCTCGAGTGCTGCGGCTCGTTTCGAGTCGGCTGGCCTGAATTAGTCAGGAAAAGTGCGCAATAGGCTGCGTCGATCGCAACATATTGGGTCTGATTCCTGAATGCACACAAGATACTGCGGTGCCTGGGGGAATGCAACCGAGCAACCGGTGGAAAACCTGTGAGTAACCGCCGTGGCCCGGTGGAGGCGCTGTGGATAACTCCGCCACGGCCCTGCCGGCCGCCGGCGGCAGCGGATGCGCCCCGAACCGCACCACTATATATTGTGTTTCCGCAATCGTCGCCGAACAGGGGGAGACATGGGCCGGATCATGGCCATCGATCAGGGCACGTCCAGCTCGCGGGCGATCGTCTTCGACCTCGACGGCCGGGTGCTCGGCGCGGATCAGCGGGCCTTCGACATGCAGTTTCCGCGCAGTGGCTGGGTGGAGCAGGATCCGGAAGTGCTCTGGCGCACTACCCTGGAGGCCGGCCGCGGCGCGCTGCGGGCGGCGGGCCTGGAGGGCTCGGACATAGCCGCCATCGGCATCACCAATCAACGCGAGACCACCCTGGTCTGGGACCGGGACACGGGCGAATGCGTCCACCCGGCCATCGTCTGGCAGGACCGGCGGACCGCCGGCCGGTGCGAGGCGATGCGCCGTGACGGTCTCGAGGACCTGGTCGCGCGGGAGACGGGACTGGTGATCGACCCGTACTTCTCCGGCACCAAGCTCGCCTGGCTGCTCGACGAGGTCGACGGCGTGCGCCGCCGGGCGGAACGCGGCGAACTGGCCTTCGGCACCGTGGATACCTTCCTGATCTGGCGGCTGACCGGCGGCGCCGTGCATGCCACCGACGCCACCAACGCGTCGCGCACCCTGCTGTTCGACATCGGCCTGCAGGCCTGGAGCGCCGAGCTCACCGAGTATCTGTCGGTGCCGGAGAGCCTGCTTCCCGAGGTGCGCGACAGCGCCGGCGCGTTCGGCCTCGCCCGGGCCGAGTGGTTCGGCGCGGAGATTCCCGTGTTCGGTGTCGCCGGCGACCAGCAGGCCGCGCTCGTCGGCCAGGCCTGCTTCGCGCCGGGCATGAGCAAGAGCACCTACGGCACCGGCTGCTTCGCCATGACCAACACCGGCGAGCGTCAGCTCGAATCCCGTCACCGGCTGCTGTCGACCGTCGCCTACCGGATCGACGGGCGCACCACCTACGCGCTCGAAGGCAGCATCTTCTCGGCCGGCGTCGCGGTGAAGTGGCTGCGCGACGGCCTCGGCCTGATCCGCAGCGCGGCGGAGACCGAGGCCTGTGCGCGGGCTTGTGACGGCGACACCGGCGGCGTGTACCTGGTGCCCGCGTTCACCGGGCTCGGCGCGCCGCACTGGAATCCGGACGCCCGGGGCACGCTGGTTGGGCTGACCCTCGACACCAGCCGGGATCAGCTCGTCACGGCGACGCTCGCCAGCGTCGCCTACCAGACCGAGGAGCTGCTCACCGCGATGGCCGCCGACGGCGCGCCGGTCGAGCGGCTGCGCGTGGACGGCGGCATGGTGGTCAACGACTGGCTCTGCCAGTTTCTCGCCGACGTGGTTCACTGCACCGTCGAACGGCCCGTGATCACCGAGACCACGGCCCTCGGCGCGGCCATCCTGGCGGCGGCCGGAGCCGGCCTGGTCGGCAGCCTCGAGGAGGCTGCCCGGCTCTGGCACCTCGACCAGGAGTTCCGCCCCGGCATGCGGGAGGTCACCCGCCAGCAGCTCCTGAGCGGCTGGAAGCGGGCCGTCGCCAGGGCCCTGTGACCGGGCGGCCGCGCCGGGCCGTTCGCAACCGGGCGGGTTGGGACTGGATTCCCAGGGCGTCATAACATTTCTGTTACAACGCGACACCTGATCGTGAAGCCGGTCACGAACCCTTGCCGATAGAATGCGACCTGGTTCTCATCGAGTGTTCCGCTTGCCCCCGGCCAACGAGATCATCGCCCTGAAGCCTGCGAGGACAGGACTGCTGCTCGGCGCCGTCGCCGTCTACGGCGTGGTGTGCGCTGTCATGGCGGCTCCGGTCGGCCCGTTCGAGGTGAACGGACTGTACGTGTTCCTCGCCGCCTGGGTGCTCGGGATCGGCGCCCTGCTGGTGATCGACCGGCCCGCCGGCCGGTTCGGCGATGGCGGGCTGGCCCTGGTCAAGGCGCTGTGGCTCAACCTCGGTGTGGTCATCTCGTCGCTGTACGTGGCGCCGGAGCTGCGTCTGCTGCTGCTCACCGTCCCGCTGTTCGGCGTCCTCTACGCAGCCCTGCATCTGGCCCGGCGCCAGGTCGCCCTGGTGGCCGTCGTCACCTGGCTCGCCTACGTGGCCGGGGACGCGGCGCTGATCACCGCGGCCGAGGCCCCCGTGCTGGCGGAGGCCCGGCTGCTGCTCGCCTTCACCGTCATGCTGACGGCGATGTTCTTCATGGCCAGCGAGGTCACCGCGCTGCGGCGGGCGTTCGAGCGGCGCCGCCTGCGGCTCGACGCCGCCATGCAGAAGCTCGCCGATCTCGCCATGCGCGACGATCTCACGGGCCTGTACAACCGGCGCTACGTGATGGAGGTGCTGGCCCGCCAGAAGGCGCTGGCCGATCGCGGCCACGTCGGTTTCACGCTGTGCTACTGCGACCTGGATCACTTCAAGCGCATCAACGACCGGTTCGGCCACCAGAGCGGCGACGACGTGCTGCGCCAGTTCGGCAACCTGGCCGAGCAGGCGGTCCGCTCGGTGGATTTCGTCGCCCGGTTCGGCGGCGAGGAGTTCCTGCTGGTGCTGGTGGACGCCGACGCCGAGGAGGCGCGCCGCGTCGCCGGCCGGCTCGGCGATCAGACGCGCGCGCTGACCGTCGATCCGCGACATCCGGACTATCATCTCTCCGTGTCGGTCGGCATTGCCGAATTCCGGCCCGGAGAGTCCATCGAAGATGTGATTCAGCGCGCAGATCGGGCACTTTACCGGGCCAAGACCTCAGGACGAGACCTGGTCATCGTCGGCTGAGAGACGTCGGAGTGACCCGGCAGACCCTCTTGGGTTAATGTCTCCGTCATCGCAGAAGGACGCTGCTCGCTTGAATCGGCGACGTCACACCAGGCAGCCCATATCGTTGTCGGCGCTCGTGCATCCTGCCCAGGGACGGTCCTGGCTGTGTGCCGTGCGCGATTTCTGCGAGCAGGGCATGCTGCTCACCGGCGCCGGCGCCTCCAGATCCCTGACGTCGACGGGCGCCAACCCCAATCGCGGCGACGCCATCGCCGTGCATTTCTCGGTGCCCACGCCCACCGGGCAGAAGCACTTCCGCACCCAGGCCACCATCGCCCGCATGCTCGACAGCGGCAACGGCATCGGCGTGCTGTTCGAGGAGGGGCTGCCGAAGGACGCCTTCGACGCGCTGCTCGAGTTCGGCGTGGCGTCGGGGCTGTCGGCCCGGGACGCGGCGCCGGGGCAGGAGCAGGCCGACGAGCAGGCCGCGCCGGCGGATGCGTCGGCCGGTGCAGGCGCCGCCGAGGGCCGCACGGGCGGCGCGGCATCCACCGCCGGCCCGGAAGCGGCGCGCGGCGGCGAGGGCGACGGCGCGGCGCCGCAGAGCCGGGGCACCGGCGAGCAGGGCGCGGACATTCCCGCGGCGCTGCTGCGGGACCGCCGGCTGTCCGAGTACCAGGCGGAGCAGGTGCGCGGCAAGATCCACCGGGTCCTCGAGCGGGCGCTCAAGCGGGTCGCCGACCAGTTCTTCGAGATCGCCCAGCCGGAGCTGCTGGTGAGCGCCCGCGACGCGGGCACCAACGCGGTCCAGATGATGTACTTCGAGGGGCTCGACCAGCTCGAGAAGAACCAGGAACGCATCCGCCAGACCTTCAACGATCAGGTGCTGCGCCAGGTCGACGAGGTCACCGATCTCGAGGAGGTGCTCGAGAAGCGCCGCCGCCGGGAGACCGGCGACTCCAAGAAGCTCGAGCTGGTGGACACCGAGCAGTTCGAGGCCTGGCTCGGCGTGGCCGAGATCATTTCCAAGGCCGAGGGCCGCTATTCGGAGCAGCTTCTCGACCTGCGGGCCCAGCTCGGTCTGGTGGCCCGGCCCTGGACCCACAAGGACGCCATCCCCGTCGGCCCCGCCGTGATCGCCTGGGCCTTCGACGACGGGCTGCGTCAGCTCGACCTGCGGCGCCAGGTGCGCCAGGACATCCTGCGCTACTTCGAGCGCGCGCTGATGCCCATGCTGGCCAATCTGTACTCCGCGCTGGCTCAGATATTCGAGTCCTCCGAGGCGTTTCCCAACACCACGGAAATCCGCGAGAGCCTAGCCCGGGCGTCGATCCGCCGCTCGCCGTCGGGCGTGCGCATCGAGCCCGAGGCCTATCAGGAGATGGACAGCGCGGTGCGCGAGGCGGCCATGGCCGCCGACGCCTTCGGCAGCGCCATCAACCGGCCGGACTACAACCCGTTCGCGCCGCAGAAGGCCCGGCCGGTGGAGGCCTACTCCACCGCCCGGAACCTGCTGAACCTCAGCCGGCGCACCCGGGAACTGCGCGGCCAGGCGCCGGACGAGCTGCTGGCGCCGCCGGATGCCAGCGACGACCAGACGTTCCGCAGCGCGGACATCCTGAACGCCCTGGCCGAGATCGAGGCGGAACTCGGCGACGCGCCGCTGACCGACCAGCGCCTGAAGCCGCGGCTGATCGAGCTGCTGAAGAATCGCCACGGCGACCGCAAGGGCTTCCGGCCGGAGGACTACGACACCCTGGACGTGATGGAGAGCCTGGTGCACTCCATCGAGTCCGACGACTACCTCACCCAGGGCATCCGCGACTGGGTCCGGCGCCTGGAGATCACGCTGAACAAGCTGGCCGCCCGGGACCCGGAGTTCCTGCGCCACGAGGCGGACCGGCCCCACGACGCGGTGCTGATGCTCAACCAGCTCGCCCGCCTGGGCAACGCCCAGGACGTGCGCGACGGCATCGACCGGGAGATCGGCCGCCGGGTCGACGAGCTGCTGCAGAAGGTCATCAAGGAGTACGACCGCAACCCGGAGGTGTTCTCCGAGGTGGTCGACGAGCTGAACCCGCTGGTCGACCGTCAGGTCAGGACGTACCGGGGCAACGTCGAGCGGACCGTGCGCGCTTCCGAGGGCCAGCAGAAGCTGTCCCGGGCGCGCCGGGCCGTGCTGCGGGAGATGGAGCAGCGCCTCGGCGGACGGGAAGTCCCGGAGCTGGTGCTGCGGCTGCTCAATCCCGGCTGGCGCAACCTGCTGGTGCATACCCATCTGCGACGGGGGCCGGAATCCCACGAGTGGCGCGATCAGCTCGGTCTGCTCGACCAGCTCACCGGCCAGCTCAGCGGTGAGATCGAGCCCGGCTCGGAAGCGCACATGGAGCCGGAGACGCTGCTCAAGCGCGTGGTCGAGGGGCTCAACAGCATCTCCTTCGATCCCAGCAAGCGCACGCCGCTCATCATGTCGCTGTCGGACGTGCTGGTGGGCGACACCGCGGGCAAGCGCGCGCCGGTCCGCTACCAGGATGTCGACGAAGGCGCGGTGGCCGACGTGCTGGGCCTCGAGGGCCTGCTGCAGGAGCTCGACCCGCAGATCGACGCCGACGACGAGACGGTGCAGCAGAGCTGGCAGAAGGCGGTGGAGCGGGCGCGCCGGATTCAGGTCGGGGAGTGGCTCGCCACCGGGGACCGGCAGGGCCGTCCGCTGATCCTCACCGTGGCGTTCGTCGGCGACGAAGGCAGCGCCTTCGTGCTGGTGAACCGCAAGGGCGTCAAGGTCAAGGATCTGACCCTGCAGCAGATGGCCGAGGGGCTCCACGGCGGTCAGATCACGCTGCTCGACGACTACGACCTGCCGCTGATGGAGCGGGCGTCCCAGCGCATGCTGGAGAACATGCACAACCAGCTCGCCTACCAGGCCTCCCACGACGACCTGACACAGCTCATGAACCGCAAGGAGTTCGAGCGCGAAGTCGAACGGGGCATCCACTCGGCCCGGGGCGGCGATCAGCAGCATGCGCTGCTCTATCTCGACCTCGACCAGTTCAAGATCGTCAACAACACCAGCGGCCATACCGCCGGCGACGAGCTGCTCAAGCTGATCGCCGACGCGCTCACCCGGGCGGCCGGCCAGGACGCCGCCAAGGTCGCGCGGCTCGGCGGCGACGAGTTCGGCATCCTCGCCGAGAACGTCACCACCGGGCGCGGGCGGGAGCTGGCGGACGAGGTGCTTGCCGCCGTGCGGCGCGAGCGCTTCGAGTGGGACGGCCGGATGTACACGCTGTCCGCGAGCATGGGCCTGGTGTTCATCGACCAGACCACCGAGAGCGTCGACACGGCGATGCAGTACGCGGACGAGGCCTGCTACGCGGCCAAGGATGCCGGCCGCAACCGCGTGCAGGAATACGAGCTCGGCGACACCGTGATCCGCAACCGTCACGGCATCATGGAGTGGGTCACGCAGCTCGACAAGGCGCTCAACGAGGATCGGCTGCTGCTCAACTGCCAGCGCATCGCGCCGGTGGCGACCGCCGAGACCAACGGCATCGATTCCCACTACGAGATTCTGCTCACCATGGTGGACGAGATGGGCGACACCATGCCGCCCGCCGACTTCATCCTGGCGGCCGAGACCTACCAGCGCATGACCGCCATCGACCGGTGGGTGATCGAGCGGGTGTTCGACTGGATGTCCGAGCACCGCAACGAGCTCGACCACTTCGGCGGCTTCGCCATCAACGTGTCCGGCCACAGCGTCAACGACGAGACCTTTCCCGACTTCGTGCTGGACCAGTTCTCGCGCACCCAGGCGCCCACCAGCAAGGTCTGCTTCGAGATCACCGAGACCGCGGCCATCGCCAATCTGGACAACGCCCGGGAGTTCATGAACCGGATGAAGATCATCGGCTGCCGATTCTCGCTGGACGACTTCGGCACCGGCCTGTCCTCCTATTCCTACCTGCGCAACCTGCCCGTGGACTACGTCAAGATCGACGGCGTGTTCGTGAAGGACATCGTCGACAACCCCGGCGACTACGCCGTGGTCCGGTCGATCAACGAGATCGGCCACTACATGGGCAAGCAGACCATCGCCGAGTTCGTCGAGAACGACGCGGTGCTCGAACGCCTCAAGGAAATCGGCGTCGACTACGTGCAGGGTTATCACATCAACAAGCCGACCCGCCTCGAACAGCTTCGGCCCTGACATGAAGGACCTGCAGGGTCGTCCCCGCCCACGGACGCTGACCCACGAAGTCGAAGGCGACATTCTGGTCGTCTACCAGAACGGCGTGAACGATCCGGACCGGATCATGGCCGGCATGCAGGCCGCGCTCGCGGACCCCGCGCTGCAGCCCGGCACCCATCTGCTCTGGGTGGCGATCGACGCGCCGGCGACGGCGACCCCGGAAAAGATGCAGCGCCTGCTGGCCTGGGTGGGCGGGCAGGGCGGCAAGCTGACGCGCCGCTGCGCGCTGGTGGTCGCCACCGATCTTCAGTTCGGCGTGTCCCGGATGTTCTCCGTGTTCTCCGAGGAGCGGGGCCTGGACGTCAACGTCTTCTACGATCTCGACGAGGCCAGGGCCTGGCTGCGGCGCGAGGAGGATGCCGCCGGCTGATCGGCGGCGCCCAGTCCCCTCAGGTCCCGCTGCCCGCGCCGCCGACGGCGCGCCCGGGCGTCGGCTCCCGGCCGTCGTGCACCACCGCGAAGATCGCCGCGAAGGTCGGGGCCGGATCGAGCTGCAGGGACATGTGCAGCCGGCGGGCCACGTCGCTGGCAGCGATCAGCCCGCGGATGGCGTGGTGGCCGAAATCCACCACCAGGCAGTGTCTTTCCCCGTGGCTGCTGAGCGTGTCGATGACGTGGCGTACCGTCGCCCGCTGCAGATCGTCGAAGGACAGGGCCTTGAGCGCGCTGCGGCGGGTCATCAGGTCGGTGACGAGGATGTCCTCGCGGCGCTCGCCGGCGGCGACCCTGCGGATCACCTGGCGCTCGGACAGGTCGTCGAGGGTGATCGTGCCGAGAAACTCGCCGTCGTGGTCGACCACCAGCCGCAGGCGGGTGTGGCTCTCCCGCATGGCGCGCTCGGCGTCGACGGCGCGGGTCCAGCCGTCGATGACGATCGGGTCGTGGCGGCGGAAGTCGGTGAACAGGGCCAGCGCCGGCGAGTCCAGCCGGACGTCGGAGTATTCCTCCGGGTGCACGAGGTGGTCGGCACGGGTCATGGCGTGCAGCGGCAGAACGTGGGTATTCATGTTGCGATCTCCTGAGCGCGGCGGCGGCGCATCGGGCGCCGCGGCCGCTGAACTGGCGGAGCCGACTGGTCGGATCCGACGTCTTTGCGGGTCAGGCGATTCGCAGGTGGGGCGGACCTCGGGGCGGGTGTCCGGTGGCCGGCCGCCGGCCGGAGCGAACGGACCGGCACGGGCCGGTGGGCAGATCGGAGGCGGTGTCGAGTTCCGGCCGCGCGTCGGCGGTGGCGGCCAGGCCGTCGGGACCGTCGTCGCCGGTGCCGCCGGGGTCGACCGACGCGACCGGCGGGCCGTCGGGTGCTGCGTCGGCCGGGTCGGCGGACACGGGCCCCGCGCCCGCCAGGAGCAGGGCCCAGCCCAGCAGCGCGAATGTCAGCAACGACCGACTCATGCTCAGATCGACCCGCCAGCCGGAGAAAGGTTCAGGTGGGCGCGAGCGTCCCACTTCGGCGGGTGGAGATCAATGGCGGCCGGGTTCAGGCCAGCAGGAACTCCAGCAGGGCTTTCTGGCTGTGCAGGCGGTTGCCCGCCTCCTGCCAGACCGCGGAGCGCGGATCGTCGAGCAGGGTGTCGCTCACTTCCTCGCCGCGGTGGGCGGGCAGGCAGTGCATGAACACCACGTCGTCGGCGGCCTGGTCGAGCAGCGTCTCGGTGACCTGGAACGGTGCGAAGGCTTCCCGGCGGCGGGCCGCCTCCTCCTCGTGGCCGATCGACGACCAGACGTCGGTCACCACCAGTTCCGCGCCCTCGACGGCCTCGCGGGCGCTCTCCACCAGGGTCGCCTCGTTGCTGCCGGAAAGGAACTCCGGGTCCGGCCGGTAGCCTTCCGGGCAGGCGATCTTCAGGCGGAAGCCCCACTGGCGCGCGGCGTTGATGTAGGAATGGCACATGTTGTAGCCGTCGCCCACGAACGCCACGGTTCTGCCGGCCAGTGGGCCGCGCAGCTCCTCGAAGGTCAGCACGTCGGCGAGCAGCTGACACGGGTGGCAGCGCGACGTCATGGCGTTGATCACGGGGATCGAGGCCGACGACGCGAAGCGGATCAGGTCCTCGTGGCTGCCGGTGCGGATGGTGACGATGTCCACCATCTCGCTCAGCACCCGGGCGGTGTCCTCGATGGGCTCGCCGCGGCCGAGCTGGGTGTCCTCGGGCGCGAGCACCACCGCGTGGCCGCCGAGCTGGGTCATGCCCGTCTCGAACGCGACCCGGGTGCGCGTGCTGTGCTGCTGGAAGATCATCGCCAGGGTGCGGCCCTCGAGGGGGCGGTGCAGCCTGCCGTCGCGCTGCAGGGCCTTAAGCGCCTTGGCGCGCTGCACCAGGCCGTCGAGCTCGTCGGCGGTGCAGTCCAGCAGGGACAGGAAGTCTCGCTTGACGGTCATCGCCGCGCCCTCAGCCGGCGATCACGGCGGCGACGCGCTCGACCAGCAGATCGGCCTCGTCGTCGCTCATGGTCAGCGCCGGCAGCAGCCGGACCACGTTGTCGCGGGTGACATTGATCAGCACGCCGGCTTCCAGGGCGGCGCCGACCAGGTGGCCGCAGGGCTCGTGCAGCTCGATGCCGATCATCAGGCCCTTGCCGCGCACCTCGCGCACCGCGTTGCTGCCGGCCAGCCGATCCTTCAGGCCGGCGACGATGCGCTCGCCGAGGGCGTGGGCGCGGGCCAGCAGCCCGTCCCGCTCGATCACGTCCAGCACCGCGTTGGCGGCGGCGCAGGCCAGCGGGTTGCCGCCGAAGGTCGAGCCGTGATTGCCGGGCGCGAAGGTCTCGGCGGCCTTGCCGCGCGCGAGGCAGGCGCCGACGGGCACGCCGTTGCCGAGGCCCTTGGCCGTGGTCACCACGTCCGGCAGGATGCCGTAGTGCTGGTAGGCGAAGAAGGTGCCGGTGCGGCCGTTGCCGGTCTGCACCTCGTCGAGCATCAGCAGCCAGCCGTTGACGTCGCAGATGCGCCGCAGCTCGATCAGGTAGTCGTCGGCGGGAATCACCAGGCCGCCTTCGCCGAGCACCGGCTCCACCAGGATCGCGACGACCTCGTTGTTGTTGTCGGCGATCTGGCGGATCGCTTCGAGATCGTTGTAGGGGGCGCGCACGAAGCCGGACAGCAGCGGCTCGAAGCCGGCCTGGACCTTGCGGCTGCCGGTGGCCGTCAGCGTCGCCATGGTGCGGCCGTGGAAGCTGCCCTCCATGACGATGATGGCCGGCCGGTCGACGTTGCGGCCGTGGCCGTACAGGCGGGCCAGCTTGATGGCGGCCTCGTTGGCCTCGGCGCCGCTGTTGCAGACGAACACGCGCTCCATGCCGGAAAGCTCGCAGAGACGGTCCGCCAGCCGCTCCTGCTGGGGGATTCGATACAGGTTGGAGGTGTGCGTCACCTTGCCCGCCTGTTCCGCCACCGCGCGGGTGACGTCGGGATGGGCGTGCCCGAGACCGCACACGGCGATGCCGGTGAGGGCGTCCAGGTAGCGTTTACCGCCGGTGTCTTCCAGCCAGATGCCGTCACCGCGCTCGAACGCCACGTCCTGGCGCTTGTAGGTGCTCATCAGATGCGTCATGGGCAATCCCCCCGCAGGGTGAGTCGTCGGAAACCATCGACGGGCGGGCCACCGGTCCGGCGGCCCGCTGAAAAAACCCGAGGTCTCAGAACGACGAAAGGCAGCGGATGCTGCCTGGAAAAGCGGCGAATCGTATAGCAGCCGGGCCGGCGAATCAACGTGGCCCCGCGCCCGCCGGGCGTTTCAGGCGGAGTCGAGGGCCTGCTGCAGCCGCTCTAGCCCCTCCTCCAGGGTGCTGCGCGGGCAGGCGAAGTTGAACCGCACGAAGCCGTCGCCGCCGAAGGCCGCGCCGTCGGACAGTCCGAGCCCGTGCTCCTCGAAGTAGGCGCCCGGGCGCTCCAGTTCCAGGTCGCGGACGTCGAGCCAGGCCAGGTAGGTCGCCTCGACGGGTGTCATCCGGTCGCCGGCGACGGCCTGCAGCAGACGGTGATTGCCGCGCAGGTAGTCCAGCAGGGCCGGCAGCCAGGGTCCGGTGTCGTTGAAGGCCGCTTCGGAGGCGGCGAATTCCAGCGGCCCGACGCTGGGCATCAGGCCGGCCTGGGCGTGCTTGAAGCGGCGCCGCAGCTCGGGGTCGGGGATCACTGCGACGCCGCAGGACAGCCCGGGGATGTTGTAGGTCTTGGTCGCGGCGTACAGGCTGATGGTGCGGGCCGCGATCTCCGGACCCAGGCTCGCCACCGGCACGTGCTCGGCGTTGGGGTCCAGCAGCAGGCGGCAGTGAATTTCGTCCGAACAGAGCACCAGGTCGTGGCGCAGGCACAGCTCGGCGAGCGCCGTCAGCTCCGGCTCGGTATAGGCGCGCCCGGTGGGGTTCTGCGGGTTCGACAGCAGCACGATCCTCGATGCCGGCGTGATGGCGGCCTCCAGGGCGTCGAAGTCCATCACCCAGCGCCGGCCGTCCCGGACCAGCGGGACCTGGATGCCGGTCTGGTCGGCGTTGCCGGGGACGCTCAGGAAGGGGTAGTACACCGGGGTCGGGATCACCACCTGGCCGCCGGGCACCGCCGTGGCCCGGGCGGCGAGGTTGAACCCCGTGACCACCCCGGGCAGCCACACCAGGGCGCTGTCCGGCACCTGCCAGTCGTAGTGGCGCAGCAGCCAGGTGCGGAAGGCCTCGGCCAGGGTGTCCGGCGTGCGGGTGTATCCCACCACCGGGTGTTCCAGCCGGCGCAGCACGGCTTCGCGGATGAACTCCGGCATGGCGAAGTCCATGTCGGCCACCCAGAACGGCAGGATGTCCCGGCCCGCGTACTTGTCCCACTTGCTGCTCCAGGTGCCGCGGCGGTCGATCACGCGGTCGAAGTCGGGGCTGGATGGGGCCATGGGGTCTCCTGCCGGGCACACCAAGCTGGTCGCCGCGGTTTCCGGTCTAGTACACTGAGCGCCCAATTGTAATCGGGCCTACGGGAGTTTCGCATGAGCGAAGACGTCCTCGACACCATCCGCGATCAGATCGAGACCAACCCCATCATCCTCTACATGAAGGGGTCGCCGGCCGCGCCTCAGTGCGGGTTCTCGGCGCAGACGGTGCAGTGCCTGGCCTCCTGCGGCGAACGCTTCGCCTACGTCGACGTGCTCGCCCACCCGGAGATCCGCGCGAACCTGCCGAAGTACGCCGACTGGCCGACGTTTCCCCAGCTCTACGTCGATGGCGAGCTCGTCGGCGGCTGCGACATCGTCGTGGAGATGTACGAGAGCGGAGAGCTGCAGGAACTCGTCAAGAAGGCGGCGGCGGCCGGCGAGGCCTCCTGAGACCGATCCCCGCGGGGCGGGTCCGGCCCGGACGGGTCACAGCGGACCCCGCCCCTCCCACGCGTTGACCACGGCACAGAACAGCTCGGCGGTGCGCTCGGCATCGTAGAGGGCGTCGTGGGCCTTGTCCCGGTCGAAGGCGATGTCCGCCCGCGCGCAGGCCTCGCTCAGCACCGTATGGCCGAAGGCGACGGCAGCCAGCGACGCCGTGTCGATGAACGAGAACGGGTGGAACGGGTTGCGTTTCACCTGGGTCCGCTCTACCGCGCGATTGAGGAACTGCTGATCGAAGGCGGCGTTGTGGGCCACCAGGATCGCCCGGTGGCAGCCGGTCTGTTTGATGGCGGTGCGCACGTAGCGGAAAAGCTGGCGCAGCGCCTCGCCCTCTCCCAGGGCCTGCCGGTTCGGGTCCATCGGATCGATGCCGGTGACCTTGAGCGCGGCGGGATTGCACACGCCGCCGGGGTAGGGGTGCACGGCCCGGCGCCAGCCCTCGGCCGGCTGCAGCGTCCGGCCCTCGAACCGGACCTGCACGGCGGCAATCTCCAGGATGGGGTTGGTCGCGGGATCGAAGCCCCCGGTCTCCAGGTCAACCACTACCGGCAGAAAGCCGCGAAATCGCGACGACATGTCCATTGACGGCACCTTAGCACGCCGGCGCCCTAAAGTTTCCCCGGCGCCGGCCGACAACGTTTCTGAGCTCGAAGGTTGTCCGCGAATTGCCGGTGCGTCTACTGCTATTGCTGATTTCGCTGCTCGCAGCCCCGCCGGCTGCGGCGCAGCCGTTCGTCCATGACGTGGGGTCCTCCTGGTCCGTGCGTCAGGCGGAGGGTCTGTGCCTGCTCGAGCAGGGTGTGCGGGACTTCGGCGTGATCCGCTTCGTCGGCGCGCCCCGGGCGCCCCTGCGCCTGGAGCTGCTCGGCCATCGCGAAGTGTTCGCGGACGGCGCCGTGGGCCTGTATCGCGTGGCGCCCCCCTGGCATCCGGCACATCCGGCCACCGCGGAGCTCGGCACCACCGAGCAGCGCGCCGGCAGCGCCGTGCTCATCGCCGATCCCCTGGCGACCCGGGTGCTGATGGCCCTCTACGAAGGTTACGAGACCCGGGTGGAGCACGCGGCCTGGTACGGCGGCGACGCCGCGATCCGGATCGGCAACGAGCACCTGCGGGGCCAGTACGAGGCCTTCGCCCGCTGCCTCGAGGACGTCACGGCCCGGGGCTGGTCCATGTACGAGCGTACCCGCATCGAGTATCCCTCGGACAAGACCGAGCTGTCCGAGGCCGATCGGACCCGGCTGCGGCAGGTGGCCGAGTACGTGCTGGCGGACCCGGCGGTGACCCGGGTGTTCGTCGACGGCCACACCGACGACGTCGGTCCCGACTACGCCAACCTGGCCCTGTCGAAGCGCCGTGCCGAGCAGGTCGCCGCCTTCCTCGAGTCCAGCGGCGTGCCCGCCAAGCGGCTGGTGGTGCGCTACCACGGCTCCAAGTATCCCGTGGCGGCCGGCGACACCGACGCCGACCGCGCCGAGAACCGCCGCACCACCGTCCGCCTGGAACGGGACTGGGGCGGCGGTGACGTCGCCTCGCGGTAGCGCCCGGCGGTTCGGCCCGGCCGGGCCGACGACGTGATAAGGGTCCGCACATCCCATATGATGGGCGCCCGCTCACAACCAGGACGAGACTCGTGGCTGACAAGGTCGTATTGGCGTACTCCGGCGGTCTGGACACTTCGGTGATCTGCCGCTGGCTGCAGGAAACCTACAACGCCGAAGTCGTGACCTTCACCGCCGATCTGGGTCAGGGCGAAGAGGTCGAGCCCGCCCGCGCCAAGGCCCAGGCCATGGGCGTGAAGGAGATCTACATCGAGGACCTGCGCGAGGAATTCGTGCGCGACTTCGTGTTCCCGATGTTCCGGGCCAACACCCTCTACGAGGGCGAGTACCTGCTCGGCACCAGCATCGCCCGGCCGCTGATCGCCAAGCGGCTGGTGGAGATCGCCCGGGAAACCGGCTCCGACGCCATCTCCCACGGCGCCACCGGCAAGGGCAACGACCAGGTGCGCTTCGAGCTGGGCGCCTACGCGCTGGAACCCGACATCAAGGTCATCGCGCCCTGGCGCGAGTGGGACCTGACCTCCCGGGAATCGCTGATGAAGTTCTGCGAGGAGCATCAGATTCCCGTCGACGCCAAGCGCGGCGAGAAGTCGCCGTACTCCATGGACGCCAACCTGCTGCACATCTCCTACGAGGGCGACAACCTCGAGGACCCGTGGCAGGAGGCCGAGGAGAGCATGTGGCGCTGGACCGTCTCGCCGGAGGCGGCGCCGGACCAGCCCCAGTACGTGGAGATCGGCTTCGAGCACGGCGACCCGGTCTCGGTCGACGGCGAGCGGCTCGGCCCGGCGGCGCTGCTGACGAAGCTGAACGAACTGGGCGGCGCCCACGGCATCGGCCGCAGCGACCTGGTGGAGAACCGCTTCGTCGGCATGAAGTCCCGGGGCTGCTACGAGACCCCCGGCGGCACGATCCTGCTGAAGGCCCACCGCGCCATCGAGTCCATCACCCTCGACCGGGAGGTGGCGCACCTCAAGGACGAGCTGATGCCGCGCTATGCCGAGCTGATCTACAACGGCTACTGGTGGGCGCCGGAGCGCAAGGTGCTGCAGGCGCTGATCGACGAGTCCCAGAAGCCGGTGAACGGCACCGTGCGGCTCAAGCTGTACAAGGGCAGCGTGTCGGTCAGCGGCCGGATGTCCCCGGACGACAGTCTCTACGATGCGCACGTCGTCACATTCGAGGACGATCGCGGGGCGTATGATCAGGCCGATGCTGCAGGGTTCATCCGCCTCAATGCCCTGCGGCTGCGCTTGGGCGCGAAGCGAGGCCGTAAGCTCTCCTAGGTGAAGGACACGATGGGCGACTTTCAGGTGCTGTTCAGTGGCGAGATAGCCCGGGACTCGGACATGGACCGCGTCCGTGCCAGGCTCGCGCGCGAGCTCGGCATCGACGACCGCAAGGCCCGTGCCCTGTTCTCCGGCCGCACCGTGGTGATCCGCAGCCAGCTCATGGAAGGCGAGGCCCGCAAGCTGCAGCAGCGGCTCGCGGACCTGGGCGCCATCTGCCGCATCAAGTCCCTGTCGGCGCCCAAGGCGCCCACCATCGACAAGGACGCCCTGCGCATGGAAGGGCACAACGAGCAGACCCTGAAGGACATCACCGCGGCCCACGTCGAGTGCCCGCGCTGCGGGCATCTGCAGCTCGAGGCCAGCCACTGCAACCAGTGCGGCGTCGACATCGCCGCCGCGATGATCCAGAAGCGCAAGGAAGACCTGCTGATCGAGAAGAAGATCCGGGACCTGCGCGCCGGCCGCGACGCCCGCCCGGCCGCGCCGGCCCCGGCCGCGGAGCGCCGGGAGGCCGTGGCGACGGCGCCCATCCACAGCGAGAGCCGCGCCGCGCCGCGCAAGAAGTCCGGCTTCGTCCGCGACCTGTTCCGCCGTTCCTGACCCCGTGACCGAGCCGGCAGCCGCGCCCATCGGCGTCTTCGACTCCGGCATGGGCGGGCTCACCGTGCTGCGCGCGCTGCGCGCGGCCCTGCCCGGCGAGGACTTCCTGTATCTCGGCGACACCGCCCGGCTGCCCTACGGCACCAAGAGCCCCGACACCGTGCAGCGCTACGCGGTGCAGGCGGCGCGCATCCTGGTGGAGCGCGGCATCAAGGCCCTGGTGGTGGCCTGCAACACCGCGTCCGCCGTGGCCCTCGACGCGCTGACCGAGCGCTACGCGCCGCTGCCGGTGTTCGGCGTGGTGGAGCCGGGCGCGGAGGCGGCCGCCGCCCTGTCCGGGCGCGGCCGCGTGCTGGTGCTGGCGACCGAGAGCACGGTGCGGGGCGGCGCCTATCAGCGCGCCCTGCTGGCCCGGCGCCCCGGCCTGACGGTGCTGGCCCGGCCGTGCCCGCTGCTGGTGGCGCTGGCCGAGGAGGGCCGCCATGCCGGGCCGCTGGTCGATCTGGCCCTGGCCGACTACCTGCGGGGCATGCTGCCCGGCGACCGGGGCGCGGTGTCGTCGGTGCTGCTGGGCTGCACCCACTTTCCGGTGTTCCGGCCGGCTCTCGAGGCCATCCTCGGGCGCGATGGCGCCACCGTGGTCGATTCGGCGGAAACCACGGCGGCGGCCCTCGCCCGGCGGGTCGGCGGCGCCGACCTGCCGGCGGCGCGGGGCGGCGCCGGCCGTCTCTCGCTGCTGGCCACCGATGGCGCCGAGCGGTTCCGCCGCGTCGGCCGTTACTTCCTCGGCGAGCCGATACCGTCGGTGGAACTGGTCGACCTCTGAACGGCCGCTACGGCCCGGACACGCCGGTCAGGTAGGGCCGGAACACGAAGAACACGGCGCCGACCAGGCACAGCGCGGCCCAGAGAAAATCCAGCCGCAGCGGCTCCTTCATGTACAGCACCAGGAACGGCACGAACACGGTCAGGGTGATGATCTCCTGCATCATCTTGAGCTGGCCGACGTTCAGCACCGTGTAGCCGATGCGGTTGGCCGGCACCTGGAAGAGATACTCCAGGGCGGCCACCAGCCAGCTCACCAGGGCGGCCACGATCCACGGCTTGTGGCTGAGCTCGCGCAGATGCGCATACCAGGCGAACGTCATGAAGACGTTGCTCAGCACCAGCAGGCCGATGGCGATCGCCACCGGCGGCACGACGTTGCTCACGGCATCAGTCCTCGGTCTTGTGTCGGTACTCGCAGAGATCCTCGATCAGGCAGGAGCCGCACCGCGGCTTGCGCGCCAGGCAGACGTAGCGGCCGTGCAGGATCAGCCAGTGGTGGGCGTCGCGCTTGAACTCTTCGGGCACGACCCGCACCAGCCGGTCCTCGACCTGCCGCACGGTCTTGCCGGGGGCGATGCCGGTGCGGTTGCACACCCGGAAGATGTGGGTGTCCACGGCCATGGTCGGGTGGCCGAATGCGGTGTTCAGGACCACGTTGGCGGTCTTGCGGCCGACGCCGGGCAGCGCCTCGAGGGCCGCCCGGTCCTCGGGCACCTCGCCGCCGTGCTGCTCCACCAGGATCTCGCAGGTGCGGATCACGTTGCGCGCCTTGGTGTTGAACAGGCCGATGCTCTGGATGAACGGTGTCAGCCCCTCGACGCCGAGGTCGCGGATCGCCGCCGGGGTGTTCGCCCGGGCGAACAGCGGCCGGGTGGCCTTGTTGACGCTGACGTCGGTGGCCTGGGCGGACAGGATCACGGCGACCAGCAGCTCGAACGGCGTGGCGTATTCGAGCTCGGTGGTCGGATTGGGGTTGGCCTCCCGCAGGCGCGTGAAGATCTGCTGGCGTTTTTCCTTGTTCATGTCCCTTCGCTATGGTCCTGCGTTCCGCCGGCGGGCCCTGACCGCGGCGTTGCCGAGCCCGAGCAGCAGACCGGCGATGATGAAGGCCCCCGGCGGCAGCGTGGCGATCAGCAGCCCGGGCCAGTCCCCGGGCAGGGTCATCGTCCAGCCGGCCGCGCCCGGGCCGAACAGCATATCCATGTCGGCGAACACGGTCCCGCGGCCGACCGCCTCGCGCACCAGGCCGAGGCTGACCAGGGCCAGCGCGAAGCCGGCCGCGGTGCCCAGGGCGTCGAGCAGCGACGGCCAGACCGGCCGGCGGCTGGCGAACGCCTCGGCGCGGCCGAGAATCATGCAGTTGGTGACGATGATCTGCACGAACAGGGCGATGCGCAGATACAGCTCGAAGGCGTAGGCCTCCATCAGCAGCACCGCGCAGGTGGTGAAGGTGGCGACGATCAGCACGAAGGCGGGCAGCCGGGCGAAGTCGGGTATCAGGCGGCGCAGCATCGAGATGGTGACGTTGGAGCCCACCAGCACGCCGGCGCTGGCCAGGGCGAGGGCCAGAGCGGTCACCGCGCTGCTGCTCACCGCCAGCAGCGGGCACAGGCCGAGGAGCTGGATCCACGCGGGGTTGCGTGCGGCGACGCCGGCGGTGAGAACCCCGGCCGGGGTGCCGGCGTCCGGCGCGGCCGTGCTGGCGGGCGTCCGGCTCACGGCGCACACGCCAGGTCGTCGAGGCCGGGGCGCGCCAGGGCCCGGGCCAGGTCCCGCTTCAGGGCGCGGGTGGTGATGGTCGCGCCGCTGACCGTGTCGAGGGCGGCCAGCTCCGCGCTGCCCAGACCCGGCAGCCGGGCCAGCCAGCCGGATTCCGGCCGGTCGAGAAAGTCGGCGATGCCGGGGGTCTCCTGGTGGGCGGTGATGCGCACGCGCTCGAGCACCGGCCCGGCGTCACCGAGCCGGGCGGCGGCGAGCCAGACGATGTTGCCGCCGTAGCCGGCCGCGGTTCCCCGCAGCAGCGCGCGATCCGGGCAGAGCGGCGCCAGATCGTCCTGCCAGACCACGTCGGCGGCGAGCCGGGCGCTGCCGGTGACGGCGGTCAGGGTCTGCTCGAAGCGGCGGGCGCGGTTCTCCTCGATGGGCGCCTCGGTCAGCGCGGCCACGCCCGCCAGCACGGCCGCGCAGGCCGCGGTCAACCCGACGAAGGCGAGCACGCCGGGCCAGCGCCGCTCAGACACGGTCCGCCCGCTCCAGGGTGAAGGCCCGGTCGAGCCAGGGCGTGGCGCCGTTGGCCAGCAGAATGCCGAAGGCGATGCCGTCCGGGTAGTTGCCGAACGCGCGCACGGTGAAGGCGACGGCGCCGATCAGGCAGCCGAACAGGATCTGCCCCCGATGGGTGGCGGGATGGGTGACCGGATCGGTGGCGAAGAAGAAGGCCGCCAGACAGGTGCCGCCGGCCAGCCAGTGGAACGTCGGCGCGCCGAGGCTCTCCGAGGAGCCGCTGTCGTAGCCCAGCAGGGCCAGCGCGCCGAGGGTGCCGAGCAGGGCGGCGGGAATCCGCCAGGCGGCGATGCCGCGCAGCACCAGTACCAGGCCGCCGAGCAGGAAGGCGAGGTTCACCCATTCCCAGCCCGCGCCGCCGAGGGCGCCGAAGGCCGGATTGCCGGCGTACAGCTCCGCCAGGGTCTCGCCCTCGCGGTGACGCAGGGCCGTCAGCGCCGTGGCGCCGGTCATGCCGTCGGTGGCGCCGGGCCAGGTGGCGAAGGCCGCCGGAAAAGACACCAGCGCCACCGCGTAGCCCACCACGGCGGGGTTGAACGGATTGCCGCCGAGGCCGCCGTACAGGTGCTTGCCGAGCCCGACGCCGGCGATCACCGCCAGCGCCAGCACGCCGTAGTCGATCTGAGGCGGCAGGGCGACGACGATGAGGGTACAGGTCAGCAGGGTGCTGCCGTCGGTGAGGGCCGGCCCCAGCGGGCGCTTTCTGGCCAGCAGCGCGGCGGTTTCCACCGCCAGCCCCAGGGCTGCGGCCGCCGCCAGGCGCGGCAGATAGCCGGGGCCGAACCAGTACACCAGCGCGCCGATGCCCGGCACCAGGGCCGCCAGCACGGTGGTCATGATGCGCGCCGTGGTCATGTCAGCCAGGGCCGGTCGCCGCCGGCTTCGAGTCGGGCCCGGCGCCGCCGTTCCCAGTCCTGGGCCCGGGCGGCGTTGCGTTCCAGGTGACGCTGATAGCGCCGGCGCGCGTCCTCGGCCTCCGCCCGCGCGGCGGCGTCTTCCGCCAGCGCCTGGCGGCCGCGGGTGAAACCGGCCAGCAGGTCGATGTTGCTGGGGCAGACCTGATTGCAGCGGCCGCACTCGATGCAGCGGTCGAGGCCGCGGTCGCCGGCCGCTTGCCAGGCCCCGTCGGCGCAGTACCAGTGCAGCTCCTGGGGCACCAGGTCCGGCACCGGGCAGACCGTCTCGCAGTCGCCGCAGCGGATGCAGGCCAGGGTCGGCGACTCCGGGTCGCGGTTGCGCGGCCGGGCCAGGATGCGCAGCGGCCGGGCCGGCACCGGGGTCGCCACGGCTTCCAGGTCGATGCAGTCCACGGGGCAGGGCGGCAGGCACAGCTCGCAGCCCGTGCAGCGGTCCTCCAGCACCGTGTGCATGAGCTGGGGCGCGCCGACGATCGCGTCCACCGGACAGGCCTCGACGCAGCGGAAGCAGCCGATGCAGGCGCTCTCGTCGATGCGCGCGACCTGGGCCTGAGGTTCCGTGGGCGGCGGGCCGGGGTCCCGATCCAGCAGTCTGGCCAGCGCCCGCTGGGTGTCTTCGCCGCCCGGCGGACAGAGGTTGATGGCCTCGCCGGCGGCCACCGCCTCGGCGTAGGGCCGGCAGCCCGGATAGCCGCACTGGGCGCACTGGGTCTGGGGCAGCAGGGCGTCGATGGCCTCGACCACGTCGTCGCGGTCTGCGGGGAACCGGCGGTCCACCCAGGCCAGCGCCGCAGCCAGCAGACCGCCGAGGGCGCCGAGCACGCCGACCACCGTCAGCGCCGCCGCCATCAGCCGCCCAGCCCCGCGAAGCCCATGAAACCGAGGGACAGGATGCCGGCGGTGACCAGCGCCACCGGCACGCCGCGGAACGGTTCCGGCACGCTCGCGTGCTCGAGCCGCTCGCGCAGCGCGGCGAACAGCACCATGACCAGCGAGAAGCCGCCGGCCGCGCCCAGGGCGAACACCAGCGTCTCGAGGAACGACAGCGATTCGCCGACCGCCAGCAGCGCCACCGCCAGCACCGCGCAGTTGGAGGTGATCAGCGGCAGGTATATGCCGAGCACCTCGTGGAGCAGCGGGTGGCTCGCCCGCATGACCCGCTCGGTGAGCTGCACCACGCCGGCGATGGCGACGATGAAGGCGACGATGCGCAGGTATTCCAGGGACAGCGGCACCAGCACGGCGTGATGCAGCACGAAGCTTACCGCCGCCGCCGTGGTGAGCACGAAGGCGGTGGCCAGGGCCATGGCCAGGGCCGGCTCGTAGCGCCGGGTGACGCCCATGAACGGACACAGCCCCAGGAACTGGGCGAGGACGAAGTTGTTCACCAGCAGCGCGCCGATGAGGATGAGCGCGAGGTCAGTCATGGCTCGACAGCTTTCTATTCGCGACCCGTAGGAGCGGCCTCCCGGCCGCGATCGGCAAGGCCGGTCGAATCGCGGCCGGGAGGCCGCTCCTACCGGGGGGTTGTCCGGTCTAAACCGATCAGCGCACCACCATGCCCGGCTCGGCGCCGCTGTCGGGGCTCAGCACGAACACGCTGCTGCCGCCCGGGCCCGCGGCCAGCACCATGCCCTCGGAGACGCCGAAGCGCATCTTGCGCGGCGCCAGGTTGGCGACCACGACCACCAGGCGGCCGTCGAGGGACCCGGCGTCGTAGGCTTCCTTGATGCCGGCGAACACGTTGCGCTCGCCGAGCTCGCCGACGTCGAGGGTCAGGCGCAGCAGCTTGTCGGCGCCTTCCACCGGCTCCGCCTTCATCACCCGGGCGACGCGCAGCTCGACCTTGGCGAAGTCGTCGATGGTGATCTCGGCGCTGCCCTGCGGTTCGGCCGGCGCCGCCTTCGCGGTCGCGTCCGACTTCGGGGCCGCATCCGCCTTCGGGGCCGCCTCTTCCCGGGAGGCCTCGATCATCCGGTCCACGGCGTCCTTCTCCATCCGCGCGAACAGGGCCTTGAACGGCGCGATGCCGTGGTCGAGCAGGGGCGCGTCCAGGTCCTGCCAGCGCAGCGGGTCGATCTGCAGAAACGCTTCCGAGTCCGCCGCCAGCCGGGGCAGAATCGGCTTGAGATACACCATCAGCACACGGAACAGGTTGATGCCCTGGCTGCACACCGCCTGGACGTCGTCCCGGCGGCCGTCCTCCTTGATCATCGCCCAGGGGGCGTGCTCGGCGATGTACTGGTTGGCCTGGTCGGCCAGCGCCGTGATCTCCCGCACCGCCCGGGCCGTGTCGCCCTTCTCGTAGCGCTCGGCGATGCCTTCGGCGGCGGCGGTGAACCGCTCGAACAGCGCCGGGTCGTGCAGCGCCCCGGCCAGCCGGCCGTCGAAGTGCTTGGTGATGAAGCCGGCGCAGCGGCTGGCGATGTTCACCACCTTGCCCACCAGGTCCGAGTTCACCCGGGCGACGAAGTCCTCGAGGTTGATGTCGATGTCGTCGACGGTGCCGTTCAGCTTGGCCGCGTAGTAGTAGCGCAGATACTCGGGCTCGAGGTGCGCCAGGTAGGTGGCGGCATTGACGAACGTGCCCCGGGACTTGGACATCTTCTTGCCGTCCACGGTGACGAAGCCGTGGGTGTGGATGCGCGTGGGCGTGCGGAAGCCGGACGCGTCCAGCACCGCCGGCCAGAACAGGGCGTGGAAGTTGACGATGTCCTTGCCGATGAAGTGGTGCAGCTCGGCGTCGCTGCCGGCGTCCCAGTAGTCCTCGAAGGCGACGTCGTTGCGGGACGCGGCGTAGTGCTTGAAGCTCGCCATGTAGCCGATGGGTGCGTCCATCCAGACGTAGAAGTACTTGTCCGTCGTGCCGGGGATGACGAAGCCGAAGTAGGGGGCGTCCCGGGAGATGTCCCAGGGCCGCAGGCCGTCGCCCAGCCATTCCTGGAGCTTGTTGGCGACCTCCGGCTGAACGTGGCCGCTGGCGAGCCAGTCCTTCAGGAAGTCCGTGTACTGGCCCAGGTCGAAGAAGTAGTGCTCGGACTCGTTCAGCACCGGGGTGGCGCCGGAGATCAGCGAGCGCGGCTCGCCGAGCTCGGTGGCGTCGTAGGTGGCGCCGCAGGCCTCGCAGTTGTCGCCGTACTGATCATCCTTGCCGCAGTTGGGGCAGGTGCCCTTCACGAAGCGGTCCGCCAGGAACATCTTCCGCTCCGGGTCGTAGAGCTGCTCCACCGTGCGGGTGAAGATCAGCCCGGCGTCCTTCAGGCGCGAGTAGATCAGCTCGGCGCACTCCCGGTTCTCGTTGGAGTGGGTCGAGTAGTAGTTGTCGTGCCCGACGAGAAAGCCCTCGAAATCCCGGGCGTGGGCCTGGCGCACCTTCTCGATCAGCGCTTCCGGCGTGGTGCGTTCCTGCTCGGCCTTGAGCATGGTCGCCGTGCCGTGGGTGTCGTCGGCGCACACGTAGGTCACCTGGTGGCCGCGCAGACGCTGGAAGCGCACCCAGATGTCGGTCTGGATGTGCTCGAGCAGGTGGCCCAGGTGAATGTCGCCGTTGGCGTTGGGCAGGGCACTGGTGACGAGGATTCGACGGGTCATGGCCTGAGTTGCATCAGCTGCGTTGTAGGAGCGATCTCCAGATCGCGATTCCGCTGGGCCCGTGATCGCGATCTGGAGATCGCTCCTACGGGAGAGCGGGGGTGTTTGAAGCCGGTCCGGGAAAAGCGCGACTATACCGACATCTCGCATATAATGCGCGGCCGCCGGGGTCGTCCAGCGGCGCCCGGCCGGCGGTTCCGCGCCCGGCGGCAGCGCCGCAGACGCCACCTGGAGAGACGATGAAGCTCGAGCAGTTCCCGGACCCCTATCTCGACATTCCCTGGCAGGACCTCGGCGCCCGGGTGCGCGTGTCGGGCTCCGACGTGGCCGTCACCCTGGGCTATCCGGCCGCCGGCATGCGCGAGGCGCTGGCCGGGCGGCTGGCGGCGTTTCTCGGCGTCGACCACGTCGACCTCGACCTGGAGTTCCGCGCCCCCGACGGCCGTGGCCCCGGCCCCATCAAGCACATCATCGCCGTCGCCTCGGGCAAGGGCGGCGTCGGCAAGTCCACCACCGCGGTGAACCTGGCGCTGGCGCTGGACCGGGAAGGCGCCCGGGTCGGCCTGCTCGACGCCGACATCTACGGCCCCAGCCAGGGCATGATGCTGGGCGTACCGGAAGGCCGCCGGCCGGAGATCGTCAGTCGTCCGGGCAAACCCGGCGGCGAGGACGACCGCTTCTTCGTGCCCATCAAGGCCCACGGCATCCAGGCCATGTCCATGAGCTTCCTGGTGACCGAGAAGACGCCCATGGTGTGGCGCGGGCCGATGGTGTCCGGCGCGCTGCAGCAGCTCCTCGGCCAGACCCTGTGGGACGAGCTCGACTACCTGATCGTCGACATGCCGCCGGGCACCGGTGACATCCAGCTCACCCTGTCCCAGCGCGTGCCCGTGGCCGGCGCGGTGATCGTCACCACGCCCCAGGACATCGCGCTGATCGACGCCCGCAAGGGCATCGAGATGTTCCGCAAGGTCGACATCCCGGTGCTCGGCGTGGTGGAGAACATGTCCACCTTCCGCTGCCCGGAGTGCGGCCACGAGAGCCACATCTTCGGCGCCGCCGGCGGCGGCCGCATCGCCGAGGAGTTCGCCACCCCTCTGCTCGGCCAGCTCCCGCTGACCCTGGAGATCCGCGAGCAGGCCGACGGCGGCACGCCCACCGTGGCCCGGGATCCCGAGGGCGAGATCGCGGCCATCTACCGGGACGCGGCGCGGCACATGGCCGCGGAGCTGTGGCGGCTCACCTCGGCCGGGGACCGGAGCGGCGCCGTGCCCATCACCATGTCGGACGACTGACGCGCCCGATCAGCCAACACCAAACAGAGCGAGAACCATGACGATCAAGTCGGACCGGTGGATCCGGAAGATGGCGGGCGAGGGCATGATCGAGCCCTTCGAGCCGAAGCAGGTGCGCTACGTTGGCGAGCAGCGCGTCATCTCCTACGGCACCTCGAGCTACGGCTACGACGTGCGCTGCTCCTCGGAGTTCAAGGTGTTCACCAACATCCATTCGGCCACGGTGGATCCGAAGAACTTCGACGAGCGCAGCTTCGTCGACGTGTCCGGCGACGTCTGCATCATTCCGCCGAACTCCTTCGCGCTGGCGAGCACGGTGGAGTACTTCCGCATACCCGAGGACGTGCTGACGCTGTGCGTGGGCAAATCCACCTACGCCCGCTGCGGCATCATCGTCAACGTCACGCCGCTCGAGCCCGAGTGGGAAGGGCACGTGACTCTGGAGTTCTCCAACACCACCAACCTGCCGGCGAAGATCTACGCCAACGAGGGCGTGGCCCAGATGCTGTTCTTCCAGTCGGACGAGCGCTGCGAGACGAGTTACCAGGACCGCGGCGGGAAGTATCAGGGGCAGCGGGGCGTGACGCTGCCGAAGACCTGATCGTTCGCCGATAGGGCCACCTCCGCCGCCACGGCTCCCTCCGCCGTAGGAGCGGCCTCCCGGCCGCGATTGGTCGGGCCGCGGAATCGCGGCCGGGAGGCCGCTCCTACGCGGGCGGGGGGTGGCTCAGCCCACCACCCGCTCGCTCGGCCCCGCCTTCGTGCCGGCCTCGACGATGCGGCCGATCCGCACCGGCGCCTCGTCGAGCTCCTTCAGCGTGGCTTCGATGGCGTCGGCCTGGTCCGCCGGCACGGCCAGCACGAAGCCGATGCCGCAGTTGAAGGTGCGCAGCATCTCGTCCTCGTCGATGTTGCCGGCCTGCTGCAGCCAGGCGAACACCTCCGGCCGCGCCCAGGTGTCCAGGTCCACCAGCGCCGCCAGGCCTTCGCTGGTGGCGAAGATGCGCGGCAGGTTCTCGAGAATGCCGCCGCCGGTGATGTGGGCCATGGCGTGCACCGGGTGGCGCTCCAGCACGGTGAGCACGGTGCGGGCGTAGATCCGGGTCGGCGCCATAAGCGCGTCCAGCAGGCCGGCGTCCGGCGTCACGCCCTGCAGCTCCAGCAGCCGGCGGATCAGCGAGTAGCCGTTGGAGTGGGGGCCGCTGCTCGGCAGGCCGATCAGCACGTCGCCGGCGGCCAGCCGGCTGCCGTCGATGATGGCCGAGCGCTCCACCACGCCGATGCAGAATCCGGCCAGGTCGTAGTCGCCGGCCTGGTAGAACCCGGGCATCTCCGCGGTCTCGCCGCCCACCAGGGCGCAGCCGGCCAGCTCGCAGCCGCGGGCGATGCCGGTGATGACGCGCTCGGCCACGTCCACGTTCAGGGCGCCGGTGGCGTAGTAGTCGAGGAACAGGAACGGCTCGGCGCCGGTGACCAGCACGTCGTTGACGCACATGGCGACCAGGTCCTGGCCGACGGTGTCGTGACGGTCGTGGTCGATGGCCAGCTTCAGCTTGGTGCCGACGCCGTCGGTGCCGGTGACCAGCACCGGCTCCGCATACTTCTCCGGCAGCCGCGCCAGGGCGGCGAAACCGCCGAGGCCGGACAGCAGCTCGGGGCGGCGGGTGGCCTTCGCGGCCGGGCCGATGCGGCGGACCAGCTCGTCGCCGGCGTCGATGTCGACCCCGGCGTCCCGATAGGTCAGACCCTTGCTCAAGTTCATCCCCTATTCAAGTGCATGCCCTCTCGGGGCTCGTCGGGAGCGCGAGTTTACCAGACCCGCCGGCGGCGATTCCGGTAAACTTGGCGGCCGGTCCTCCAGCCATCAGGTAGACGATCTCCAGCGTGCGTCCGGCACAGGCATTACTGGCGACCACCGCCGTGACACGGCGTCAGCCGCGCTGCGGCGTTCGGCGGCTGCTGGCCGTGGCGCTGGCGTGGGCGGCCGTCGCCTGGGCGCCGGCGGCGCCGGCGGAGGAGGTGCCCTGGCTCTACGAGGTGTCCGTGCCGGTGGCGGATCAGTCCGCGGCGGCGCGCATCGACGCCGCCGGCCAGGCGCTCGCCGAGCTGCTGACCCGGCTGACCGGTCTCGCCAGCGTGCCGCGCAACGACGCGGTCACCCGGGCCCTCGCGGCCCCGGACCTCTACTACAACCAGTTCGCCTTCGAGCGCGCTCCGGACGGCGAGGGCCTGCGCCTGCGGCTGCAGTTCACGCCGCGCGCGGTGCTCGAGCTGGTGCGGGACGCACGGCTGCCCATCTGGCGCGCCAACCGGCCGGCGGTGGTGGCCTGGGTGGTGCTCGACGACGGCGGCGAACGGCGGATTCTCGGCGCGGATTCCGACCATCCCGTGGTGACCGCGCTGCGGGAACGGGCCCGCCAGCGGGGGTTGCCGCTGCGGCTGCCGCTGCTCGACCTCGCCGACCAGCTCGCCGTCGCGCCGGCCGCGGTCTGGGGCCGCCTCAGCCAGACGCTGGAGCCGGCGTCGGCCCGCTACGGGGCGGACATCGTTCTGGTCGGTCGCGTCGTTGCCCTGGACGAGTCGCGCTGGGCCGCGAGCTGGGAATTCTGGGTCGAGGGCGAGATTCGCGACCTCGACCTGGAGGCGGCCGAGCCGGGGCGTCTCGGCCGGGCCGCCGCCGATCTGCTGGCCGACGAGCTGGCGTCCCGCTACGCGGTTCTCGATCGGGGCGTCCGGCAGCTCGACCTGACCGTCAGCGCGGTGCGGTCGCCGGCCGACTACGCCGAGCTGCTGCGCTACGTCGGCGGCCTCGAGTTCGTCGAGCAGGTGGCCGTCACCCGGGTGGACGGCGACCGGCTGGGCATCTCGCTGTTCACCTCGGCCGAGCCCGACCAGCTTCTCGAGCTGTTCCGCCTGGACCAGCGGCTGTTTCCCGACCTGCTCAACGACGCCCCCGCCGGCGCCATCGGTCTGGCCTGGCGGAGGCGCTGACGTGAGCGTTGCAGGCCGCTGCCGCCCGGCTACCATCCGCTGATGCTCGCGCTGGTACCCAACGTCATCACCGTGGTCCGCATCGTGCTGGTGCTGCCCACCGCCTGGCTGCTGTGGGAGGCGCGCTATGTCGAGGCGCTGATCCTCACCGCCGTGGCCGGCGCGTCGGACGCCGTCGACGGCTGGATCGCCCGGCGCTTCGACGCCGTCAGCCAGTTCGGCGCCGCCCTCGACCCGGTGGCGGACAAGCTGCTGGTGGCGTCGCTGTACGTGATCTTCGCCCTGCAGGGCCATCTGCCGGTGTGGCTGGCGGTGATCGTGCTCGGCCGCGACCTGGTGATCTTCTCCGGCGCGGTGGTGTACCGGCTGCTGTTCGGCCACATCGAGTTCGCGCCGACGCTGATCAGCAAGGCCAACACGGCCATGCAGATCGCCGTCGCCCTGGCGGCCCTGGTGATGCTCTCCGGCCTCGGGGTGATCAGCGAGCTCACCGCGGTGCTGCTGGATCCCTGGGGCTTCTACCTGCTGGCGACGCTGGGCGTCGCCTCCGGCGCCGACTACGTGGTCACCTGGGGGCTGCGGGCCTGGCGCGAAGCGCGCACATGAGCAGCGCCCGGAGTGCTCAGCTCGCGCTGCGGTTTCCGCTGTCGGCGCGCTGCCATTTCGAGTCCTTCGTGCCCGGGCGGAACGCGGAGCTGGTGCGCCGGCTCGAGGAGCTGGATGCCGAAGCCGACGGATTTCGTGGCTACCTGCTGTTCGGCGACGCCGGCGTCGGCAAGACCCACCTGCTGCAGGCCGCCTGCCACCGCCACGGCGCCGGCGGCGCCATGTATCTGCCCCTGGCGGAGGTGGCGCCGGCCATGCTGGAAGGGCTCGAGACCCGGGACCTGGTGGCGCTGGACGACGTCGATGCCTGGCTGGGCAACGTCGAGGCCGAGCGGGCGCTGCTGGCGCTGTATCAGGGGCTGCTGACCCGCGGCGGCCGTCTGCTGGTGAGCGCCGCCCGGCCGGCCGGCGGGCTCGCCTGTCACTTCCCCGATCTGGCGTCCCGGCTCGGCGGCCTCGCCGCCTATCGGGTGCACGCCCTGGCGGACGGGGAGCGGGCGGACGTGCTGCGCCGCCTCGCCAGCGAGCGGGGCCTGGCCCTGCCGGGGCCGGTGCTGGACTTCTGGCTGGCTCGCGGCCCGCGGGACCTGGCCGTGCTGCTGGATCAGCTCGACGCCCTGGACGAGGCCGCCATGGCCGCCCAGCGGCGGCTGACGGTGCCGCTGGTCAAGGACGTGCTCGGCCTGTGACCCATCTGGTCTGCACCGGCGGCGGCACCGCCGGACACGTGATTCCGGCCATTCCGGTCATGCAGCGGGCCCTCGACGAGGGCATGCGGGTGAGCTTCGTGGGCAGCCGCTCGGGGCTCGAGGAGCGGCTGCTCGCGGACCTGGCGGTGCCCTACTACGGGATCGCCTCGGGCAAGCTGCGGCGCTACCTGTCCCGGGAGAACCTGGTGGACGTGTTCCGGGTGCTGGCCGGTGTGTGGCAGGCCTGGCGGCTGCTCGGCCGGCTGCGCCCCGACGTGGTGTTCTCCAAGGGCGGCTTCGTCAGCTTTCCGGTGGTATTCGCCGCCTGGCTGCGGCGGGTGCCCGTGGTCGCCCACGAGTCGGATCTGTCGCCGGGCCTGGCCAACCGGCTGGCGCTGCCGTTCATCCGCACCCTGTGCGTGACCTTCGCCGAGACCCGCGCGCCGCGTTTCCGGGGCCGGCGGCTGGTGACCGGAACGCCGCTGCGCCCGGCGCTGCTGCGCGGCAGCCGCGAGCGCGGCCGGGCGCTGATCGGCGTCGCCCCGGGGCGGCCGGTGCTGCTGGTCACCGGCGGCAGCCTGGGCGCCGACGCCATCAATCGCGCGGTTCGGGATGCGCTGCCCGCCCTGCTCGAGGACTTCGAGGTCGTGCACGTGTGCGGCGCCGGCAAGCGCGCCGAGCTGTCGCCGGCGGGCTATCACCAGTTCGAGTACGTCGCCGACGACTGGGGCGACCTGCTGGCCGCCGCGGACCTGGTGATCTCCCGGGCGGGGGCCAACACCCTGTTCGAGCTGCTGGCGCTCGGCAAGCCGGCGCTGCTGATTCCGCTGTCGCCGCGGGTCAGCCGGGGGGATCAGGTGGAGAACGCCGAGCTGGCCGCCGCCAGGGGCTACGCCCGGGTGCTGTCCGAGGACGATCTCGACCCGGCCGCGCTGATCGCCGGGCTGCGGGCGCTGCGCGGCGACGCGGACGCCGTGCGGGAACGGCTGGCGGCGTTCCGCCCGGGGGACGCGGTGTCCGCCATCGTCGAGGCCCTGGGGGCCGCCGCGGGCCGCTGATCCGCCGATTTGTGGCGCCCCGGCGTTTCTGTACCATACGCCGCTCGCTCCGGGGGACACCAAGCCGATGTACCGAATCAGAACCTTCAACCAGATCGCCGCGCGCGGGCTGCAGCGCTTTCCCGCGGACTCCTTCGAGGTGTCCGAGGCGGCGGTGGACCCGCACGCCATCCTGCTGCGCAGCCACAAGCTCGCCGCTGCCGACCTGAACGCCGACCTGCGGGCCGTCGCCCGGGCCGGCGCGGGCGTGAACAACGTGCCGGTCGATACCTGCACCGAGCGCGGCGTGGTGGTGTTCAACACCCCCGGCGCCAACGCCAACTCGGTCAAGGAGCTGGTGCTGGCCGCGCTGCTGCTGTCGTCCCGGGACGTCGTCGGCGGCATCGAGTACGTCCGCGAGCTGGCCGGCGTCAGCGACGGGGCCGAGCTCAACACCCTGGTCGAGGGCGAGAAGAAGCGTTTCAAGGGCCGGGAGCTCAAGGGGCGTTCCCTGGGCGTGGTGGGCCTCGGCGCCATCGGCTCCATGGTGGCCAAGGCGGCCCTGGACCTGGGCATGGACGTGCTCGGCTACGACCCGGCGATCTCGGTGGACGCCGCCTGGCGGCTGCCGGCCGAGGTGCAGCGCATGGAGAACCTGCCGGCGCTGTTCGCCCGGGCCGACTACGTGACGCTGCACGTGCCGCTGCTGCCCGAGACCGAGGGCATGATCAACGAGGCGAGCCTTAAGGTATTCCGCCCCGGCAGCGTGCTGCTGAACTTCGCGCGTCAGCCCATCGTCGACGCGGCGGCGCTGCGGGCCGCCCTGGACGACGGCCGCATCGGTCGCTACGTCGCCGACTTCCCGGTGCCGGAGCTCACCAGCCATCCCCGGGTGCTGCTCACGCCCCACCTGGGCGCGAGCACCGACGAGGCCGAGGAGAACTGCGCGGTGATGGCTGCGGAGCAGCTCGTGGACTTTCTCACCGTGGGCAACATCCGCAATTCGGTGAACTTCCCGGCGGTCACGCTGGAGCCCGCCGGCGGACATCGTCTCGCGGTCACCAACCGCAACGTGCCCGGCGTGCTGAACCGCGTCACCTCGGTGCTGGCGGACCGGCAGATCAACGTCGTCGACATGATCAACAAGAGCCGCGACCAGGTGGCCTACAACCTCATCGACGTGGTCGAAGCCCTGGACCAGCCGACCGTGGACGCGCTGTGCCGGCTGGACCACGTCATGAACGTGCGGGTGTTCCGGATGCAGACCTGAGCCGGCCGGCTCAGCCGAGCGTGGCCGCGGCTCCGGCGGCCGCGGTCAGCACCCGGTCCACGTCGGCGTCGTCGTGACGCCAGCACAGAAAGCCGTGGTGGCGGGGATGGGCGAACACGCCGGCGGCGGCCAGGGCGGCGTAGAACCGGTCGCGCCGGGCGGGCTGATCCGCCGCCAGGGCCGGGTCGAAGTGCACGAAGGGCATCTCCGGGTAGGGTGACAGGGTCACCGGCAGCCCGGCGTCCCTGACCAGCCCGGCGAGGCCCTCCGCCAGCCGCTCGCCCCGTCGGCGGATGCGCTCGAGCACCCGCTCCCCCGCCAGCAGATCCAGGGTCGCCAGCGCCGCGGCCATCTCCATCGCGTTGGGAAAGTAGGTCGAAGAGATGAAGGTCTGCTGCGCCGCGGCCATCACCGTCCGGCAGCCCACCAGGGCGGTGATCGGATAGCCGTTGGCCATGGCCTTGCCCAGGGCCGTGAGATCCGGCGTGACCCCGTAGCGCGCCTGGGCGCCACCCAGCTCGAGACGGAAACCGGTGCGGATCTCGTCGAACACCAGCACCGCTCCCGCAGCGTCCGCCAGCGCCCGTACCCGGGGCAGGAAGTCCGGCGCCGGCGGTTCGATCTGCCGGTCGAAATCGTGGCCCACCGGCGTGAGGATGATGGCCGCCGCCGGCGCGCCGGGTTCGTCCAGCAGCGCTGCGAGCTGGTCCGCGTCGTTGTACCGGAACGGGGTCACGTCAGCGCTGACCGCCGGGGGCACCCCGGGGTCGTCCGCCAGGCACCAGTCGTGCCAGCCGTGGTACCCGCAGCGCAGCACCCGCCGGCGGCCGGTGTGGGCCCTGGCCAGCCGGACGGCGGCGCTGGTCGCGTCGGAGCCGGTCTTGAAGAACAGCGCCTGCTCGGCGCTGGGCACCAGCGACACCAGACGTTCGGCGAGCTGCACCATCAGCGGGCCGGGCAGGTTCAGGCAGAACCCCTCGGCCGCGCGCCGGGCGGCGGCGGTGTCCACCGCCGGCTCGCCGTGGCCGAGGACCACCGGGCCGTAGCCGAGCAGCAGATCCACGTAGTCCCGGCCCGCGAGATCGGTGACGTGGCCGCGGCGCCCGCCGGCGAGCCACAGCGGGTAGGCCCCGGGCACGAAGTTGCCGGGGGCGCGGATGCCCGGAATGCCGCCCGGGATCACGGCCCGGGCGCGCTCGAACAGGCGATCGGACGGGTCGTCGGCCATGGCGCTCGCCGCTGGTTGCCAGCGGCAGAGTCTGCGGCCCGGCCGGGCCGCCGGGCCATCCGGGATTACCCCAGGGAGTCCCCGGCGCCGTGGCGCGGACCGCGGCGCGCCTGGCGTTCGCGGAAGCGCCAGGGCGACAGCGCCGCCGCGGCGTCCCGGGCGAGCGGCGGCGCATCGCCGAGCAGCTCCGCGGTGATCAGCGCGGCGCCCAGGTGGGTGGAGACGTTGCCCGCCGAGCCGTGCCCCGTGGACACCCACAGCCCGGCTTCGACGGCGCCGTCCGCCCGATACAGGGGGCCGGCGATGGCGGTCCGGTCCGACGACACGCTGCGGGTGCCGCGCCAGCGGGCCGCGGGCGAGCAGCCGCTGCCGGCGAGCTGCTCGAGATTGGCGGCGGTGGCCCGGTCCGGCGCCCAGGGCCGATGCTCGTAGGTGCTGCCGGCCGCCAGGCCCTGGTCCGTGGGAATCAGGTAGCGGGCGCCCACCAGAGGCAGACGCGGCATGGCCGCCACCGTCACCAGGTCGATCTGACCCTGAACCGGCACCACTTCCAGGTAGGCGGCGGGCTCGAAGGCCCGCACCGCGGCGCCGCAGGCCAGCACCAGCGGCCGGTCGGCCGGGGTCGGGTCCGGCGTCAGCTCGATACCGGGATGGTCGAGCAGGCTGCGCACCAGGGTCGGCAGCGACACCCGGGCGGCGCCCGGAAAGTGCAGCGCGCCCCAGGGCAGGGGCCAGCCGGCCAGGGCCGAGGCTTCCGCCGCGGGCAGCCACCGCAGCCAGCCGCCGGAGGGTCCGAAGGCGGCGGCGACGCGCTGCAGCCGCCCGGCGTCGCGCTCGTCGGCGGCGGCCTGAAGGGCTCCGGTGCCGTCCACGCCGGCCCATTCCCGGGTCCGGGCGGCGGCATACAGGTAGGCGTGGCAGCGCAGCGCTTCGGTGGGTGTCCCGTCGGTCAGCAGCCGGGCGTGCAGCACGGTGGCCGGCATGGTCGAGGCCGGCGGCGCAGGGTCCGCCGCGCCGGCCGGGTCGAAGCGCGGGTCGCTCACCGTCACCGCGCAGCCGGCGTCGGCGAGATGGCGGGCGACGCTGGCCCCCGCCAGGCCGGCGCCGGCGACGTGGATTCGGGACGGCGGCGGCTCGGCGCGGCGGCCGGGGGCGGACAGGGTGCCGGCCAGGCTCTCCCGTTTGTGGGGCCGCTGGTCCACCCGGCGCATGGCGAATCCGGCGGCTTCCAGACCTCTGCGCACGCGGCCCGCCGAGGTGAACGTGGCGACCCGGGCTTCCGGAGCGGACAGCGCCGCGATTGTCTCGAACAGGGCCGGCTCCCACAGTTCCGGGTTGCGGTCCGGGGCGAAGCCGTCCAGGAACCAGGCGTCGAAGCCCCGGCGCTGACGCCCCGTCAGGTCGGCCAGGGCGTCGGCAGCGTCGCCGAACCAGACCGTCAGGCGCAGCCGCCCGCCGGCCAGCACCCGCTGGTGCCAGCCGGCCACGGCCGGCGGGTAGACGGCCGCCAGGGCCTGATACAGCGGATGCGCGGCCTGGCGCCGGGCGGCGATCGCTGCGAAGTCGCCGGCGCCCAGCGGCCGTGCCTCGCAGGACACGAAGTGCAGGCGGGCTCCGGCCTTCAGGCAGGTTGCCGCGGCGACGACGAAATTCAGCCCCGAGCCGAACCCCAGCTCGCCGATGCGCACCGTCGCGTCGGGACCGCCGCGCCGGGCCCGGGCCGCAGCGAGGGCCGGCAGCCCGGTGGGCTCGACGAACACCCGGGCGACCTCGGCGGCGCCGTCGGCGGCGTGGTAGATGTCGTCGAACTCCAGGGAGAAGGGCTGGTCGTCCCGGTAGCGGATGCGGGCCGGCTCGACCAGTCGTGACCGGCCCTCAGGGCGCACGGGGACGCGCCGGATCCCGGATCCATTCGCTCCAGCTTCCCGGATACAGCACGGGCTCCGGCCGCCCGGCGATGCGCATGGCGAGCACGTTGTGGGCGGCGGTGACGCCCGAGCCGCAGTAGCACACCACGTCGTCCGGCAGCCCGGCGAAGCGCTCGGCCAGGGCCGCCGCCGGGCGGAACCGGCCGTGCTCGTCCAGATTGTCCTGGAACGGCAGGCAGCGGGCGCCGGGAATGTGGCCGGCCACCGGGTCGATGGGTTCCTCCCGGCCCTCGAAGCGGGGCAGGGCGCGGGCATCGACCAGGCTGGCGTCCGCCAGCCCGGCCAGCAGCGTGTCCGCGTCGACGGTGCGGGTCAGCGCCGGGCGGATCGAGAAGTTGCCGGGGTCGACCACGGGATGGGCCTGACTGAGCGGCCCCTGCCAGGCCCCGAAGCCGCCGTCCAGCACCGCGACGGCGCGGTGGCCGAGCCAGCGGGCGCACCACCACGCGCGGGCGGCGAAGGCGCCGCCGGCGTCGTCGTAGACCACGATCTGATCGCCGTCGTCGACGCCCCAGGCGCGGAACCGGTCCCGCAGCGTTTCCGGATCGGGCAGCGGGTGGCGGCCGCCGTCCCCGGCCGGGGCGGCGAAGTCGTCGTCCAGGCTGGCGTAGACGGCGCCGGGCAGGTGGCCGGCCGCGTAGGCGGCGCGGCCGAAATCCGGGTCGCCCAGCCTCGCGCGGCAGTCGAGGATCCGGCAGCGATCGATCCGGCGCGCCAGCTCTTCGGGAGAAATCAGGGTTTCATGCACTTTGTTTGACATAATTTCGTCCCATTCCGGCTCGATGGCGGCGGGACGGGCCGTCCGGCGCCAACATCCGCCGGTTCGGCCGAACGGCCCGTCTGTGCCGGGGTCCGACGCCGGTCACAGGCGGGCCGGCGCCGTCCGTCTAAACTTTTCCTCGTATCGGCTTTCTAACTGCCGGGCGTCCGACGGTCGGACGTCCTCACGTCGACGGCGACGCAGCGGCGGCAGCCCGAAACACCCCGGCGGATACGGTTTCCCCGTAGTAGTGTTTTGAGGATGTTGTTGTCACAATGCCGCGATAGTTTATTCGGGACTGAAGCCCGAAGACATTCTATGCCGGGCACGGCCCGCAAAGGAGAACTCCCCTAGTGACTGCATTTCTCGATTGGCTCAGTAACGGACTGTGGCATCTTTCCGCGCTGGAGCTGGTTGTCTTCACCCTGGTCGTCACGCACATCACGATGATCTCGGTGACCGTGTACCTGCACCGTCATTCGGCCCACCGCTCGGTGGAGCTGCATCCGGTGCTGAAGCACTTCTTCCGGTTCTGGCTGTGGATGACCACGGGCATGAACACCAAGGAATGGACCGCCATTCACCGCAAGCACCACGCGACCTGTGAGACGGCGGAAGATCCGCACAGCCCGCAGGTGATGGGGCTGAGCAACATCCTCTGGCGGGGCGCAGAGGCCTACCGGGCTGCCTCCAAGAACGAGGCGATCATGCAGCGCTACGGCGCCGGCACGCCCGACGACTGGCTGGAGCGTCACGTCTACACGCCCCACGGCGTGCTGGGCGTCGCGCTGATGATGATCATCGACGTGGCCCTGTTCGGTGCCATCGGTCTGACGGTGTGGGCCGTGCAGATGGTGTGGACGCCGTTCTTCGCCGCCGGCGTGATCAACGGCATCGGCCACTTCTGGGGCTACCGCAACTTCGAGTGTGCGGACGCGTCCCGCAACATCTCGCCCTGGGGCATCGTCATCGCCGGCGAGGAGCTGCACAACAACCATCACACCTATCCGAACTCCGCCAAGCTGTCCCAGAAGCCCTGGGAGTTCGACATCGGCTGGATGTACATCCGCATCTTCGAGATGCTCGGGATGGCCAAGGCCCGCAGCAAGGGTCCGGTGGTGGCCCAGGTGCCCGGCAAGAACACCATGGACGTCGACACCGCCTGGGCGGTGCTGAACGACCGCTTCCGGGTGATGGCCAAGTACTCCCGCGACGTGGTCTCGCCGCTGGTGGAGCAGGAGCTCGAGCGTGCCGGCAACGCCCGCCGCAGCGTGGTCCGCGCCGCCAAGCGCATGCTGTCCCGGGCGGACGAGCTGGTGGACGAGGCCGGTCAGGACAAGATCAGCGAGATCCTCGACGCCAGCCCGAAGCTGCAGACCATCTACGAGTTCAAGCAGCGCCTGCAGGGCGTGTGGGCCAAGCGCAGCGCCGGCGCCGAGGAACTGCTGAACGAGCTGAAGGCCTGGTGCTGCGACGCGGAAGCCACCGGCATCCAGTCGCTGCAGAGCTTCGTGGCGGAGATCCGCTCCTACACCATGCCGCAGCTCGCCAGGGCCTGAGGCGGTCATATGGAGCCGGGGAAATCTCCCGGCTCCATGGTCTCACGATTTCGGTAGATGCCTTGTGGGAGCGCTCTCCTGAGCGCGATGGCGTTCGCCAATCCGAATCGCGCTCTGGAGAGCGCTCCCACACCGGCGGCCGGCCTCACATCCGCTCGACCGTCTCGATCCCCAGCAGGTTCAACCCCGTCTTCAGCGTCTCCGCCGTGCGCCGGCACAGCAGCAGCCGGCTGGCCCGGACGTCGCCTTCGGCCGTCAGGATCGGACAGGCCTCGTAGAACCGCATGAACTGCACGGCCAGTTCGTAGAGATAGCCGCACAGCAGGTGCGGGAAACCGTCCGCGGCCACGCTCTCGAGGGTTTCCTGAAGGCGCAGCAGCGTCACCGCCAGGGTGTGCTCCTCCGGCGCGGCGAGCAGGACGTCGCCGGTCAGCGCGTCCTCGTCCACCTCGCCGCGGCGGAACACGCTGCGGATGCGGCTGTAGGCGTAGAGCAGATAGGGCGCCGTGTTGCCGTCGAAGGACAGCATCTGGTCCCAGTCGAACACGTAGTCGCTGGTGCGGTTCTTGGACAGGTCGGCGTACTTCACGGCGCCGATGCCGATCACCCGCGCGATCTCCCGGCGTTCCGCCTCGGGCAGCTCCGGGTTGCGCCGGGTGACCTCCGCAAGGGCCCGTTCCTCGGCTTCGTCGAGGAGCTGGATCAGCTTCACCACCTCGCCCGCCCGCGTCTTGAACGGCTTGCCGTCGGTGCCCAGCATGGCGCCGAACGGATGATGCTCGAGGCTCATGCCGTCGCGCGCGAAACCGGCCCGGCCGGCGACGGCGAACACCTGGCGGAAGTGCAGCGCCTGACGGGCGTCGGTGAAGTACATCACCCGGTCCGCCTCGAGCCGGCGCGCGCGGTAGCGCACGGCCGCCAGGTCCGTGGTGGCGTAGAGATAGCCGCCGTCGGACTTCTGCACGATCAGCGGCAGGGTCTCGCCGTCCTTGCCCTTGAACTCGTCGAGGAACACGCAGCGCGCGCCCTGGGATTCCTCCAGCAGGCCCGCGGCGTCGAGGTCCGCGATCACGGCGTCGAGGTCGTCGTTGTAGGCGCTCTCGGCCATGACGTGCTCGGGCCTGAGCGTCGTGCCCAGGCGGTCGTAGATCTCCTGGCAGTGGGACAGGGAGATGTCGATGAACCGCTGCCAGCGCCGGCGGATCTCGGGGTCGCCGCGCTGCAGGCCGACCACGGCGCGGCGGCTCCGGTCGGCGAAATCCACGTCCGCGTCGAAGCGCTTCTTCGCCTCGCGGTAGAAGGTCTCCAGGTCCGAGAGCAGCTCGGAGTCGGCGCCGGTCTCGTCGAGGAACGTGAGCAGCATGCCGAACTGGGTGCCCCAGTCGCCGACGTGGTTCTGGCGGATCACGGTGTGCCCGAGCGCCTCCAGCACGCGGGCCATGGCGTCGCCGATGATGGTGCTGCGCAGATGCCCGACGTGCATCTCCTTGGCCAGGTTCGGGCAGGAGTAGTCCACGACCACCGTTTCCGGTTCCGGCGCGGCTTCCACGGGCGCCGACGTCGCGAGGCTCGTGGCCAGGAATCCGTCGTCCAGGGTGACGTTGAGGAAGCCCGGGCCGGCGATCTCGCACCGGGCGGCGATACCGGCGAGGTCGGCGCGGGCGACCACGTCCGCGGCCACCTCGCGGGGGTTGCGTTTGAGGCGCTTGGCCGCGCCCATGACCCCGTTGGCCTGGTAGTCGCCGAACTCCGGGCGGGCGGCGGACTGCACCACCGCCGGCGCCGCCTCGCCGAGGCTCGCCTCGAGGGCGGCGGCGATGCGGTCGTTGAGCAGTCGCTTCAGGTTCACGGCGGCGGCGTCAGCTCGATTCGCCGGGCACGACGTCTTCCGCCTGGAGTCCCTTCTCCCGCTCGGCGACGACGAACGTCACGGTCTGGCCGTCCTTGAGGTTCGGCCGGCTGCGCTGGTCCCCTTCACCGGTCAGACGGATCGAGCGCTGGTGCACGAAGATCTCCTGGCCGGATTCGCGGATCACGAAGCCGAACCCCTTGGTGCGGTTGAACCACTTGACGGTGCCGGTCTCCCGGGGCCCGTCCGGCGGCGGCTCCGCCGGGCGCGGCGGCCGGTCGGCCTGGCGCTTGCGATCGCCGTCGGTCCGGCCGTTGCCGCCCCGCTCCTCGGAGCGGGCGCGCCCCGGGGAGCGGCCCCGTTCGGACGGGCGGCTGCCGGCGCGGCCGGAGCGCTCCTGGCGCTGGCGGTTGCCCCCCGCCGGCTGGTCGCGACGGGCGGCGGCCCCGGTCCCGGCGCCGAGCAGGCCGGCGAGCTTCAGGTTCAGGGTTCCGGACACGAACAGGGCGACGGCGGACAGCACGAGCAGGGCGACGTAGCTGCCCGGCCACAGGCGCATGGACAGTTCGGTGACGAGGGCGGCGAAGAACAGGGCGCTCGCTGCGGCGACGAAGAGGGTTCTCATGAATCAGGCTGGCACGTGTGAAAGCCGCGCATGATACCCAACCGGGCGGAGGGGCGGCTACTCGACCCGGCTGGCCCGTTCGATGACGATCGGCCGCTCGGGCACGCCGGCCATGCCCGCCTTGCGGGTGGTGTCCGACAGCTCGATCTCGGTGACCACGTCCATGCCCTCGACCACCCGGCCGAACACCGTGTAGCCGGGCTTGCCCGCGCCGGCGTTCAGATGGTCGTTGTCCTTCACGTTGATGAAGAACTGGGCGTCCGCGGAGTCCGGGTCGTCGAGCCGCGCCATGGCCACGGTGCCGCTGGCGTTGACCAGGCCGTTGCCGGCCTCGTTCACCACGGTGCCCGGGGGCTCGCGGTAGTTCATGCCCACGTCGTAGCCGCCGGCCTGGATGACGAAGCCCGCCACCACCCGGTGGAAGATCAGGCCGTCGTAGAAGTCGTCGTCCACCAGCCGCAGGAAGTTGGCCACGGTGGCCGGCGCCCGCTCCGGCAGCAGCTCCAGCACGATGTCGCCCATGCTGGTCTCCAGCCGCACCCGGGGCTGGTCGTCGGCGGCCGCCGTGCCGGCCGTCGCCAGCAGCACGACCACCGCCGCCTGCCGGAACATCCGGCCCAGCGCGTTGCCGATCCGATGGGTCATGATCACGAGTCCTCCTGCAGAGCGGCGAGATAGGCCTTCACCGCCGCGGTGAGGCCCATGTCCAGGGCGTCGCTGATCAGGGCGTGGCCGATGGACACCTCCGCCACCTCGCGGATCCGCCGGAACAGCGGCAGGTTGACGAGGTCGAGGTCGTGCCCGGCGTTCACGCCCAGGCCCGCGGCGACGGCGTGCCGTGCCGCCGCCCGGTAGCGTTCGAAGCTGTCGAGGCTCTCCGGCGCGTCGATGCCGTGTGCCCACACCACCTCGGCGAACGGCCCGGTGTAGAGCTCGATGCGGTCGGCGCCGCAGGCCCGGGCACGGTCGATCTGGTCCGGGTCCGGGTCCATGAACAGGCTCACCCGGGCGCCCAGGCCCTGATAGCGGGCGATGGTGTCCTCGAGCCGGGCGGTGTCGCCGGTCAGATCCCAGCCGTGGTCCGAGGTGAGCTGGTTGTCCGTATCCGGCACCAGCGTCGCCTGGGCGGGCCGGGCGGTCTCGATCAGCGCGTCGAAGCCCGGAAACCCGTTGTCCCGCGGCCCGGCGAACGGGTTGCCCTCGATGTTGAGCTCGATGTCCGGGTAGTCCGCCTTCAGCAGGGCCGCCAGGTCCGTCACGTCGTGGGGCCGGATGTGGCGCTGGTCGGGGCGCGGGTGGACGGTGATGCCCTGGCCGCCAGCGGTCAGCACCGTACGCGCCGCCCCGACCACGCTCGGCGTGTCGCCGCCCCGGGCATTGCGCAGCAGGGCGACCTTGTTCAGGTTGACGCTGAGGACGGTCATGTCCAGGCGCTGCGGCGGGGGCGGGACTTGATCACCAGGCCCAGCACCAGGCCGGCCAGCACCAGCCCGCCGCCGATCATCAGCCAGCGCTGCTCCGCCGCGGCCTCGAGCCGGTCGCGTTCCTCCACCAGGGTGTCGAGCTCTGCGCGCAGCCGGCCGTTCAGCTCCTGCAGGCGGCGGTTCTCGGCGGCCGTCTCGATGGCGGAGGCGGAGACCCGGCGGATCTCCGCCAGCTCCCGGGTCAGAGTGTTGACCCGTTCGTCCAGATTCTCGGTGCTCTGCTCCGCTTCGGACCGGGCGGCCTGCACCGTGTTCAGGCGCTCCCGCAGCTCGGCGACCGTGCGCGTGAGCTGCTCGACCTCGCGGTTCGCCGCGGCGAGCTGGTCCCGGGCCACCGGCTGGGCCTGCAGGTACTGCTTGCGCACCCAGCCCTCCCGGCCGCTGCCGAGGCGCACCCGGGCCCATTCCCCCTCGGCCGGCATCTCCAGCACCTCCACCGCGGTGCCGGAGGAGAGGTTGCGCAGGATCTCGCCGCGGGTGCTCGGCTGGGTGCGGAAGGTGATCAGCAGCTCGTCGGACACGTACATGGTCTCGCCGGCGGCGGTGACGGGCGCCGCGAGCAGCGCGCCGAGGAGCGCGGCCGAAGCCAGTGTGCTGCGCCGCCGGCGCGCGTGGGGCTGGGTCAGGTGCTGTTCCTTCAATCTCCGGATCCCGATTGCGTGATCGTCTTGCCATCGTCCCCGTCCTGCCGCTCGGTGGGCTGCTGGTGCTCGAGCATGCCCGTGCGGGACAGGTAGACCATGGTGATCACGATGTACAGAAAGGTCAGCGCGAACCCGCCGACCAGCTTGTAGGTGACCCAGAACTCCATCGAGAAGTTGTAGGCCACCACCAGGTTGAGCACGCCGGCGAGGAAGAAGCCGAACGCCCAGCCGAAATTGAGCCGGGTCCACACCTCGTCGACGAGAGAAAGCTGCTTGCCGAGAAGCTGCTTCATCAGGTTGGTGCGGCCGACGTAGAAGCTGCCCACCAGGGAAGCCGCCAGCAGCCAGTTGACGATGGTGGGCTTCCACTGAATGAACGTCTCATTGCGGAACGCCAGCGTCAGGCCGCCGAAGACCAGGCTGGCCCAGAAGGTCAGGTGCAGTTCCCGGGACAGCGGCCGGCCCATCAGCCGGTAGGCGGCGACCTGCAGGGTGACGGCGGCCATCAGGGCACCGGTGGCCCAGTAGATGTCCATGGCGAAGTACACGGCCACGAACATCGCGATCGGCACGAAATCGAGAAACTGGGTCATGACGCCGGAAGTTTGGGATTGGGGGGCATGGGCGTGTGATAATAAAGGCGTGAGCCAGTATTTTGCCATCCATCCGGAGAACCCTCAGCCCCGGCTGCTCGCCCGGGCGGCGGAGATCATCGCCGGCGGCGGGGTCGTCGTGTATCCCACCGACACCACCTATGCCCTCGGCTGCCAGATCGGCGAGAAGTCGGCCCTGGACCGCATCCGCCAGATCCGGCGTCTCGACAAGGGTCATCACTTCACCCTGACCTGCCGCGACCTGTCGGCCATCGCCGTGTACGCCCGCGTGGACGACGCCAGCTTCCGGCTGCTCAAGCGCTGCACGCCGGGCCCGTTCACGTTCCTGCTGCCGGCCACCCGGGAGGTGCCGCGGCGGCTGGTGCACGAGAAGAAGAAGACCATCGGCATCCGCATTCCCGACCACCCGGTGGCGCTCGGCCTGCTGGAGATGCTGGAGGTGCCGATGATGACCACCACCATGCTGCTGCCCGGCGACGACGTGCCGATGACCGACCCGGAGGACATCCGCGAGCGCCTCGAGCACGCCGTCGACCTGGTCATCGACTCCGGCAACGGCGGTCTCGTGCCCACCACCGTGGTGGACCTCACCGGCCCCGCGCCGGAGGTGGTGCGGGAGGGGGCCGGCCGATTCGAGCTCTGATGGGCGAATCCCCGGGCCGCGAACCTCCCACATTGGACGCCTGCAACCCTATAATGCGCGCTTGTACGTTGCACAAGGTGCTGCTTTGAGCAGTAACGACTCCGGCAACCGGGTGCTATCCGGCATGCGCCCCACCGGGCGCCTCCATCTGGGCCACTACCACGGCGTGCTGCGCAACTGGGTGCAGCTCCAGCACGAGTACGAGTGCTTCTTCTTCGTGGCGGACTGGCACGCGCTGACCACCAACTACGAGCACGCCCAGGACATCGAGCAGCACACCTTCACCACGGTGGTGGACTGGCTGGCGGCCGGGGTGAATCCCGGCGCGGCGACCCTGTTCGTCCAGTCCAAGGTGCCCGAGCACGCCGAGCTGCACCTGCTGCTGTCCATGATCACGCCGGTGAGCTGGCTCGAGCGGGTGCCGAGCTACAAGGACCAGCAGGCCAAGCTCAACGACCGGGACCTGGCCACTTACGGCTTTCTCGGCTATCCGCTGCTGCAGTCGGCGGACATCCTAGTCTACCGCGCCGGGCACGTGCCCGTGGGCGCGGATCAGGTCGCCCACGTGGAGCTGACCCGGGAGGTGGCCCGGCGCTTCAACCACATCTACGGGCGCGAGCCGGGCTTCGAGGAGCAGGCCGAGGCGGCCGTCGCCAAGATGGGCAAGAAAGCTTCCAAAATGTACCGGGATCTGCGCCGCCGATACCTGGAGCAGGGCGATGCCGAGGCCCTCGAGCGGGCCCGGGCGCTGCTCTCCGAGCAGCAGAACCTGTCCATCGGCGACCGGGAGCGCCTGTTCGGCTACCTCGAGGGCGGCGGGCGGATCATCCTGCCGGAGCCCCAGGCCCTGCTGACCCCCCAGGCCAAGGTGCCTGGCCTCGACGGCGAGAAGATGTCGAAGTCCTATCACAACACCATCAGCCTGCGGGAAGCGCCGGAATCCGTGGAGGAGAAGGTGCGCACCATGAAGACGGACCCGGCCAGGGTCCGCCGCAGCGACCCCGGCAACCCGGACGTCTGTCCGGTGTTCTCGCTGCACGAGATCTATTCGGACGAGGACACGCGGACCTGGGCGGCCAAAGGCTGCCGCAGCGCCGGCATCGGCTGCCTGGACTGCAAGAAGCCGCTGATCGACGCCATCAACGAAGAGCAGGCGACCATGCGCAGCCGGGCCGAGCAGTTCGAGCAGGACCCCGATCTGGTACAGTCCATCCTGCTGGAAGGGGCGGAAAAAGCGCGCGATGCGGCCAGGGAGACCCTCGACGCCGTGCGCTCGGCCATCGGCATTTCGTACAAGTGACCGCGCGTCCGCCTGAAGGACGCGAACCCGAGGGGAACACGACAGACATGAATCCCGCCCAGCGACCGAGGCTGCACGAGATCCGTCAGCAGGACAGCGCCCAGGAGACCATCGCCCTGGTGCGTGGCGAGGCGGTGCGCGAGCTGCCCACCGACCTCTACATTCCGCCCGAGGCGCTCGAGGTGTTCCTCGAGACCTTCGAGGGGCCCCTCGACCTGCTGCTCTACCTCATCCGGCGCGAGAATCTGGACATCCTCGACATCAAGGTGGCCGAGATCACCGAGCAGTACATGGCCTACGTGGAGCTGATGAAGGCCATGCAGCTCGAGCTGGCCGGCGAGTACCTGGTCATGGCCGCCATGCTGGCGGAGATCAAGTCGCGCATGCTGCTGCCGCGGCCGGTGAGCGACGAGGAGGACGAGGACGATCCCCGCGCCGAGCTGATCCGCCGGCTGCAGGAGTACGAGCAGATCAAGACCGCCGCGGAGAACCTCGACGAGCTGCCGCGGCTCGAGCGCGACATCTATCCGGTGCATGCCGAGCGCCCGGAGCTGGTGCGCCAGCACGCCGACCCGGAGGTGGATCTCAAGGAGGTGCTGACGGCCCTGGCCCAGGTGCTGCGCCGCGCCGAGATGTTCCAGCATCACCAGGTCACCCTGGAGCCGCTGTCCGTGCGGGAGCGCATGAGCGACGTGCTGCAGCGGGTCAACTCCGCCACCGACTTCGTCGGGTTCGGCACGCTGTTCGACGTCAAGGAAGGCCGCATGGGGGTCGTGGTGACCTTTCTGGCACTGCTCGAGCTGCTGCGGGAGTCCCTGGTCGAGCTCGTCCAGAACGGCGCCTTCGCGCCCATCTACGTGCGCGGCCGCATGACCGCCGTGGACGGAGCCTGACGTGGCGGACCTGATCGACAGCGGCAAGCTCAAGCAGATCGTCGAGGCGGCGCTGATGGCCGCCGACGGCCCGCTCACCGTCAACGATCTCACCAAGCTGTTCGCCCATCACGAGCTCGATTCCGAGGAGGGGCGGGGCCAGATCCGGGACACCCTGAAGACCCTGGAAGCCGAGGCGGAGGGCCGCGGCTACGAGCTGAAGCGGGTGGCGTCCGGATACCGCTACCAGGTGCGCCAGGAACTCGCCGAGTGGGTCAGCCGGCTGTGGGAGGAGAAGCCGCCGCGCTACTCCCGGGCGCTGCTGGAGACCCTGGCGCTGATCGCCTACCGCCAGCCCGTCACCCGGGGCGACATCGAGCAGGTGCGGGGCGTGTCGGTGAGTCAGAACATCATGCGCACCCTGCAGGAGCGCGGCTGGATCCGCGTCGTCGGGCAGCGCGAGGTGCCCGGCAAGCCGAGCCTGTACGGCACCACCAGGGAATTTCTCGACTATTTCGACCTGAAGAGCCTGGATCAGCTCCCGCCGCTGGCGGAGATCCGCTCGCTGGTCGAGCCGCTGGTCATCGAGGAGGTCGCCGATGAGGCCCGGGAGGTGGCCGAGCGCGACCATCCGGAACTGATGGGCGATCCGGACGCGGACGCCTGGGAAGCGGCCGCCGGAGACCTGGCTGACGCAGACGACGACACGGAGTCCACAGACGATGCCGGAGCGGAAGACGAAACGGCCGGGCAGTCGGCCGGAGCCGCGCTCCAGGAAGACGACGCCGGCGACGGCCACGAAACGGGGGAAGGCGAAGCCGACCGCCAGGACGCGCAAGCCGACGGGCCGGACGACGCCGGAGGATTCGCCGACGCCGACGACGCGTCGGAAGGCGGCGACGAAGCAGCGGACGAGAACCCCGCCTCGGCGGAGGTCGTCCGCCTCCCGACCCAGCGCCGCTGAGGCGCAGGCGCCGGCCGGCAGCGAGCCGGCGGAAAAGCTGCACAAGGTTCTCGCCGAGCTCGGCCTCGGCTCCCGGCGCGAGATGGAGCAGTGGATCGCCGACGGCCGCGTCACGGTCGACGGCGAGCCGGCCCACCTCGGCCAGCGCATCGGCCCCGGCGCGTCCCTGGCCGTGGACGGGCGCCCCCTGTCCCGGGCGCCGGCGGACGGCTGCCGCGTGCTGGTCCTGAACAAGCAGGCCGGCGTCATCTGCACGCGCAAGGATCCCGAGGGCCGGCGCACCGTGTTCGACGATCTGCCGCCGCTGCGGAGCGGGCGCTGGATCTCCATCGGCCGGCTCGACGTGCAGACGGCCGGCCTGCTGCTGCTCACCAACGATGGCGCTCTGGCGCACCGCATGATGCATCCTTCCACCGGCCTCGACCGGGAGTACGCGGTGCGGGTGAACGGCCGGCTCGACGACGGCCAGATCGCCGCGCTGCGGGAAGGTGTCGACGTGGACGGCGAGCACCTGGCGTTCAGCGACGTGCGCTACTTCAACGGCTCCGGGGCCAACCACTGGTACCACGTGGTATTGCTGGAAGGACGGAACCGGGAGGTGCGGCGCCTGTTCGAGGCCATGGGCCTGATGGTCAGCCGGCTGAAGCGGGTGCGCTACGGTCCGGTGATCCTGCCGTCCACCCTGCGCAACGGCCGGCTGCGGGAACTCGGCGAAGCGGACCTCAAGACCCTCTACCGCCTGCTGCGGCTGCCGCTGACCCTGCCGAAGCGTCGCCGCGTCAGTCGCGACAAGCGCGCCGAGGAAGAAACGCTGCTGCTGCCCTATCCCGACCTGCCCAACCTCGCGGACCCCAGCGACCCCCTGTAGGAGCGGCCTCCCGGCCGCGATCTTCTCAGGGACTACCGACAAGCATCGATCAGCTCAGCGCGCCTGCCGGCGCGGTCGCGGCCGGGAGGCCGTGCGCTCGCTCTGCGAGCGCCAAGCCGAACGGAGTTCGGCCGCTCCTACAGGGAGGTCAGATCGACGCGGCGCGAATGGTGTTGCTGCCTTCGTTCCGTGCCGCGGCCAGCGCGGCGTTGGCGCGGTCCAGCACGTCCTCCGGCGTCTTGGCGGCCTTGGCGCCGGCCACCCCCATGCAGGCGGTGAGCTGGCTGGTCACCCGGCCGTCGCGCAGGTGCAGGCCGGCGATCAGCACCCGGATCTTGCGGGCCACGTCCAGGGCGGCGGGTTCGCTGGTGCGGGGCAGCAGCACCGCCAGCAGGCCCTCGTCGATCTGGAACACGCTGTCGGCGTCCCGCAGCCCCTCGCGGATCTGCTCGCCGATGGTGTGAATCAGGGTGTGCGCCCAGGTCTCGCCGTGGCGCTCGCGGATCTCGTCGAAGCCGTCCAGGCTCACCAGCACCAGCGCGTCGTCCGAAGCCGTGTCGCGGACGGCGTCCGCCGGGCGGCGGCGCAGGCGCGATTCCGGCGGCGCCGACGCCAGGATCTCCACGTTCTCGGCGTGGGCGGCGCGCTGACGGGCCTGGTGATGAATCAGCGCGTTGCGCAGCGCCGGCATGGCCAGCGCCAGCAGGTCCTCGGCCCGGGCTAGGGCGGCTTCGTCCACCCGGCTGCGGAAGCGGAACACCAGCTCGCCCAGCTCTGCGCCCTGATGGGTCAGGGTGTAGCTCGCCGAGTGGGGCCCGTCGCCGAGATCGATGTCCAGGCCGTGGTCCGGGTGCCGGTAGCGCAGTCCGCTGGCCTGGGCGAGCGCGGCCGCCTGCTGCCAGAGGGTGTCGACCAGCGTCTCGGTGTCCAGGTGCCGGTGCAGGTTCTGCACCAGCGCGAGGGCCTGATCGAGGGCCAGGTGGCGGGGCGAATCCGCTTGCTGCAGGTTGGTGATCGACATCATTTCGCCGTTGTCCTCTGTGGTCGTTGCCGCGCTCGGGCGGATGAACGCCCCGCGCGCTGTTCCGGGATCTGCGCCCCGGTAGGCAGCGAAATTCGTGCCACTTTCGGCAATTTGAGAAAACCTTTTTAAAACAAGCGGTTGCGATCAGGCGGCCGGCCGGGGCCTGCGTCAACGAGTCGACGGCGTCAATATTCCGGCGCTCGGGGCGTCAGGAATCCGTCGGTCCGGGCCAGTCGCGGGCATCCAGGGCGGCGCCGTTGACGTGCCGGGAGGCGGCCTCGAACAGGTACAGATAGATGTCCATACGCGATTCGGCGGTGGCCACCTGGGCGGGGTTTTCCGCCGGGTAGGCGGCCGCCCGCATGCCGGTGCGGGTGGCGCCGGGATTGAGGGAGTTGAAGCGGATCATGCCGGCGTGCTCGTGCTCGTCGGCGAGCACCTGGCACAGCCCTTCGGTGGCGAACTTGGACACCGCGTAGGCGCCCCAGTAGGCCCGTCCCTGGCGGCCGACGCTGGACGAGGTGAACACCACCGAGGCGTCGCCGCTGGCCTCCAGCAGGCCGAGCAGATCCCGGGTCAGCAGGAACTGGGCGTTGACGTTCACCTGCATCACCCGGGCCCACTGGTGGGTGTCGTAGTGGGCGATGGGCACCCGCAGGCCCAGCAGCGAGGCGTTGTGCAGCACGCCGTGGAGCTGGCCGAACTCGCCGTCGATGGCTGCCACCAGCGCCTGGCTGGCCTCGTCGTTCAGCGCCTCGAGGTCGCAGGGCACGATCACCGGCCGGGTGTCGGTGCGGGCCGTGATCCAGTCGAACACCGCCTCCAGCTTCTCCCGGGTGCGGCCCAGCAGGATCACGTGGGCGCCGTGGCAGGCGAAGGTCTTCGCGGCCGCGCGGCCGATGCCGTCGCCGGCGCCGGTGACCAGGATGACCCGGTCCTTCAGGCAGTCCGGGTCGGGCAGGTAGCGCCAGTGCTCGCGGCCGGCGGTGAGCTCGGGATAGTCAGGGTTTGCTGGCATGCAGGAGATAGTTGACGTCGACGTCGTCGCACAGGGTGCAGTTGCGGGTGAACGGATTGTAGCGCATGCCCCGCACGTCCTGGACGACCAGGCCCGCCCGGCGCACCGCGTCGGCCAGCTCGTGGGGCCGGATGAACTTGCCGTAGTCGTGGGTGCCCTTGGGCAGCAGGCCGAGGACGTACTCGGCGCCGACCACGGCCATCAGGTAGGACTTGGGGTTGCGGTTGATGGTCGAGAAGAAGAGCTGGCCGCCCGGCGCCACCAGGTCGGCGCAGGCCTGCACCGTCGACGGGTAGTCGGGCACGTGCTCGAGCATCTCCAGGCAGGTCAGCGTGGCGTAGCCGCCGGGGCGCTCGGCGGCGAGCTGCTCGGCGGTGGTGGCCAGGTATTCCACCTCGACGCCGGTGTCCAGCGCGTGCAGCCGCGCCACCGACAGGGGCGCTTCGGCCATGTCGATGCCGGTCACCGTGGCGCCGGCCCGGGCCAGGCTCTCGCTGAGAATGCCGCCGCCGCAGCCCACGTCCACCAGCGGCCCGGCCGCCAGGTCGGCTCGCGCCTGAATGTATTCGACCCGGGCCGGGTTGATGTCGTGCAGCGGCCGGAAGTCGCCTTCCGGATCCCACCAGCGGCTGGCCAGGGCCTCGAACTTGGCGATTTCCGACTGGTCGACGTTCACGGTCATGGCTTCAGTTCCTCACCTGTTCCAGCCAGGCCGCGGCGGCGGCGATGGCGGCGGGTTCGTCCAGGGTCATGAGGGCGCGATCGTACAGCAGTGCGCGGCCGCCGACCCAGACGTGGCTCACCGCGCTGCCGGCCGCCCCGTGAATGAGCGCCGAGGTGGGGTCGTAGACGGGCTGGAAACGCGCGGCGCCAAGATCCACGGCGATCATGTCGGCCAGCTTGCCGGCCTCCAGGGAGCCGATCTCGGCCTCCCGGCCCAGCGCCCGGGCGCCGCCCAGGGTCGCCATCTCCAGCGCCCGGGCCTCCGGCAGCCGCCGGGTGTCGCCGGTGGAGATCTTGGCCAGCAGGCTCGCCAGCCGGGCCTCGGCCAGCACGTCCAGGGTGTTGTTCGAGGCGGCGCCGTCGGTGCCCAGGGCGACGTTGATGCCGGCGTCGTGGAGCGTGGCGACCGGGCAGATGCCGCTGGCCAGTTTGAGATTCGAGTGCGGGCAGTGCACCACGCTGACCCCGCCCTGAGCCAGGGCGGCGATCTCGTCGGCGTCGGCCTGGGTGACGTGGACCGCCTGCAGCCGCGGGGTGAGCAGCCCGAGCTGGTCGAGCAGGCCGATCCAGCTCACGCCGTGTTCGGCCCGGGCGTCCGCCACCTCGGCGGCGGTCTCGTGCAGGTGGATCTGGACCGGCGCCTCCAGTTCGTCGGCGTAGGTGCGGATGCGCTCCAGGTCGGGCCGGTCGACGCTGTAGGCGGCGTGGGGGCCGAAGGCGACGGTGACCAGCGGGTGCTCCCGGTAGGTGTCGTGCAGGGCCATGCCCTTGTGCAGGGCGTCGTCGACACCGTCGCTCCAGGCGTTGGGAAAGGGCACGATCGGGAACACGGCCTGGCAGCGCAGGCCCGCCTCCCGGGCCACGGCGGCGCTGACCTCGGGGAAGAAGTACATGTCCGAGTAGCAGGTGGTGCCGCTGCGGATCATCTCCGCCGCCGCCAGCCGGGTGCCGTCCCGGACGAACGCCTCGCTCACCAGGCGGGCCTCCAGCGGCCAGATGTGCTGGCTCAGCCATTCCGCCAGCGGCGCGTCCTCGGCGAAGCCGCGCAGCAGGGTCATGGCGGCATGGCCGTGGGCGTTCACCAGCCCCGGCAGCAGGGCGTGGTCCGGCAGCCGGCACACCGTCGGCGCCTGCCAGGCGGCGTGCACCGCCTCCCGCGGGCCCACCGCGCGGATCCGGCCGTCGCCGACCGCCACGCTGGCCTCCTCGAGCGCCTCGTTGACCGGCGCCACGGGCAGCACCCAGCGGGCGTCGATGATCTGATCGCAGTCCTGTTTCGCCATCGGCGGATTATACAGGGCCACGCCTCCCGATGACCCCGTAGGAGCGGCCTCCCGGCCGCGATCTGGATGGCCCGGACAATCGCGGCCGGGAGGCCGCTCCTACGGGGGCGGGGGGCAGGTCAGGAGGGGGTGTTCCCCCCGCCGTCGTGATAAAATATCGCGCTTTTCCCATGATGCCTTCTTATGTCCGATCTGGGGTCTGATCAGGGCCGGGAGATCATTCCGGTCAACATCGAGGACGAGCTGCGGCAGTCCTATCTCGACTACGCCATGAGCGTCATCGTGGGCCGTGCGCTGCCCGACGTGCGCGACGGTCTCAAGCCCGTGCACCGGCGCGTGCTGTTCACCATGAGCGAGCTCAACAACGTCTGGAACCGGCCCTACATGAAGTCGGCCCGGGTGGTCGGCGAGGTCATGGGTAAGTACCACCCCCACGGCGACGCTGCCATCTACGACACCGCCGTGCGCATGGCCCAGGAATTCTCCATGCGCTACCCGCTGGTGGACGGGCAGGGCAATTTCGGCTCGGTGGACGGCGCCCCGCCGGCGGCCATGCGTTACACCGAGGTGCGCATGGACCGGTTCGCCACGGAGCTGCTGGCGGATCTCGACAAAGAGACCGTCGACTTCGTGCCGAACTACGACGACACGCTGCAGATGCCGGACGTGCTGCCCACCAAGGTGCCGAACCTGCTGGTGAACGGCAGCTCGGGCATCGCCGTCGGCATGGCCACCAACATCCCGCCCCACAATCTGCGCGAGGTGATCGACGCCTGCCTGGCGCTGCTGGACGACCCGACCATCACCATCGACGGCCTGATGGAATACGTGCAGGGCCCGGATTTTCCGACGGCGGCGATCATCAACGGCCGCGCCGGCATCGTCGAGGCCTACCGCACCGGCCGCGGCCGCATCTACGTGCGCGCCCGGGCCGAGGTGCTGCACGACGAGAAGTCCAACAAGGACACCATCGTCATCACCGAGATTCCCTACCAGCTCAACAAGGCGCGGCTGATCGAGAAGATCGCCGAGCTGGTCAAGGACAAGCGAATCGAGGGCATCACCGAGCTCCGCGACGAGTCCGACAAGGACGGTCTGCGCATCGTCATCGAGCTGCGCCGGGGCGATTCCGGCGAGGTGGTGCTGAACAACCTCTACGCCCAGACCCAGCTCCAGTCGGTGTTCGGCATCAACTGCGTGGCGCTGGAGAACGGCCAGCCGCGGCTGCTGAACCTGAAGCAGATGCTGGAGGCGTTCCTCCAGCACCGCCGCGAGGTGGTCACCCGGCGTTCCATCTACCTGCTGCGCCGGGCCCGCCAGCGCGGCCACATCCTGGAAGGCCAGGCCGTGGCGCTGGCCAACATCGACCCGGTGATCGAGCTGATCAAGGCCTCGCCCGGCGCGGCGGAGGCGCGGGAAGCGCTGATGGGCCGCGGCTGGGAGTCGGACGCGGTGCAGGAACTGCTGTCCCGGGCGGGCAGCGACGCCTGCCGGCCGGACGGCCTGCCCGAGCAGTACGGCTTCCGCGACGGCCTCTACTGGCTGTCCGAGGAGCAGGCCCAGGCCATCCTCGACATGCGCCTGCAGCGGCTCACCGCGCTGGAGCAGGGCAAGCTGCTGGAGGATTACCAGGGCATTCTCGACGAGATCGCCGATCTGCAGGACATCCTCGCTTCCCGGGAGCGGCTGATCGAGGTGATCCGCGGCGAGCTTGGCGCCATCCGCGAGGCCTACGGCGACGACCGGCGGACCGAGATCCTGTCCTCCCAGGAAGACCTCACCATCGAGGACCTGATCAACGAGGAAGACCTGGTGGTGACCATCTCCCACCAGGGCTACGCCAAGACCCAGCCGCTGGACAGCTACCAGGCCCAGAAGCGGGGCGGGCGCGGCCGCGCGGCCACGTCGGTGAAGGACGAGGACTTCGTCCAGCATCTGCTGGTGGCCCACAGTCACGACACGCTGCTGTGCTTCTCGAACCTGGGCAAGGTGTATTGGCTGAAGGTCTATCAGATTCCCCAGGCCGGCCGCGGCGCCAAGGGCCGGCCGCTGGTGAACATGCTGCCGCTGGTGGCCGAGGAGTGGATCACCGCGATCCTGCCCATCAAGGAGTACTCCGAGGGCTGGTTCGTGTTCATGGCCACGGGCAACGGCACGGTCAAGAAGACGCCCCTCGAGCAGTTCTCCCGGCCCCGTTCGAACGGCCTGATCGCGCTGGAGCTCGAGGAGGGCAACACCCTGGTCGGGGTGGCGCTCACCGACGGGCACTGCGACGCGCTGCTGATCTCGAGCTCCGGCAAGGCGGTGCGGTTCAAGGAGTCCGACGTCCGCGCCATGGGCCGCACGGCCCGGGGCGTGCGCGGCATCCGCATGACCGGCGACCACCGGGTGATTTCGCTGATCATTCCCCAGGACGGCGGCTACGTGCTCACGGCCAGCGAGCACGGCTACGGCAAGCGCACCCAGGTGGACGAGTTCCCGGTGAAGGGGCGCGGCACCCAGGGCGTGATCGGCATGCAGACCAGCGACCGCAACGGCAGCCTGGTGGGCGCCGTGCAGGTGTTCGAGGGCGAGGAGATCATGCTGATCAGCAACCTCGGCACTCTGGTGCGCACCAAGGCCGACGAGGTGTCCCTGCTCGGCCGCAACACCCAGGGCGTGCGGCTGATCAACCTGCGCGACGACGAGCATCTGGTCGGCGTGCAGCGCATCGTCGAGACCGACGAGGCGGACGATGGCGATGATGACAGCGACGACGGAGGCGAGTGAGGTATGAGTAGTCCGGGGGAAGAATCGCGATCTGGAGATCGCTCCCACGGTTCAACTGAACGGCGTGTGTTCAACTTCTCGGCCGGGCCGGCGGCGCTGCCCGTCGAGGTGCTCGAGCGCGCCCGGGACGAGCTGCTCGACTATCGCGGCAGCGGCATGTCGGTGATGGAGATGAGCCATCGCAGCAAGGAGTTCATCGACATCGCCGAGCGCGCCGAGGCGGACTTCCGCGAGCTGCTGGCCGTGCCGGACGACTACGCCGTGCTGTTCCTGCAGGGCGGCGCCACCACCCAGTTCGCCATGGTGCCGATGAATCTGCTCGGCGACCGGACCCGCGCGGACTACGTGAACACCGGCTCCTGGTCCACCAAGGCCATCAAGGAGGCGAAGCGCTTCTGCGAGGTCAATGTCGCCGCCAGCGCCGAGGCCGACAACTTCACCCACGTGCCCGACCCGGCAACCTGGTCGCTGTCGAAGGACGCGGCCTACCTGCACGTCTGCTCCAACGAGACCATCGGCGGCGTGCAGTTCCACGAGTTTCCCGAGGCGCCGGCGCCGCTGGTGGCCGACATGTCCTCGGACATCCTGTCGCGGCCGGTGGACGTGTCGCGCTTCGCGCTGATCTACGCCGGCGCCCAGAAGAACATCGGCCCGGCCGGCCTGACGGTGGTGGTGGTGCGCAAGGACCTGCTGGGCAACGCCCGGCCGGGCACGCCGAGCATGCTCGACTACGCCGTGCACGCCGAGGCGGACTCCATGTCGAACACGCCGCCGACCTACGCCTGGTACCTGGCCGGCCTGGTGTTCGAGTGGCTGAAGGCCGAGGGCGGCGTCGCCGCCATCGCGGCCCGCAACCAGCGCAAGGCGGCGAAGCTCTACGACGCCATCGAGGCGAGCAACTTCTACGCCTCGCCGGTGGCGCGCCACGACCGGTCGCTGATGAACGTGCCCTTCACCCTGGCCGACGCGGCGCTGGACAAGACGTTCCTCGCCGGCGCCGAGGAGCGCGGGCTGACCAACCTGAAGGGGCACCGCAGCGTCGGCGGCATGCGGGCGAGCCTGTACAACGCGGTGCCGGAAGCGGCCGTGGACGCGCTGGTGGACTACATGCAGGCCTTCGAGCATGAGCACGGATAAGTCCGGCGGCACGCCCTCGGGCGCGGCAGGTCTGACCCTCGAGGCGGTGCGCGAGCGCATCGACGCCATCGACCGGGACCTGCAGCGCCTGCTCAACGAACGCGCGGACTGCGCCCTGGCGGTCGGCCGCATCAAGCACGCCGAGCCCGGCGACCAGCCGCCGGTGTTCTACCGCCCGGAGCGCGAGGCGCAGATCCTCGCCCGCATCAAGGCGGAGAATCAGGGCCCGCTGTCCGACGAGGACCTGGCGCGGCTGTTCCGCGAGATCATTTCCTGCTGCCTGAATCTCGAGCAGCCGCTGACCATCGCCTACCTGGGCCCGCCGGGCACCTACACCGAGGCGGCGGCGGTGAAGCAGTTCGGCCACTTCGCCGGCACCCGGGCGCTGGCCTCCATCGACGAGGTGTTCCGGGAGGTGGAGTCCGAAGGCGCCCACTACGGCGTGGTGCCGGTGGAGAACAGCACCGAGGGCATGGTCAACCATACCCTGGACTGCTTCATGGAATCCCCGGTGCTGGTCTGCGCCGAGGTGGAGCTGCCCATTCACCACGCGCTGCTGGTCAGCCAGAAGACCACGGCGGACGATCCGATCACCGAGATCGTCTCCCACGCCCAGTCCCTGGCCCAGTGCCGGCACTGGCTGGACACCCACTATCCGGGTATTCCCCGCACGCCGGTGAACAGCAACGCCGAGGCCGCCCAGCTCGTGGCCGGCAAGCCCGGGCTCGCCGCCATCGCCGGCGAGGTGGCGGCGGAGCGGTACGGCCTGCGCATCCTCGCCACCCGCATCGAGGATCATCCGGACAACAAGACCCGCTTCCTGGTGATCGGCCGGCAGCGGGTTGGTCCGAGCGGCCGGGACAAGACGTCGATCCTGGTGTCCACCCGCAACGAGCCCGGCGCCCTGTACAAGGTGCTGGAGCCGTTCCACAGCCACGGCATCAGCCTCACCCGGATCGAGACCCGGCCGGCCAAGTCGGGAAGCTGGTCCTACGTGTTCTTCATCGACTTCGACGGTCATCAGAGCGAGCCGCGCATCCAGGAAGTGCTCGACGAGGTCGGCCAGGTGGCCATGGAGGTACGCTCCCTCGGCTCCTATCCCCAGGCTGTCGTGTAGGGGGTGTTAAGGTGGCCGGCATGAAGGTCAACGACAACGTCAGAAGCCTCTCGCCCTACAAGCCGGGCAAGCCCGTCGACGAGCTGACCCGGGAGCTGGGCATCACCGACATCGTCAAGCTCGCCAGCAACGAGAACCCGCGGGGACCGGAGGCGCGGGTGCGCCAGGCCATCGAGGCGGCCGTTCCGGGGCTGTCGCGCTACCCGGACGGCAATGGCTTCCGGCTGAAGCAGGCGCTGGCCGAACGGCTCGGCGTCGCGCCGAACCGGATCACCCTCGGCAACGGCTCCAACGACGTGCTGAACCTGGCGGCCGCCATGGCGCTGGGCCCCGACGCCTCGGCGGTGATCAGCGAGCACGCCTTCGTGGTCTACCGCATCGGCATCACCGTCAACGACGCGCGCCTGGTGGAGGTGCCGGCCAAGGACTACGGAGCCGATCTGGACGCCATGCTGGCGGCGGTGGGCGACGACACCGCCATGGTGTTCCTCGCCAATCCCAACAATCCCACCGGCACCTGGGTGGACGAGGGGTCGCTCACGGCCTTTCTCGACGCGCTGCCGTCCCGGGTGTGGATGGTGCTCGACGAGGCCTACTTCGAGTACGTGACGGCGGCCGGCTACCCGGACGGCGTCGCGCTGCTCGATCGTTATCCGAACCTGATCGTCACCCGCACGTTCTCGAAGATCTACGGCCTGGCCGGCCTGCGGGTCGGCTACGCGGTGTCTAGCGCCGAGGCGGCGGACCTGATGAACCGGGTGCGCGAGCCTTTCAACGTCAACAGCCTGGCCCTGGCCGGTGCCGAGGCGGCCCTGGCCGACGACGGCTATCTCCTCGAGAGCCGGCGCCTGAACGCCGAGGGCATGGCGGCGCTCACCCGGGGCCTCGACGATCTGGGCATCCGCTACATCCCGTCGGCGGGCAACTTCGTCACCTTCGAGGTCCCGGCCGGCTTCGGCGCGGATGGGCCGGCGCCGGGTGCGGCGGTCTACGAGGCACTGCTGCGGGAGGGCGTCATCGTCCGGCCGGTGGCGGAATACGGCCTGCCGCGGCACCTCCGGGTGACCGTGGGGCTGGCGGACGAGAACGCGCGCTTCCTCGAGGCCCTGCGCCGCGTGCTGGGCTGACCGTGCGCCTGGCAGTGGTCGGCACCGGCCTGATCGGCTCTTCCTTCGCTCTGGGCGCGCGCCGCGCCGGCGTGTTCGAGTCGGTGGTCGGCATCGAGCCGGATGCCGGTCGCGCCGACCGGGCCCTCACGCTGGGGGTGATCGATGCCGTGGCCGACGACGTGCCGGCGGATGTCGACGCCGTGCTGCTCGCCGGCCCCAGCCATACCATCGCCGACTGGGTGGTGCTGCTGACGGATCACCCGGGCATCCTGTTCGACGCCGGCAGCGTCAAGGCGCCGGTGCTGGCGGCCGCCCGGCGCAGCGGCGGCCTGCCGCGGCGGTTCGTGCCCTGCCATCCGCTCGCCGGCAGCGAACGCAGCGGCCCCGACGCGGCGCGGCCGGACCTGTTCGCCGACGCCGAGGTCATCGTCACGCCGGCGCCGGAAACCGACCGGGAGGCCCTGGTGGCCGTGGCGGGCTGGTGGCAGGCCCTGGGCGCCCGGGTCACCGAGATGGGCGCCGAGGATCACGACCGGGTGCTCGCGGTGACCAGCCACCTGCCTCACCTGGTGGCCTTCGCCTACCTGCAGCAGATCACCGACGAGCACCGGCCCCACACGGCCGGCGGGTTCCGCGACTTCACCCGCATCGGCGCCGCCGACGCGGACATGTGGACGCCGATCTTCCAGCTCAACCGGGAAGCCGTGCTGACCGCGCTGGACGAGCTGGAGCGGTCCCTGGGCGAGGCGCGGGACCTGCTCGGCGCCGGCGATGCCGACGGGCTGGCGGCGTTCATTCGCCGGGCCGCGGCCCGGCGGGGCGGAACCGATGACTGAGGCCGCGGCCGCGCCGGTGATCGCCATCGACGGCCCGAGCGGCTCGGGCAAAGGCACCCTGGCCGAACGCCTCGCCGAGCGGCTCGGCTGGCACCTGCTGGACAGCGGCGCCCTGTACCGCATCGTCGCCTGCGAGGCGCTGGACCGGGGCGTGGCCGTGGACGACGCGGCCGCCCTGGGGGCGCTCGGCCGCGGGCTCGACATCCGCTTCGACGACGCCACGGTGCTGGTGGACGGCCGGGACCGCACCCGGGACATCCGCACCGAGGCCGTCAGCGCCGCGGCCAGCGGCGTGGCGGCGCTGCAGCCGGTGCGCGACGCGGTGCTCGACCTGCAGCGCGCCCAGCGGCGCCCGCCCGGGCTGGTGGCCGACGGCCGGGACATGGGCACCGTGGTGTTCCCGGACGCGCCGCTCAAGGTGTTCCTGGACGCCGGCCTGGAGGAACGGGCCGACCGGCGCCATCGCCAGCTCCTCGAGCGCGGCGAGCGGGTCGACCGGGACGACGTGCTGGCCGCCCTCGCGGAGCGGGACGACCGCGACCGCAACCGCGACGTGGCCCCGCTGCGGCCCGCCGCGGACGCCCTGATCATCGACAGCTCGCGGCTGTCGGCGGACGACGTCCTGGCCCATGTCCTGGCCGCCGCCCGCAAGGCCGGCCTGTGCTGACGGGCCGCCTGATTTAACTGGTTGAAAAACAAGGATTTAGGTGATAGCCTCGCCGACCCTTGTGCGCGCCTTGCAGTAGCGCGCGCAGGAAAACGGGGCGTCGCGCTGCGATTCGGTCGCAACCGGCGCATTTCATGAACCAACCGGCATGCCAGATTGCTCCGGCATGACCGCCAACCAATCAACGGAGAGTTCACGCCGGCGTCTGCAAACGCGTGCCGCAGGGACGGACGTTCTGCACGCTGCGTGACGGAAATATGAGCGAATCTTTTGCGGATCTTTTTGAAGAGAGTTTGAGAACGGTGGAGATGGAGCCGGGCTCCATCGTCACCGGCACGGTCGTCGACATCACCGGCGACTTCGTCGTGGTGCACGCCGGGCTGAAGTCCGAAGGCGTGATTCCGCGCAACCAGTTCCTCGACGACAACGGCGAGTTCAGCCTGCAGATCGGCGATCAGGTGCACGTGGCCATGGAAGTGGTCGACGACGGCTGGGGCGAGACCCGGCTGTCCCGTGAGAAGGCCAAGCGGGCCGAGACCTGGAAGATGCTGGAGACCGCCTTCGACAACCACGAAGTGGTGGAAGGCCAGATCAGCGGCAAGGTGAAGGGCGGCTTCACCGTCGACATCAACGAGATCCGGGCGTTCCTGCCGGGCTCGCTGGTGGACATCCGCCCGCTGCGCGAAACCGCGCACCTGGAAGGCAAGCCGCTCGAGTTCAAGGTCATCAAGCTGGACCAGAAGCGCAACAACGTGGTGGTCAGCCGCCGCGCGGTGCTCGAGGAAGAGAACAGCGTCGAGCGCGAGGCCCTGCTGGCGTCGCTGCAGGAAGGCCAGGTGATCAAGGGCATCGTGAAGAACCTCACCGACTACGGCGCGTTCGTGGATCTCGGCGGGGTCGACGGCCTGCTGCACATCACCGACATGGCCTGGCGCCGTATCCGCCATCCGTCCGAGATGGTCAACGTCGGCGACGAGATCGAGGTCAAGATCCTCAAGTTCGACCGCGAGAAGAACCGCGTCAGCCTGGGCATGAAGCAGCTCGGCGACGATCCGTGGGTGGACATCACCCGCCGCTACCCGGAAGGGTCGCGCGTGCTGGCCACGGTCACCAACCTCACCGACTACGGCTGTTTCGCCGAGATCGAGGAGGGCGTGGAAGGCCTGGTGCACGTCTCCGAGATGGACTGGACCAACAAGAACATCCATCCGTCCAAGGTCGTGGCCGTGGGCGACGAGGTGGAAGTCATGGTCCTCGACATCGACGAGGAGCGCCGCCGGATCTCGCTGGGCATCAAGCAGTGCCGGTCGAATCCGTGGGAAGAGTTCTCGATCAACCACGCCAAGGGCGACCGCGTCTCCGGCAAGATCAAGTCGATCACCGACTTCGGCATCTTCATCGGTCTGGACGGCGGCATCGACGGCCTGGTGCATCTCTCCGACATCTCCTGGAACGAGCCCGGCGAGAACGCCGTGCGCCGTTACAGCAAGGGCGAAGAGATCGAGACCGTCATCCTGTCCGTGGACCCGGAGCGCGAGCGGATCTCCCTGGGCGTGAAGCAGCTCGACCAGGATCCGTTCTCCGACTTCACCGCCATGAACGACCGCGGCACCATCGTCAAAGGCACGGTGGCCGAGGTCGAGCCGAAGGAAGCTGTGATCGAGCTGGCCCCCGAGGTCACCGGCACGCTGAAGGCCTCCGAGATCAGCCAGGACCGGGTGGAGGATGCCCGCAACGTGCTGAAGGCCGGCGACGAAGTCGAGGTGAAGATCATCAGCATCGACCGCAA